>JBMOPC010000118.1:0-38530 GCA_049323915.1 Bacillota bacterium
AACCGCAATCTAAACATAATCAGCCGGGAGCTGGCCCAAAACCCGGACAACAGGCTTTTGCGCTACCATTACGGCGTGGAGCTTTTCCGTGCCGAAAGGTACCGTGAGGCTGCCGATGAATTCGTCAAAGCGGCCAGCGGCATAGACCCCCAGACCATCTACCTTCCCAAACTTCTGCGCTATATAGCGCTGACCTACCAGGCCCTGAACCTCCCGGAAAAGGTGCTGGAAGCCGTCCGTCTGGGGTTAAGCCTGTTCCCGGACTACGCCGACCTGCACTACTACGGGGGCCTGGCCAGCCTTGATCTAAGAGATTACGCCGGGGCGTACAAATTTTTTCACGAAGCCCTGTCGATGCCCGACCAGCCTGCTCACTACGCCCCCTTCAGCGGTACAAGGGGATTCCGCTCTCTCTACAACCTGGGCCGCCTGACCGAAATTTTCTGCAATGAGGAAGAGGCAATAAACTACTACATAAAGTGCCTTCGGGACAACTCCTTTTTCATTCCGGCATTAGAGAGCATAGCCCGCCTGCTTGAACCCCGGAAGGATCCCGAATACGCAAAAAAATGCCTGGAACAGGTCTGCGATTTCTGCACCCCCGAGGCCAATCTCATGATGGGACAGATGCTTTTCAACCAGTCTGCCTACCAACTGGCACTGGAATACCTTGAAAAGGGGGCCCCGGAAACAGGGGCTTCCCCGGAGATTCTGATCTGGAGAGCAATCTGCCTGATACAGCAGAGGCGTTACCTGGAGGCCCTTCGCATACTTGGCGGATTTACCCCGGGCCACCAACTGTACCCGCTAGCAACGCTGAACAAAGCATTCTGCTTCTGGATAAGGGGAAACCGCCGGAAAGTGCGGGAACTGGCCGATGACCTCTTCGCCCTGGGCCTTTCGGCGGAAACCGGGGCCGTGGTGTCACTTCTTAAAAATTCGGGAATAAAGCGAAAAGGGCCCGGGTACAGCCTGGGTGAAGAGGGCATGTCCCTGCTGCTGGATTTGGTGATGCGAACCCTCGACCTGGGTGAGGTCGAAAAAGCCGTTGAGCTTCTAAACGGCCTTACACGGGCCAGCCTGATAGAAAACGGAAAAACCTTCGGCAACCTGTTTTTCCAATACGGCTGCCCGGAACTGGCCGAAGGCTACCTGCGAATGCACCTGGAGTCCAGTCCCGGCTGCGCCGGTACCCACTTCACCCTGGGGCAAATCAAAGAGGAGCTTGGACAGTACCCGGAGGCCATCAGCCTGTACCGGCAGGCCCTGGAACTGGACTCCCGGGAGCCCCGCCATTATATCAGGCTCACCAGGCTCTATGAAAAAATGCGCCGGGAATTGCTGGAGGAAGCCCTGGCCAGACACCCCGATTCACCCGTCCTTAAGGACCTGCTGGAAGGGGGCCCGGCCCGGTGAAGAAGACCACCATTGGCTTATCAATGATTGTACGCGATGAAGAGTCAAACCTGGCCAGGTGCCTGGATAGTGTGCGGGGGCTGGTGGATGAAATAGTGGTTGTGGACACTGGTTCCCGGGACCGGACGGTGGAGGTGGCCCGCCGCTATACCGACAGGGTGTTCAGCTTCCCGTGGAGCGGCGATTTCAGCGCGGCCCGCAACTATGCGCTGGATAAAACCCACAGCCGGTGGGTGTTTTACCTGGACGCCGACGAAGAACTGGACGCCTCCTGCGGCGACATCCGATCCCTGGTTGACGGCAGCGGGGATATTGACGCATTTTTCCTGCCCCTTTATAACCAGGATGAAATATCCGGCAATTATTCCCGTTACCTGGTATTAAGGCTTTTCCGCAACAGCCCCGGGCACCGCTTTCAGGGGCGCATTCACGAGCAGCTGACGGTGACCCGCCCAGGATCCGTAAGCATTGCCGGGAGCCCGGTTATAAATCACAGGGCAACGTCCGGAAAGGGCCGCAACCGAAAGAGGGGCCGTAACCTTCAATTGCTTCGCCAGGCCGTCAGTGAAGATCCGGACAATCCTTTTCTGCAGTATTATCTGGGCATAGAATGGCTGGGTCTGGGCAGGCCTCAACTGGCCCTTCCATGCATTGAAAAAGCCTGCCGTGACCTTACAGACCATCACCTGGCCTTCAGGGTCCCCGCCGTCGGCTACCTTGTCAACTGCCTGCACTACATGGGCAGACTGCAGGAGGCCTTCTGCATCTGTATGGAGGAATCACTGCGCTATCCTTCCTACCCGGATATTTTTTTCAAGGGGGGGCTTATTCTGGAGGAAATGGGGGAATATCAGGCAGCCGCCCGGTGGTTCGGGGAAGCCTGCGCCTGCGGCCCCCCGCCCCTGCTATACAGCCACACCATGGGAACAGAAAGCTTCCTGGCCCTGCACCACCTGGGCAACTGCCACGAAAAAATGGGAATGGTCGGGGAGGCCATCGACTATTACAACAGGGCGCTGGAGTCAGACCCCGGCTATGTCTATCCCCTTTACAACCTTTTCCTGATCCGCCTTTCCAGGCTGGGTCCCCATGGCGCCTTCAGGCGGGCACTGGATGAAGGCCACCTCAATGACATACGGCGGGCCGAAGCTCTGGCAGAGCTGTTCTTCGAGGCCGGCTACCCAGGCCTGGCCTGCGCCTGCCTTGAGGAATCCCCCCCGGAAGACGGATTCACAGGCAGCAATCAGTTGGCCCTCCAACTGGCCAGGTACCGGGTTTATTCCGGACGGGCCGAAGAAGCCCTTTCCCTTATGGAAAGCGCCGGAAGAGACTGGCGGGAATTTGAACCGGCACTGGCCGCCGACGAGGTTGCCGCCCTTCTGCTGGCCGGGAATTGCAGCGGCGCCAGAAAGAGGGCGCTGGAGCTATGGCGGCAGCCTGAAAGAAGAGGAGCCGCCTGGGGGCTTTTAAACCTTGTTTCACTATACTGCGAAGGCTCCTGGGCCGGACGCCCGGAAAAACACCGGGAGGATGAATCCATTGAGGCAGTGCTGCCGGTGCTGGACAAATGCCTTCTCCCCCGCACCCCCGCAAAAAACAGCGGCCGGACCGAAGATTTCGGCAGGCTGGCTCAAAGCGCCGCCCGGCTGCTAGTCCGCCTGTCACCCCGGGGGGCCAGTGCGTTATGGAATTACCTGGGTAACAGGGGCGGAGCAGTGCGCGGGGCCATGGACGCCAGATTTTCCCCGGCGGGGGGACTGTACCGATGAATTACGGAAAAACGATAAGTCTGTGCATCATAGCAAAAGACGAGGAAAGCTCCATAGCTTCCTGCATCAACAGCGCAAAGCATCTTGTAAGCGAAATAATACTGGTGGACACCGGCTCCAGGGACAGTACCGTTGAACTGGCCAGGCAAATGGGCGCCATGGTTTTCCACTTTTCCTGGTGCGACGATTTCGCCGCCGCCAGGAATTTCTCTTTGGACCGGGCTGCCGGCCAATGGATACTGGTGCTGGACGCCGACGAGATTTTGGAGGAAGTACCCCCTGACCAGTTACAGTTGCTGTTAAACGCGCAGGACGTCGAGGGGTACTTCGTCAATATACACAGTTGCCTGGGCGACGGCCGCGGCACAGCCAATGATCAGGTGGTGCGGCTGTTTAAAAACAGGCCTGAATACCGCTTCGAGAGGGCCATTCACGAACAGGTGGCCACGTCCATCAAAAGGCATAACAACGGCGGAGGCCTGGCCTTCTCCGGCCTTAATATCCGCCACTTCGGTTATATCGACCGGCAGGTCCGGCAAAAAGACAAGCGCAGGCGAAATATCTCGGTGATAGAAAAGGCCCTGGCCGGCAATCCCGGAGATCCCTTCCTTCATTACAGCCTTGGCATAGAGCACTACCAGTCCGGCCGGGCCGCCATGGGGAACAGACAGATGGAAAAAGCACTGTCGCTGATGAAGGGGGATGAGGGCTACCTCCGTGACGCACTGGTCTTTTTGGGGCTGGGGCTGCTGCAGGAAGGCAAATACGGCAATCTTTCCACACTGCTGGATAAATCACTGGCCATTCTCCCGGGCGACCCCGACCTGCACTTTATCAGGGGGGTTATGGAAATGCAGAATGGGCGCTATCAGGAGGCTTCGGCCGAACTGGAGGCAGCCTTTACGGGAAGCGGCCGGGTGACACCCCCCGGACAGGTCCACTCACTGCTGGGGGACGCTCTGTATCTGCAGGGCCGGTACAGCGAGGCCGAAAGCCACTACAACATGGCTTTAAAAGCCAACCCCATCAACCTGTACCCCCTTACACGGATACTGGGCATAAGGCAGGAAGGCAAAGGGTGGACCTCCTGGGATGATCTGTCCCTCTTCGCCCCGGTGCCCCTGATGACACGCCTCAGGAAAGAACTGGCCCGGGCCGGTGAGATTAAATTGGCAATGGTACTGGCGCTGCTGACCGTGGTAAGGTCTGCCGGAAGCGGAGAATTGGAAAACATGGCCCAAAACTGCCTGGAGTACCGGCAGTCTTTAAAAAGCCATTTATCCGGCCCGGAGACGTTCAATGATTTTATGATGATATGCGCCGAGGAAATGGTTTTGCACGGGAACGCAGCTTACCAGGGCATCTCCTGCGACTTGTACTCGCCGGTAAAAGAGGTATCCTCCCTGGCCAGGGCACTCCTGGAACTGACGGTTAAATCCCCCTGTCCACCCTGGTCATCCTTGCCGGTGAGCGGAAACAGAAAGGGTTGATCCTATGAAAAAAATACTGATCGCCAGCCCTGTAAAGCAAAAGCCGCAAATACTGAAAGAGTTTCTCTGGTCCCTGGACCGGCTGGAGAAAAAGGGACTCATTGTTGAATACTCTTTTATAGACGACAATGAAGAGGGAAGCGCACTGCTCAGGGAGTTCGCCAGCGGCAGGGACAACGTCACAATTATTTCAGGCGGGTCACTGGACTCGTACCGCTGCGATGAAACAACCCACCACTGGAGAGAAGACCTTATCTGGAAAGTGGCAATGTACAAGGACAGGTTCATCCGGAAAGCCGGAGAAGGGGGCTTTGACTTCCTTTTTCTTGTGGACTCCGACCTGGTGCTTAACCCCCAAACGCTGGTCCACCTGGCGGGGCTGGGAAAGGATATAGTTTCGGAAGTATACTGGACCAGGTGGGAGCCTGAAATGATCCCGCTGCCCCAGGTCTGGATGGGGGATCAGTACCGCCTTCACCATAAAAAAAGGGGGGAGGTGCCGGATGATGCGGAGATAGGCCTGAGGCAGGCGGAATTCCTGGAAATGCTGAAGAGGCCCGGCACATACAGGGTGGGCGGGCTCGGGGCCTGCACTCTGATAAGCCGCAGGGCCATTTCCATGGGAGTATCTTTCAGCGAGATATACAACCTTGACCTCATAGGCGAGGACCGCCACTTTTGCATCCGGGCTGCGGCCCTGGGGCTGGATTTATATGCCGACACCCATTACCCCCCTTACCACATTTACCGGGAGTCTGAGCTGGAAGGCCTGAAGGAATACAAAGCACGGAATTTTCCGGAAGAGCACGGCCCCGGAGCCAAAAGGGCAAAGAAAAATGCCCCCCCGCGGCAACGGAAGCCCCGTAAAGGAAGCAGAATTACCCTGGCCATGCTGGTCAGAAACGAGTCCGGCAGGTACCTGGAAGCCGTTCTCGGCCAGGCGGCCCACTATATAACCGGTGCAGTCATTCTTGACGACGCCAGCACCGACGGCACCCCGGAAATCTGCAAAAAAATTCTGCGCGGAATCCCCCTGGAATTAATCTCCAACAGGGTGCCCCTGTTCCACAACGAAATACTGCTGCGCAAACAGCTCTGGGAACTGGCGGTAAGCACAAGCCCGGACTGGATTTTGATATTGGACGCCGACGAGGTTTTTGAGGACCGGGCAGTGAAAGAACTTCCCCTCCTGGCCGCCGACCCCGGCGCCCAGGCCTGCGCCTTCCGGCTTTACGACATGTGGACACACGGTCACTACCGTGAGGACGCACACTGGAGCGCACACCTGCACCACCGGGTGTTCATGGTGAGGAACATCCCCGGCTTCCCCTGCCGGTGGAGGGAAACACCCCAGCACTGCGGCAGATTCCCGGTAAACGTAAACGACCTCAGGGTTGTCCAAAGCCATTTGAGAATAAAACACCTGGGCTGGATGAGGCCCGCCGACCGCCTGTCCAAATACTTCCGCTACAGGGAACTGGACCCCGGGGCCCGGTACGGCGTTGCCTCCCAGTACCTTTCCATACTGGACCCAAAACCAAACCTTGTACCCTGGGAGGAATATAAGCCCCGGGAGCCGTAATTGCAGGTCGGAATCCAGAAGAATAACTAAAACATTCCCCAGGGCCGACAGAAATTATAAAACCTGTCTTATAAAAAACTTATGGCTTATAACCAACAGGTTATTTTAGAGCAAATCACGCCAGCAGGTCGTCCCCGGCAATTGACACCACCACAAGAGTCCAGGCCGGGATATAGGTTCCCCAGATAATATTCTCCAGCCACGGTGTGAAATGCCCGGCAAAGGCCGGGTGAAACTGGGCCAGGGCCACCCCGGAGTCACTGACAAGTATAAGGTAGCCGGCCAGCGCCAGGCGGCGGGCCGCCCCGGGGCTGTAGTACCCCCTGAACATGGTGCAGAGGGCGGCCCAGGCCATAAAGCACAGCACAAAGGCAAAAATCACCGCCCCCCAATATAACTGCGGCCAGATATGCGGCCGGATCATTAAAAAAACCGGGACAGCCGGCGCCAGCACCGGCGCCAGGGCTAAAAGCCCCCACCTGCCCGCTCCACGCCCCTTTATAAATGCCGCTATGAGTGTCAGGTAGGCCAGAAAAAAGGCCATGGCCCCGTAAATCGCCGCCCTTCCGTACATCGAGGGCATATTGACATTTAAGATATCCAGAAAAAAATCCCCCACCATGGCAAAAAAAACGGCTATATTTAACAGCACCTTTTCCCGGTACTGCTTGAAGGAAAAAAGAGCAACCGCAAAAAGAAAGAAAACCGTAGTGAATTTAACGTAATTGACCGCTTTTTCGCCGGGAAACAAATTGTCAAGGGTGAGTATCCCTGCGGTAAGGGATAAAGAAACAGCCAGTATAATCCTCTGGCGGATGTTCATTTTTAACCTTCCCCAGTCATGAGATTATTATGGTCTAATTCTATTAACCGTATTTAGCCCGTATGCCTTGTAAATTGACGAAGGGTGCCTCTCAAATTATTGGGCACCACAGGCAAGCATTGACGAGGGATTGTCCCAACAGCCGGCTATTTGATTAGGGGGTAGAAATTTTGCTTGAACTTATCAGAGTGTTTTCGATCGTAGCCCTTTCCAACCTGGACTCCTCCAACAGTATTGAGTTTTTAACCACAGCGTTTTTTATAATTGAGCCCCGGCCTATGGAAGAATACGGGCCTATTACTGAATTACTGATTATGCAGTTATAACCAATAACTACTGGTCCATTGATTTCCGAAAACATAATCAAACTGCCGCCCCCAACTTCTACCCTACCGGTTATAGAGCTGTACCCATCCACTATGCCTTTTAAATCAGATCTCTCCAATCTGTCCAGAAAATATCTGTTAGCTTCAAGAACGTCATTCTTTTTCCCGGTATCAATCCACCAACCCTCAAAAATATGGGCTTTTACAGTTAAGCCCATATTTATTAGTTCCTGAATAGCATCTGTTATTTCCAATTCCCCGCGCCATGAAGGCTTAATCCTTGAAATCGCCTCCTGTATTACCTTTCGGAATAAATATATACCCATTACCGCAAGATTGCTTGGAGACACCTTTGGTTTTTCCAGCACAAGCGTGACAAAACCTTTTTCATCTAACACCGCTACGCCAAATTCACCGGGGTTTTCTACTTCCTTCAGCAGAATTAAGGCATCGGCAGATGATCTTTTAAAATCCTCCATAAAAAAGGTTGCCGGAAGGTCAACCATATTATCCCCGAGAAACATTAAAAAATCTGAGTCACCAAGAAAGTCCCCGGCTGTATTTACTGCATGGGCCAGACCGGCGGGTTTATCCTGTATGATAAATGATAGATTTAATTTCTCTGTTGCCATCTTATCAATGGACTCTTTAATCTTTATATAATTTTCCGGTGAGGTTAGGATACCCACATCGGATACGCCTGTTATTTGGACTTGCTCCAGAACATGATGCAGAATAGGCTTATTAGCAATTGGTATAAGCTGTTTTGGCAAAATCTCCGTAAGCGGATGGAGTCGAGTTCCTTTTCCACCTGCCAGTACCAATGCTTTCATAATTGCGCCTTTTACCCTCCTTTGCATAACCGGTATAGTTATATTATGGTGTTAACCGCATGTTAGTTACAAAACCGTGCGGGCGCCGCCCAGGAAGGCACAAAAATAACAGCCCTATAACGCAGCCCCGGCGAACAAATTGGTGCTGCGGACTTCCCAGATAAGAACGCAGTCTTTCTGCCCAGGCTGGGCGGACAATCTCAAGGCCTCCCGACAACCCGGGAGGCCTTATTCGATGTAAAAATAGAGTTGTAAAATATAACAGGAACAGATTTTGTCCGCGACATCCACACGGTCACCAAAACTTCCACCAGGGCTTCTTTTTTGGCTTGGCCCTTGCCTCCCGCCAGACGTATAAAGCTTCTTCCGTGGCTTTGGCCCGGGCCTCCAGCCTTTTGTCAGCGCCCACAGCCCCGTCCTCCGGCACGCCTTTTTCCTGCCTGCCCTCTTTCCAGCTTTTTATACTTGTTATATACGCCATTTCAGATCCCCCGCTGATGGTTGATAAAACCTTATGTGTTAAATTATACCATCGCATTGGACTAAATCATGTCGCATTCAGGGGGGAAACAGGGTTATGCATTAATTCTTCTTCTCAAAGCACCCCGCCGGATTTCTTTAAATCCATTACCGGGTTGGCAAGACTTTCTAAACCATCAATCATACATTCCACCAGGTCCCCGTCCTTAATTACCACGGCTCCCGGTGTGCCCGTGGAGATAATGTCCCCCGGGAGCAGGGTCATGACCTTTGAATGAAAGGACACCAGAAGATACGGCGGGAATGTCATGTTTGAAACCAGGTTTTCCCGGTGCACCTGGCCGTTTAATACAGTGGCAACCTTAAGGCTCAGTACGTCTCCAGCCTCATCGGGCGTAACCAGAACAGGCCCAAAGCTGAAAAAAGTGTCAAAACTCTTGGACCGGGTGAGGTACCTTGGATTTTTTCGCAGTATATCTTCAGCGGTCATGTCGATTATAGTTGTGTACCCCGCGATCACCAAGGGTACATCTTTTTCTTCCACATCCTTGCAGGTCTTGCCGATAATGATTCCGAGCTCGCTTTCCGCTGTTGTCCTTTCAGACTGAACGGGAATTTTTATAAAGTCACCGGGACCTATTATTGTGGTATCAGGCTTCATGAAACTTGCCGGCTCGGTGTTGGGCGCCTTCTCGGCCAAATCAGCGGCGTGATCCACATAGTTAAGGCCTATGCCCCATATTTTGCGGGGGCAGCGAAAAAGAGGTCCATACTTAACCTCAGCCTTTGGAATAGCTTCACCTGCAAGAGAAGCTAACTGCTCAGCCCCCTCCCTGCGATACCATGCATTCATTTCTTCCAGCCGCCCCGACCAAATGATTTCAAAAAGGCTTAACGGATAGCTCCTATGTAGTCTTTCGTTTACTGTTTTTATAGGGAGGAGTCCCTCTCCTGCTACAATGGCCGCTGTCTCAACGCTCCCCAGCTTAATGGTTGCCAGACGCACATTAATCCCCCTTTTCCGAACCCTTTTGGCCCCATATTTGCAGATGTTTAGCAAAAAGGCCTCCCCGCTCTGGGAAGGCCTTTTTTGCTATAAAACACTGGAGCGGGTGAAGGGGATCGAACCCTCAGCCCTCAGCTTGGGAAGCTGATGCTCTACCATTGAGCTACACCCGCCTGCAATTAATAATTATATCATTTTCCGGCGGGGAGTCAAGGGATGGGAGTGTGGAATTATATAACAGAGGCGGGAGGGCTGCCTATGTTTTCACAGAAGTCAGAAGTTTTTGCCCGCTCACCCGCTCCATGTCCGCGTCCACCATAATACGGGCCAGCTCCTTAAAGGTGGTCACGGCTTTCCAGCCCAGTTCCTTGTTGGCCAGGGATGCGTCTCCTATCAACAGTTCAACCTCGGCGGGGCGGAATAAAGAGCTGTCGCTAACCACGTATTTCTGCCAGTCAAGTCCCGCTTGGGTGAAGGCCTCCTCCACGAACTCCCGGACACTGTGGGTTTCCCCCGAGGCGATTACGTAATCCCGGGGAGATTGCTGCTGCAGCATCAGCCACATGGCCTCAACATACTCCGGGGCGTACCCCCAGTCCCGCCTGGCCTCCAGGTTGCCCAGCGCCAGCCGGCCCAAAAGGCCGTGTTTTATGCGGGCCACGGCATCGGTTATCTTCCTGGTTACAAACTCCAGCCCCCTCAGCGGTGATTCGTGGTTGAAAAGTATCCCGGAGCAGCAGTGCATGCCGTATGACTCCCGGTAATTGACCACCGCCCAGTGGGCGCAGAGTTTTGCGACGGCATAGGGGCTCCTGGGATAAAAGGGGGTGTTTTCATTTTGCGGAACTGTCTGTACCTTTCCAAACATCTCGCTGGATGAGGCCTGGTACATTTTTGTATCAGGTTTGGCGAGCCTGATGGCCTCCAATATGTTGATCGGCCCCAGCCCGGTGATTGTGGCGGTGGCCAGGGGCTGGCTGAAAGAGACCCCCACAAAACTCTGGGCGGCCAGATTATAAACCTCATCGGGGCCTGTTTTCTCTATAATCCTTACTATGCTTCCCAGGTCCAGCAAGTCCATGGGGACCAACTCCACCCGGTCCTTAATCCCCAGATACTCCAGTCTCCAAAAGCTTTGTGTGCTGGTCCTCCTGTAGGCGCCGAACACCCTGTACCCCCGTGAAAGCAGTGCCCCGGCCAGGTATGCCCCGTCCTGGCCGGTTACACCGGTTACCAGTGCAGTCTTTGCCAAAGCTATCTCCCCAATCTTTTACTTTGGTTTCAGTTTTGTTTTAGCCACAATGGCTAAAAATTTTTTTATCTTATCAGCGGCCACCTGTTCCGAATACTTTTCATCCACCAGCCTCTGGCCGTTTCGCCCCAGGGCCTCCCGCAGCAGCGGGTCAGACAGCAGCTTTACAACGCCGGCGGCAAATTCATCAGTGGTGTCGGCAATAATTATGTCAATCCCGTTCTTGCAGGAAAGCCCCTCGGCCCCTATTGTGGTGGAAACCACGGGAAGCTCCAGTGACCAGGCCGTCATTATTTTTATCCTGGTCCCGGCGCCGATGAAAAGAGGGGCCACAAACACCCCGGCGCCGGCCAGTATGCTCCTGTCGTCCCTCACCTGCCCCCAGTAAACTATGGACTCTTTGTTGCCGACCACCTGCTGAAGGCTGGCAGGAGGCCGGCCGGAGCCTACTATATGCAGCCTGGTCCGGGGGTGGCGGGCCAACACCCTGGGGAATACTTTTTCAATAAACCACAGCAGCCCGTGTACATTGGGATACCACATGGTCCCCACGCAGGCTATGTCGCCGTAAGATATTCCCGGCATGGGTTGGCGGTGCCGCACAACCTCGGTTGCTACTCCACCCCCGGCCACAACCACTTCCACCGGGACTCCCGGGGCATACTTGCTGAATATTTCGGCTTCCAGAGGAGATACCGCCATGCAGAAATCAAACTCCGGCCAGAACCTTTTTTCCCAGCTCAAAGTTTTGCGGTACTCAAGAATATATCTTTCACGGGCCGTTCCGGAGAGGTTCCCGTTTTTGACCATCCGCAGCATGATCAAGTGCTCTACATTCTGGAGGTCCAGCACTATTCTGGCTTTGGGCAAAATTTTTCTGATCAGGGGAACAGTCCAGGCCATATACGAGGTCTCCACCACCACTATATCGAAAGCCCCTTCCTGCAAAAATCTTTCAAGGGACTGGCGGTACTGCGGTGAGCGGTAAAGAAAAAGCGCACCGTCCGGCACCCACTGCCGGACGCCTTCGTCATCACCCGGCTGCCTCTCACAGACCACTCCCTCCACTTTTTTAAATCCGGGCCGTCCATCGAGGTAGCTCTTGACCTGCCCGGCGTGTTCCTGCGAGGGGGCGGGAAACAATAGGGAAATCTGGTAGTCACCCGTATCTCCCAGTGTGATAAGAGGTTTGATAATATGCTTTGCCCCGCCTGAAATAGGCGGGCAGATAAGAAAAGGAGGATACGGCGCAAGGCTCAGCAGTTTAACCTGCCTTACTCTTTTTTTAGCTGTGCTGCTGTTGGATACCATCGGATTTCTCTCTTCAGAAAAGTTTTTTACCACAATATGCCGGGGCCTGCCGTAATGTTACCGGGGCCGGGCATTAGACTTCCGTCACCATTTATCACTGCTGGAAATATTTATAGTAAAACGCTTTTTTTTCAGGAGGTGTGCCTCCCTTGAAGATCACGGCAGTAGTAATGGCCGGGGGGAGCGGCGAAAGGTTCTGGCCCCTCAGCAAAAAAAACCGGCCAAAGCAGTTCCTGCCCATTCTGGGCGATCAGTCCATGATACACCAGACGGTGGAGCGCCTGAAGGATCTGATGCGGCCTGAAGATATTCACATCGTTACACTGCAGGAATACAAACCTTTGGTAATGGAGCAGTTACCGCAGATTGATGAGGATAAAATACTGGTTGAGCCCTGCGGAAAAGACACTTCGGCGGCGGTGGGTCTGGCGGCGGTGAAGATCTCCCGCAGTGACCCCTCTACGGTAATGGTCATGCTTCCTTCCGACCACTATATCGCCGATACCGGCAGGTTCCTGTCAACCCTGAAAGCGGCAGCGGAAGCCGCCTCCGGGGGAGTATACGCAGTGACGCTGGGAATCCCCCCCATGAGGCCGGAAACCGGTTACGGGTACATTCTAAAAGGGGAGCCTTATAGTGAGATCAATGGGCTTAAAGTACACAGGGCCGCCGGATTTGCGGAAAAACCGTCCTACGATAAGGCTGTGGAGTATGTAAAAAGCGGGGATTATTTCTGGAACAGCGGGATTTTTGTATGGCGGGTGGATTTACTCCTCCGGCTGATAAGCATCCACCTGCCGAAGATGTATGCGGGGCTAAAGGCCATTGAAACCGCCCCGGAAGATGCAAGAGAAGGCGTTACGAAACTGGTGTACGCAACTTTTCCCAAAATATCGGTGGATTACGGCATACTGGAAAGAGCCCGGGATATACTGGTAATCAGGGGTGACTTCGGCTGGGACGATGTTGGATCCTGGACCTCCCTGGAAAGGATTGACCGGTCAAAAAAGGAAGACGGCAGCATAGTCAGGGCACGGGGAGCCTTTCTGGACACCAGCGATAATATAATAATCTCTCCCCACAGGGTGGTGGCGGCCATGGGCGTTTCCGGCCTGATAGTGGTGGATGACGGACAAAACCTTTTAATCTGCAGCAAGGACAGCGCCCAGGAAATAAAAAAGCTCATCTTCTCTCTGCAGAAGGCCGGATTGGAAGAGTCGGTCTGATAATAGCTTATACTGACGACCTTCAGGGGCAGAATACAGAATCCCGGACCCAGAAGACAGAATAAAAAAAATTCGGTTTTTGGTTACGGGTTTAGCTAACAGCCTATAATATTTTTCGTCCCGTAAGCCTTTCCAGGGCGGCGACCACATCCAGCGCCGCCTTTTGCCATGTGTATTCATTATTGACCTGACTGCGGAGCAAGGCTCCCTTTTCAATGGCCGGGCCGAAATTTTCCAGCACCCACCTCATTTTCGCCCTCAAGTCGTCAACACTGGGCTCTGCCCAGTTCTGACCCGGCAGGTAGTAAGGGCAGTGGCTCTGGGCCGGAACTTTAACCAGTCTGTATTCTACCGGGAAGCTGTTGTCACTGTCGAGGAAATCTGTCTGCCCCCCCCAGCCGGTGGAAATAACCGGCATGCCCAGGCTGCCGGCCTCTAAAAGAGGCAGCCCCGCACCCTCCCCCCTGCTGGGCAGCACAAAACAATGGCACGACCTGTACAGGTTCACCAGTTCGCCGGGATTCATCTCTTCGGTCAGCAGAATAACCGGAGAGGAATCCCCTCTCCCATATATAGCTTTCAGCCTCCGCATTTCCCCGTTAATAATGTTATCAAGGCCCCGGGACCCGCCGAATCCTGTTTTTACGACCAGGCATACCCCGTCCTTAGCCGTGAATTCCTCCCAGAAGGCGCGGAGCAGAACGTCGTAGCCCTTCCTGTATATCCAGTCAAAAATGGACAAAAACCTGAACGGGGGTGTTTTCATATACTCCAGCCGGTCCCGGTACACTCCGGGATTTGTGAAACAGTCGTCAACTCCATACCGCAGCAGCTCCACCGGTTTGTATACGCCGGACCGGGCAAAGGCCAATACATTCATACTGCTGGGCACCCCCACGGCGTCCATGTTATTGCACCAGTCCCTCCAAAGCCGGTGGATGCCGGTGGTTTCCCAGGCCGTAACACCCATGGAAAAAAAGCCTTCTCTTTCAAACAGGTTAGGAATGCACTGCCTTACAAAAACAGTTTCATGAGCCGGTTCAGCCGGCCTTTCCATCAGCCGGAAGATTCTTTCCCGGTCTTCAGGCCGGATTTTTCCCGGAGAACCCCTCCCCGCCTGGACCAGTCTTATATTTACACCAAGCCGGTCCAGGGATAAAACATATCCCCGGGCGGCGCTGCCATAGCCGGTAATGTCGAAGAAGCCGGCCTTCCATACAATCTGCAAATACATCCATCCTCCAAAGATACAGGTCTGTTCTTATCAGTCTATGACCGGCCGGAGGCATTTGCACCGGTAGCACCCTCCAATTTTGGGGTTTTCTGTTTTTTCATCATGGGGGTTGTTAATCAGTGCCATTTATACCACTTGATGCATATCTCTAAAGAGAAGGGGGGATTTTGTTTGAAATTGTTGTCTATTGGACCTCCGAGCCTGGACTCTTCCGGCTACGGAGAGATGCAGAGAAGAATACTTTTAGCACTGGAGGATTTGGGCTGGACAATCACCCTGCGCCCCTTTCCTTCCATGAACGAACATATAGAGGATACAATCAACCGGCCCAGGCTGAAGAAAATGGAAGAAAGACCTCTTCCTCCCCCGGGGTCCCCGCTGTTGTTTTTCGCCCCGGCCCCTATGTTTCAACCCAACCCTAACTATTACAACGTGGGCTTTACCATGACCGAAGTGGACCGGATAAACAGAGAATGGGTGGACAAATGCAACCGCATGAACGAGGTATGGGTGCCTTCCCGTTTTAACTACGATATCTTTCTGTCTCACGGGGTGCGGCCCGAAAAACTGCGCATCATGCACCTGGGGATTGACACACGGCACTTCAAGCCCTCCAGGAGGGATGAGGGAAAGCCAAGGTTTACCTTTCTCTCATGCTTTGAGCTTATTCCCAGGAAGTCCTGCGACATTCTAATGGAAGCTTTTTGCGAGGAGTTCCAGTCCCACGAGCCGGTGGAACTGGTCATAAAGTCCTTCGAAAACGGCGGGAGGTACGATCCTGAAGGAAAGGCGCTTGCAAAAATTATGCAGTCCATAACCGGGAAATTCCCCGATCATCCTCCCATTATATTAAAGAAGCATATACTTCCCTACTCGGAATTGCCAACACTGTACAAAGACGCAGACTGCTTCATTTCCACCTCCCGGGGCGAGGGTTGGAACCTGCCGTTAATGGAGGCCATGTCCTGCGGTGTGCCTGCCATCGCCCTGAACTGGTCCGGGCAGACGGAATTCCTCACCCCTCTCAACAGCTACCTGTTGGATGTGCCATTTCTGGAGGAAATAAGCGAACCCTGGTGTCCCGGCTGCCAGTGGGCGGCGGTGGACAAAAATTCCCTGCGCCGCGCCATGCGAACCGCCTTTGACCAGCCGCTTGCGACAAGGGAAAAAGGCAACAAGTCGCGCCTTGACATAAGGAAGAAATTCTCTGTAAAAACAATTGCCGAGCAGATAACCCTTCGTCTTAAAAAAAAAGTTGCGGTCCTGGGCTTCGGCAGCTGGGGAAAGAACATTGTGCGGGTAATTCTGTCGCTCCCTTCTACAGACGTAGTAATTTGCGACCCCGCCCTTGAGTCGCACCCCTACCCCGGTGATTCAAGGGTTTCCCTGGGCACCTACCGGGAAATACTGAAGGACCCACTGTTAAAACATATATTCATTGTCACCCCGGCCTCCACCCATTTCTCACTGGCCAGGGAGGCGCTGGAGGCCGGGAAAAACGTATTCGTGGAAAAACCCTTCACCATGTCATCGGCCCAGGCCGAAGAACTTGAAAAGATGGCCAGGTCAAAGAAACTGACCATCATGGCCGGACATATCATGCAGTACCACCCGGCCGTCCACCACCTGAAAGAAGAAATAGACAAGGGATCTCTGGGGAAAATAGTGTATTTTCGCACAAACCGCACCAGCCTTGGCTCGGTGCGGCATGACGCCGGGGTTTTGTGGGACCTGGCGGTGCACGACGTGGATATGGTCTGTTTCCTCACAGGCCAGCTCCCCCATTCGGTAAGCGCCTGGAACAAAGCGTTCCTTGAACATTCCCTTGGTGACACCATCAATATTCAGATGAGTTTCCCCTCGGGAACAGTGGCCCATATCTTCGCCTCATGGCTGGACCCCCTGAAAAAAAGGGAGTTGGTGGTGGTGGGAAATAAAAAAATGGCCCTTTTCGACGATACCAGCTCCTCTCAGAAGCTGGCCCTAATCGACCGGGGAGTGGAGTGTGTCGGTGCCGCAACGTACGGCAATTACGGGGAATTTCACTTTTACTACAGGTTCGGCGACATACACTATCCTTATATTTACATGCAGGAGCCTTTGCGCAACGAAATAGCACACTTTCTGGAATGTGCCGAAAACCGTACCCAGCCCCGGACAGGCGCCGGGAATGCCGTGGCGGTGACCAGAATCATGGAAGCGGCGGACCTTTCTTCCCAAAAGGGGGGAGAGGCCGTCTTACTAGACTGGCAGCAAAAGGAGGTAACACCGTGATACCTGTCGCCAGGCCCGTAATAGGCCGGGAAGAAATAGAAGCCGTATCAGAGGTCCTGGAATCCGGGATGCTGGCCGCAGGAAAGGCGGTTTCCCGTTTTGAGGATGAGTTTTCCGGGCACCTGGGTGTCGGCGACGCCGTGGCCACCTCATCAGGCACCACCGCCCTCTTCGCCGCCCTATGGAGCCTGGATCTTCCCGCCGGAACAAGGGTAATCACAACGCCATTTACCTTTGTGGCCAGCGCCAATGCCATACTCTACTGCGGGCACGTCCCGGTTTTTTGCGATATTGACCCCGGGTCCTTCAATATTTCACCATCCTCGCTTTCAAAGCTTTTAAGAAAAAGCCGCAACAGTGCCGGGGCGCTTATCGTCGTGCACCTTTACGGGCAGCCGTGCCGGATGGACCTGATAATGGACATGGCCAGGGAGCACGGCCTGAAAGTGATCGAGGACTGCGCCCAGTCCCACGGCGCCGCCTGGCGGGGAAAATCCGCGGGAACCTTCGGCGACATTGGGGTTTTCAGCTTTTACCCCACCAAGAACATGACCACCGGCGAAGGGGGGATGGTGGTTACCGACAACCCCTCCCTGGCTGAGAAAATACGCATGTTTATAAACCACGGGTCCAGTTCCCGCTACCGCCACGAGTTCCTGGGCCACAATTTCCGGATGACTGACGTCGCTGCCTCCATAGGGCTGGTCCAGCTTGGCCGCCTCGGTGGTTTTAACGATGCCCGCCGCCAAAACGCCAGAGTGCTTGACGGCATACTGGGGGCTGTCCCCGGTGTGAAAACCCCGTACGTTCATCCGGACGCCCGCCATGTATACCACCAGTACACCATCCGCTGCCGCTGGCGCGACCAGCTGGCGGAATACCTGTCCCGCCAGGGAATAGGGACCGGCATCCACTACCCCCTGCCGGTTCACAAACAGCCCCTTTATAAAAAAATGGGATACGGCCGCCTCCACCTGCCCCAGGCCGAAAGGGCATGCAAAGAGGTGCTTTCACTGCCGGTCCACCCCTCCCTTTCTGAAAGCCAACTGCACTATATCGGACGGAAGGTGGCAGAATTTTATGAAGAAAAAGATATCAGCGGCCATTATAACCCTTAACGAGGAAAAAAACCTGCCCCGCTGCCTTAAAAGCATCGGCTGGGTTGATGAAATAGTGGTGGTGGACTCCGGAAGCACCGACCGCACAGTTGAAATTGCAAAATCGGCCGGGGCCAGTGTACATCACAACCCATGGCCCGGATACGCCAGGCAATGGCAAAAGGCAATTCAATTATGTTCCCACCCGTGGGTTTTGTTAATGGCTGCGGACCAGGTGGTGGACCGGGCTCTGTCCGGTGAAATAATGGAATCCCTTGCTTCGCCGGGAGAAGTCCGTGGTTTCATACTGAACTACAAGCACTTTTTCCTGGGAAAATGGATTGAGCACTGCGGGTGGTACCCCGCCCCCGCGCTTCAGATTTTTCGAAAAGACTCGGTAAGGGTCATACACCGGGAGGTGCATGAAAGCTTTACAGTGTCGCCCTACATAGTAAAACCTCTCAGGAAAGGGTTTATGGAGCACTACACCTATCATTCGATACACCAGTACCTGGAGAAATTCAACAGGTACACCGACCTGGACGCGAGGGAAATGGCAAAAAACAAGCCCGGCCTCTCGGCCAACGACATGGTGATATCAGGCCTGCGCAAGTTCAATGATATGTTTTTCAGGCAGGAAGGATACAGGGACGGCTTACACGGGCTGGTTCTCTGCGTGCTGTCGGCGCTGTACGAATTCGTGGCCGCGGCTAAATACCTCGAGATCAGGGGAGATTTTGACAATCAGGGTGATCCTTCATGAAAATAGGTCTGGATGTCAACCCCCTTGTAACCGGCCACCGGTTCAGGGGGATAGGTTCATATGTCAAGAACCTGTGCCGGTCATTGATAGAGTCCGGAACCTCTCACCGTTTTTACCTTTATTACGGGTCGGGATTATTAAATGTCTCCGCCCCCGGAAACGTAACCATTCACTGTACCAGGGCGGAAAAAAAAGACCTCCTCCAACTGACTCTGGAAGACGGGGTAGAAGTTTTTCATATAACCGACTTCTACCACCCCGTATATACTGTTCCGGACCTGGTGAAACTGAAGCAGCGCGGAGTAAAACTGGTGGTTTCGGTGGCCGACGCCATCCCCCTGCGCTTCCCGGACCTCTATCCGGCGGAAAAAACTTTTTTGCTAAAAAACCTCGCCCCTTTGCTGTCGCTTTCCAACAGAGTGATTGCCATTTCCCGGGCAACCGCCGATGACTTTATCAAATTTTTTTCGCTTCCGCCATCCCGCATATCGGTAACCCACCTGGGGGTTGACACAAATTTGTTTTCCCCCCGGCATGAAGAGAGTGACGGGGCCGTTCTGCAAAAATACGCCATTACCGCCCCATATTTTTTATACGTTGGTGGGCTTGACTGGCGAAAAAACTGCGACACCCTGCTGCGGGCCTTTTCGGCCTTCCTGGCAAAGGAACCGGGAAGGCACCAGCTGGTGCTGGTGGGAAATGACCCTCCCGGCCCGGCCATGGCTGAAACTATGGGCACACTTCCAGAGAAGCCGGTTATTACCGGTTTTGTGCCGGAACAGGATCTCCCGCCCCTGTACAGGCACGCCACCGCCCTTGTCTTTCCCTCCCGGTTTGAGGGGTTTGGCCTTCCGCTGGTGGAAGCACTGGCCTGCGGCACTCCGGTGATATCTTCCGACAGAGGGTCCCTTCCCGAAATAGCTGGGGGCGGAGGGCTGCTGCTTGACCCTGATGACATTGAAAGCTGGGCGGAAAAAATGTACCGGGTGGCCACCACCCCCTCCTTGCGGGAAGCCCTTCGGGCCGGGGGGGTCAGCAGAGTGCCCCTTTTTTCATGGGTGGAATGTGCCCGTAAAACGATGGAGGTATATCTTTCACCCCATTAGCACTTCAGATATGCCACTCCGCCTGCGATAAGGAGCCTTAATCCAAAGGGGTTGTTAATCATGCGTTACCAGGACGTTGAAAAACTTTACCACCAGCTTGACAGGGAATCCCGGTTTAAGAAACTGGGGCTGGTGGACTGTGCAGAAGAAAACACACTGACATTTTGCGAAAACGATAAATATGTGCAAAAAGCATTATCCAATAAAAACATAGCCGCCATTATTACAAATCAGGAGCTGGCCCATTTTTTTGAAGGGAGAATTCCGCTTATAGCTGTCGAAAATCCCCGGCAGACTTTCTTCAGGCTGCATAATTACCTGGCATCAAACACCGGTTTTTACGGAGCCTTTCCCGAAAGGAACATCTCCTCCAGCGCCAGGATCCACCCGGGGGCATATATATCCGATCGGGTAGTCATAGGGAAAAATGTTGTGATTGAGCCCGGGGTAATTATACTGGACAGGGTGATTATCGAAGACAACGTTATTGTCAGGGCCGGATCGGTTATAGGTGCCGAGGGATTTGAATACAAAAGAACAGGAGATGAGATCTGGCCGGTTATTCACGCCGGAGGCGTATGGATAAAGGAATTTGCTGAGATCGGCGCAAGCAACACCTTGGCTAACGCCACCTTCGGGGGCTACACAATAATAGGGGAGCACACAAAAACAGACAGCCTCGTATATATTGCGCACGACTGCGTCATCGGAAAAAGGTGCCTCATTGGGGCAAACGCATCAATCATGGGGAGAGTCCTAATCAAAAATGATGTGTGGATAGGTCCCTCTTCCTCAATTTCCCACCAGATAGAAATCGGTGATAACGCATCAATAACCCTTGGATCAGTGGTAACAAAAAATATCGGCAAAAACGAAAAAGTAAGCGGTAATTTTGCCATCTCACATAACCGTTTTATTGAGTTCATCCGCAGCATACGATAGTATTGGCTAAATCCCCCTTAACCGGCCTTTCTTTTTATAAAGGGGGGCATTTTTTTTCAACCGGCTAATAATTATTAATAGTGTATTCTTCATAACGTCAAAAAGGTGGTCTCGCCCGATGATAATAAACACAGGCTATCAGGTTCCCGAAAACCCGGACACTCTGGTTACGCACCGCATCCTGAACGATGCTGAAAACCGCCTCTGGATAATCTTTCAAACCAGTTACCGCTCACTGGCTTACGGTATCTCCGAGGACGAAGGAAAGACCTGGTCCCCGGCCAGGGAGATAATGCCGGATGTTTCCGGCCCCTTCGCGGCCACCGTTGGGACCGGGGGTTCGATACATATAGTGGCAAAAAAGACTCACCCGCCCGACATAAACATAGTCACCTGGAACCGCAAGTCCTGGCTGGGGGGTATAATCATGTCCACCGCCGGCAAAAGGGTTGTTACCTGCTGTCCGCTGGTGCTGGAAGGCGGAGACACCCTTGTTCACGTGCTGTTTGCAGTCCGCAGCCACTCCTCGGATCAGTGGACATTAAAACACACGATACTGGACCTGCACAGGCAGGAAAAAAACGACCGCCCCGTCACCCCCATCCCCGCCCCCCCGCCGCTGTGGCCCCACAGGCTTGATTTTTTTAAGGAGATACTGTACTGGAGCGGGGATATAATGCTGGACGGGCAAAACACCCTGCACCTGGCCGGCAGGATTTTCACCGGGGGCCATTACCAGATTTTTTACTCATCCTGCAGCGGAGAAACCGGACAGTGGCAGGAGTTTATTCCCCTCACCGGCACCCCTTTGCACCGGGGCCACCCCAGAATTATAGCCGGGGCCGCCGGAAAGGACATACACGTGTTATACCAGGTGGAAGAAGAAAAGGGCAACAGCCTTGTATGCCAGACCCTGGGCGCCGGGGGTCGGTGGGGAGGCGAAAGGGTGCTTGCCCGGGGAGTCAAAACAGATTTTATGCCGGAGGCAATAAAAACCGGGGCCGGCCCCGTAGTATACTGGGCCGGCGGTGGCGGGGTCCATCGCGCCCACATAGATGATTCCAGCCCCCCCTCAAAGATACTGGATGAAAAAATCAATTATCTGTCCGCAGTGCACCAGCTGGATAAAGTTTACCTGGCCTTCACCGGAAAAAAAGACGATAGAAATACCATATACCTTCTGGCGGACAGCCTTGACGGATAAGATTAAGCCACCCTTTACCGGGTGGCTTCTTACCCCTAAGTTAAAACTGCTGGCTATAACCAGCAGCTAATTCAATCGGGCCATCCGCTATCAGGAAAACAAATCCGCTATCATAGATCCCGAATCAAAAAACAGGCTCTTTTTTTCTCTTTCTTCGGGCACAGTTTTCATTCTAACCATTTCCTGCTCATTCAGCCCTTCACCGAGGACACACACCGTAATGCTGAACAGCCCTTCACCCTTATCGCTATCCGACTGAATGTACCCCCGCCCTCTTATGTGGCAGATCTTTACCCCTGACAGGCTTTCCTTGAAGAAAGACACCTTTACCGTTTCAGGGACGGCCTCGACTGATATCGGGCGGGGGCTGGCAGCAATGGCTTTCAGCAAATGGTAATTGATAACCTGGCATTCAATGGCGGGAGGCTTCTTGCCGGAAAGGTGATAAATGCGGTACCAGGCATCACCCTCCGGCGTCCCGGCCACGGCCTGAGCCCCCATTGCCGCCATAACCCGGAAAGGCCCTTCAGTAATGTCCCGGTCCTCATTGTTTACACTTATAAGGTAAAAGCCCTGCCTGCCGCTGTAAGTATGCCCCAAAGACACCTCTTTTCCTCCCGAGGAAGATGTGATCATCACCAGGGCTCCTTCAACAAAATTACCCCGCGGGTCCCTTACCCTGCCCCAGAAATTTATGGCTTTGCTTTCCAGACCCTCCCCGGTTTTTTTTGCCTCGGACATAAACCATCCATCCTCGCGGCGTTTATTCGCCGATCATCTCGACTGGATTGTTAACCTCCAGGGGAAGCGAAACTCTCGCAGAAACTTTCTGAAACCGGCCCTGGCCTACCGGAGAAGGGATGCTGCTCTTGCTGGTCCTGATTATATATTTTGCCACGGTGAAATCGGGACGGGGAATATTCACCAGATAATACCCGTTTTTCCCGCTGTAAAAATGGCTTAAGGGAATCTCTATGCCGTCGTTTTTAACCGCAAATATCTTTAAAAGGGCCCCTTCCAGCCCGGTGTCGTTGCCATCCTTGATCCTTCCGTAAAATACTACGTCATTTACCTCGCTTACGCACAGATCCTGCACTTGATAAAAACCCTGCTCCAAATCACCTCCGGCTTCTATTTCGCAGCTGTCCATAACCCACGCCATTTAATAATACCTCCCTTTTTTAATGTGGAACTGTTTTTTCCGTTGCTGGCAGCTAAATACTGATTTAAACTCATGTGC
Source organism: Bacillota bacterium (assembly GCA_049323915.1). Classification (GTDB taxonomy): domain Bacteria; phylum Bacillota; class Desulfotomaculia; order Desulfotomaculales; family Desulfocucumaceae; genus BRHc4a. The sequence continues at coordinate 23,375 of JBMOPC010000118.1, forward strand.
CTGCCCTGATTATGTATTTTTGGACCCCGGCAACTGAATTCTTTACAGAAAGGAGATAATTGCCGTCCTTTCCGCTGTATGTGTAAGCCATAGGGATTTCCAAACCGTCTTCCATAGTTGCAGATACAAATACAACCACACCGGAAACGCCGTTTTTTTGACTGTCGGTAATCCTGCCGAAGAAAACCAGGTCTTCCTCCCTCATGTCTATAACCACATCCTGGTTATAACCCCCCTCAACAGAGTATTTGCCCCAGATCTCCTCCCTGCCTGACTGAACCTCGTAAAGGTCGGTCGCCCACGCCATGCATAAGCCTCCTTCATTAAAAGTTAAATTTGCTTTTTTACAAAAATGCACAGTCATACAACAGTTCCGTGCTTTTTTATCATATTATTTTTATACTCCTAGTGTTACTGTCCATCTTTGGTATTTACTTCCACGTATTTTCCATAAGTGTTAAAAAAGTTTGCAAAACGCTGACAAACCATCCCCGATACTCATAATTTAATTCTAAAAGAATTAATAATAACTGGAGAATGAAACTCCCGGGCCATCCAAAAAATACCTTGTGTTTGCCGGGAGCAGGAGGTTTTATATATGACTTCCGTTACCAGCCCTTTTCCCCGGGTTAGTATAGTAATACCGGTTTTCAACCACACACGCTTTCTAGAAAGCTGCATCCGAAGCGCAACCAACCAGACCTACCCGGAAGTTGAAATAATTGTCTGGGACGACCGCTCCACCGACCCCGCAGTCCGAAATATACTCAGGCGGTTCCATGGAGCACCCAGGGTAAAGATTTACTTCAGTAAATCCAACGAAGGTATCTCCATGGCCACTAACCGGGCTATTATACAATCAACGGGTAATTATGTGGCATTTCTTGACTGTGACGACATTCTGCCTCCCCACGCCGTTGAAACGGCGGTGTCTTACATAAAGGCGAACCCTCAGGTCAGGTACTTTTATTCAAACCGCGAGCAAATAGATGATAAAGGCCGGGTTGTATCAAGAACGGAATTCCATAAGTACAGCTTCAAAAACCCCAGTGATCAGATACTGAAGTACATGTTTGCCAGCCATTTAAAAATAATTAAGAAGGAGGCCTTTTACGAAGCCGGCCTGTTTAAAAAGGAATTTGACTCCTGCCAGGATTACGATATGGCCTTAAGGCTGTCGGAAAAATTTTCTTTCCTTCACATACCGGAATATTTATATCAATACCGCATTCACCCCAACCAGATTTCCCAGGTTAAAAAACGGGAGCAGTCGGCCCTGGCTTACCGTGCCAGGGATGTGGCTGTGGTCAGGAGAAGGATCTTCAGGGGTGACATAGGCAGTAAAAAAATATCAATAGTAATGCTTACCCTGAACAGGTGGCAGAGGACAAGAGCAACCCTGGAACAACTGGTTAAAAGCACAAGACTGCCCTTTGAGCTTATAATACTTGATAACAATTCATCTGACGAAACAGTAAAATTCCTTCAATGGTTTGCAAAACAGAACCGTAATGTAACCCTGCTGCAGGAAAAAGAAAACCTGGGCTGCGCCGGGGGAAGAAAAAAGGCTGTCAGAAAAGCCCAGGGCGACTTTATCATAACCATTGACAACGACATCCGGGTAACCCCCGGCTGGCTGGAAAACCTACTGGTCCGGCTCAAGGAATCCCGGGCCGACGCGGCATGCTGCAAGGTTGTGATGCCGGACGGCAAGATACAGTACAACGGGGGCAATTACCGCTTGTCCGGGCAGTTCATTGTTTTTTCATTTATAGACAACTCTCTCAATTACAATGACCTTAAGACCTATATAGACCGGCAGTGCCGGTGGCTTCCCGGAGGGGCCGCCATATACCGGCGGCAGGTGTTTGACAGGGTGGATTTTTGCGAGGAGCTTTTCGGGGGTCTGGAAGACAACGACCTTTCCCTTCAGATGAACCATGCGGGCCTTAAGATGGTGAATTCCCCCAGATCATTGGTTATCCACCATCACGCCTCAACGGAGGGCAGGGAAATGCGGGACCAGGTTTATACTCTGAACCGATACGACTGGGACCGGCTGAAAAACAGCATGATAACCTTTTACCGCAGGCACGGGATTGTGGTTTACGACCCGTGGCTGTTCAGGCAGCTTGACATACCCCACGGGAACGGTCAGGAAATAATAGATTTCTTACGCCAAAACACAAAGCCTAAACAAAACCCATGACCCAAGGGGACGGGGTTATTGACAATCGCAAAGAACTAAAAGAAGAATATAGTTTATCAATCAGACAAATAGAAAGGATTACAAGTATCAATAGGGGTATTGTTCCAAAAGCATGAAGCGTACCCTCCTGTATGCACCAGTCAAAAAACGCCTTCAGATAGACAAGCCTTAAATTAAACGTGGCCGGTTTGACCTGCTGAGCCATGTATTCAAGTACGGCAGGTTTTAGCTTTTGGGGGTTGAAAGCCTTTGCGCGTGTCGCGGGGACGGTTCCTTCGACAGTGGATGATGCCTCCATGCTGAATATGTCAGCGGAACCGTCCCTGCGACACGCTCCGGGACCCCTTAAACCATTGATCTTTTAACCATAAGTTAATAAGTTAAGGGCCCGGCACCGTCAATCTGGTCCCGCCACCACTGTATGGTTTTGAGAAGGCCTTCCCTGAGAGGCGTTGAAGCCTCCCAGCCCAAAACCCCGGCAACCCTCCGGGTATCGGGCACCCTCCTTGGTATATCCTCATACGCATCCCCGTAAATTTCCCCCGAAGACACCTCCCTGATGATGTACCCCCCATTCCCCGACATTTCGCCTATCATGCGACTTACCTGCAAAACGGAGGTTTCCACGGGCGATCCGATATTGAAGGTCAGCCCCGGGGCATGTGGGCTGAAGGCGGCCGCACATGTGCCCGACACCGCGTCATCCACGTATGTAAAGCATCTGGTCTGATTTCCGCCGTCATAAACCAAAAGCTCCCCGCCGGTAAGCGCCCGGAGTATCTGGGCAGGGACCAGCAGCTCGGGCTTTTGCCTGGGGCCGTACAGGTTAAAATACCTTACCACCACCGCATCGAGACCGTAGGGACCGGAGCAGGCCCAGATCATATGCTCCGCCGCAGCCTTGCTGGTGCTGTACGACCACCGGCTTACCCCGGTGGGGCCCAGTACCCGGTCAGACTCTTCGATCCAGGGGACTTCGGGGTTTTTACCGTATACTTCACTGGTGCTGGCAAATACTATCCTGGCCCCACTCCCTTTAATAGATCTAAGAATATTTCTTAACCCAAACAGGTTAATCTCTATCACCCTCATGGGATCTTGAATATAACGCCCGACACCCACCACCGATGCCAGGTGAATGACAATTTCAGGCCTTGCCCGGTCAATCACACTGAAAACAAAACGCTCGTCCGCAATATCACCTTCCAGCAGGCGCAACCTTCCACTTTCCACAAAATCAGCAAATTCATCCCGCCATTTATAGGGGGCTATATCAATACTGGAAACATCGTACCCTCTTTCCACAAGACTCTGGCAGATGTGGCTGCCAAGAAATCCGTTCCCCCCGGTTACCAAAACACTTTGCATTGCCTTTTCTCCCACCATTCTCAACGGGATATCCGCCTCCCCGGCGCCAAATAACTAATGCCAGCCCCTCTCATTTCCACAGGGTCAAAAATGTGCCTGCAGTCCATCACCAGGCACCCCGCCGGAAGTATTTCCTTCCAGCGCCCCGCTTCCTGCAAAAATTCCGGGTGTCCCACCATAAACACCGCCGCATGGCACCCCAGAACCGCCTGCCTCATGTCTGTCTCCACAGCGGCCATGCCCGTGGTGATTTCCATGGCATGATTCGGCTCAACCCAGGGGTCATACGCCCGGACCACGGCCCCGGCCTCCCATAAAAGCCTGATTAGCTGTATTGACGGTGAAAACCGGGTGTCCCCGGTATTCTGCTTGAAGGACAAACCCAGGACTGTTATCCGGGCGCGGTCCATTCCCACCCCCGCCTTTTTCAGGCCTTCACCCAGTATTTTGACGATATGCCCGGGCATGCTGTCGTTTATTTTCCTCCCGGCGGCGGGGAGGTTCAGTGTCAGACCGTGTTCCTCTCCAAGATAGTGCAAAAACCAGGGGTCCTTAACCAGACAGCTGCCGCCCACACCAGGGCCGGGCAAAAGAATGTTCACCCTTCCCGACCCCTTTGGCAGAGTGTTGGCCGCGCTGATTACCTCCAGAACATCCAGCCCCATCCTGTGGCAGACCATACTGAGCTCATTGGCAATGGCTATGTTTATGTCTATCCAAAGGTTGTCGGCCAGCTTGCTCATTTCAGCCTCCTCCGGCCCTGAAACGGTAATTGTTTCCCACCCCATGCCGCGCCAGAAAGCGGAAATTTCCCGGGTGTTGTCAGGAATCAGCCCTCCCACTACAACCGGTATTGTCTCAACATCCTTTATCATCCTGCCCTCGGCCAAGCGCTCCGGGCAGCAGGCCATGGAAAAATCCTGCCCGGGCATAAGACCGGTTTTAGCAGCGAGGTATTCAGCCGATTTCCTTGTTGTTCCCGGCGGAACCGTGCTCTTTAAAATAACCGCCTTGCCTCCGGCCAAATAAGGGGAGATATCCTCAAGGGCCGATCTGAGCTGCCCTGTGTCCGGCCTGTAATTCTGATCAAGGGGTGTACCGACGCACAGCATGATAACACCCGCCTCCCCCGCCACCGAAGGGTCAGTGTGGGCGCTGAGCTTTTCAAAATCTACTACTCTGCGTACCAGGTCATCCATGAAAGGCTCCCGGATAGGGCAGATACCGGCGTTTATTTTGGCAACGACATCCTCCCTGCGGTCTATCCCGAAAACCCTTGCCCCACGCCGGGCCAGCACAGATGCTATGGACAGGCCCACGTAGCCGAGCCCCACCACGGCGATCTTACACCTTTCTGATGCGGAGATCATTGACAACACCTTCCCGCCAAAAACATTCAAGCTATTAAAACGGGATCCGAAACCTATTAAAAAACCAGTCGTCATCCCTTTTTCTCTTTTTCATGTACTCACTTCTCTGGATTAAAACATCGCTTTCTATAACACGCCTCTCCACCCTGTGGCTGCCCGGGTGGTCTCTAATCAGTTCAATCACCTTGGCAATCCTTTCGCTCCGGAAGTGGCTGTAAGCCATGCGGAGAAGGTTGTAATCCACATTCTCCCAGGTAACGGTATACGGATGTCTCTCACGGAAAACATGGAGAATCTTTACACCTGGGTTAACCCCCAGGCGATATCCGAACAGCCACATTTTCAAAGAAATCTCCTCGTCCTCCCGGCCCCAGACAATCAACCCCCGGTCAAACTGCCCCACATCAAAAAAAACCCTGGATTTTACAGCCAGGCACCCCCCCGGCAAAAGGGGGGAAGGTGACAGTTTGGGAGGCCGGGGCAGCCAGGTAAACTTCAGCTTATCATCCCAGGTAAACCCTCCGGCAACGTCATTGGGCCTGTCGTGAGGGGCAATGCCGGGACACACGGCGTCAAGCTTGCCGTCGGTAAGAGGCTCTATCAGCCTGTCAATCCAGTAATCCTCAACAAAAATATGGGCGTCACAAAAAATAAAAATTTCCCCCCGGGCGTGAGCCGCCCCGGCATTTCTGGCAAGGGCCGCACCCAGCCCCTGGGTGGTGATTAGCCGGACTACCCCGGGACTGGACTTGCCGGATAAAAACCGGCAGCAATGGTCCTGGGAGCCGTCATCCACAACCACCACTTCATGGGGAGTGGCATTGGCGGCGCTCAGCATTGATTTCACCGTGTTAAAGATGTTTACTCCCTCGTTTTTCACCGGAATAATAACCGAAACCAGGGGGCCGGACATTCATTCCACCTCCCGGCAGGGGTGTTTTTCATACAGCTCCCGCGCTCTTTTTCTCAGCACCGGAAGAATCCTGTTATCCCTCCGGACGGAAATCTGTTTACCGTGCCATTGATAACCCGCCAGCACCTCGGGAACACATCCGAAACGGAAAAAAGCCGCCGTTCTCAACCACATATCGTAGTCCACGGTGTGGCCCAGCCTTTCATCAAAAGTCCCGGCAAGGTCAAAGCACTCTTTTTTCATCATCACTGTGCTGTTGGCAAAAAAACAGTGCTTTAACAGGGCATTTCTCAAGGATTCACAGTCCCTGAACAACGGCGGGACCAGGTAAGACTTTCTGGTCTGGCGAGCCGTGAGGTCTATGGTCACGTGCCCGGTGTAAACAAGGCCCGCCTCCGGATGCTTTTTAAAATACGTCACCTGCTTTTCAATCTTTTGGGGATAAAAAAAATCATCGTCGTCCAGCCAGGCCACCAGCTCCCCCCTGGCCTTTTTTATTCCCAGGTTGCGGGCGCTGGCCACTCCTCCGTTTTTTTTGGCAAAATACCTTAACCTCTCCGAATATTTTTTTATTGCCTCGCCTGTTTTGTCCGTCGAACCGTCATCCACCACAATTAGTTCAAAATCCCTGAATGTTTGCTCCAGGACGCTTTCAACCGCTCTCTCCAGCATCCCGGCCCGGTTGCAGGTAGGCACTATGACACTGACAAGTGGCATCCAATCATTCCCTAACAAATTTTTCATAAAATGTAATTCATTCTATGAATAAACCCGGCGGGATGATACTGTCAGATGCCGGAACATCAATGGTTTTTTGCACATATATTGGAAAAAGACGGATTAAAAGTGTAAGGGGGGACTCCATTTTGACAGTGATTTTCACGGAAGAGGCATGGGAATACGCCAGGCAAAACGCCAGAGCAATCACAATTAACCAGAAGCATTGCAGGGGGTGAGGGGGACATCTCAGAATATCCCCCGCCGTGAGCGTGGGTAAACCTGACAACAAAGACAATTATGAGCTTCATAATAAAGAAGAGGTATATGTGTACGTTGTAAAGGGGTTTCCCGAACCCCCCCCCAAGATAATCATCCATCTTAAAAAAACCCGGAACAAAGCTCCGGAGCTGATAGCGTCAAGGAGGAACTAGCTTGCCCCGGGAGGCTGGAATTGCGGGCCGGAATCCAGACTCCCATGCCGCAAAGCGCGGCACCACCGGCAATGAAAATCCGGGGCCGGGTGTGCGGTTTTCAGTCCGGGCTCACAGTCCTCCGGTTGAACCGGCTCTATGCTCGTCGCTTACGGCCTGCCGGCCGCCCTCGTACGTGTGTCCATGCACTACTCGGGCTGCAACTGCGTCCTGCAATCTGCCCGGCATTCCGTAATGCTCCTTCGTCAAGAGCCGTTAACAACCTCCGGAAACATTCGCTCCGGCCTGAAAGGTCCTCCCCCCTACGTACACTTCAGCAAGGAATCCGGCATCCTTATTCTGGATTCTGAGTCCTGAGTTCTGAGTTCTGAGTTCTATTTTCAGTGTTTTTTGATATGCCATAGAGACATAATTCTAAGGTTGCTTATTAAGGCAACTTTTTTTGTCAGCCTGCATCCAGATATTGGTTGTAGAAACATGTCGATAATTCTGCTACTATATCCTTGTCCGCTTACCAAAAGTGGGATGTTTTCCCGACAACCGGAATACCGACGAAAGGATGGTGGTAAGCCGTTACGTCTCAGGCCCCTGACACTAATTACAAAACTTTTAAGGAGGGTTTTTGAGAATGAAACGTACCGTTTCCATTAAAATCGCTATAGTTACCCTTGCCGTGTTCCTGATCACCCTGGCTATCCCCATGACGGGCGCTTTTGCCGAGGCTGTATACGGCAAGGTGGGAACTTATTCCTATACCGTAAAGAACATAGAAAGCATGCTCAGCGCCCTGGGTTACAACGCGGGAACTGTGGACTACCGCTATGACGCCTACACCGGGGCGGCGGTCAAGGCATTCCAGAAAGATAAAGGGCTTCCGGTAACCGGGGTGGTGGATACCGCAACTTACAAAGCAATATCGGTAGCTTACGCCAACAGGGGCACAACACCGGCTCCGGCTCCAACACCGGCTCCGGCTCCAACTCCGGCTCCGGCTCCAACTCCGGCTCCGGCTCCAACTCCGGCTCCGGCGCCAACCGGCCTGACAGCTGAAGAGTCCCTGCTTCTTTCTTTAATCAACCAGGAGAGGACAAGCCGTGGCCTCAAACCCTTCGGGGTGGACATGCGTCTCGTGGGAACTGCCAGGGCAAAAGCCACGGACATGGCGGTAAACAATTATTTTTCACACACCTCGCCCACACTGGGAACACCGTATGAGCAGATGGTAAAGGCCGGGATCACCGGATACTATATTCTGGGAGCCGAGAATATAGCCTTTGCCCGCTCCGTGCAGGAAGCCCACACCAATTTTATGAACAGCGACGGACACCGCCGCAATATTCTTGACCCCCGCCACACTCACATCGGGCTGGGTGTTGTCAACGGCAGCACGTGGGGGAAAGTGGTCGTACAACATTTCGCGGGTAAGTAGCTAATCAAGCAAGCAATCATCTAATAGACGCCTAAAGGCGTCTTTTTCTTTTTGTTTTAATACTGGCTTATATCATATATTTTTACCTGCGATGGTTAATGGTAGTAACACATCACAGTCCCTCTCCATAATATGGACCATAGGATAAATACTCCCATTTATTTGTTTATATCTATTCCAGAAAGGAGGTATTAATTGGCAAAACAGGGTTAATCACCCTTTTAGCTATAACCATACTCAAAGAAATGAGGTAAGAATATGAAGGATGTTTTTGTACAAAACAGGCAGATACCGGAAACGGTCTGCATACCTTCCATCAAGGAAGTAGTCTGCCGCTGGGGGGCAAAATGCTTCCATGATATCCACTACTCCACCACCTTTGTTCCCTTCGGGTCGGCCACTCCCATACCTATTCCGCCCGGGGCCTGCCTGCAGGGGTTGCCCACCATCACCAACTTTAGTATCGTACTTGACTCCTGTACAAACGGGTGCTGCCGTGTACTGGTCAGCTACACCATTATAGCCATAGTTGTTGACGCCAACGGGCTGCCCATCGGGGTTATCACCAAAGTGGTGACCAACCTGCCGCTGCAGATCCCCATTTTCGACGTCCCGAACGTGCTGTGCTTCGGCCCCATTATCAACAGCGGCGCCTTTGTAATTCTGTTCCCCAGGGTATACAGCGCCACCATTACCACGGTCAACGGGGTGCTCACCGCCGTGTTCCGGGTGGAGAAGGAATTCGGCTGCTTCGAAAGCCGCAACGCCATCGTGTGCCAGCTGGAGTGCGCCCCCGACGAGCCGGCCTGCACGCCGCCCATGCCGACGCCGCCCACATCCCCCGGCTGCCCGACATTCACCACGCCCACAGTCTGCTTCGAGTTCTGCGTGGACGACGAGCTCTCAAGCCCGTACAACTGCGACCAGTGCCCGCCTCCCCAGGTGTTCGAGGACCCGGATATTTAAAACTCTACAAGCGGAAAGCGCCCCGGATGGGGCGCTTTTTTCCAAGTCAGCTATTTCAGCACCGCGATTTCTCTCTGCAAATCCGTGTTGATCCAGATGCCGTCAAACCCCACCGGGTCCGGGTCGGCCACCGCCACGCAAATCCACTTTCCCTTGACCTGGGTCACAACCCCGTCAAAGCCGCTCTCCTCGCCGTCCCGGCGTATGAAAACCCTTTTACCGTTCAAGAACTCCAATGTTAAAACCCTCCTCCGATTCTCCGGACGGCCATGAATGGCCTTTTTTATCGTTTAGACGATCGGAAGAAGGTTTTTGTTCCGTTTATCTGCAGCAAAGCAGAAACCCTCGATGTGGAGAATGCCGTGTCAACCTTTTAATCCGCTACCGGTTGACACGGGCGCGGAGACGGCCTTCCTTCCGGCTTCTCCGAGAAATAATTTGATATCCACATCAAGGGCATCTGCCCGGTCCTGTTTTAGGCACAATCACTTTTTACGCCAAAATCCAAATCCAGCAAGTCCAGCAGGTACTTCCGCACCTCGTTCATAAATTCATGGACTTCCAGCACTCTGTTTTTCTCGTAGATCGCCCTCTGGCGGGCGTCTTCCCTGGCCGCTTGCACTCTGTTTTTCTCGTAGATCGCCCTCTGGCGGGCGTCTTCCCTGGCCGCTTGTACCCTTGCCTTTTCATAAGCCGCAAGGTCTTTGCGCAGGGCAATCGACATTTGCTGGTGCTGGTTGTGAAAAAGTTTCAACAGAGCAGCGACTTCCTTTTGCAGATTTTCGTTGTATACCTTTGCTTCCCGGCGGCGGGCTTTTTCATTGTTGATCCTGTCTCTTCTACTGCCCAACTGTCTCACCCTCTCTGAATGTTTATTGTTACACCCGCCCATTTTCCGGGCGGGTGTAACAGGTGTATCAAGCCCATGCTATAGTTTAAGCCGGCATGGCGGCGGTGGCGGTCAGGCCTATTGCCTCGGCATACTTGAGATAGGTGTCCACAGAGGCGATGACGGCACGCGCTTCGATGGCAAGCAGCTCAATACCGACCAGGGACACCCTGACCCAGGCGTCTATAACGACGCCTTTGTCCAGAATACGGTCAACCACCTCTACCAGGCTGGAAGAAGCAATTGCTTTTTGTACAGCCATGAAAATACCTCCCTCTAGCTAGTAGTATTTTTTAACTCGCAGTATGGATTTTTGTCTTAAGCAGGCATGGCAGCGGTAGCAGTAAGGCCAATAGCCTCGGCATACTTTAGATATGTGTCCACAGAGGCGATGACGACACGCGCTTCGATGGCAAGCAGCTCAATACCGACCAGGGACACCCTGACCCAGGCGTCTATAACGACGCCTTTGTCCAGAATACGGTCAACCACCTCTACCAGGCTGGAAGAAGCAATTGCCTTTCTTACTGCCATTAGTTACACCCCCCTTAACGAGAATCAAGTGAACTTCCTATTATTCACCTTTCTATCCATATACTATTATGGCAACCGCTGGAAGGTGCGTGTTTTAGACACTTTTTATTAAAAATTGTTTTTGCATTTTTCGGATTTCCGGTCCTTAATAGCAATTGCCGCAAGCAAACCGGGGGGAGGTTTACGCCGGGACCTTGTACACGCGGTATAAGTTCTCAGAGGCATCATAACCTGCCTGCTAAGTCATTCTCTTAACCTTTTGCATTATTATTTCCCACTCGAGAATTATCCTTTTTTTGAAGTCAAGCCAATATTCTTCAGGTATATTGATAAACCCGTAATACGCAAGGCTCAATCTGGCCCCTTGCAGGTCTATTTCCATTACCTTCTGGAGAACGTCTTTTTCGCTTTGGAACTTCTCCAGGGCATCTCCGACGATTTCTGATATCCTGGCCAACTCTTCAGGATACAGGTTGCGATCTCCATGTTGGTCCATGCGAACGGCGAACTCCCTGAGTATTTTGCCCAATCTCCAGAAGGCCTGATCCACTATTATTTCCAGCCCTGACTCAATCTTATCCCCCTCAAGAAACATGGCGATATTATCGATGAATCTTGTCAGTTTATTTAGATTTACGGTATACCGGTCATAATTATCCCGCACGTCAAACTGCAGGCAGTTATAAATCACATCAAACAGATCCAACAGATTTTCGATTTTTTTATATATAAATGCGTTTTTGCTGCCCGCCCGGCAATTGTTTCCCATCTTTTCCCTGCAACGCTTGACGCTGTTAAAGAGAGAATTCTTGGATAGTAGAAAGTTGTCTTTATTACCTTCTATTCCGGAAACCAAATAATCAATGGTAACCCCGAATTCTGTGGCTATTTTATTCAATATTGAAGCACTGGGGTTTTTAATCTTACCCCTCTCAATCTGGCTGAGGGTTTGCTTGCTTATATCCCCCAGGCGGTTGGCCAGCTCCTGTAAACTATATTTTTTAAGAGTCCTTTTTTTTTTCTCCAAACGAAGATACCTTATTCTCTCGCCCATAGTCAGGTGAGACAGGTTATCCATAATTCAACGCCTCTTGTTGCGCAATAGTTCAAATTCCTTGACAGCATCAACAATATCCTGTTCACACAATGTAAATTTTCCCGCTGTCGGCTTGCCGGCCAGTATATTTTCCCTGATCAGGCTCATGACTGCGTTCCGGCATATCAATTCCAGGTCGGCGCCGCTGTATCCCGCAGTGAGGTCGCTCAATAAATCCAAGTCGGGGTCCACAACAATATTTTTCCTGAACAGGTTGATTGCAAGAATTTCCTTTCTAGCATCCCTGTCCGGCATAGGCACCTCCAGGTGCAGATCAAACCTCCCGGACCTGAGCAGGGCCTCATCCACCAGGTCTGGCCTGTTTGTGGCGGCCAGCAGAACAACCCCCCGCAACTCCTCCAGTCCGTCAATCTCGGTAAGAAGCTGTCCCACCACCCGGTCGGCAACCCCGTCCCCACCCGTATTCTTCCTCCTGGGCGCCAAGGCGTCCAGCTCATCGAAGAAAACGACGCAGGGAGCGGCCTGCCTGGCCTTTTTAAACACTTCCCTGATACCTTTTTCCGTTTCCCCCACCCACTTGGAGAAAAGCTGCGGACCCTTAATGGAAATGAAGTTTGCGTTGCTTTCAGCCGCCACCGCCTTCGCCAAAAGCGTCTTGCCCGTGCCTGGAGGGCCATGGAGCAGCACTCCCTTTGGCGGGGCAAGTTCAACGGCGCGGTACACTTCAGAGTATTTAACCGGCCACTCTATGGACTCCCTTAATATTTGCTTTATCTGTCCCATCCCGCCGATGGACTCCCACCTCACCACCGGCCTTTCCACAAAGACTTCCCTGAGGGAAGAGGGTTCAATCTCCCGCAGAGCCTCCCTGAAGTGGTCCATACATACCTCCAGGCTGTTCAGAAAGCTGGACGGCAGGGTGTGGCTGTTAAAATCTATGTCAGTCCATACGGATCTAAGCGATGCCATGGCCGCTTCCCGGCAGAGGGCGGCCAAATCCGCTCCCACAAAGCCGTGGGTCAGTCCGGCCAGGTACTTTAAATCCACGTCGCCTGCCAGGGGCATCCCACGGGTATGGATTTCCAGTATCTTTAACCTCCCGTATTCATCGGGGGGGCCGATTCTTAACTCCCTGTCAAACCGGCCGGGCCGACGCAGGGCCGGATCAAGGGAATCAGGCAGGTTTGTGGCCCCGATGACTATTACTCCGTTTCTGTCGTTCAGCCCGTCCATAAGGGCCAGGAGCTGGGCCACAATTCTTTTTTCAACCTCCCCGGCCACCTCCGACCTCTTGGGAGCGATGGCGTCAATTTCATCAAGGAAGATTATTGTGGGGGCCTTTTCCCTGGCCTTTTCAAAAATCTCCCTTAATCTGGCCTCGCTTTCTCCATAGTACTTGGCCACTATCTCCGGGCCATTGATGTTGATAAAACCGGCCTCGGTCTCCGAAGCCACCGCCCTTGCTATGAGAGTCTTGCCGGTGCCCGGCGGCCCGGTCAAGAGAAGTCCCTTGGGCGGATCTATCCCCAGCCTTTCAAACACCTCAGGGTATCTCAGGGGCAGTTCCACCATCTCCCGGATGCGCTTGATTTCGGAGTCAAGCCCCCCAATATCCTCGTAAAACACCTTGTTGCCTTTTCCGGCCCTGCATCCGGTTTCCGCCTGGTTTGTAGCCAGTCTCACCCGGGTGGACGAATCCACCTGCAAAAAGCCGTCCGGTTGAGCTTCCTGTATAATAAACTCCTGGGAACTGGCCCCGAAAAGGTTGACCCTGATCCTGTCACCCCTGGTGCAGGCCAGGCCATCCAGCAGTTTATTCAAATAACCGCCGTCCTTTTTTATCTTTGCCAGGGAGAAAGGCGCGAGCGGCGCCAGGGCGATCTCTCTGGCCGCCTTTCTGTCCACCCTTGTGATTTTTATTTTCTCTCCCAGCCCGGCCTGTACATTTTCCCGTGTAATCCCGTCTATTTGAATGATTTCCTTGTTTCTTTCCCCGGGGAAGGTGGGCATAACCCTGGCGCAGGTCGTACGCTTGCCTTCCAGCTTTACGATGTCGCCTATCTCAACCTCCAGTAGTTTAAAGTACGCCGGGTCAAACCGGGCGATGTTCCTCCCCACGTCCCTGGGAATGGCTTCGGTTACCTTGAGCTGTATTTCCTTTTCAGTGATCATAATAAAACCTCTCATAACCAGGTCAGTTTAATTTTTCTTTAATCTAATCTCCAATATGCCGTTATGATAGTTTTTTGTGAATTGTACCGGTTTTTTCAGGTCTTCGACGGTTATTTCCTTTCTGTATTTCCTGCCTCTGTTTTTGCCGTCGGCGGTAATAAGCACGGATTCTTCGCCAAACTGAACATCAATGTCTGATTCATCCACCCCTGGCATTTCCGCGATAATCAAAAAGTGATCCTCCTCGGGGATAATATCAACAATAGGTTCTCTCATATCCTCCTCGGGAAGTTTTTCCTCCTTAATTACATGGCCAAACCGCTCCAGTAGCGGAGTCCCTTCCAGCCCCATACGGACAGTATAGCCGTAAATTCCCTTCAGGTTCCTGCCCCTCTCAAACCGGCCGCTTTTGCTTATTTCCGCCAGGCCCTCTTTCTCAAGCTTACCAACGGCTTCCACCAGACTGGCCAAACCTTTCAATATCCCGGCCAGACCACTGGCCGAATTTAATTTTTCCCTGTCGTCCTCACTTTTTCCAGCCATATCTTTATATCTCCCCCTGACGCCGGGCTGTCAGTTTCACACTCTCCGCCCGTCTCACTTCTTCATCCCACTGCTTCATGAGGCCATATTTAAGCATGGTTTCCATCCCCGCTATAGCCGCCCGCAAATTCACTCCAATCAAAGGAACACCTCCGATGGAAATAAGCAAATCGGCATCCAGTATTATTCCTTTGTCCAATACCCTTTCCAGCAAGCCTGTCAGGGTAACCTGATTTTCCCGGGAAGGCTTCATGGCGTATCTCCCTCTTTAGTGCTACATAAAACTGTATGGCGGCCAGGGTCCGGAAAATATTGCCTCCAAATGAGGGTTTTCGTTGATTCTTTCCAAAAACCACCCCAGTTCGGCGCACTGTTCCTCATTCGCAAGGCAGTTGACATTAAGCAGCATTACCTTTTGGCGGTCAACTTTTTTAATCTTTTCCATGCATACACGTTTTACAATCTTTTCTATGGAGGAATAACTGCTTCTGAAAACGTTGTCGGCTTCCTTTTCAACCAATCGCTTCAGCCTGGCGTGTATTTTTTATTTAATTT
>JBMOPC010000119.1:0-38475 GCA_049323915.1 Bacillota bacterium
GACAGGAGACAGAATACAGGAGAAAGAAAACAGACACCCGGGCTGCCCAAAGCAGCCACCAAGGAGAATGAAAATTCGGGTCCTTTTAAAGCCACAGTGTCCTCTGTGGCTAATTAAAGCTGAGAGCTGATGGCGGACAGCTATTTTCAGGGTATAAATAACCAATAATTACCAGTTATAACAGAAAACTAATAGCTTACAGCTTAAAGCTAAGCCATTTATTATTTGGTGCCCTAAAGGAAATCTTTATTTATTACGACATCAAAGAAATACCCAATCTCATTCTGACTCCTGTCTCTTGCCTTCTTATTCCCACAGCAATTTCATACAGCATAGTATTTCTTACGGGCCGGGTCTGAAGTCCGGCCCCATAAGCTCCCTGGTATCCTCTAACGCTTCCTTCAGCCTCAGATAATGGGACCTGGTCAGCAGCGGGTCCTTTTTTTCTTCATAATCCCTGATGGCCTTTTCCATCGGCAGCAGCCGGTACCTGTAAAGGCCCTGGGTGTACCTGTGGACCCAGACCGGTATGTAGCCGGCCCCGGCCAGGGAGGTCACACCGTCCGGGCTTTTGACTATGTCAATGTTCAGTATTATGCCGCAGTCCGAGTGCCTCCACTGCTGGTTGGATATGAAATTTCCCAGTGAGTAGGCCGCCAGCACATTCTTTTCCCTGCCGCCAATCCGCACCTTCTGCCACTCCATGGGCTGAAGCACATGGGGGTGAGCCCCGGCCACCACGTCCACACCGGACTCGAAAAGCTCCCTGGCCAGTGTTTTTTGTAACTCGTTGGGGTGCCTCTGGTACTCGGTGCCGAAATGTATATACGCTATTATCAGGTCGGCGCCGGACGCTTTAATGTTTTTTATCTCCTTTTGCATCAGGTCCCTCCTGATAAGGTTGACAAGGTACTCGCTTCCCGAGGGGACTGGTATGCCGTTGGTGTCCTGGGCGTAGTTTATGAACCCCACCCTTATCCCCCCGATCTCAAAAACCGCCGGCCTTTCCCTTTCCGCAGCGCTGCGGTAGTTGCCCATATGGCGCAGCCCCGCCCTGTCCAGGTTGTCAAGGGTGGTTATCACGCCCTCTTTTCCCATGTCCATGCTGTGATTGTTGGCCGTGGCCACCAGGTCAATCCCCAGCTCTTTCATGTCGTATGCAAGCTCCGACGGGCAGTTGAAGAGGGGGTAGCCGCAGTACCCCTTTGCCGGGCCGGCAAACCGTGTTTCCAGGTTGGCCACGGTAAAGTCCGGCTGGGAGAGATACTGGCGGATCTCCTTGAAAATTTCTTTAAAATCATACTTGCCGGTACGGGGGTCCCGGGCCGAATCGATCACCGGCGAGTGAATAAGGAAGTCCCCCACCATGGCGATGCGTATTTTTTTCGGTTCCACGGGCTTGTCCATGGCTGCCGTCTGTTCAACTCCAGGGTTGGAACAGCCCGTTAAAAACAATGGTAAAACAAAAAGAAAATGCAATAAAATCTTTCTAATCAGCGGATACAATGGTAACGATCACTTCTTTCCGGGCTTGCCGTCAAACCAACCGACGGCTGAAGACTGATTCTACCGGCAGGAGTCCCCACCGCAGGGAGACTGCCCCCACTCGTCCATCATGTGTCCCCGCAGTATGAAATCATCGCAGGGCCTGTCGTTGTTTTCCACCGCCTTGCCGGTTTTGCGGCACAGGGCCTTCCCCACAGACTTTAACTCTTTGAAATACAGGCAGTCCTTGCAGTACACGTCAGATTACCTCCTCAGATGCTGCTGGTGATATTATACAATTATTGCGCCAATACGGCACCAATATATTGAAAAAAGTTTATTTTAACCGGGGAACATTTTAATTGTGCCTTCGTCTTTGATCTTGAGGACTTTTTAAACAGGAGGTTTTGCGGTGATGAAAAAATCAGCCGGGATAAGGCTTACCGCCTGCCTGCTGGCCGCGTCCCTGGCAGGAGCCCCGCTGCCCGCGGCGGCAGAAACGGTACAATTGTTGAAAGAAAAAATAACGGTCAACCCGGCAGGGGAAAAAGAGGGTAAACCGGCGGCGGACATCCGGGTGTCCCTGGAAAAGGCCATACAAATAGCCAGGGAAAAGGTTTTCATACCCGAAGGGCTTGACAAGTTCAGCTCTGAATACAGCGAGTACAACGGCAGGGGACAGTGGATGCTGCGCTGGTACAGCCCCGGCCCTTACGACTCCAACATGCATGTAACGGTAAATGCCGCAACCGGTGAAGTGGACAATATAAGCTTATACAAGTCAGTAATACCCGGTACGCGCTACAAGGGGCTTCCGGCCTTCAGCCGGGAACAGTGCCTCCAGATAGCCCGGGAGCAGGCGGCAAAGCTTGCCCCCGACAAGTATTCCAGCACGGTTCCGGTAGAAAGGCCCGAATGGCGTGAGGTGTCGATTTTCCATGACCGGGATTACCCCGTGGTTTATGAATTCAGTTTCAGGAGGACCTCCGGGGGCATACCGGTTACCGACCAGGGAATTAACGTGGGCATAAACGCCGAGACCGGAGAATTGGTGAGGTTCGACGCTTCGTGGTTCACCGATGTCAAGCTCCCGCCTTCCCAGGGAAAAATAGGCCCGGAAGAGGCCCGGAAAATATTTGCCGAGAAGTCCGGCTATGAGCTCACCTATTTCAGGATTAACGGTGATGACCCCGATTCTCCCGGGGAGCTGAGGCTTGTGTACAGGTTGAAGCCTCCGGGAAGGTTTATACTGAACGCCCTTACCGGTGAAGTAATTGATACCAGGCTGGCGGATTTCTACATAGATGAAATGTATGACGGCGGCTACGGGGGAGAGCGGATGCAAAGCAGCAAGGCCTACAAGGTGTCTCTTACCCCCGCCGAGAATAAGGCTGTCAAGGAGATAACCGGACTGATCAGCGCCGACCGGGCCCAGGAGCTTGCCGGCCAGCTGGTCGGCGTGCCCAAGGGTTACACCGTTACCAACAGGAGCCTCGACCGACACCACGGCATCCCGGGCAGCAGGGTTTGGAGCATCAATTTTTCGGACCCGGAAAACAAGAAATGGATAAGGGTTTCGCTGGACGCCAGGAGCGGGGGGCTGTTATCTTTTTACAAGGACGTTTCGTTCAACTACGAGGAAATGTATAAGGAGCCCCAGGTGAAGGTCACCCCGGAGGAGGCCCGCAAGACGGCGGACCAGTATGTAAAGAATATACAGCCGGCAAGGGCTGCCCAGGTGGTGTTCAGGGAGTCTGAAAACGAAATCGGTCCATGGATCAAGCTGGGCAAGAGGGTGCCCCGGGCGTACACCTTTGTTTACGGCAGGATGGTCAACGGCATTGTTTACCCGGAAAACGGCTTCAGGGTCAGGGTGGATTCCCTCACCGGGGAAATTACGCTCTATGACATGACCTGGTGGGACGCGGCTTTTCCCAAGGCCGACGGGGTGATTGACGTCAAAACTGCAAATGATAAGGCATTGTCTGAACATCCCCTGGTGCTGGAGTACGGCCGGGCTCACAAGCGCTTTGAACCGGAAAGGGAGCCCTCCTATTACCTTATATACAGGATGAGCGGCTTCAGGGGGTTCATGCTTGACGCCAGGAGCGGCGAGGAGATAGACTACAGTGGGAAGCCGGTGGAAAAGAAAGGTAAACAGCCCTTCAGCGATATTTCCGGCCACCCGGCGGAGAAGGATATACTGCTTTTAGCCGGGGAAGGAATAGTTACGGGAAGCGGGGGCCTGTTCCGGCCGGATGACGGTATTACCGGGGCCGAGATGCTGGCCATGCTGGTAAAGGCCTTTTCAAACAGGGGGCCGTTTTACCCCTTGAACGAAGCAGGAAAAGAAGAACCCTGGCATAAACCAGTATTTGACAGCGCCAGGGCCAGGGGCATACTGGACGAGGGTTTCAGCCCGGGGCCGGATGACGGCGTGAACAGGCTGCAGCTGTCCCGGCTGGGAATCAACGCCGGCGGATGGGGCAAACTGGCCAGGCTGTCCAATATATTCAGGCTTGAGGTTTCCGACGGCCGGTCCATACCGGAGGAATACAGGGGCTACGCGGCGTCGGCGGCGGCCATGGGGCTGATAGAGCTGGAAAATGGAAAATTCAACCCGGAAAGGGCGGTCACCCGCGGGGAGGCGGCCATCTTCCTGGTGAAGCTTCTCAAACAGTAAAACAGGATATGTTGAAAAAACCTTCCACCCAAGGGTGGAAGGTTTTTTAATGTAAGTGCGTTATTTTAAGGTTAAGTAACATTTTGGATTTTTTAAAATCTGTTGCGCCAATAGGACAGTCCGAGCATCTATAGGACACTCTTGTAGAGAATGATAGCTTTAAGGTTCAAAAGAATCGGAAAATTATTTGTCCTACCAGTGAAACAGAAGTTGTAATTGTAAAACCGCACAAAGCCTGTCGTTTTGGGGTCAGGTTTTGGCACTGCTTTTGCAATTATTCAAAATTGTTGGAATATTTAAACAAGGGGGGTTGGAGTATGGCTAAAATTTATCAGGATATTTACCAAGATTATAGATGGGAAATACCTGAACAATACAACATTGCTGAGTATATTTGCGACAGATACGCCGGTGACAGAAATCGTTTGGCCCTGATCTATGAGGATGAAAATGGTCATGTAAGTAAATACACTTTTATGGACTTAAAACAACTATCCAATAAGCTTGCTAATGTGTACACCCATTTGGGGGTCGGACGGGGCGACAGAATAGGCCTTGTTCTATCGCAACAGCCTGAAACTGTAATTGCCCACATAGCCGGATTTAAAGTAGGGGCTATAAATATACCGTTATTTACCCTTTTTGGTCCGGAAGCTCTGGAATACAGGCTGAGTAACAGCGGGGCCGAAATAGTCCTGGTGGACGCCGAGAACTTGCCCAAGATAATGGAAATAAAGCCAAAGCTGGAGAACTTAAAATATGTGATTTGCGTAGGAAAGCCTACGATAATTGGCGACGGGTTGATAATTTTCCAAGATGAGCTTGAAAACGCTTCAGATGAATATACCCCTGTAAAAACATCACCGGAAGATCCGGCTATAATTATTTATACTTCAGGCACCACCGGCCCTCCAAAAGGCGCCCTGCACGCGCATCGCGTGGTTTTAGGCCATTTGCCGGGTGTAGAGATATCCCACAATTTTTTTCCTCAACCAGGTGATTTGTTCTGGACCCCTGCCGACTGGGCATGGATCGGCGGCCTTATCGATGTTCTATTTCCCAGTTTGCACCATGGATTACCGGTTCTGGCATGCCGGTTTAAAAAATTTGATCCTGAAGAAGCTGTTAAATTGATGGTAAGACATCGGGTCAAAAATACTTTCTTGCCTCCCACTGCTTTGAAAATGATGCGTTCATTAACTGGTATCAAAGAAAAATTTGGCTTGGAATTAAGAACGGTGGCCAGCGGTGGGGAACCGCTAGGAGAAGAGATTCTGGGTTGGGGCCGGAGTGAACTGGGTCTGGACATAAATGAATTTTATGGCCAGACTGAAGCCAATTTACTTGTTTCCAATTGTAGTGAAATTATGCCGATAAAAGCCGGGTCAATGGGACGGGCAGTTCCTGGACATACCCTTGCAATTGTTGATGAAGAAGGCAACCCTCTTCCTCCCGGTCAGCTGGGCGAAGTTGCCGTCAGACGTGGAGATCCGGTTATGTTTTTGGGTTATTGGCAAAATCCTGAGGCTACCAAAGCTAAGTTTGCCGGTGATTGGTTGCTAACCGGAGATGCAGCCAGCATGGATGAGGATGGTTATTTTTGGTTTAATGGGCGGAAAGATGACGTCATTACCAGCGCCGGTTACCGCATAGGGCCATCGGAAATAGAAGACTGTTTGCTTAAACATCCCGCTGTTTTTATTTCCGCTGTGGTTGGAAGTCCGGACGACCTGAGAGGACAAATAGTAAAAGCCTTTATCAAGCTGAATGAAGGGTACTTGCCTTCAAAAGAACTTACCGATGATATAAAGAGTTTTGTTAAAAGCAGGCTTGCCGCCCATGAATATCCGCGAGAAATAGAATTTGTGGATAGCTTGCCCATGACTGTAACTGGAAAAATTAAAAGGAACGAGCTTCGCAAAATGGAAATAGATAAAAAATCCAGGAAATAATTAATTTTTTAAGATTTATTTTCAAAATATTATTAATTCTATCAATTTTATTTCTTTCCTACTTCGGTTGCCCTTACAGAGGGGATTAATTGTCGGGCAGCAAGATAAAAAGTTCTGAAGAAGCGGTTGCTCTTATAAAAGGTGGTGACACGGTAGCCATTAATGGATTTATCGGCTTTGGACACCCGGAAGAACTGTCTATTAAAATTGAAGAGCGTTTCTTAAATAGAGTTCTACATTAATTTATTTTCTAACATGGGAGGTGAGCTCAGGTTTTACTGCAGAATGCAAAAAAATAATAACAAGGGGGATCAAGTATGAAGAAAAAAGCATTTGTGATGTTGGCATTAGTATTGGTTTTGGTACTTGCTGTGACGGTGGGCTGCGCCACCACCAGTACCACAGGTGCTCAAACCAGTGCGGCGTCAGGGAAAACATACAAGTGGGTAGCCCAGTCACCCTGGCCGGACGGAACTATCTTACACTGGATGGCTACAGAAATAGCCAAGGATATTACAAAGGCTTCAGGCGGGCGGCTGACAGTTGAGATGCACCCGGTAGGGACCGTTGTAGGGGCATTGGATCTTCTAGACGCGGTGCATAACGGTTCATTAGACGCCATTCACAGTTGGGAAGGCTACTGGATGGGCAAGATTCCTGCCGCGGGTTTCTTTGCTGCCATGCCTCTGGGGATGAATGAGCAGGAGTATATGACCTGGGTGCTGGAGGATGAAGGCGGTAAGCTCTGGCAGGAAATATTTAAAGATTATAATGTAAAGGTCCTTCCCGCCGGATGTTATACCCCGGAGATTATGTACCAGTCTAAGGTTCCCATTCGCAACCTGGAAGATTTAAAAGGAAAGAAAGTTCGGGGGGTTGCCTTTTGGGGACAAATACAGTCTAAGCTGGGCGCCAGCGTGGTCACGGTAGCCGGTAATGAAATTTATCAGGCCCTGGAGAGGGGCGTGGTTGACGCTATAGAATACGCGACACCGGCAAGCAATTACCCTCTGGGCTACCATGAAGTTGCTCCGTACTTGGTTACTCCCGGCATTCACCAGCCCACTTCCACTTTTTCCTTTATGGTAAACAAGAAAAAGTGGGATGAGCTGCCGGATGATTTAAAACGCATCGTTGAAATTTGCACCCAGAATATGTGGGGTAAGGCCTGGGCCCACGCTGCCGCCGAAGACGCAAAGGTATGGCAGGAATACAAGAAGCTGGAGCAAGCCGGAAAAATTAAAATTATCCAATTTGACCCTAAAGACCAGGTGAAAATTAAACAAATGGCTAATGAGTTATATGCCGAAACTGCGGCTAAAGACCCGGTGTTTAAAAAAGTGTTTGATTCACAAAACAAGTTCCTGAGTGTTTACAACCCTTGGCGCAAGGCAATGGAACCTAGCTATTAATAACCATCCCTAACCGATAAAGGCTGTGAGGCAATGAATGGGGATGTTCACTCATTGCCTCACAGATACAAATTTAATGAGTAAGGGGGTTAAATTTTGAGCCGGGATAATATCTCCACAAAATTAACCAACTTTCTGGAAACCATCGTGGAGTGGGTGGGCAAGGCAACCAGCTGGCTTATTCTGGTTTTGATCATAACTATAGTTTACGAAGTAATCAGCCGGTTCTTGTTCAATGCCCCAACATTCTGGTCCTATGACGTCAGCTATATGGTTGGCGGAACAGCGATGGTTTTAGGGTCAGCCTGGACCTTGAAAGTCGGCCAGCATGTTCGGGTGGATATTTTTTATTATAACTTTTCTCCTAAAGTGCAGGCTGTTATGGATATCATAATGAGTTTTATCCTTTTTTTCCCGGTTATAATAATCGGATTGATTTATTCCGTCCCGCAAGTTGTTTTTTCCTGGTCGAAACAAGAAAGGATTTATTCCGGCATTTGGAATCCTCCCATATATCATGTTAAAACATTTATCGCCCTGGCCATGTTTTTATTACTGATTCAAGGTATATCCGAATTAATTAGAAACATAGAGAAGCTAAGGCAGGAAGGGAGGAATTCCAGTGGTTGTTAGTTCCCTGACCGTATTTATTTTAATGCTGCTGGGTTTGATTGTGGGAATATTTTCAGGTTATTACCTGTTTGCCGTTCTGGGTGGCCTTGGTGTGCTGTTTGGCTACATATTCTGGGGGCCGGATGTTTTTAATTTAGTGTTTTTGAATTTCTTTGGTACGGTAAAAAATTATACGTTACTGGCTATCCCTCTTTTCGTTTTTATGGGGAATATGCTTCAGCAGTCGGGGGTTGCCAACAAACTGTTTGATGTATTGGGGGTTGCCCTGGGCGGTTTAAGGGGCGGCTTGGCTGTGGCTTGCCTGTTCATTTCCATTTTGTTTGCGGCCACTACCGGTATTGTCGGAGCTTCGGTGGTTACCATGGGATTACTGTTCCTTCCGGCGATGGTTAAACAAAATTATGATAAAAGCATGGCGTCCGGTGTAATCTGTGCCGGCGGCACACTGGGAATACTGATTCCTCCAAGTATTATGCTGGTGGTATATGGACCGGCGGCCGGGTTATCCGTAGGGAAGCTTTTTTATGGCGCCATGATTCCCGGCGTTCTGCTGGGTTTATTATATATTGTCTATGTGCTGGTAAAATGCTTTTTCAACCCGGCTGCGGGGCCGCCGCTACCGGCTGAAGAGCGGGCCCGCTATACAACCCGGCAAAAACTGGTTGGTATTGTGCTCCATATCCTGCCGGTATTTGCACTTATCCTTTCCGTGCTGGGAGTAATTTGGCTGGGCGTGGCCCCTCCAACAGAAGCGGCTGCCATAGGGGCTTTGGCTTCCATGATAATCGCCGCTGCATATCGCAATTTAAACCTGAAGGTGCTCAAGGAAACCCTTTACCGTTCTCTGCAAACATCCTGCATGATTTATACCATTATTATTTTCGCCGGCCTTTTTGTCAGCGTATTTATGCGGCTTGGCGGGGGTAAGGTGGTTCAGGATGCTTTATTAAGTTTACCCTTTGGTAAGTGGGGAATTTTTTTCATCATGATGTTCGTGATATTCATACTTGGACTTTTGATGGACTGGATAGCCTCCCTGCTCATTATTGTTCCGGTTTTTACACCTATTGCCGCGGCGTTGGGATTTGACCCCCTTTGGTTTGCTATTGCGGTTTGTGTTATGTATCAAACTTCATTCCTTACCCCACCTTTTGCTTATGCAATTTTTTACCTGAAAGGAGTTGTTCCACCTGGGGTAACCACCTTGGATATAATGCGGGGGGTATGGCCCTTTGTGGGACTGCAGATGGTCACGGTGTTGTTGGTGGTTCTCTTCCCGCAGCTGGCTTTGTGGCTACCTTCCCATATGATTAAGTAGAAACATGGGAAAAGTCCTTGATTTGCCCTGAAATACGGTTGTTACAGTGGACAGCGCTTCTTTACTCCTTTTTCAATGTTTATTGAGCTGTTGGCACAGTCTTACGGCGTTATGGATGGGGGTATGTAACTATGCATAATGAAATGATAGTTAAGAATATCGTATTGTGCTTTTTTGTGCAGCCTATGAGCCTTGTTATAGTAATTACAAGCACTTAACGCAGTTGTGGGTAATTTCCTATTTTGAACTGTTAAACCGATTTTTTCATGGTTAAAGGCTTATAGTAAAAACTACTTACTCTGATAAATTTAAAAACGCGTTAAGGGGGGCTTATAATTGGAGCTGGGAAAAAGCTTTGAAGAACTTCAATTAGGTGATAAAGCTGCCTTTACCAAAACCATAACCGAAGCCGATATCATTTTGTTTGCTCGGTATTACTGGACATTCAGGCACGTTTTCACCGTCCGGTCAGAATAGGGGATACAATGAAGTGAAAATGTCCGGCATGATACCGCAGATATGCCTCCTGTTCGGCCCTTCGGCGGCCGGCGGCGCTTACATCCCGGCGTTTTGCGACGTGGTGTTCATGATTGACGGCAATGCCAGCATGTACCTTGGCTCTCCCCGTATGGCCGAAATGGTTATATTTGAAAAGGTCACCCTGGAGGAAATGGGCGGTGCCCGGATGCACTGCACCGTCAGCGGCTGCGGAGATTTGCTGGCGCCCACCGAGGAATACGCCATTACCGCCTGCCGCAAGTATTTCACCTATTTCCCGCAGAACTACCGTGAAAAGCCCGCCGTTGTGGAGGCTGTCCCTCCGGCGCCGGGCAGGGAAATCGACGAGATTGTCCCCCTTAATGAAAACCAGCCCTTTGACATGTATGAAGTAATCTTCAGGCTTATAGACGAGGGCAGTTGGTTTGAGATCAAGAAGCTTTTCGCACCGGAGCTTATCACGGGCCTGGCCCGCATCGGCGGCAGGGCCGTGGGAATACTGGCCAACCAGTCAATGGAAAAGGGAGGGGTTTTGTTTGTCAATTCCGCCGACAAGGCAGCCCGCTTCATGAACCTGTGCGACGCCTTCAACATACCCCTCCTGTTCCTGATGGACGTCCCGGGATTCATGATTGGAAAGGATGTTGAGCGGCAGGGAATTATCCGCCACGGGGCCAAGATGATTTCGGCCATGTCCGAGGCCACGGTGCCCAAGATTTCGGTGGTTGTCAGAAAGGCGTATGGCGCCGGGCTGTACGCCATGTGCGGGCCCGCCTTCGAGCCCGATGTATGCATGGCCCTGCCAACCGCCATGATTGCGGTAATGGGCCCCGAGGCCGCTGTCAACGCTGTCTACGAAAACAAGATAATGGCCCTGCCCCCGGAAGAGAGGCCGGCCTACGTGGAGAAATTGAGGCAGGAGTACAAGAAGGACATTGATATTTACCGCCTGGCGTCCGAAC
Organism: Bacillota bacterium; assembly: GCA_049323915.1. Taxonomy (GTDB): domain Bacteria; phylum Bacillota; class Desulfotomaculia; order Desulfotomaculales; family Desulfocucumaceae; genus BRHc4a. Next base: position 10,944 of record JBMOPC010000119.1, read on the forward strand.
TGGTGGTGGATCACATAATCAGCGGAAAGGATCTCCGGGAGGAGCTGATCAAGCGCTTTGACATGTACTCCTCCAAGGACCAGCCCTTTACCCGCCGCAAGCACCCGGTCTACCCGGTGTAACATGCCATTGAGGTTTAGGGAGGTGTGGATTAATGGGTTATGAAACATTAAAGCTGACCAGGGAGGGGCATATCGCTGTGGTGGCCTTCAACCGCCCGGACGCCATGAACGCCCTCTCCACCCAGACCGCCAAAGACCTTCTGGCGGCGCTGGAGGAGCTGGAGCTGGACCGGGACGTATTCGCCGCGGTGCTTACCGCCGAGGGAGACAAGGCATTTTGCGTGGGGGCCGACCTGAAGGAAAGAAAAACAATGAGCCGGGATGAAATGAAAAGGCAGCGGGCTCTGTTTGTCAAGACCTTCACGGCGGTGGCTCAATTTCCCAAGCCCCTGGTGGCGGCGGTCAACGGCTTTGCCCTGGGCGGGGGCTGCGAGTTCGCGCTGTGCTGCGATTTCATAATTGCCTCGGAGAAAGCCGCTTTCGGGCTGCCCGAGGTGGGCCTGGCCATAATACCGGGGGGCGGCGGCACCCAGCTGATGCCCCGGGTAATAGGCAGGAACAAGGCCAAGGAGCTGATTTTCACCGGAAGGCGCATTTCAGCCCGGGATGCTTTGGACATAGGGCTGGTAAACCACGTGGCGCCCCATGAAAAGCTTATGGAAAAAACAATGGAGATAATGCAGGAAATAACAAAAAACGGCCCCATTGCCCTGCAGCAGGCCAAGAGGTCGATAAACCTCGGGGTGGAGCTTGATCTGAACACCGCCCTGGCACTGGAGGCCGAGTGCTACAACGTCTGCCTGGCCACCGAGGACCGGGACGAGGGGCTGAAGGCATTTAATGAAAAACGCAAACCTGTGTATAAAGGAAGATAATACATCAAAGGCCCCGGTGTTTATCGGTGAAGGGCAGGAACCGGTGGCCTGACTTATGCCGGGCTTTTCGACCGGGTAGTGCGCCTTTCCCGTACCATATGCGGGAGTGGGGATCCGTGCAGGCGACCGTGTTACTGGTTTTATGCCCAATATGCCCGAAACAATAATTGGAATGCTGGCAACACCCAGCATTGGCGCCATCTGGTCCTCCTGCTCACCTGATTTTGGTATAAAGGGAGTTGTGGACCGGTTTGGACAAATTCAACCAAGGGTTTTGTTTACTGCCAATGGCTATTACTACAACGGTAAGAAGCATGCCTGAACCGGGTGGCCGATATACTGGAGCAAATACCTTCGGTGGAAAAAGTTGTGGTGGTGCCCTATACTGATTCAAACCCTGATATATCTGGGATTACAAAAGCTGTTTTATTTTCTGACTTTTTGTCACCGGAAAGCACACTGGAGATTGAATTTGAGAGTGGCATATACTTTCCTTAACGATTAAAAATGTTTCCCTCTTTTTTATCTTGCACCTATTTAGTATAACTATCTAGGTTAATATTATATTTTTTGAGTTTCCGATATAACTTTGAACGATGAATGTTTAACAGTTGAGCAGCTTTAGAGCAGTTGCAAGAAGTTTCCTTTAATGCATTGATGATAGCATTTTTTTCGGATTCATTAATTATTTCCTCCAGCCCAACACCATCCTCATTTATATTTGGGGAATATGAAAGACCTTTTGGTTCTGTGTCAAGTATATAAGAGGCCAAATGTTTGGGTTGAATAATGTCTTCTTCAATATTACAAACGATTTTTTCAAGAACATTGCGAAGTTCTCTAACATTTCCCGGCCACTGATATTTTTGTAGAATTTTAATGGCTTGATTGCTTATTTTTTTGAAAAAACTAGTTTCTGAATGCAGCTCGCTCAAAAAGTGGTTTATTAGTAAAGGTATGTCTTCGATGTGTTCTCTTAACGCCGGAACCTTAATGGATAGTACATTCAGGCGGTAATAAAGGTCTTGGCGGAAAGAGCCATTTTTGATCTTATCCTCCAAATTACAGTTTGTGGCTGCAATGATACGGACGTCAACAGATATTAATTTGTTTCCGCCAATTCTCTCGATCTCTTTCTCCTGTATAACTCTAAGAAGCTTGGCTTGCATTCTTAATGGCATATCACCAATTTCATCAAGAAAAACAGTTCCCCTGTGGGCCTGTTCAAACTTTCCAATATGCCCGCCTTTCTTTGCATCTGTAAATGCTCCTTCTTCATAACCAAACAATTCAGCTTCTATAAGTGATTCCGGGATTGCTGTACAATTTACCCTAACAAAAGGAAAATCCTTCCTTGTCCCTTCGCTGTGAATTGCATGAGCACATAGCTCTTTGCCGACTCCACTTTCTCCTGTTATTAAAACATTGGATCTGAGATTGGAAACACGTCTTATATTTTGGATTAGCTCAACCATAATTTTGCTAGAGCCAATTATATTATTAATACTGTATTTTGTGCTGTAATATTTTTTCAGCTGGTTTTTATAATAATCAAGCTCTTTTTGTATCAAAATATTCTGTTCTAAAAGCTTTTCCAATTCCAGCATATTTTTAAATAAAACCATTCCAAACAATCCATATACTTTTCCATTGTTGATTAAAGGTATACGATGAACTATTGCTTCCTGCCCATGTAAATAGGTCATCTTTTGTGCGATTTCCGGTTTTCCTGTTTGTAAAACGATGGGTGCCCGGCTATTAGGAATAAAATCAACAATGTTTTTATGTATATCATCAACATCAGAGAGCTTTAAGAAATCTCGGTATGCCCAATTGATTGCTTTTATGTCTCCATTTTTGTCAACAAGAATCATTGGCACAGGAATATTATGGAAAATCAGGTTGAACATTTCACAAAATTCAGCAAATAATTTTTCCATAAAACCCCTCCTGTTTTAACTATTATTTAATTCTGGATCCCCTGGAGGTGTTTTTTAACAAATAATTATCAATGTGCAAACTGTTTTGATGGAATTGGTATTATATTGTATATAATGTTGGGACGGGTGGCAAAGGTGCGTCCATTAATCAATTCATTTCCTAGAAAGGGATATTTAGTCTAATTTAAGAATACCAAAGTGAAAAAGATGGGTCAATATCCCGAAAAATGATAGATAGCATGAGACTTTATAAAAAGGTGGTATGTTTTCAATATACAAAAAACTATGGATTTTTTTCGTTTTTATAACTTTATGCTATAAATCCCTTGTAATAAAAATGCCCTTTCCAGGCGGGTCATTGCGGGGAAACAACAAAGCGATGCGAGAGCAGCGCGTGAAAGCTCGGTTTTAAACTAAACATGGGAGGGTATTTTATCTTGCCAATTTCAGCCGGTGAATCTCCATGTCGTGCTCCTGCAGCTTGTCCAGTATATATGTGACCTTGTTTTCCACGGCTGAAACCTTTCCGGTAAGCTGGCCAATGCCTGCTTCCACGTTTAATTGCCTTTCTTCCAGGCGGGTTAGCCTGCTGGATATGGCGTCCAGGGACTCCTGCATGTTGTTTAAGGCGGCGGTGTTTTCCTCAACACGGTAGAAATGCCCCGGATTCCTGATTCAGGCCCTTACGAAGAACTGCCTGTTCTTATCATAAACAGCCGTTACTTCGTTTTTATCCAGCAGATAGCTTAAGTATGCCATTATGGTGAGGTTCATAAGGCAGTGCTGGCCGGGGTTTGATATATTGATTCCGAATATCTCGCATGCTCCGGCCAATATTTCTTCGGCGGTGAGCGGCTTTTCCAGACGGGTTGATATGTACTCCAGTGTTTCGGTGACCCGGGAGCGGTTGGCGGACACCACCGGGCTGATGTCGGCAACCGGGGAGCCGTGGGCCGGTACAAAGAAGCTCTCCTGCCGTGACTCCAGACTGTCAAAGGAGTCCAGGGCCCTGGCAATGTCGGCGTTTAACGGTATGCCGTGCTTTTCAATGAACTCCGGCCCTATTACGGCATCGGCGCAGAAAAGCACACCCCCGGTCGCCACCCCTACCTGACCCAGCGCGTGCCCGGCCAGGTCCACGATCTCCACTGTGCAGCCAGCGACGTTACATATACCTGGTGTGACCACCTCATACACCTTAACCCCCGGGGCCAGGAAAAATTTATTTCTGAGTGGTGAGGGGGGGTATGCGCCGGAAAAAAGGTACACGGGCTCCAGCAAGGGGAACTCCAGCACAGGTTTTTCGGCTTCGGGGGCGTATACCTTCGCGCCGGTGGCTTTTACCAGGTAAGGCGCCCCTCCGCAGTGGTCGGCGTGGGCGTGGGTGATGATTATTCCTTTTAACTTGAAACCCGCCGATTCAATAAGCCTGTTCACCTTGCGGGCGGAACTTTCGTCTATGCCCGTGTCAACCAGCAGCGCCTCCCCGGCATCGTTCGCTATAAGTCCCAGGTTAACCGCGGAATCGATATAATAAACATTTTCACCGATCTTATTCAGCTTCAAGGTAAGATCTCTCCTTTTCCGATTCATTTGCCTGTTATTGTTTTTATTCCACCAGGGTGCCCATTTAACCTGTATTCCATAAAAACGCATTTTTCTTAAAAATCCGGTGGCGTGGTAGGAAATGGAAAGCCTCCGCCGGGATCGGAAGCATTGAGGAATTACGAGAGCATTCCCCGCCCTTTTGTTATTGAGCCTCCCCTTGAGACAAGGAAAGAGTACGGGCCGGGGGAGAGAGTATCGTTTAACCTCATACTATTCGGAAGGGCAGTCAACTACCTGCCATACTTTATCGTGGCTTTCCGGGAACTGGGGGAGATGGGTGTAGGCCGTATGAGGAAAAAATACCGGCTGGCCGAAATAAGGGCTGTAGACCCGGCCAGTGGTGAAACCGGTGTGGTATACCAACATGAGGACCAGCTGGTGAGGAATGTTGGAAAATCGTTACGGACCGATATGCTGAGTGAGTTGCACTCGATTAGCAATAAGACCGCTTACGGTAGCATCACCCTGGAATTCCTGACGGTGACCAGGGTCAAGTACGAGGAAAATTTCGCCCGGCGGCTGGATTTTCATATTCTAATACGCAGCCTCTTGAGGAGGCTTTCCTCCCTGACCTATTTTCACCATGGGTGGGAACTGGACCTTGACTTCTCCGGACTGATAGAAAAGGCCTTGGAAGTGAAGATAACCGGGGACGAAACCCGGTGGGTGGGGACTGGGAGCGATACTCATCCCGGCAGGACAGCAGGATGAACCTGGGAGGCCTGGTGGGGCGGGTGACATACCACGGCCCGCTTTCAGCCTTTATGCCCATCATCATGCTTGGCGAGCTGACTCATGTAGGCAAGGGCGCGGTTTTCGGGATGGGGAAATACAAAATTGTTGAGGGATCTTTATTATGAGGAGGCACAAAATGTCTTTTGTAACAGGTTTAATGGTTTTTGACGCTCCAGCCTCGGCGCTGAACAATGCTGGGGCGGATGCCGGCTCTCAAACGGATAATAAGATAGCAGTAAAAAAATTTAGATATTTAATGGTTATATCAGAAATGAAGTTGCACTTTCTTAAGTTGTATTGGATTATAACCCTCCTAGCCTCCTAAACAACTGAATTAAATATTTTATGTTCACATTTTTCTCGCTTGCCTGCGGGAAAGGCGTCCTTATGTCATCCAACATTACAATCAGGTTCTTCATGCTGTAATTCGGCCTGTTTATTTCATAGTCAAGCACCTTATGCATCTTTAAAACAAGGTTGGTGGTCATTGCTTCGCGATCCCATAGCTGGACACCGATTCTTGAGGCCAGTTGGATGGCCGGCCTGGTGAAATGGCGGTTGGTGATTACCATGGGGCAGTCACTGCCGTAGTATGCGGCTCCCGTATATGCTTCCATGACCGCGCTCGATCCGACAGAATTATTAGGTCCGTGGCATTTGGCCTGGATGCAGATCCGGCTTTTTCCTTTCTGGACAATAATATCCCCGCCCATGTCGCCGGACTTTTTGGTCAGTAGGCAGTCGTAGCCCAGTATGGTAAAGCAGTTCTTGAGATACTCCTCGAAGAGGGCGGGATTCTGGGTCCAGCCGTCGATGTCCTCCAGGTCGTGGTTGACCTTTGATAAAAGAATGCGCCGCCTCTCCTCTACCTCTGCCCGGACGGCCAGGTATGGGCGGGCACAATGGCGGTTGTTGAAATGACGGAAAAATGAAGCGCTGTGTCAACAGTGCCGGGTTTCTTTTTCCCGTTTTACTTACCGGACTACCCTTTGCTCCTGCACGGTCAGCCGTGTATCCAATCTTTTTATATCTTCCCATATTGCCCGGACTTCAACTTTAATAGTGGATATATCTTTTTGCATTCTCTTTTGGTTTTGTTCTAAAAGTTTTTGGCCAACTTCCAGGCTGTCGAGGCGGCTGTTTATCTGCTGTAACACACCTTGAAACTGCTGCATTTCAAGGTTTACTTCCTGACCGAACTGCTGCATCTCCAGGCTTACATCCTGACGTAACTGCCGCATCGTCTGGGCAAAAAAACCATTTACAGCCGGGGCATTGATAATGTGAGAGAATTGCTCAGCGAATTGAGCAGCCCTCCGCCTCTGGATTTAGTAAAGCCGGATCATATAATGGCGGAGATTGGGACGACATAGTAAGACAAGCCGAAATTTTGTCCCTTTTTGAAGTGAGCCGTATCCATGCCAGGCTTCAGGAAGTATTGGTAAAGCAGTCCTATACGGGTGTGGATTCACTGGTGGCCCAGGTTTTGCCCGTGGTGGTGGAACAAAAGCTTTTCGGCTCGTTCCTGGGGCTCAGCTCCAATTTAAGCTCCGATGCTTTCACCTTTTTCGAACCTATGGTCATTGACCTGAAATTCGGAGAGCCCCAAAAATTCCACAGGTTGACAACCACCGGGTACGCCCTGGTGATGGAAGCTCTCCATGAATATCCCGTTAATCTAGGCTGCCTGGAGTACGCATTCCAGCGTTTGGCTGACGCGGGAGCGGTTGGCGTAAACCACCGGGGTTTGCACATGAAGGGTAATTTATCTGGCCAGTTTAAGCCGGTGAATTTCCAGGTCGTGTTCAGCAATTTTATCCAGTGCGTATGTAACTTTTTCTTCTATAAATGAAACCTTTCCCGCAACCTGAAGAAGGTTGGTTTCCACGTTCAACTGCCTGTTTTCCAGGTTGGTGATTCTTCCGGACATTTTATCCAGTGATTCTTGCATATTGTTTATGGCAGCGGTGTTTTCCTCCACCCGGTGCTCCAGTGCTTTGAGGAGCAGGGTGTGTTCCCGCTGGCCGGATTTTAGGGATGCCACGTCGGATTTGAGCCCGGCCACATCTGTTTTGAGCCCGGCCACATCTGTTTTGAGCCCGGCCACATCTGTTTTGAGCCCGGCCACATCGGCTTTCAGTTCGGCCACGCCGGACTCGACATTTTCCAATTTCTCCAGTATCAGCTTCAACAACTGTTCGGACAAAGGCAACAACTCCTTTCTTCGGACCTGGATATATTTTAACACCGGAGACAGGGAATATCAACCAATTGTTTCATTGATGAACCGAAAAACAGCCTGAGTGGTGAAGGAAATAATTGCGCAGGGACCCGGGGGACTGATTTTAATCGTTGTTGTTATGGGATATAATGTTACAGAGTTACCATTTAATGCACAAAAAATATCAACCTGCAGGAGGTGAGGTCATGTTTTGTCCAAGGTGTGTTAAGGTTGAACTGGAGGAGGTTACCAAGCAGGACGTTCTCATCGATGTATGCACCCAGTGCCGTGGGGTGTGGCTAGACCGGGGCGAGCTGGAAAAAATACTGGCGGCCGGGAGGACGGCGCGCCGCGATTACGACGAGGCTTATGGGGAAGGTCACCGGCACCCGGAGAAGTACCACGAAAAGCCTCACGGCCACTATGATCACGACCAGTACAAGTACAAAAAACACCACAAAAAGAAGTCCTTCTTTGATGTTATCGAAAACATATTTGATTGACGAAGACAGAAGAAATGAAGGAAATTCCTTTTTCAAGGTGGCATGCCGCCATAGCCAGGCGGAGGTCCAGGCGCATGTTCGATCCCAGGCCCGTGGATACCGGCCTGCTTGAGAGTATCGGAAAAACATGCAGGGAAATTCCAAAGAATGGTAATTGCTGAAGGATGTTAAGCAACCCCGAATCGACCAATAATGAACAGACGGTCTTAAGATGACTAAAAAGTTATCCACAAAGCATAATTTCTTAGATAATAAAAAAGGAGCTCACCGTACCCGCTACGGTGAGCTCCTTTTTTTTATCAAAACATGGTCTCTTAAATCTCGGTTACCCATTCAAAGTCGTCCTGCAGCAGGCCGTACTGGACTCCGGATATGTAGTCGTACAGTTTCTGGGAAAGTTTGCCCACCTTGCCGTCACCGGGTATCATTATCTTGTCGTTCCATTTTAGCTCATTGACCGGTGAAATGACTGCGGCGGTTCCGGTGCCGAATATTTCCTGCAGGGTGCCCTTTTGGGAAGCCTCGTATACCTGGTCTATTGAGATGGGCTCTTCCTTCACCTTGAGCCCCCAGCTTCTGGTGGCGTGCAGCACCGAATCCCTGGTTATGCCGCCCAGTATGCTTCCTTCCAGCGGAGGTGTGATCACCTCGTCGTTTATCACAAAGAATATATTCATTGTGCCCACTTCTTCAATATACTTGAACTGGCACCCGTCCAGCCAGAGAACCTGGGTGTATCCGGCTTTCTTGGCTTCTTCGGCCGCTTTGAGACTTGCCGCGTAGTTGCCCGGGGTTTTTACATGGCCCAGGCCGCCCCTGACCGCCCTGACATATTTGTCGGTGACGTATATCTTTACTGCGTTGAATCCCTCAGGGTAATAAGCTCCAACCGGGGAAAGTATAATCATGAACTTATAGGTGTTTGACGGCCTGACCCCGAGGTACGGGTCGGTGGATATAATGAAAGGCCGTATGTACAGCGAGGTTTCCTTTGAGCCGGGAACCCAGTCCTTTTCCAGTTCGATGAGTTTTAACAGCGCCTCATAGAAAAGCCCTTCGTCCACATTGGGAATGCAAAGCCTGTCGGCGGAGCGGTTGAGTCTTGAAATATATGCCCGGGGACGGAAAATGCCTATTTTCCCGCTGCTCCTGCGGTATGCCTTCATGCCTTCAAAAATGGCCTGTCCGTAGTGGAGCACCATAGTCGAGGGGTCAAGCTGAAGCGGCTGGTATGGATCGATGCGGGGGTTCTTCCACCCTTCGGGAGCCACATAGTCCATCACGAACATGTGGTCTGTAAATATAGTTCCGAAGGTGAGCTCGCTGTCCAGGGGCTTTTTCTTCAGGGTTTCCGACTTGTTTACTGATATGTCATACATTGGTCCCACGCCTCCTTGATAGACCTTTATAATAAATCATTTTTGCAAACATTGTATTTTGACTGTTTATAATACTTCGATGGGCTGATATATTTTTCCTTCAATATAGAAAATTCTTAATATCACTGGCTGGCTTCATGCATCTTTTAAAGTTTATCACAACCGGGGAAATAATCAAGTAACTTATGTATATTTGGATTGAAGGATGTATACCCGTATTGCTTTTTGCCTTTGCTGCCTTTAAAATTAACCTGAGGTTTAGAAGTATGAAGAATAGTGAAAAAAGGCAAAAGCTGGGTATCATGGGCGGGACGTTCGACCCTATACACTACGGCCACTTGGTGGCGGCGGAGGGCGCCCGCCATCATTTCGGACTGGACAAGGTTATTTTTGTGCCTGCTGCAAGGCCGCCCCACAAGGGAAACAGGGACATCAGCGAGCCTTATCACAGGCTGGGCATGACGTTTTTGGCAACCGGCAGCAATGCCAATTTTGAGGTTTCCGATCTGGAAATGAAGCGCAGCGGGCCGTCATACACCATCGACACCGTGGAGTATTACAGGCGGTCTATGCCGGATTCCACCGTTTACTTTATAACCGGGGCCGATGCCGTGCTGGAGATTCTGACCTGGCACAGGGTGCAGGAGCTTCTGGACATGTGCTTTTTCATAGCGGCCACAAGGCCGGGCTACCGGCTGGAAAACATTTCGGAGAGCCTGAAGGGGCTGCCCCCCTACTGCCTGGAAAAAATATCCTTAATGGAGGTCCCGGCCCTGGCCATTTCTTCCACAGACATAAGGGACAGGGTGAGGAAGGGGATGCCCATAAAGTACCTTCTGCCCGAGGACGTGGAAAAGTATATCTTCAGTAAGGACCTGTATAAATAATGAAAAACCTGCTTTTTTATTCCACTATCTCAAGCTTTATGGCTCCGTTCCTTGTTTCCTTACAAAAAATACTTCACACATAATATACTTTTTTTAGTCGTTTTCAAAAAATAATTTTGCGGGTGGATCAGATAAGGGAATAACGTCAAAAATGGAAAAATATTTACCGTTTATTGCTGCATCAGCCCTTTTTCTTTTGCAAATAATACATTTACAAATCAGCTTGAAGCATCATTGAAAGAGGTGAATATGAGTTGGTGAGGACCCTTTATGTGGGTAATTTACCCTGGGCGACCAAGGCTGAAGACTTGAAAGAAGTTTTTTCGCAGTATGGAGAGGTGATTAGCTCCCGGGTGATCACTGACCGTGAGACGGGACGATCCCGGGGGTTTGGTTTTGTAGAAGTGGCGGATCAGGATGCCGAACAGATTATCGCCGCATTGAACGGCACCGAGCTTGGCGGGCGGGTGCTGACGGTTAACGAGGCCAAGACCAGGGAAGACAGGCCCAGCTAACTCCCCAACAACTGGAACCTCCTGATACGGAGGTTTTCTTTTTTACCGTGTGGTGATGCTGTACTGTGCACTTATAAGTTTAGGAAGGAACTTTGGCTAAAGGGTAGAATATAATGTCTTATTACCATATATAGCGAGGGGGAGTTTTGTATTGACAATTGATCCACGGGCGCTGGCCAATCTGGCCGTACGGGTTGCCGCCGATAAAAAGGCCTATGACTTAAAGGTTCTGGATATCAGTAAGATATCCTCAATCGCGGACTATTTCGTTATTTGCAGCGGCCGCTCGTCAATCAATGTCCAGTCAATTGCCGGAGAGATTGTGGATAAGGTAAAGGAGCAATTCGGCGGTGTTACGCCCCGGAGGGAGGGCATAAGGGAGGGCCGCTGGGTGCTGCTGGATTACGGCGATGTGGTTATACATGTTTTTCAGGAGGAGGAACGCCGTTTTTACAATCTCGAGCGTTTGTGGGGAGACGCTCCCGTGGTGGGAATGTCGGTCAATATGTAGATATTGCCTTCAAAAATTAGAGCATTTTAAGTTGACACCGGTTAGGTGATACTTTATAATAAACTTTGTCAGTTTTAAAGATTGAAAAACTTTGAAGGGGACAAGTAAGCAGCCCGGACCATGCAGAGAGCCGCCGGGAGGTGCAAGGCGGCGGGCAGTGTTGCTGAAACTCGCCCCGGAGTTTGCCGGGAGAAAAAGATCAGAAGATCAGAAGATCAGGAGATCAGGAGTTAGATAGCAAAGCGAAGAAGCTGTTTTGGAGTTGAGTAACCCGGTACGGTTGGCGGCCGTTATCCGCATTGAGAGGGTAAAGAAAGTACATGGGGCTGTGGCGCAGAGGGAGCGCGCTTCCTTGGCATGGAAGAGGCCGCGGGTTCGATTCCCGCCAGCTCCACCAAAATACCGGCTTTACCAAGTAGGGTGGTAACGCGGGAATAAACCCGTCCCTTGTGGGGGCGGGTTTTTATTATTGCATAACAGGAAATTATGGTTCGTGCATGTCACTTAACATTCTGGATTCTGGTTTCCAGTCGCCCGAAGGGCAAATTTGTTCTTAAGGTTGCCCCGGGGTGGTTGGACGGTGACCGTTCGCCATCCCTTTTTTTTAAATGCTCTAAAAAAGCCCATGTTTTCGCAGTCTAACTTGTAAAAGGCTGAAAATTGTGGTAAAATACCACTTTGGAGTTCCATGAGTTGATACTTAAAACAGTCTATGAACCGGCAAGTAGGAGGATTTAACAGTTATGGCCGTATTGAAGGACCGCTATGTATTCAAGGAAATCGAGGAGAAGTGGCAGGCCCGGTGGGCGGAGGAAGACATTTACCGGGTTTCGGAAAACAGTGACCGGCCCAAGTACTATTGCCTTGAGATGTTTCCCTATCCTTCGGGCAAGCTGCACATGGGCCATGTGCGCAATTACTCCATTGGTGACGTCCTTGCCCGCTTTCTGACCATGAACGGACATAATGTTCTGCACCCCATGGGCTGGGACGCTTTCGGGCTCCCGGCGGAAAACGCCGCCATCAGGCACGGAAATATTCACCCCGCGGTCTGGACCTACGACAATATAAACACCATGAGGACACAGTTGAAACAACTTGGAATAAGCTACGACTGGAGCCGGGAGATAGCCACATGCCACCCGGGGTATTACCGGTGGACCCAGTGGCTTTTTCTCCAGCTATACAAGCACGGGCTGGCCTACAAGAAAAAGGCCGCCGTCAACTGGTGCCCATCCTGCGCCACGGTTCTTGCCAACGAGCAGGTCAAGGAGGGCGGGTGTGAGCGCTGCAAGACCGCCGTTGAGAAGCGTGAGCTGGAGCAGTGGTTTTTCAGGATCACCAAATATGCCGACAGGCTGCTGGAAGACTTAAAGCTTCTCTCAGGGTGGCCCGAAAAGGTCAAGATAATGCAGGAAAACTGGATAGGGCGCAGCGAGGGCGCGGAAATAGACTTCCCCGCCGAGGGCGGGGGAACCATCACGGTATTCACAACCAGGCCCGACACCGTTTTCGGGGTCACTTACATGGTGCTGGCGCCGGAGCACCCTTTGGTGGAGAAATTGATCGAGGGCAAGCCCCAGGCCGGGGAGATCAGGGAGTTCGTCGGTAATGTGCGCAACCTGAGCGAAATAGACCGTACCTCAACAGAGGTTGAAAAAATAGGGCTTTTCACCGGGGCATACTGCACAAACCCCCTGAACGGGGAAAAAGTTCCCATACTGGTGGCCAACTATGTTCTGCTGGAGTACGGCACCGGCTGTGTAATGGGGGTTCCGGCCCACGACCAGCGGGACTTTGAGTTTGCCAGGAAGTACAACCTTCCTATAAGGATAGTTATCCAGCCCGAGGGGCCGGACCTGGACCCGGACAAAATGGACGAGGCTTATACCGGCGAGGGGATTATGGTCAATTCCGGGGCTTTCAACGGCCTTCCAAACCGGGAAGGCATAAGGTCGGTGACCAGGTACTGCGAGGAAAAAGGTATTGGCAAGGGCGTGGTCAATTACAGACTCAGGGACTGGCTCATTTCCCGCCAGCGCTACTGGGGCGCCCCTATTCCCATGGTTTACTGCGACCGCTGCGGCACCGTGCCGGTTCCCGAGGAGGACCTGCCGGTGGAGCTTCCAATGAGCGTGGAGTTCAAGCCCACCGGCCGCTCTCCCCTGGCCGAGTCACCCCATTTTGTCAACACCGCCTGCCCGCGGTGCGGGGGGGAGGGCCGCCGCGAAACAGACACAATGGACACCTTTATGTGCTCTTCCTTTTACTTTTTCCGCTATGCCAGCCCCAGGAACACCGGGAGGGTATGGGGGGAGGACGAGATTAATTACTGGCTTCCGGTGGACCAGTATATAGGCGGGGTGGAGCACGCCATACTGCACCTCTTGTATTCAAGGTTTTTTACCAAGTTTCTTTACGATATAAACCTTGTGCCCTGCCAGGAGCCCTTCACCAACCTGCTCACCCAGGGAATGGTGCTCAAGGACGGGGCGAAGATGTCCAAGTCCAGGGGCAATGTGGTAAGCCCCGAGGATATTGTGGCCACTTACGGCGCTGATACCGCCAGGCTCTTCATACTATTCGCCGCTCCCCCCGAGCGGGACCTGGAGTGGAGCGACCAGGGAGTGGAGGGCTGCTACAGGTTCCTCAACAGGGTATGGAGGCTGGTGGCCCCCCTGGCCGGAAGAATCAGATCTTCCGCCAAACCGGATACCGGCAGGCTGGTGGGGGTGGACAGGGAGATGCACCGCCTTACCCACGTTACCATAAAAAGGGTTACCGAAGACGTGGGCGGAAGGTTCAATTTCAATACCGCTGTCAGCGCCATAATGGAGATGGTCAACGGGCTCAACCAATACCGTGAGGTGCCCGAAACCGACCGGGACCCGGCGGTGCTGAAGGAGGCGGTGGAAACGCTGCTTATACTCCTGGCTCCCTTTGCACCCCATATCACCGAGGAGCTGTGGCACGGCACCGGGCAGTCCGGAAGCATTCACCTGCGGCCCTGGCCCAAGTACAACCCGGAGGCCATTGCCGAGGACGAGATAACCATAGTGGTGCAGATAAACGGCAGGATAAAGGACAGGATGCTGGTCCCCGCCGGCCTTTCTGCGGACAAAATGGCCGGGATGGTGCTGGCCCAGGAAAAAGTCCGGCAGATGCTGGAAGGCCGCAGCGTGGTCAAGGTTATACCGGTTCCGGACAAACTGGTGAATATAGTGGTGAAATAATATGTCTTCTGTATTCTGTATTCAGACCTGAAAGCCTTTCAGTATAAGCATTTATTGTGAAATTTTCGCCAACCCCAACCGTCGCCGGGAATCCATGTGAAACCTTAGACTATTTTTAAGGCCGGGGCGTTGTATAATATAGCATTTGAAAGAAAAAACATTTCTAGGCGGACCTTCCGGGCGTATTATTAAAGCAAAAGAAGGGAATGACTGTAGTGACGAACCGGGAGGTGAAACCATGGCCAGGGCAATAAGTTTGCCGCATTACTTCCATAAAAACGGTCATCATGAGGATGATGCCATGGAAGGACTTGTTGTATCGGTGAGAGAAAACTATTTCACCTTTAACGGCTGGGCGGCCGGTGAAAAAAGGGATAAAGGGTCCGGGACGCTGATTGATCGGGTCAACGAGAACTTCGGCACCTTCAGGGATTGGAATGGTTAAAGCGGGGCACCGGAAGGAGGGTGCGGACTTGAAGTTAATAGTGTAAACCCCCACCACAAAAAGGTGGGGGTTATGTATTTTTTCCTGTGTTTTTGTTGTTTCCGGCATAGTGTAAATGAAAACAGCTTGACAGGAGGCTTATGTTTATTTAAAATCATTGTGTCAAGTATTTGCCCTTGGCGGATAATCGGGGGTAGCTTTTCATGGATAAGCTGACCAGAATCAACCTGCTCTTTGATTTTTACGGGGCGATGCTTACCGAAAGGCAGGGGAAGTTCATCGATCTGTACTACTGCCACGACCTTTCGCTGGGGGAGATTTCCGAGCAGTTCGGGGTCAGCAGGCAGTCGGTTCACGACACCCTTAAACGATCGGAAGATTCCTTGCGCAAATTTGAAGAAAAACTTGGGCTGGTGGAAAAATTCCTTGATCAGAGGGACCGGCTTGACAGGGCGCTTCGGCACCTGAATAACGGCAGTTATACCGATATACAGAAAGCTAAGCAGATTTTGACCGACCTGATACAGGCGGAAGAGAGTTAGGAGGTGGCGCCGTGGTATTTTCCGGATTGGCAGAAAGGCTCCAGGAGACTTTCCGTAAACTTAGGGGGAAAGGACGACTTACCGAGGCCGATGTGGACGAGGCACTGAAAGAGGTCAGGCGGGCGCTGCTTGACGCCGACGTAAATTTCAAGGTGGTCAAGGATTTTCAGGGGCGTGTCAAGGCCAGGGCTGTGGGGCAGGATGTTTTGGGCAGCCTTACTCCGGCCCAGCAGGTTGTCAAAATTGTGCATGATGAGCTCACCACCCTGATGGGGGGGACCCAGAGCAAGATCAACATGGCCTCAAAACCACCCACCGTGGTCATGCTGGTGGGCCTGCAGGGTTCCGGCAAAACAACCACAGCCGGCAAGCTGGCCAATATGCTGAGGAAACAGGGCCGCAGGCCACTTCTGGTGGCGGCCGACATATACCGCCCGGCTGCCATAAAACAGCTTCAGGTTTTGGGCAGCCAGCTGGATATTCCGGTGTTTTCAATGGGGGACCGCAGCAATCCGGTGGATATAGTAAGGGCCGCCAGGGAGTACGCAGGCTCCAACGACAGGGATGTTATCATAATAGACACCGCAGGGCGCCTTCACATCAATGAGGAATTGATGTCCGAGCTGGAGGCCGTAAAGAAAACGTCTCACCCCCACGAGATAATGCTGGTGGTTGACGCCATGACTGGCCAGGTGGCGGTGGAGGTGGCCCAGTCCTTTAATGACAGGCTGGGGCTGGACGGGGTTGTTCTTACCAAGCTGGACGGCGATACCAGGGGCGGGGCGGCGCTCTCCATCAAGGCGGTGACCGGCTGCCCGGTCAAGCTGGTGGGGATGGGAGAAAAGCTTGATGCCATAGAGCAGTTTCACCCGGACAGGATGGCCGACAGGATACTGGGCATGGGTGACGTGCTTACCCTTATTGAAAAGGCCCAGGCTAATTTCGACGCCAGCCAGGTTGAAAAGCTGAACAAAAGGATACGCAGCTCCGACTTCACCCTGGAAGATTTTATGCAACAGATACAGGAGGTCAAAAAGCTGGGACCGTTAAACCAGATACTGGGTATGATACCCGGACTGGGAAACATGAAAAAGATGAAGGAAATAGGAGATATAGACGACCGGGAACTGGTTTCGGTGGAGGCCATTATAAAGTCAATGACCCCCTGGGAGCGCGGCCATCCCCATGAAATCAACGGCAGCCGCCGCAAGCGCATTGCGAAGGGGAGCGGCACTACAATACAGGAAGTAAACCGGCTGTTAAAACAGTTTGAGCAGACAAGAAAAATGATAAAACAGTTTACCGATATGGAGAAAAACGCCAAGAAGGGCGGGAAGATGAAAAACCCGTTCTTCGGACTTGGCAAAAAAGACATGTTTTAAAACTGAGAATTCAGGATGCAGAAGTCAGAATTTAGACTCCCATTGTGACATCAAAGGAATGCATAAGCCATTCTGGATTCCGACGGAAAGATTTTCTGTTTAGTATTCTTGCAAGGAGGTGAAAACAGAGTTGGCAGTTAAAATCAGGCTTAGAAGAATGGGCGCCAAAAAGAAACCCTTCTACCGCATCGTGGTGGCTGATTCCCGTTCGCCGCGGGACGGCCGGTTTATTGAAGAGCTGGGCTATTATGACCCGCTGAAGAATCCGGCGGAAATAAAGATAGACCATGCCAAGGCCGCAGACTGGCTGAAAAAAGGAGCCCAACTTACCGACACCGCCCGTTCCTTGTTCAGCAAGGCCGGACTTCTGGCAAAACCCGCCGGGGAGGGTCAATAAGAGATTGCAACCAACCGACCGAGGCCGCCTTTCCACCGAGGTTCGAGGGTTGCCGGGACCGGCTGCCCGGTTCCTGCAAGTATGATTCTTTAATTCCGCGCCTCGTGATGTACTTTTTTCGGCGGTCTCAATAGCATTAGGGAGGTCCTATCTGATGAAGGAACTCGTGGAAATTTTGGCTAAGGCCCTGGTAGATAATCCCGACAGGGTTAGTGTCAATATGATTGAAAAAGAGAAGTCCTGCCTCATTGAGTTGAGGGTGGCCCCGGAAGATATGGGAAAGGTTATTGGGAAACAGGGCCGTATAGCCAGGGCACTCCGTACGGTGGTCAAGGCTGCCGCTACCCGGTACAAGAAAAAGGTAATCGTCGAGATACTTTGATCACATTTTGGGGTTAGGCGGAAAGCGTAAATCCCATGCGGAGGGGGCCTTGCCCCCTCTGTGATTTTATTCCGGGATAAAGCGGGGTGGCAGCAAGCCGGCCCGGTGAAAGAGGGTGTTCCGTATTCTTGATTCCATTACCGTAACCCGCCCCGTAACTGTTAAGGTGCGGGTTACCGAAGGCTATAAAATGGCCGTATCGGCTGAAATCAGAGAGGCGCTGGCCGGTCTGGATGCCCGGGCGAAACACCTGGATTTTCAGATGAAAAGGGCGCAGCCGGCGGATTTGCAGAAACTGGAGGTCGAAAGCAGGAAAATTATGGAATCCAGAAGGATTCTTGCCGATCGGCTTAAAGAGATCGGCCGGCTTGTGGATGGGCAGGAAGTGGTCCACGGCAGGGTTGAGAGTTTCGTGGAGGTAAAGCTGGGGGACCGCTGGGACAGGGTCATGTCGGCTGAGCTGGTGCTGCAGGACGGACAGGTGGTAGAAATAAGGCAGGGAGGACTGCTGTAAGCATTCATATATGAACAGGGATATAATAATCGGTAAAATCGTTGGAACCCATGGTAACAAGGGAGTGCTGAAGGTGCATCCCATCACCGACTTTCCGGACCGGTTCCTGGGGATGGGAAGCATTACCGTTGATCAGGGCGGCTTACAGAAGACATATACAATAGAAAAATCGGACCGCTACCGGAAGCACATTCTGATTAAGCTGGCCGAGCTCCCGGACATGAACGGCGCCGAGGCCCTCAGGGGGGCGTATATTAAAGCCGCCCGGGAGGAACTGGAGGAGCTTCCGGAGGGCAGCTATTACGTATTCGAAATAGTGGGCCTGAAGGTTTTTGCGGCCGGAGGGGAGCCCGTTGGGGTGGTGGAGGACGTTATCCATACCGGGGCTAATGATGTTTATGTAGTAAATACCGGTGAAGAGCCCCCGGTTCTTGTTCCGGCTCTGAAAGACGTGGTAAAGGAAATTGACATAAAGGGCGGCAGGATGGTGGTAAATCTTGATTTACTGCTATACTGAAAAGCAGTATCAGCATCGAAAAGGTGGTTTCCTGTGCAGATTGACATACTGACTCTTTTCCCCGAGATGTTTTCAGGCCCCTTTGACACAAGTATTATAAAAAGGGCCAGGGAAAAAAATCTGCTGTCCGTGGAATTAATAAATATAAGGGATTTTTCCCGCAACAAGCACCATACTGTGGACGACACCCCGTACGGGGGCGGGGCTGGAATGTTAATGACAGCCGACCCTGTATTTGAAGCTGCGGACTGGCTGAAATCCAGGCGGGGCGGCATCGGCCGCTTTGTTTACATGAGCCCCGCGGGAGAGCCCCTGAGCCAGGAAATGGTGAAATGCCTGGCTTGCGAAAAGCACATGGTGCTGCTGTGCGGGCATTACGAGGGTGTGGACCGGAGGGTGATGGACCATCTGGTGACAGATGAAATATCAATAGGTGATTATGTGCTTACCGGGGGTGAATTGCCGGCCATGGTCCTGGTTGACGCAGTGATCCGAATGCTCCCGGGGGTGTTGGGGGAAATGGCCTCGGCCGAGGAGGATTCATTCTCCGACGGGCTGCTGGAGTACCCTCACTATACCAGGCCCCGGGTATGCAGAGGGATGGAGGTGCCCGAAGTGCTCCTTAGCGGCCATCATGAGCAGATTCGCCTTTGGAGGAGGAGGCAGTCACTTTTAAATACACTGGCCCGGCGCCCGGAACTCCTGGCCCAGGCTCAACTGACCGATGAGGACAAAATAATTTTAAAACAGACGGTTATTGACCTTGAGGCGCTGGGCCTTCCGGAAGAGATAGGGAAGAAGCGCAGGCGATCTTGGCGGAATCCAGAAGACAGGAGCCAGAAGTCAGAATAAACTCACATCAGAAGCCGGTTAAGGCAAAACAGGAGTTTTATTCTGGCTTCTGTATTCTTATTTATTGCATGGCTTTAGCGTTTATGGTATAATCTCACTTGTTGAATTAAGGGCGGTCCGCTACAACCGTAATCAGCCGGGGTATGAACGTCTGGGCGGGAAGGGAGGTACATAAGGTGACTCTTATTCAGTCTTTGGAACAGGAACAGATTAAAAAGAACATTCCCGATTTTAAACCTGGTGACACGGTCAAGGTTCACGTCAAGGTTATTGAAGGAACCCGGGAAAGGATACAGGTTTTTGAGGGAGTGGTAATCAGGCGGAGAGGCGGCGGGCTCGGTGAAACATTTACGGTCCGCAGGGTCTCTTACGGCGTAGGAGTTGAAAGGACCTTCCCCGTCAATACACCCAAAATTGACAGGATAGAGGTTGTAAGGCGCGGAATTGTGCGCCGGGCCAGGCTGTATTATCTGCGCAAGCTGCGGGGCAAGGCCACGCGTATCAAGGAAAAGGTCAGACGTTAGATTGCTTGAGAGGGGACTGTGCGTACAGTCTCCTTTTGGACTTTAAAACTGCCCTACGGAGGATATGGAAATGCCTGAAGAAGCCGGCACCCTCGGGGAACAGAAAGAAAGGCCGGGGAAATCAGTACTGAGGGAAGTTATCGAGTCCCTGATTATCGCAGTTGTTCTGGCTTTGCTGATCAGAACATTTATGTTTCAGCCCTTTTATATACCGACAGGATCGATGGAGCCCAATCTAATGGTACAGGACCACATAATTGTAAACAAGATAAGCTATAAACTGGGAGAACCTGAGCGCGGCGACATAGTTGTCTTCAAGTACCCGGTGAACCCCAAAAAAGACTTTGTGAAAAGGCTTATCGGCAAGCCCGGGGAAAGGGTGGAGGTCAGGAACAGCAAGGTTTATATCAACGGCAGCCCAATACCGGAGAAGTATCTGCCTGCCGGCCTCAAGTTTTCCGACTTTGGCCCGGTGACGGTGCCGGAGAACAGTTACCTGATGCTGGGGGATAACAGGAATAACAGCGATGACAGCCGTGTCTGGGGCCCGCTGCCCAGGGATTTGATCATTGGAAAGGCTGTATTGATATACTGGCCGTTTGACCGGGTGCAGATGCTTTCCGGGAAATAAACAGCCAGGCCGTTACTTTTAGCGGGAGGTCCGGTAGCTTTTAAAACAGCAGGAATTCAACCGAAGGGGGGACCGGAAGGCGCCCCCATTTTAATTGAGAGGTGGGAGGTATTTTTTATCCATGGATATACAGTGGTTTCCCGGCCATATGTCCAAGGCCAGGCGGCTTTTACAGGAAAACCTCAAGCTGGTTGACGTGGTTGTGGAGGTGGTGGATGCCAGGATACCATCAAGCAGCCGGAACCCCATGCTGGAGGAGACCATAGGAAAAAAACCGCTGCTGGTGGCGCTCAATAAGGCCGACCTGGCCGATCCGGGGCTGACCCTGCGCTGGGAGAGTTATTTCAATAAAAAGGGCTTTGCGGCGGTTTCTGTGGATTCGGTCCGCGGCGCCGGCGTGGGCAGGATAATTGCAGGAGTAAAGCAGCTGGCAGGCAGAAAAACTGTTTCGCTGGGTGCGTCGGGGCGCCTGCCCAGGCCCCCCCGCTGTATGATAGTGGGTATTCCCAATGTGGGCAAGTCTTTCCTGATAAACCGCCTGGCGGGCAAAAAGGCGGCCAGGACCGGAAACAAGCCGGGAGTCACCAGGGGCCAGCAGTGGATCAGGCTGGGGGATGTGGAACTGCTGGATACACCGGGGATACTGTGGCCCAAATTTGAAGACCCCGAGGTGGGCTACCGGCTGGCTGTAACCGGGGCCATAAAGGAGCAGGTTTTCGACGTGGAGGCGGTGGCGGGGAGGATGGCCGGCTGGCTGGCGCAAAACCACAGGGAAAAGCTGGAGGAAAGATACAGGATAGAGGTTCCGGGAGACTGGGAGCCGGAAAAAATACTGGGACTGGTTGGACAAAGCAGGGGCCTTTTTCTGCAGGGAGGCAAACTGGATACATATAAAGCCGCCGTGCTCTTGCTCAAAGAGTTCCGCGAGGGTAAACTGGGGAGATTCACCTTGGAATCACCTGATATGTAAGGCATTACCTTGTTTGACGGTTATTCTGAGTTCTGAGTTCTGAATTCTGACACTTAAGGGTCGACCCACAAGCCGTCAAACCATTCGGGTAAAAAATATTTACTTTCGGGGCAGGGATTTGTCCTTTCGTCGCGAAAATCCTATTAGGTTATACTTTCTTTTCGGGGGTCTGCCCTTGGATTTATCGAAAATGACTGTAGCCGAAATAAAAGAACTATACAGGGCTATGGAGGATTCAGGGGAACCGGCGGACTGTTTTTTCCGTGTCATGTCCATGGACAAAAGGGCCGGCGTCAGGAACCTGTGTGATATGATACAGAAGCGGCGCCTGCAGATGTCAAAAGAGGAAAAAAGGCTTGAGGAGCTTTTACTGTACGAGAAGAAGCTTGCCGCCACCGGCGTGGAAAAGGTGGCCGGAGTCGATGAGGCCGGACGGGGGCCGCTGGCCGGACCGGTTGTGGCGGCGGCGGTTATTTTGCCGCCGGGTGCGCGCATATAT
The DNA here is from genome assembly GCA_049323915.1 of Bacillota bacterium. GTDB lineage: Bacteria > Bacillota > Desulfotomaculia > Desulfotomaculales > Desulfocucumaceae > BRHc4a. The sequence goes on from JBMOPC010000119.1 coordinate 33,068, forward strand.
GAATTGAACGATTCAAAGCAGCTTTCACCGGTGAAAAGGAAAGCCCTGGCTCTTGATATAAAAAAAATATCCAAGGCCTGGGCTATAGGTGTGTCTACGGTTAGCGAGATACTGGAGCTGAATATATATCACGCCTCCATGCTGGCCATGCGCAGGGCGCTTGTCGGGCTGAAGTCGGCGCCGTCACATGTGCTGGTTGACGGATTTTCCATCCCCGGACTGGAACTGCCGCAAACCGGCATTGTCGGGGGCGACGGCAAAAGCGCCTCCATTGCCGCGGCTTCCATACTGGCAAAGGAAACCCGGGATGAACTGATGGAACTTTGCCACTACCTGTATCCGGACTATGGCTTTGACCGCCATAAAGGATATCCTACCCCGGACCACATCCGGGCGCTTCGCCGTTTCGGACCCTGCCCGCTGCACCGGGAAGGGTTTGCTCCGGTAAAAAGGGAATGTTGGCGTCTGTAAATTTTTGGCCCTCAACTAATTGACCGGTATACTATATAATTACTTTGTGTTTCTTTGGCAACCTTGAAATGGCTTTTGGAGAGGCCCAAAGGGCGTTGTTCAGGCCTCCGGGGCCTCCTTGAAAGACTTTGTTCTTGGTATGATTATTTTTTATAGAAAGGGGGGAGAGTTTTTGCTTTCTGACTGGGGTGCTGTATTTATCTTTTTTGCCGTTGCATTGGTATTTGGAGCAGGAGGTATTGTTACAAGTTTTTTGATTCACCCGCGCAAGACCACTGACCAGAAGACCACCGTCTATGAGTGCGGTGTGGACACCATCGGCCCCACCTGGGTACAGTTCAGGACCAGCTATTTTCTTTATGCTTTACTGTTCGTGATATTCGACGTGGAAACAATTTACCTGTATCCATGGGCTGTAAAATTCCAGAGTTTAGGACTGTTTGCCTTTATTGAAATGATGATCTTCCTATTTATCCTGATTGTTGGACTGTGGTACGCCTGGAAGGAAGGAGCATTAGAATGGAAGTAACAAAGGATAAACACCCGGTGGAGGAATTGACCAAAGACCCGGTGGTTATTGACCAGGTTAAGCGCCTCATTCACATTGCTCCGCTGGAAAAGATCTTGAACGTGGCCCGCGCCCACTCCCTGTGGCCCTTCGGTTTCGGTCTCGCCTGCTGCGCCATCGAGGGTCTTATGGCCGCCAACATGCCCCGCTTTGACCTGTCCCGGTTCGGCTACGAGGTTATGAGGGGGTCCCCCCGCCAGGCCGACTTGATGCTGGTCTGCGGGACTGTGACGTATAAGGCCGCGCCTTTCGTGGTCAGGCTCTACGAGCAGATGTCCGAGCCCAAGTGGGTAATCGCCATGGGGAGCTGCGCCATTTCCGGCGGTCCCTTTGTGGATTCTTACCATGTGGTGCCAGGAGTGGATAAGCTTATACCGGTGGACGCCTATATCCCCGGGTGCCCTCCCAGGCCCGAGGCCGTAATCGATGGCTGGCTGATGATAAAGAAAATGATCCTTGACCCGAAGGTGGTGAGCAGCAGACGTGGCTGATTACAGCTTGCCCGCCCATCTGATTGAAGAGCTGAAAAACAAGTTTCCCGGCATTGAGATACAGGAAAACCAGGATGTCATCGTTGCAGCGGACGACCTTATACCGTTTATGACGGAGATAAAGGAAAACCCGGACTATGCCATGGACTTCCTGACCAGTCTGACGGCGGCGGACTATAAGGACCGCTTTGAAATGATTTATCACCTGGTCTCCATGACCCATGGCTATACCTTTACGGTCAAGGTAAAAATTGAGGACAAAAAGAATCCTGAAGTCCCATCACTCTGTCCCATCTGGATGGGGGCCGACTGGCAGGAGCGTGAGGTGTACGACCTGATGGGCATTGTCTTTACCGGCTTTCCCGGCCATCCCACCCGTATTTTTCTGGAAGATAATTTCAAGGGGCACCCGCTGCGCAAGGATTACCAGTGGGAAGGCGGCAGGGAAGCTTAAATTTGTGACTTACGGGATAAGAGGTGTTGTGGTAAATGAAAACTCAAACTTATTACCTGAACCTCGGCCCCCAGCACCCCAGTACCCACGGCGTGTTTCGCATCATCCTGGAGCTGGATGGGGAGACAGTGGTCAAGGCCATTCCCGTGCCGGGCTACCTGCACAGGGGCATTGAAAAGCTGGCCGAGGCCCGGACCTACACACAGGTCATCCCCTATACCGACAGGATGGACTATCTGGCGGCCATGCTGATGAACTGGGGCTATGTGCAGGCGGTTGAAAAGCTGATGGGCATAGAGGTTCCGGAGAGGGCCGAATATATCAGGGTTATCGTGGGGGAACTCTCCAGGATCGCCAGCCACATGGTGGCCACCGGCGCCTACGGGGCGGATATCGGAGCCCTGACCGCCTTCACCTATACCTTCCGGGACAGGGAGTATGTCATTGACCTGCTGGAAATGGTTTCCGGATCCCGCATGACTTTCAGCTACTTCCGCGTCGGCGGCGTGGCCGGGGACTTCCCGGAGGAGTTTTACCCGGCTGCCAAGAAATTACTGGCTGAGCTTCCCAAAATGTGTGACGAGTATGACGGGCTGATTACAGGGAACGAAATTTTCCAGGCCCGTACAAAGCACGTGGGGATTATTACCCCCGAAATGGGCATCAACTACAGCCTGAGCGGTCCCACATTAAGGGGCAGCGGCGTAAACTATGACCTGCGCAAGGTGCGGCCGTACAGCGTCTACGACAGGCTTGACTTCGATGTTCCCCTGGGTAAAAACGGAGACTGCTTCGACCGCTTCCGCATCAGGATAGATGAGATGCGCCAGAGCGGCAGGATCATCGAGCAGGCCCTGGAACAGATCCCCGAGGGTCCAATAATGGCCAAGGTGCCCAAGGTCATCAAGCCGCCGGTGGGTGACGCCTATGCCGAGGTTGAGAGCTCCAAGGGTGTTTACGGGGCATATGTGGTTAGTGACGGAAGTCCCAAGCCCTACCGGGTTCATTTCCGCCGCCCGTCCTTTATCAACCTGGGATACCTGGCCAAGCTGTGCGAGGGCTGGAAGATAGCCGACGTAGTGGCCATCCTGGGCAGCATCGATATAGTGCTGGGCGAAGTGGACTGTTAGCGAAAACAGTAGTAGGGGAGAAGAGAGAGGTATGGAAAACTTTTTTGTAAGTATTGCCGCCTCGCTCAGGGGGCTTTTCAGCGGGCTGGGTGTGCCGGAATTGTACAACGACACAATACTGTTGGTTGTCAAGCTGGTGGCCATTCTGGTATTCATACTGGTAAACGCCCTCTGGCTGGTGTACATGGAGCGCAAGGTGTGCGCATATATGCAGTCCCGGATTGGGCCGGTTCACGTGGGACCCAAGGGGCTTCTGCAATCCTTCGCCGATATCGGAAAGCTGCTGGGCAAGGAAATAATACTGCCCAAGAGGATCGACCTGGTGGTCTTCCTGCTTATGCCGGTGCTCATATTCGTTCCGCCGCTTATGATTTACGCGGTGGTTCCCTTCGGCAGGGACATGGTGGCCGTTGACATGAACATTGGTGTGTTCTACCTGTTGGCGATAGCCTCCCTGACCACCATCATATTATGGGCTGCCGGATGGTCGTCCAACAACAAGTACTCCCTGGTGGGAGGCATGAGGGTGGTGGCTCAGATGGTGAGCTACGAGCTGCCTCTTATATTGTCCCTCCTTGGAGTAATCATGCTTACCGGCACCCTGAACATGAATCAAATTGTCAATGCCCAGCAGAATCTCTGGTTCATCTTCGCACAGCCGCTGGCTTTCCTGGTTTACTTCATCGCCGGCGTGTCCGAGACCAACAGGACGCCCTTCGACCTGGTGGAGGGGGAATCGGAGATTATCGCCGGGCCTTATACTGAGTATTCCGGGATGACCTTTGCCATGTTCTTCCTGGCCGAGTACGCCAGCATAATGATAATTTCGGCCATGTGCACGGTAATGTTCCTGGGCGGATGGCTGGCCCCCTTCGGGCTGGACTTTATCCCGTCCTGGCTGTGGTTCTTCCTTAAGATGTACGTGATGATATTCATCTTCATGTGGCTTCGCTGGACCTACCCGCGTATCCGGGTTGACCAGCTGATGGCCTTCGGCTGGAAGGTGCTGGTGCCCCTTTCCCTGGCCAACATATTTGTAACCGGTGTTGGCATGTATATTTACCGGGCGATAGGGTGGTGATGATATGTTCGGACAAGGATTGATAAAGGGTCTCCAGATAACCTGGGGCCGGATGCTGGGCAAAAAGCAAACAGTAAAGTACCCTTTTGAAAAAATAGATATGTTTCCCCGCTTTCATGGCCGGTTCCAGCTGGATGTTGACAAGTGTATAGCCTGTGGGCTCTGCGTCAACGCCTGCCCCAACAAGGTTATCGAAATGGAGAAGGCGAAGGTGGACAAAAAGCAATACCTGACCAAATACGTCATGCGCATAGAGTACTGTCTTTTTTGCGGGCTGTGCGTTGAGTCGTGCAACAAGGACGCCCTTAAATTCACCGAGGTTATCGACATGAATCAGTACCGCCGGGAGTGGGTCCGCCTTGAGATCGTGGACCGCCCTGTTCCGGAAAGCACGGGAACCCCTGAGGAGGAGACCCCGGCGAAAGCCGCCAAATCGGAAGCGGCGGCCGGCAAGGCTCCCGTTAAGGAGGGTTGATGACAATGATGGCTCTTTTAAACAGTATAAGCTGGGTTGCCGTGGCGTTTCACACCCTGGCCGCCGTGGTGGTGATATCGGCACTGCTGGTGGTGTTTGTCAGGAACATAGTCCATGCGGTTTTGTGGCTGGCTGTCTGCTTCATAGCCCTGGCCGGAGTGTTCCTGACTCTGAACGCAGAATTCATAGCTTTGGTCCAGATAATGGTTTACGCCGGGGCGGTGTGCATAATGATAGTTTTCGGTATAATGCTTATCCGCCGCAGAGACATGGGTGAAACCAACCTTTTCAACAGCCAGACGGTGGCGGCTGCAGGTGTAACCGCCCTGGTCATCATGCTGAGCGCCTTCCTGTCTTACAGGGTGGGCTTTACGGGGATTCCCGCGCCTGTTCCCGGCGACCAGGTGGGCAATATAGCCATCATAATGCTCAGCAAGTACGTTATACCCTTTGAATTGGCGGCGCTGCTGCTGCTGGTGGCCCTTGTGGGCGCAGTCTTCATTGCCAAGGAGGTGAAGGCCGGTGCTGACTCTGAGCGTTAGCCTGTATCATTACCTGATACTGTCGGCGGTCCTTTTCGGCATAGGGCTGTTCGGGGTGCTGGCAAAGAGAAACGCCATCGCGGTGTTGATCTGTATTGAGCTTATGCTTAACGCCATCAACATAAACCTGCTGGCTTTTAACAAATACCTGACCCCCAATGATTTTATCGGCCAGTTATTCTCCATTTTCGTGATA
>JBMOPC010000120.1:0-2939 GCA_049323915.1 Bacillota bacterium
AAAGAGAAGGACCTGCTCCAGACGGGTTGTGTTGGTGAACAAATACCGCGCTCCCGCCGCTCCAAGGCCGATAACTCCTATGGTGGCCGTAACTATGGCCAGAATGATCTGCAGCGGTGTCCCCTGCTGTATAAGCAGCTCAGGCGCGTAAACGAACATAAAGGGAACAATGAATGCGGCCACACCAAGCCTTACTGCAGTCCACCCCACCTGGTTGGGGTTGGCCCCGGCAATCCCCGCTCCGGCAAATGCCGCCAGCGCCACGGGCGGCGTAATGTTGGAGATATTGCCAAAATAGAAGGCGAAAAGGTGTGCGGCTATAGGCAGCACTCCTATCTTGATCAGCGCGGGCGCAGCCATGGTGGCGGCCACAATATAAACTGCGGTGGTGGGCATTCCCATGCCCAGTATTATGCAGGTGATGGCGGACAGCACCAAGGTCAGGATCAGGCTGCCTCCTGCCATGCCGATAATGATATCACCCAGCTTTATGCCGAAGCTGGTCAGGGATGTCACACCCACAATGAATCCCACCACGCCGCAGGCTATGGCAACGGTAACGGCCCCCTTGGCCCCCGCGTCCAGGGCTGCCAGCAGTCCCCGCCAGGACATGCGGGTGCTCTTGCGCAGCATACTGGCCGCTATGGTGGCCACAATTCCGGAAACCGCAGAGAAGGTGGGAGTGTATCCTGCCACCAGGAAGTATACGATAACCACCAGGGGCAGGGCCAGGTGGCCCCTTTCCTTCATAACCTCTCCGAAACGGGGCAGCTGTTCCCTGGGCAGCCCTTTCAAGCCGGTTTTTACAGCTTCCAGGTGCACTCCCGTATAACAGGCCAGGTAGTACAGCACCGCAGGGATAACCGCTGACAGCATAACAACTTTATACTCAACATTTAGAATCTCGGCCATAATAAAAGCCGCCGCGCCCATAACCGGAGGCGCTATCTGTCCGCCGGTGGAGGCCACGGCCTCCACGGCCCCGGCAAAGTACGGCCGGTAGCCCACACTTTTCATCAGCGGTATGGTAAAAGCCCCGGTGGTGGCCACATTGGCCACGGCGCTGCCGTTAATTGTACCCATGAGTCCGCTGGCAAATACGGCCACCTTGGCAGGCCCTCCGGGGGAGTGCCCGGCCATGGCCATGGATACCCGGTTGATGAAAGTGGCCATTCCGCTTTCACCCAGGAAGGCCCCAAACAGAATGAACAGAAAAATGTACGTTGCCGAAACCCCTATGGCCACACCGTAAAGCCCCGAAGTGGAAAGGTACATCAGCTCAATTATCCTCTCCACCGAGTAGCCTGGATGGCCGAAGGTGCCGGGGATGAGTTTTCCAAAGTAGGCGTAGGCCAGGAAAATTACCCCCAGCACCGGGAGAAACGCCCCTATGCTGCGCCGGCCCGCCTCAAGCACCAACAGCATTGTCAGCACACCAAAAGCATAGTCCGTGTTGTTGGCAAATCCGCCGCTAAAAGCAAAAGCGTCATAGCGAATAATAATGTATAGCCCTGTCAGGGCGCTTCCCAGGAACAGCACCATGTCCACCACAGTGGGCCGGTTCTTGGGAGCCCTGGCCCTGGCAGGATACATAAGGAAAATAAGCATCATGATTGCGGCCAGGTGGATTGCCCGCACCTCGATGGCGGGAAGAGCCCCTACGGTAGCCGCCCAGACCTGGAAAACAGACAACCCTATGGCCACCGCCGAAGTGGCTATTCCCCACGGGGAACCTGTATATTTGCGAAAAGCAGATTCCTTGTCATACTTTTCAACTATTTTTTCTATCTGTTTATCGTCAACCTGTGGGTTTAACGGTTCTGAAACTGTACCGTTCTTTTCCGTCAAGTAACTTCACCTCCAGAAAACAGTTCGATTGCCCCGTAAAACCTTAATGCAGGCAGTCTTAAAATCAGCCGCCCTTCCGGGCAAAACCGGCCCGGAGCGGACGGCCCCCATTCACTCACAATATGTCTTGTTTACTGTGCCGCAGGCACATTAAGCCCTATTTCCTTGAAGTACTTGGCGGCTCCCGGGTGAACAGGAACCCCCATCAGCCCCTTGAGGGCGTTTTCCTTGGTGATGTCCTTGGCGGCGCTGTGAGCGTTTACCAGGTCCTTCTGATTGTCATATATGGACTTGGTAAGGTTGTAAATAAGGTCATCCGGCAGGTCCGCCCGGGTCACCAGCAGGTTGGACTGGGCCACGGTGTGAACGTCCTCGGTCTGTCCCTTGTAGGTGTTGGCCTTGATTACCGTTGGATAGTACCAGGGCATCTCCTTGCAGATCTTCTCTATCATGTCCTTTTCCAGTGAAATAAGCTTGACGCTGGTGGAATTGCTGAGGTCCATAATAGCCGAGTTGGGAACACCGGCCGAGATAAAGGCGCCGTCGCTCTGCCCGTTCTTCAAAAGCTCCACTGCCTCGGTGAAGCCCACAAAGTCGGCCTTCATGTTTTTCTTGTTCATGTAGTCAATGCCGTACAGCCCGAAAATCTCCCGGCAGCTAACCTCTGTGCCGCTCCCGGCGGCCCCGGGGACAAAGCGCTTGCCTTCCAGCGCCTTGACCGAACCGGCGCCTTTGGCGGGGACCACAATCTGCACCACGTTGGGGTACAGCCCGGTCATAACCCTGAGGTCCTTGTTGGCCCGGCCCTGGAACTTGTCCTTGCCCTGGTAGGAGTTGCCCACAACCTGGTTCATGCTGAACCCTATATCGGCTTCCTTTTTCTGAAGGAGGTTCAGGTTCTGAACGCTGGCCTCGGTGGCCTGGGCGGTGGCGCGCACTCCAGGCACCTTGGCGTTCCACATCTGGGCCATCCCGTTACCCAGCACGTAATAGACCCCCGAGGTGGTGCCTGTGGCCACATTGAGGTCTTTTGTCTTCGCCTGTTCCGCAGGCTTGCCGGACTGGGGCTTGTCCCCTCCCCCGCAGCCGGC
>JBMOPC010000121.1:0-2919 GCA_049323915.1 Bacillota bacterium
GTCACCCTGGCTGACATACAGATTAATGACGGCCTGGAATACCTGCGGGTGTACCTCGGCGTTAATGTCTCCAGTATATACACTTCAGGGATGGCTGAATCTGTAACTGATTATCTGTACGTATATGGTGTTTCAGCCGGAGGTTCGGAAACCTATATAGGATGTGTCTCAGGGGGATTTTGGAGGAGTCCCGCCGGTTCTTTTGGCGGCATGGTGACCATACCTCCCGGCTACTCCCATATAAGATTCCGGGCTTACTGGGACTCAATCTACATGGCAAATATTTCGTATTGCCCTTCAGAATGGAGTCTGTCCGGCAGCGTGGCTTACGTGGGAGGCTATTCTTCAATCACGTTTGAAGTCCAGCAGGCGACTAATGCCGCCCTGCAGGCCAAAACATCTTCAGAACAGGCAAAAGCATCGGCCGATGGCGCCCGGGTGTCCGCTGACATGGCTGTCGGCGCCGTAACCAATATCCACGGAAATACCATAACGGCAGTCAGGGATGCCGGCGGTACGGTCCTTGAAGAAGCGCGTAAAACCAACACAAGGCTCAATGCCATCCAAACATCTATCACGGATATAGAGAACAGCATGGCTGACATAAGCCCACCTCTGGTAAAAGTAAGGACGGCTTCCGGAGCTCTGGCCACCAGCGGCGGTTCAATCATGGCGGTGCTGGACATATCGGACAACGTCAGTCAATCTTTCACCTACAGCCTTGATGGGGCTACATATCAAAACATTCCGCCTAACAGGGCGATAATTATTCCTGTTTCATCTCCGGGCCTGAACCTCATACCGGTCTGGGTCAGGGATCAGGCGGGAAACACTGGAACCGCATCGATTACCATCAGAAAACTGTAATCAGCCGGCAAAAGCCGGCCTTCATTTTTATGGGGGTGTCCTGGATGAGGAAAATTACGCTGGTTTTGACCATCTGCCTGGTTCTCTCCGGGTGCGGTTCAAATAAGCCCGGTAATGTATTGGCAGGGCCAGAACAGGAGGTCTTCCCGGTGGTTGAAAAATACCTGGAAAACGCCGCGGCCGGGAACTGGAGTGAGGTCTTTGCCACTCTGTCCGGAGAGGCCCTGGCTGAGGCCAGAGCCAACTCCACAAGGGTTGGGGCAAAAGAAAAAATAATAGCCAGAGACATGAAAGCAACTCCACTATGCAAGGATATCGTGGAAGTTTCCGTGGACTTCACCACAAAAACAGGCAACAGGTTTGACCGTCTGGCGTATAGCTTCCGGCTGCAGAAAGACGGCCACGTCTGGAGGATATATAAGACCACCCCCGGTGAGTACCATTATGGCGATCTGGGGCCGGGAGATCTGCCACTGAAGGCGGCGGAAACCATCAAAACTTACCTGGAACTGCCTCTCAGCCAGAAACGTGCACTGGACCATGAATACCTCGCCGGCAGGCTGCTGCGGGAATCAAACAGGGTAAAACTTTTGCCGGCAGACCCCGGACCGGTAAAAGAACAGGAAAAGATTTCGGCCAGGGTCAGGGCCGTGCAGTGCATGGGAATCTCCGAGGGGTATGCCGTGGCCCTGGTGAACTATGAATCGGTCAGGGATGGCAGGGCGTATCCCATGGAGGCGCTGGTTGAGGTACTTGAGGTCAACGGGACCTGGAAGATCTGCCGGCTGGACATAACCGGGATTTAGGGGGATGTGATATATATGTTCCTGAAGTGTATCAGGTTTTATGTGACCCTGGTGGTGATATGCCTCGCGGTGTTCACGCATACCGGGCGGAGCGAGGCATACTCAGTTGCAACCTATTCCGGGGGCGGCACCGAGTGGGGAAAATTCGCTGTGGACAGGTCCGGGAAGATCTACTGGGCCTCCTATTTACATTACTGCAATCCGGAGAATACCAGGCTAAATTTGCATTATAGCAATGGAAATTCAGGGCTTACGTGGATAACAGGCACAGATTCAATAGGCGGTCACGGAGCATATACCACTGTCGGCAGCTACGTGATCGACGTCAGCAACATCCACTGGATTGCCGTGAACGCCAGTCAAAACGGCTACTACTGGAGTGCGCTATATAAATATGACGGTTCAACCCTTTCAAGGGTGTTGGATAACCAGGGTGTGTTAAGGGCACTGGGTGTCTCCCCGGTCGACGGATCTATGTGGATGGCCGGTACGGGAAGTTACAACGGATTATACAGGTGGAACGGATCCTGGTTTGAGTATAAAGCCGCCCCGGGCTGGGAAATAAGCGCCTTTGGCGCCGATTACGATAACAACTACTGGGCGGGCGGGACCGGGGGACAAACCGCCGTCTGGAATGATTCATCCTGGACAGGCAGGGGGACGATATCAGGGGGCCCTACCATTTATAAACTGCTGGTCAATCCCGCCACCAGGAAAATGTGCGCCATTACTTCGGGCGGCCTGTACCAATTCGACGGCAGCAACTGGGTATATCTGAGCGGCGTTAACGGCCCGGGGACAGCATGCCTTACGGTTGACGGAAAGATATTCGATCAAAACAACAGGTACGGCTATCAGATGTATGATTCCGTATTACTGGGTGACGGCAGCATTTACGCGATGAACAGCGGCTACGACTGTGCCGAAGGCTGCTGGACCTGGCCAATACCCTCCAGGTACAGTTACAGCCTTTCTTCATTTGCCATGACCCCGAATCCGGGAGGAGCGACCGGCCGGCTAAAACTTAACGGAACCTTCGACGGCAGGCCGGTGGGGTATGCCGGGCTCCAGTACAGCAAAGACGGTTACAGCTTTTCGGATCTCTGCAGCATGGTCAACGGAGACGCCGGCAGTATAACACCGGAGGTTAATAATTACTGGTTCAGGATAAGGTGGGACTTCAGGTTCCACCCTTTGAATCCCTGGACAACCAGTTATTTAAACACGTATGGTCCGGTCCCGGCCA
>JBMOPC010000122.1:0-2909 GCA_049323915.1 Bacillota bacterium
CTGGAACTCAGAACTCAGAATAGTGACAGCCTGCTTTAATAGCGACCTCAAGATGTCTGGATTGCATAGAAGCGCTTTTGCGATTTAGTACGTTAAAGCATCATATACTTTCCTTAATGAGAACAAAGGGCCTCCTTGCGGAGGCCCTGAATTTTTAGGATCATACTTTGTATTATTTGTTAACAATCCTCTGTACAATTATAAAACCACAAATTCATCAGATAAATATATTTTACCTCAAATCAAGCAATTCCTTTATGTTTTTCATATAAAAACGGCTTACCGGCACCTCTCCGCCGCCCTCCATCACCAGCTTGCAGGTGCCTTTAAACCAGGGGACCACCCTGGTGACTTTATGCATGTTCACCAGGAAAGCCCGGTGAGTACGGCAGAAAAACTCCTCGTACAGCTTCTTTTCCAGCTCCTGCATGGTCCAGTTGAACCTGAACCTGCCCCCGCCAGTCACAATATATACATTTCCCTCTTCAACACAGGCATACATAATTTCTTTGGGCTCTATAAGGTACAGCGACTCGTTCCTGCAGGCCGGGATCTTGTTTAGCTTTTTTCTTCCGGAGCTTAATTTCCCAAGCCTTTCTTCAATCATCAGGCATACCGCCTGGCTGAGCGACCCCGCCGCATTTTTCTCTTCAATCACCTTTTTGGCCCTGCACAGCGTTTTTTCCACCCTTTCCTTAATAAAGGGCTTGAGAATGTAATCAACGGCATGAACGTCAAAGGCCTCAACGGCGTACCGGCTGTACGCCGTTGCAAATACTATCAGGGAGCTGCAGCCGGCGGCCACCAGTTCCCTGGCAACGGTAATTCCGTCGGTGTCTCCAAGGCAGATGTCCAGAAAAACCAGTTCAGGCTTAAGATCCAAAACCAGACTGTACGCATTCTCGCCGCAGTCGGCCTCTCCGCAAACCTCAGCCATTCCGCCGGACTCCAGCAGGTAGCGAAGCTCCTCCCTGGCGGGGACCTCGTCGTCAGCTATTACTGTTTTGATTGGCAGCAGTCTCATTTCAAACCGCCTCCAAGAATGGTATGCAGACCGTAATCCTGGTGCCCCCGCCCGGAGAGCTGTCCACCCGGGGCCGGTAGTTTTCGCCGTAGATACAGGCCAGCCTTTCGTTTACATTATGGAAGCCGATTCCCATTCCCGCCTCGGAGCATTTTTTCCCCGACATAAGCTTTTTTACTTTTTCCCCGCTCATGCCCACGCCGTCGTCCGCCACGTCAATTATAATCTTATCGCCTTCCCTGAGTGCGGTAATGTTCAGTGTGCCGCCCCCTTTTTTGGGCATCAGACCATGCTTCAGAGCGTTTTCCACCAGAGGCTGCAAAATAAGGGGGGGTACGGCGCCTTTCAGGCAAACAGGGTCCACTTCAATGTTTACACTGAGCTTTTGTTTGAACCGGGCCTCCTCTATGGCCAGGTAAGACTTTATATGTTCCAATTCCCTGCCAAGCTCGACAAAATCACCGCTTATCTCCAGGTTCTGGCGGAAGTAATCACCCAGCCTGGCAATCAGTGCCCTAGCAGTTTCAGGGTCCCTGCGGACAAAATAAACAATGGTGTTCAGGGCGTTAAAAAGGAAATGGGGGTTCACCTGGGCCTGGAGGGCCTTTATTTCAGCCCTTGCAGCCAGCCGGGCCCTGTATTCGAGGTGCGCCAGCTCCAACTGGGTTGAGAAAAGCTTGGCAAGTCCTCCGGCCAGCTCGCTTTCAACGGGGGTGACGCGCCGGCCGGCAGCCTGGTAAAGCTTTAGAGTGCCGATTATACTGTTGTCCTGATGCAGCGGCACCACCACCGCCGAGGACAGTGGACACCGGTGGTGATTGCATCCGATACCCTCACTTGACTGGGTAACAAAAACCCTTCCGGTTTGAAGCACTTCGTGGGTCAGATTGGTGAGCACCGGCAGGCCGGCCCTGTGGTGGTCCTCTCCGGCGCCTGTGAATGCAAGCACTTTTTCAGTATCTGTTATTGCCACGGCCCCGACCCCGGTCCGCCTGTATATTATTTCAGCCGCCACCCGGGCAGTTTCCAGGTTCAGCCCCCTGCGCAGGTGGGGCAGCGTCTGGTCGGCTATATCCAGCACCAGTTTGGCCTGGGCCGCTTCCTTTCTTTGCAGATCTCCCAGCACATTGTGAATGATGGCCATAAAAATTGCAATACCCGCCGAATTAACCGAAATCATGGGCAGCGCAATGACTTTAACCAGCTGCAGCGCCTCGTCAAAGGGCCTTGCCAGGAGTAGTATTATCAGCATCTGCAGTGACTCGGTGGCCACGCCCACCAGAAAAGCTTTTTTCCAGTCAACGGGCTGCTTTTTATTGAGATAATATATTAGGCCGCATATCAGCCCTTCCACCGCTGTAGAAAGCCCACAGGAAAAGGCAGTGAAGCCCCCCAGCAAAAAACGGTGTCCTCCGGCCACCAGGCCCGCACCCAGCCCAACCCACGGCCCCCCTAACAGCCCCGCCACGGCAACACCTATGATCCTGTTGTTGGCGATGGCCCCGTTTATGCTGATTCCTGTATAAGTCCCCAGTATGCCGAACAGCCCGAAGACCACCACCATCAAAACCTTAAATCCCGAATTGGCCGGCTGAACCAGGAGTCTGCGAAAAGGCCTGAGCCCCGACATGAAATAGGCCAGAGTAGCTACAATGCTCATTTTTTGGGCCAATGACAAAAACAGATCCATTTGAGTCCGTTCCCTTCGTTGGAGGAATGATATTGATATACACCTATATGATTCTTTATTTTCAGGGTATTTCCTTCAAAAAATTAAGGGGCTGGGCGCCCCTTCGGACGGTATCGACGTCCTACCCCCCCACTGAAGCAAGGAGGTGCCCCCCCTTGGACCCCCCCGTGTATTGGAAATTATCCACAGAATTCC
>JBMOPC010000123.1:0-37276 GCA_049323915.1 Bacillota bacterium
CCAGCATGGCCTTGTCCCGGAGCCCGGGGGGACTCATGGTGCGCGGCTGGGACAGAAGCCTGTCCACCTCATCGGTGGTCAGCACCCTGGGGAGTTTTTGAATTTTCTTTGGAGATTCAAGGTTTTCCGTTGGGTCGGTTTCCAACTGCCCATCGTTAATCAGGAACCGGTAGAGAGATTTTATGGCGGCCAGCCTCCTGGAAACGGTGGCGGCCGACCTCCCTTCCTTCTTCAGATGCAGGAGATAGGCTGCAACCGCTGTCCTTCCGCCCTCCCCCAGGAAATTGTAATCTTTTTTCTGGCAGAAGGACCTGAAAAAATTGAGGTCCGAGCGGTAAGAAAGCAGTGTGTTATGGGCCAGACCCTTTTCAACGGCAAGGAAATTTAAAAAATCTTTTATCGCCCTTTCCAATATAATCCCGCCCCCTTAACCCGCGCCTTATTTTACCAGTTAGTTTTCAACGTCAAAGCTATAATTCCTTTAGCGGTTTTATAATTGGATGGAGAAAAGAAGCGGGATTGGCCGTTGAAAAAAAACGGGCGGGTTAATATACTTTCAAAAATGAATAAGCGCCGGGGGGAATAACGATGGGATACGCTTTTGCTGGCAGGGTAAGCCTTATGAAGAGTTCGGCCATTAGGGAAATACTAAAAGTAACTGAAAGCCCGGGTGTCATATCCTTTGCCGGGGGGCTGCCGGCGCCCGAGCTTTTTCCCCTTAAAGAGATGAGGAAGGTTTTCAGTGAAGTGATGGAGGGAGACCCCTCAGTGTTGCAGTACAGCGCCACCGAGGGCTATCAGCCTTTGCGCCGCCATATTTCAGGCGGCATGGCGAAAAATGGAATAACCGCCGGGCCGGACCAGATTCTTCTTACCAACGGGTCCCAGCAGGCGCTGGACCTTTTGGCAAAGATATTCATCGACCCGGGCGATGTGGTGGCCGTTGAAAGCCCCGGCTATCTGGGGGCGCTGCAGGTGTTTTCCGGCTACCAGGCAAGGTTTGCGGGTTTGGCCTCGGATGACGGCGGGCTGGTGGTGGAGTCCATGGAGAGGGTTTTAAGGGAACACTCTCCCAAACTGATATACCTTACTCCCACCTTCAGCAACCCCACCGGCGTCACAATGGCTGCAGACAGGCGTCAGCGGGTGGTGGACCTGCTTGAAAAATACCGCGTACCGCTTATCGAGGACGACCCTTACAGTCAATTGAGGTACATGGGTGATCCCGTCCCTCCGCTAAAGGCACTGGACAGATGCGGGCAGGTCATTTACCTAAGCACCTTTTCCAAGACAATCGCCCCGGGTTTCAGGCTGGGCTGGATAGCGGCCGGGCCGGAGGTGATTGAAAGGCTGGTCCTGGCAAAGCAGGGGGCGGACCTGCACACCGGAACCCTTGTCCAGAGGGTGGTGCACCGCTATCTGACGTCTTGCGACACCGGACGCCACATTGAAAAAATAAAATCGGAGTACCTCTTGCGGAGAAACACCATGATAAGCGCCATGGAAAAGCTGTTTCCCGGTGATGTAAAATGGACCCGGCCGGAGGGAGGCATGTTTCTCTGGGTAACTCTTCCGCGGCACATGGATTCATTGCCTCTTCTGGAGGAGGCGGTAGCCCGGAAGGTGGCCTTTGTCCCGGGATCCCCTTTTTTCCACGACGAAAGCGGTCATAACCATATGAGGCTTAATTTTTCAAACTCCACCCCTCCTCAGATAGAAGAGGGCGTTGAAAGGCTGGGCAGCCTGCTCTCCCGCCGGGTGTGAAGCGGAACACAGAGAGCACAGAGATTTACAGCTCTGTGCCCTCAATGGCTTTTTGTGGACTTCAAAAATTTTAAATTTTTACCAATTCGTACTCCCTTTCGCCGAGGCCGATGTCCTGGCCGTAGGCCAGCTGGCGGCTCCAGTCGATGTCAGGATACAGCGAAGCGAAAATGTCCCCCGAGTCGTCCTTGCCCTCCAGCCTGGACCCCGGCAGCACCCGCTCCCTGTTCACCAGGTCCACGCAGGCCTGGTCTATGGCCACCATGTCCTTGGAGGCCAGTATGCCAATGTCTCTTACCACCGGGGCGTCGCTGAAGCTGAAGCAGTCGCAGTCGGGGGTTATGTTGTTAAGGAAATTTATGAAGCCTGCCTTTCCCCTTTTGTTTTGCATCACACCCAGGGCGTATTCGGCCATTTTTTCCTGGAGGGCGTCCTTCATGTTGTTGCGCCAGTTCACGCCTATGGCCCCGTAGGGGCAGGTGACGGTGCACTCTCCGCAGCCGATGCAGGTGTTGGGGTCCACAACCGCCATTTTAAGCTCGCCCACCGCTATGGCCCCGGTGGGGCACCACTGGTGGCACCTGGAACATGCCTTGCATTTTTCCTGCTTTACCCTGGGTAGCATGTCCGAGTGCATTACCTGTTTTCCAGCCCTGGAGCCGCACCCCATTCCCACATTTTTGATAGCCCCGCCAAAGCCCGTGGCCTCGTGCCCCTTAAAGTGCGATACCGCTATCATGGCGTCGGCCAGCACAATGGCGCTGCCTATCTTTACATCCTTGCAGTGCCTGAGGTCTACCGGGACCTGTATGTAGTCCTTGCCGTTAAGACCGTCCGCTATAACCAGGGGGGCGTCCACCACGGCAAAGGCGAATCCGTTTTCTATGGCAGTCTTAAGATGGTCAACGGCGTTGGACCGGCTCCCCACGTACAGTGTGTTCGCGTCGGTCAGAAAGGGCCGGCCCCCCGCTTTCTTCACCTCATCAACTATTTTTCTTATAAACTGCGGCCTTATGTAACCTGTGTTCCCCTTTTCTCCAAAATGCAGCTTGATTGCCACAAGGTCGCCCGGAGAAATCACCTCGCCCAACCCTGCCTCTGAAAAGATCTTTCCCAACTTATCTATCAGGTTCAGCTTCTGAGTGGCTCTCATATCGGTGAAACAAACCCTGGACGGCATAAATCAGCCTCCTCGCAATAACAAATTGATTATAATTTTTTCATCGTGATAATTCAATTTCCCTTTGTTATTATTAAAAAAATTTGGCTAAATAAACTTAAAGCCGGCTATTCAGCCGGCTTGTATGTTCTGTAGTATTTCTTCAGCTTTATAAGTATGCGGTCATCCGGGTCCACTGTTATGGGGCCGGTTTCCAACTCAACCTTAAGGGGGTTGCCGTGGGGGTGTTCCCTGTTCTGCCAGCGGCGGTATGACTGGCTGGCCTGATCTATTACACCGGCCAGCTGGGTTATCAGAATAACCAGTATGGCAAGGGCCAGCACCATTTTGATGAAGTGGTTCAGCCTTCTTTTTATGTTCATTATTATCAAAAGCATTATCCCACCCCGCCTTACCTGTTGAACAGATCCGACGATATGAAGCCGGCCGCCATTTTTGTTATGTGCGGGGTTACATACCCTTCCACCAGGCCCGCCCCAATGGACACCAAAAGCACCACGCACATAATTCCGGTGTATTTAATCAAACCGGGCAGTACCGGCACACCGGAGTCAAAATTCCTTTTCCAGAGCAGTATGCCGAACATGACCGAGGAGGCGGCGCCAAAGGAAACTGCCGGTATATAAAGAAGATTGTGCGGGAGTATGGCCGCCGCTGTTAGAAGGACTCCCCTGACGGACATGTCGCCGGTCAGAAAACCCGCCGCGAAACCTATAACAAAACCCCTTACAAACAGTATGGCCAGTGTCACCGGTATCCCTATAACTGTCAGCCCCAGAATATAAATGGCAGCCACCGTGATGACATTGTTGATCATTGCGTTACGGGCCATTTGGGAGGACTGGAACTTCACTCCATCAACCTTTTGGATAAAATCCCTTACATACACGCTTAGTTCCTGTGACTTTGACTTGTCCAGCCTGCCGGCGGACATGGACCCCACCAGAAGCCCTGCGGCCAGCACCAGCAGTACTGTAAGGTATACCGGCCACCCTCCTGATATTGCGGAGGTCAGTCTGCCGGGGGATTTTCTCGGGTAACCGTTCAAGTTATTCTCCCCCTGTAAAAAAGACATGCACATACTATTTTTATTATCCCGGAAGTGCCATTATTACCAGGTAGTGCCGGAAAAACCACATTATGGGCCTTCTGCGGGGCCTTTAGCATCCTTCGGTCCACTTCCTGATAAAATTTAAAAAGGCAAGAACCGCAGGATAATAATGCTGATCTTTTGCAAGGATAACATAATAGTGCAAAGGGATTTTGCATTCAATTATATCTAGAATTCTTAACTGTCCAATGGACATTTCAAGGGATAAAGAATACTTCGAAACAAAACCTGTTCCCATATTTGCTGTGACCAGGCTTTTTATGGCTTCAGTGGAGCCTATTTCCACCCATTTATTAAAAACAATTTTTCGCTCTTTCAAAAAACTTTCTGCCAGGGCACGCGCCGGGGAACCTTATGATTACCTGGTTATTGCAACCGGCCCGCACCTTGATTTCGATGCCGTTCCCGGACTGGGACCGGAAAAGGGGTTCACTGAGTCTATTTTTACTCTGGAGCACGCCGAAAAGGCATACCAATCGTGGAGCAGGTACATTGAGGACGGCGGCCCTGTTGTAATCGGGGCTACTCAGGGAGTAAGCTGCTTCGGGCCATCTTATGAATACATTCTTGAAATAGATTACCTGTTAAGAAAAATGGGTAAAAGGAGTAAAACCCCTCTCTTCTTTGTCACTTCGGAACCCTATTTAAGCCATTTCGGACTGGGCGGTGTGGGAAAGTCCCGCCGCCTGATGGAAGACGAGTTTGCTGAAAAAGATATCAAGGTTTTTTGTAATGCGGTGGTTGAGGAAATAATGCCTGGCAAGGTCCGGCTTTCGGACGGCGCAGAGATTCCCTTTTCCTTTTCGATGTTTGCGCCTCCCTTCAGAGGGGTAGATGTGGTGATGGATTCCGGGTTGGGCAATCCCAGGGGATGGCTTATGGTTGACGAATACTACCGTCTTCCCAAACACCAAAATATATACGCGGCAGGAGTATCCGTTGGAATAATGCCTGCTGAACAAACCCCTGTGCCCACCGGTGTGCCCAAAACCGGGAGCATGACGGTCACAATGGCCAAAATAGCAGCAAACAACATTATTTCAGATATTAAAGGAGGGCAGAGAATAAGCCTTCCTGTCAATGAAATCGGAGTAACCTGCCTTGCCGATATGGGAAGCGCGGCCGCGTTTATGTCGGCAAAACCAGCCCTGCCCCCCAGGCAGAAGGTTGTATTAAAGAAAAACAGGTTGGTAAGGTGGATGAAAGTGGGCTTTGAGCGGTATTTCATTACCAAAATGCGGCTTGGCGCAGCATACCTGCCGGGATAATACGAAAAAAAGCTCTGATAGACCAACTGTAAAGGAAAGTGAGGCTGTGTTCAAATGAGTACTCTAACCGCCACGGAAAAGAACCGCCGTTTGCAGCCCATTGTAGGTATCACTCTGGTATTGTTAATGATCGGAGGGTGGTTTTATCCGCCGCTGGGCTATTTCCTTTTGTTTTGCATGGTAATGGCCATGGGCATAGGGGCGGTCAAAGGCCGCAACTGGTGCGACTGGATGTGCCCAAGAGGAAGTTTTTGGGACTCATATTTGAGCTGCTTCAGCCGGAATGTTGAAGTGCCCCGTTTCTTCAGAAGCGTGCCGTTTCGCCTTTTATGGCTTGCAATACTAATGACCATGCTGATTATAAACATTGCTCCGGTATGGGGCGATTATTACAAAATGGGCAAGCCCTTTGTAATGATTTTAACAGTAACCACAGCTGTTGGCCTGGTCCTTGGAGTAGCCTATCACCACCGCATCTGGTGCATGTTCTGTCCTATGGGCACCATGGCCAACTGGCTGGGCAGAAAAAAATGCCCCTCACCGTTAATGATAAATGCACCAGCTGCGGGTGCTGTGAAAAAATATGCCGAATGCAGATTAACCCGGGGCTATACAAGGAAGCCGGCACCGTCAGCCATGGAGATTGTTTAAAATGCTCTCACTGTGTTGAAAAGTGTCCAAACGGAGCATTGAGTTTTGATAATAAATTGAAACAAACGGCTTAAAGCAAGCGCTGTACATAAAAGAAAGAAGTGATTTAAGCGGTGACCATCAGTGTGTTTTCAAACCGTCCTTCCGGGAAAACATGAAACAGGCTTATAACCTTGGCCGGTGCGGTTAAAGATGCGTATGCCCCGGATGTGGAGGTAAAGATTATTTATAAGGGGGACATCCCAGGAATGCCGGATCCCCCGAATATGGCGGTGAATGACCTGGTGGTGGGAAAAGATATTACCGCGGAGCAATTGGAGGAGATTCTCACGAAATTGCTGCCTGAATGACCGGGAATTATGACTTTTGGGGTAGCTTACGGGCCGGGGGGAGTTGGTTTAATCCCGGCTGCATGGATCTTCGGCTGTATGTTCGGGGACATTCCTGTCTTAAAAGGATGACCCAGACTTCAGCAGGTGTGTCCCCATTCCTTATTAATCCAGTTTTTTGCTGCGCGTCATTTCCAGTATGGTCTTGTATATGTACTCGGCGGCCAGCAGGTCCTCCAGAGAATTGCCGCTGGCAGCCACCACGGCTATGTCACTTTCCAGCTGCCTGGCCTCGGACACGGCTCTTGCGGCTGCCTCCCGGGCACAAGTGAAGCCGTTTTTTTTAATGGTGCGGGCCACGGTCCCGGTAAGCACCACAGGCGATCCGGCGCACACCGCCGCGTCGAAGGCCACGCCCCCGGTCCCCGTGGCCCCCAGCACCACCATGCCTTTCATATCCGCCAGCCTTACGGTCTCAGCCCCCAGGTTTGGAAGCACCGCCGCCACCCGCGCTCCCGAGGACAGAACACCCTTCATGGCTTTGGCAATACCTTGCCGCCGGTGCCCTTCCTCCCCCACCCTGGGTTCGGCCAGCAGTATCACGCCTGTTCCCAGGCGCACGGCCTCTTCCCCGGCAAGTCGTCCCATGCCGTAGGGATCCACTCTCACCGGGGGACCGGCGTTATCCGGAGCTGCGCCGTAAACAGAGGCGGCTCCCGCGTCCATAGCCGCCTCCATGCTGGTTGAAAAGTCTATCACATCCACCACCAGCACCACCATGCCTCTGCCACCCGCCGTGGCGGCCCCGCTGGCGTCGGCGGCAAGTGTAACATTTATCATCTGAAAATATTCTCCATAATTTGTATTGATGGGTTATTGACGGCATTATTAGAACATAAAAATGAAAAAGAAGTATTTGGGAATTTCAAGGAGAATTGAAATGAGACTGTTTTTTACTGACAAAGGCTTCTTTTTCACCGGCACCGTTTCGGACCTTATCAGTTTTCTCCGGTCGGAGTCTGCAGGTTTCGGCGCCGGCACGGTGGGGAGTTTCATCAGATCCCGCCTGCAGTAGCCCGGCGGCGTATATTCCGGCGGCCCCGGCAGTATCAAAAAATTCGGGGTCTTCCCGGCACGATCTGCCCATGGTGGTTACCTTGAGCCCGAAAGAACCCATTATGCAACCGATTCTTCCGGTGTCCACCTCCACAACCCGGTGCCTCTCCCAAATGCCGGATTCCTTTAGCTGGCTGTGTAAAACCGACCTTTTCCCTCCTTTTAATACAGGTATGGGAACGGTACACCCTGTAAGTGCGACTTTGCCAAGGGCGGTCCTTGTATGGTGGCTCAGTCCGAAATGCCTCCTCCTGGCGTCGGCGAAGCTGACCCTGGGGATGGCTATTGCGCGTCCGCCCAGAATGTTTACCGCGTTTACTATTTCGCCCTGCTCCAGAGCGGTATGGCCAAATTCACTGGCGCTCCCCACTATGCCCGGCCCCATGGAAACAATAGCCGCGTCGGCCCCGGCCGCCCTGGCCCAGATAAGGCCGCTGTACACGTTTATGGCCTCGAAATCGCCGCCGAAGGCGTGGCCGCAGGTCACCGTACCGTCTATCAGGCCCCCGGCTTTCAGCCCGTGCACCAGTCTGCTTAGGTATATCGGCAGGGCCGCCCCGTCGGTCATCAAATAAAAAAGCTTTATGCCGGGTCCGGCCAAATATTTTATGGCGGCGGCGGCAGGGGCCGTCATGCTGTGCAGTGTCCCCACCACCACCGGCATTTTGCCGAGGCTTTTTAACGACCGGTAAATTTGGTTTCCCGGGTGGTCCTCCTCTTCCACGGAATGCACCTTTACCTGAAAGGGGGTGTAGCGCAGCTTCATTATGTGCCCTTTTTCAGTTGGGTCCGGCGGCTTTTTTTGCTCAACCGCCATTACAAAGTGGTATCCTCCGGTCCCAAGCTTTTTCCAGACTGCCGTGGTGTTCAGCCTGACAGTGTCACCCGCCTCCACCGGGCCGGTAATCCCGTCGTAATTGACAGCACGGCCTGCACAGCCGTCTATATCCACCAGAATCTCGGTGATGCCCGGCCTCTGCTCAACAATGGACAAAACCCTTCCGAAACTGCATGCGATCATAGGAGCGCTCCCGGGAAGATCAGTATTTTCCAGCTACCTTTATTATTTCCACCAAATACCTGCAGCTAGCCACCATATCTTCAATTTTTATAAACTCCTCGGTGGTGTGCACGTTTTGCATGGCTATTCCCAGTATAACCGCCGTTATGCCCTTTTCGTTGAACATGTTGGCGTCGCTGCCTCCCCCGGTTGACTCAAGGCGAGGCGTTAAACCTATGTTTTCAGCGGCTTCCACGGCAATCCTTACAACCCTGTCATGGTGGTCAATTCTGAAATTATTGTATAGGTTTTCAACTCTCACGTCGGCTGTGGCGCCGGATTCGGCTGCTGCTGCCTTTATTTTCTCCACAATGTCCCTGGTCTGCTGATCTTTTTTGGCGCCGTCAAGGCTTCTGGTCTCACCCTGTACCAGAACCGAGTCCGGCACTATGTTGGTGGCCTTTCCTCCGCTTATTATGCCGATGTTGGCGGTGGTCTCCCCGTCTATGCGCCCCAGGTTCATGGCGGATATGGCCCCGGCGGCCACTTTTATGGCGTTAATCCCCTTTTCGGGGCATATTCCGGCGTGGGCGGACTTACCCCTGATGGTGGCCGTTATCCTGTCCTGGGTGGGGGCGCTGGTGACAACGGTTCCCGGAGGCCCGTCGCTGTCAAGCACATACGCCATTCGGGACTTTATCAGTCCGGGGTCAAGGTTTGCCGCCCCCAGGAGCCCCCCCTCCTCAAATACCGTAAGCACAACCTCCAGGTCACCATGACTGATTCCGCTTTCTTTTAAAACTCGGACAGCCTCCAGTATTATGGCTATCCCGGCCTTGTTGTCCCCTCCCAGCACTGTGTTTCCGGAGGACTTTACCACTCCCCCCTCCACCACAGGCACGACCCCCCTGCCGGGCTCCACGGTGTCCATGTGCGCGCAGAACATTACGGGGGCTGCCCCGGCCAGCTTTCCGGGAAGCCTGGCCACAATATTTCCGGTGCCGGTGTTGATCTTTTGCCCGGTTTCGTCCTCGTATACCTCAAAGCCGAGTGACTGGAGCTTTTCCCTGATCAGATCGGCCACCTGTCTTTCAAAGCCGCTGACGCTGTCAATCCTGACCAGCTCCAGAAACTCACCCGTCAATCTTTCACTGTTTACCATGCCGATACCTCCATACAGGCAGGCCACCGGCTGTTGTTTCTTCCTTTTGCCGGTGGCCCTGTAATCATTCATTTATTATATTGCCTTAACAAGCCGTAAGCTATAAGCCTTTTTAAGCTACAGAGATCACAGAGATGTTATTGGCTGTTAGCTATTACCAATTACCATCACTAATTGCCTACCCGCTCCTAATACTTGTAGCCAATAGCCTGTAGCCACCCATTTCAGCCGGCGTCCCGTTTGGCTCTGCCGTTTTCCCGAACCAGGCTGGCCCCGGTTTCAAGGGCTTTTAAATTCAGTGGTATCATTTTATGGTGGTGCGGGGGAAGGACTTCCTTTAATGACTTTTCAACGGCACCGGGGGTTACAACCCCGGTCAGCTCTATAAGCGCTCCCAGTATGATGTTGTTGGCAACCCTGCTGCTGCCTATCTCCTCTGCGAGTTCGTTGGCGGGTATATAATATACGCTGACATCTGTACGGGTAGCCCTGACGTCTATAAGCGAGCTGTTGACGAATATAATCCCGCTTTTTGTCACGGCTTTTTCAAACTTCTCCAGTGACGGCCTGTTCATGACAATAAGCACCGTGGGCTCGCTGACAACGGGAGAGCTTATGGCCCTGTCCGATATGGTCACTCCGCAGTTGGCTGTGCCTCCCCTCATCTCGGGGCCGTAAGAAGGTATCCAGGCCACGTGCCTGCCCTCCACCATGCCTGCGTATGCCAGAAGCTGGCCTGTGGACAGTACTCCCTGTCCTCCGAAGCCGGCGATCAAAATCCCCTCGTACATCTATTGTTCCACCTCCGCCGGCTTTTTGAATTCTCCCAGGGGATAATAGGGTATCATGTTTTCCTCCAGCCATTTAAGCGCTTTCACTGGCGATAGCCCCCAGTTGGTGGGGCATGATGAAAGCATTTCCACAATTGAGAAGCCAAGCCCCGCCATCTGAACCTCAAAGGCTTTTTTAACGGCTTTTTTGGCCTTGGCCACATTGGCCGGGTTATGCAGCGAAACCCTGGCCGCGTATGCTGTGCCGTCAAGAACAGAGAGCATCTCGCTAACTCTTATCGGGCAGCCGTTTATATCGCGGTCCCTGCCGTAAGGAGTGGTGGTGGTGACCTGTCCCAGGAGCGTGGTGGGGGCCATCTGGCCTCCGGTCATGGCGTATATGGCGTTGTTTATAAATATCACAGTAAAATTCTCCCCGCGGGCGGCAGCGTGTACAATCTCCCCGGTGCCTATGGCCGCAAGGTCGCCGTCCCCCTGGTATGTGAAAACAACGCTGTCCGGCTGCACTCTTTTTATGCCGGTGGCCACTGCGGGAGCCCTCCCGTGCGAGGCCTGGAAGGCGTCGCAGTCGAAATATTCGTAGCAGAACACCGAGCAGCCCACAGGGGCCACTGCTATGGCCCTGTCAAATATGTCAAGCTCATCTATCACCTCGGCCACCAGCCTGTGCGCTATGCCGTGGGTACAGCCCGGGCAGTAGTGGAAAGGCATGTCCTTAAGAGAGCTTGGCCTGGCAAACACCTTTTTCATAAAGCACCCCCGGTCATCAGCTTGCAAACTTCATTGTAAACGTCTCTGGCCACCGGAAGCATACCGCCGGCCCGCCCGTAAAAATGCGCCGGCCTTCTGCCGTTTACCGCCAGCTTTACATCTTCAACCATCTGGCCCATGTTCATTTCCACGGTGAGGAAAAGCCTGGCGCTTTCGGCCAGTTCCGCAACCCTGCTGTCAGTAAAGGGCCAAAGTGTTATCGGCCTGAGAAGTCCTACGGGCATTCCCTCGTCCCTGCACATGTCCACCACAGCCTTGCATACCCTGGCGGCTGTTCCGAAGGCCACAAGCACCAGTTCTGCCCCTTCGGTGCGGTAATCCTCCCAGCGCTGCTCCACCGAGGCTATCCCGGCGTACTTTTGCGCCAGCTTTATGTTGTGGGCCTCGCAGTTTTCCGGCACGATGTAAAGTGAGTTGATGAGGTTTTTGCCCCTGTTTTTTCTCCCGGTGGCGGCCCAGCTTTTTTCCGGCACCACCGGGGGCTTTTCCTCACCCAGTTCCACCGGCTCCATCATCTGGCCCAAAACGCCGTCACCCATCAGCATCACAGGGGTTCTATACTTGTCTGACAGGTCAAAAGCCATCTGCATAAGGTCTATTATTTCCTGCACCGAATCGGGGGCAAGGGTGATAACCCTGTAGTCTCCGTGGCCTCCGCCCCTGGTGGCCTGGAAATAGTCGGACTGGGCCGGGGCTATGTTTCCCAGCCCTGGGCCGCCCCTGGCCATATTAACTATAACGCAGGGGAGCTCGGCCCCCGCAAGGTAAGATATCCCCTCCTGCATAAGGCTTATTCCCGGGCCTGAGGACGAGGTCATGACCCTGGCCCCGGAACCTGCGGCGCCGAAAACCATGTTTATAGAACCCACTTCGCTCTCGGCCTGGAGGTAAAGGCCGTTTACCTCGGGCATTCTTTTGGCCAGGTAGTGGGGAAGCTCGCTCTGGGGGGTTATGGGATATCCGAAGAAATAGCGGCATCCAGCCCTGACGGCCCCTTCGCCTATGGCTTCGTTACCCTTCATAAGTATCTTAGCCAACCTTTTTCTCCTCCTTTTCCACCTCAATCACCAGGTCAGGGCACATCCTGGCACAGGTGGCACAGCCTGTGCATTTTTCCATTTCCACCACTGTGGCCGGGTGAAAGCCCATGGAATTCATGTGTTTTGACAATTCCACAATGCCTTTGGGGCAGAAGTGCCTGCAAAGTTCGCAGCCTTTGCATCTCTCTTCTCTGAAAGTTACCCTGGGCAAATCTATTCCTCCTCTTTCATTGAATGATTAAAAGGCAATGGCATATTTTTAGCTAGAAGGGGGGTGTCATGAAGCGGTCTATGGCGAACACCTCCACACCATTACCCAGGGCCTGCCTGGCACTGTCCTCCAGCTCCTTTTTTACAGTTACGAAATAAACCGGCAGACCCAGCATTCGGGCCGTTTTTGATACGGTGTCAAAGCCTTCCATGACTGTATCAAGCCCGGTTTCAAGGCCTATGTTGGAGTTGCCGACCAGTCCCCCCACTTTAAGACCTGAAGCAGACTGTATGCTTTCCAGATATTTTATTATGCCTTCCTGGCTCCTGGTGAACGGGCGGCAGGTGTTGACCACGAAAAGCATAAGGAACTGTCCCTCCGGCAGGTTATCCCTGTAGCGGCCCAGGGCCGCGGCCCCCACGTCGTCGCCGCCGATATCGAAAACACCGTGAATTTCAGTATTTTCGATAACCCCTTTAACAGCTGGGGAAAGGGCCGGGAGGTCGGCAAACACCATGTTCCCCCCGGGGGCTATTACATTCAGCCCCATTTCCTGGAGCTTTTTTATAACAAGCCGGGTCCTGAAATACGGGTTGATTATATCAAGGTCCACAAGGGCGGTCTTTTTACCGGCCCGCAGCATTTTCAGGGCAAGATTAATGGCGATTTCGGTTTTTCCGCTGCCGAGGTTGCCCGTAAACATGGTTATCCTTTTCAGCCGGTCCATCATGTAGATCACCACAAAAATCAAGCCGGTTCCCCGGCGGTTTTTACATGTGTTCTCTTTCGACACCGAATAATGGAATTCCTTTATCTCTTCTCAATATTTAATATTTTCTGCTAGTTGAAGGGCATCGTCAGCGCTCCCTGCGGCCTAGCCTGTCCAGGTAGTCAAGTGCGCTGCTGGAGGCTATAAGGCTGGTCAGGGATTTTTTTTCGGCCAGCATATGCAGCAAAACCAGTGCCGTAAGGTATAAGAACTTTAATTCCAAATCAAAAATCCATACCGCCGTGATCCCCAGCACCGCGCCCAGGGCGTTGGCCCCCGAGTCCCCCATCATGGCCCTGGCCTTCAGGTCCATCGGGAGGTAGGCCAGCAGTATCCCTGAGATAAGTGAGGCGAAGGCCATTTCCCCCCTTTGTGGAAATGCCATGAAAATAAGTGCCGCCAATATTAAAAAACTCTTGCCGGCCCTCCCCGGCCTCAGGTCCAGAAGATTTATGGCGTTGACCGACAGTGCAATAAGGAGGGCGTCCAGCGGCGCCAGAAGCCAGGGCCGGTAACTGGGAAAACCGGAGAGTGAAATGTAAAGGGCCGCCATTCCCCCGGCAAGGGCCTTAAGGCAGCCGGTGGTGAGCCGCCCCTGCAAAAGTGATTTTAAATGACCGGAAAAACCCCTGCACGATCCGTCGCCCCATATGTCATCGATTATTCCCAGGCAGGTGTATATTGATAATGTAAGCAGGAATAAGGAGGACTTTTGCCTCAGATCATCTGTTAAGATAATGAAAAAGGCGGTCAGAGAGACAACGGCGCCCAGAAGAAAGACGGTCCCCAATCCCAGCGGTATTCTTTCGCCCCTGTAATTGGGCTTAACGAAGCCTGATCCGGCAATCATCCCGGAAAGACCCGGAAGCAAAATTCTTGCGGAAAGCCAGCCGGCCAAAAAAAATAAAGCTGTCCGGCCGGTATTGCTGTTGAAAAAAATGGACTCAAACACCGCCGCACCCCGCAGTTTTAAGATTCCATAATGTTAATGCCACATGTGAAAGCTGCCTTCCCCTGTGTATAAAGCTGCTCAAATCACGCCCGGTTGCCCTGTGGGACATGTTTACCGGCACCTCCTTAATGCGGCATCCCATTATCACCGCCCTGACAGTTAAATCCACCTCGACACCGTATCCCCCTGCCAGGGGCAGCAATTTCAGGAGCAGATCCCTGCGCATCGCCCTCTGCCCTGACAGGGGGGCCTCCATCTCGATCCCGGTGAAATGCCGTATCCCCGCCCGGGCAAGTCCCTTCACCAGCCCGAAGCCGGCTTTTTTGCGGGCGGGGGGGAAAACGGCAACAGTCATGTCGGCCTCTCCCCTGATCACCGGATAGGACAGCATTTCAGCCTGGGAGGCGCTTTGTCCCAGGTCGGCATCTATTAAAAGTACCACTTCCCCGTCAGCGTGGCGGGCCCCGGCGGTAAGCGCCCCTCCCTTGCCCAGATTACGGCCGATCACAACCACCTGGGCACCGCTCTTTCCGGCCGCCTCCGCCGTCCGGTCCCCGGACCCGTCGTCCACCACTATTACCTGTTTTACCCCCCTGATGGCCCACGCCGCGTTTACAGTGCCCCGTATAACATCTTCCTCATTGTATGCGGGAATCAATACCGTAACGTACTTACCTGGCATATACTTCCACTCCGCCGTCGAGGTCAGGCAGCAAGCTCCTGGCCGTGGATTTTATACCGTAGTGCCCCGGCCTGCCGGACATGGCGTACACAAGGGATACCTGGCCGGGCGCGGTGTCTATATTGTCCACCGTAGGCAGTCCTTTCTTCTGGTATTCCTTCATACAGGAGTGTGAGGCAAAACTCTCTTCGGCGCCGTAAACGCCGACGCCGTTGCTTTTAAAGTAATCTATTATATGGGAGTCAATGCCGTTTTCAGTCCCGGCCCCGCCCACCATAACAACATCGCTTACAGGCTGTCCGTACCGCCCGCTGATTTTTAAAATGCCCTCACCGGCCAGTGTTTTGATTGCCGGGGTATCTCCGGACATTACTGCTGAGGAAATTTCAACGGCTATTTTCAAAAGAAAACTTTTTTGGTCAATATTTTGCCACTGAAGCCTGTCGGCAACCTTTTCCATGCTTTTCATCTCTCCGCCCAGTGAAGTGATGCTTTGAACCGATGCGCCGGCCAGCTGCAGGGTGGAGGCCAGTTCTTCGGTGACGCTGCGCTCTCCGGTGGAGATTATTGCCACGCAACGCCCTCTGAGCCTTCCTTCCACCAGGGCCGGAAGCACCTGTTTCTCGAACTGCCCCCTTATGTTTCCGTTCATTTCAAGCTGGTTTATCCTGGCCCTTAAAGATTCATTTTTTTGCCTGATGGACTCCATGCGGGACTCCAGCATCCCCATCATCAGCTGCTGCTGGCTGATCATCGTGGTGTCCCCCGGAAAGGCGCTTCCTATCAGTATGCCCAGCCCGAGGGCCAGAAAGACAGCCACCAGGGATACTATGTGATATTTAAGGTTTAAAAACATTGTGGAACCCTCCGGACATGGTCTTCTATATATATCGGGGACATTCCTTGAAGAGGTGTGTCCCCATTCCTTTATATACCCAGACAAATCCTGCACTGAAGGTATAAAAGCCTCAGCAGATCCCGCATCGGGGGAGACAGAAAGGCCACCAAAACTGCCGGGAGCATGGCCGCCAGCACTATTTGGGCAAGGTGCCCGGCCTTTACCTTGTTTTTGTACAGTTTACCAACGCCCTTGGCGTCCACCAGTATGGACCCCACCTTTAACCTGACCAGCATGGTGCTGGCCATCCCCTTCCTGCCCTTTTCCAGAAAGTCCTGTATACTGGAGTGCGACCCCACCAGCACAATCAGACCGGCGCCTTTCTCGTATGCCGTCAGCATGGCTATGTCCTCGCTGGTGCCGGGGGCTGAGAAAACCTTTGAGGACAGCCCCATTTTTTTCAGCCTTTCCATGGCGGGAGAGTGGCCGTTGCTGTATGCGTGGGATACCAGCTCGGCTCCGGATGAAAGTGTGGCGTCGCTGACGCTGTCCATGTCCCCAACTATAATGTGGGGCCTGTATCCAAGCTCTCTCAGGGCGTCGGCCCCACCGTCCACCCCTATCAGCACGGGCTTCATTTCCTCTATGTAAGGCCTTACAACATTGAGGTCTTCCTTGTAATTATGGCCCCTGACCACTATGAGCACATGCCGTCCCTTTAAAGAGGTCTCAATATCAGGAATGTCATAGTCCCCGGTGATCAGTCCCAGCTCGCTTCGGGCGTAGTCCAGGGTGTTGCAGACGAAATCCATTATAAGCCCCTGCATGCCGGCCTTTGACAGCTCCATTCTTTCCCTGATCTCACCGGCGCCAAGTATTTTTCCCGCCGCCACCACCTTTTTGCCGCAGATTACCCGGCCTCCGGATATTTCTATTGTCTGGCCGTCCCTTACAATGCTCATTATCTCCCTTCCAACGTTGTCCACCAGGGTAACGCCGGATGAGACCAGGGTCAGCGGCCCCCCGTTGGGATATCTTTCGCTCATCGAAGGAGAGGCGTTTATCACGGCTTTAACCCTCGATTCCAGAAGGGCGTGGGCGGCCACATCGTCCAGCTCCCCATGGTCGATTACCGCTATTTCACCGGGGCTCAGACGCCTTACCAGATGCTTGGTGACAGGCCCGACCCTTGCCGTGCCCCTTATGGCCATACAAACACCCCTTTAATAATTCTCATACAATCTATATTTTGAAAAAAACAAGTCAAATTATGCCATTATCTCAAAAAAATTTGCCTGCCTCAGAATTTTCTATAAAAATAATCGAGACTCCGGACGCAACTAAAAAAAGTTACGCCAAAGTCTCGCTTGACTAAACATTAGTTCAATTTATAAAAATTCTTTGCTAACAAGCCTCAGCTCACCTTGGCCTCTATCCTGAGCTTGTCCGCTATCATGGCGATGAACTCGGAGTTGGTGGGCTTGCCCCTTTCCAGATTTATGGTGTAGCCGAAGAATTTGGTCATCATCTCCACATTGCCCCTGTCCCAGGCAAGCTCAATGGCATGCCTTATTGCCCGCTCAACCCTGCTGGGAGTGGTCTGGTACTTTTGGGCGATCATGGGGTAAAGCTCTTTGGTGACTGCTCCGAGAAGATTTATCTCGTTTATAACCATTAAAATGGCGTCTCTTAAATAGTGATATCCCTTTATGTGAGCAGGGACTCCCATTTCGTGTATTATGTTTGTAACAGCAACATCTAGGTTTCGTGGCTTGACCGAGGTTATGTACTGGTTGACCTGCATTCCTTCGGACAGCTGCCTGATCCTTGATGCCAGCACCGAAAAGTCGAAAGGTTTAAGAATATAATAGTCGGCTCCCAGTTCCACCGCCCGCTGTGTCACTGTTTCCTGCCCAAAGGCGGTAAGCATGATAACCCTGGGGCGGTTTGCAATATACCCGGAGGCCAGTTTTTCAAGGACACCTATGCCGTCAAGGTGAGGCATTATTATATCCAGCACTATGATGTCGGGGGATTGTTTCTCAATTAGGTCCAAGGCCTCAATTCCGTTATTGGCAATTCCCACCAGAACAAAATCATCTTGTTGGCTGATGAATTCCTTCAGTAGATCACAAAATTCTCTGTTGTCGTCTGCTATCATGATTTTTATTGCTTTACGCATCATAAAAAAATCCCGCCTCCTAAATTTTATCCTTAATTTTTATATATGATAGGAATATCATTCGACGGCCGGTAAAGATTTCCTTCAATGTTTATTTAACCAAGTTTAGACGTTTTAATTCTTTTTTTTTATAATTCTTAATTATTTTTAAATTGGGAGTTTTCCTGTCAGTCTGTGCAGGGCAAATATCTTTTAATGTAATTTTAACAGCGGGGGCGCAAAAAAAAGAGGCTGTTACAGCCTCGCCTTATGATGCTTTTTGTATTTTGGTGTCGGAATTTTTTATGCCAATTTCTTTTAACATCCACTCGGCCAGAATTCCGTATCCCCTTAAGGGATCATTTATAAAAACGTGAGTTACCACACCTACCAGCATGTCATTTTGCATTATCGGGCTGCCGCTCATTCCCTGTATTATTCCTCCGGTGTCTTTTACCAGGCGGCTGTCGGTCACTTTTAGCACGAGTCCTTTTCCCTGGTTGCTCCAGGGGTAATAGACCTCTTGTATTTCCACGGAATATTTTTCAATATCGGTGCCTTCAATTACTGTAAGTATTTCGGCGGGGCCTGCTTTAACCTGGTGGCTCATTGCTACGGGAACTGTGGCGGGGTAATAGGGGTTTTGCAGAGGGGAAACAAGTCTGCCAAAAATTCCGTAGCGGCAGTTTTTTTCTATATTTCCGCTGATGGTCCCATTTTCAACGAACATTCCTATTTTTTCTCCGGGACATCCTTTTTTACCCCGGTGAATCGCCCTTATTTGAGCTTCAACGATTTTTCCGCCACCAATGTCGATTCCTTTGGCAGTGTCGACATCGGTTATTATATGTCCCAGTGCGCCGTATATTCCTGTTTCGGGATGATAGAAGCTTAATGTCCCCACACCGGAGGCACTGTCCCGTACAAACAGACCGATGCGCGGCCTTCCGGTCTCAATGCAGTTTACGGTTTTTACGTTTATTTTAATTGTTTTGACGCCCCTTTTAATTCCCAGGGCAACGTTCTTTTGGTTTTTTCCGCAGTAGGCGATCTCATTTCTGAGAAGAAGTTCGTTATTTACCTCTTTTCCATTGACAGTCAAAATAATGTCGCCAATTTTTATCCCCGCATTTTCAGCCGGGTTGATACTGTTTCCCGACTGATCTGTTATGTCCGATATACCAACCACCATGACACCCTTTGAGTGCATTACTATTCCTATGGACTGACCGCCGGGAACAACATTTATCCCGGAAACGGGCTGTATGGCCGCATTTTTGAACGGAATGCGGAAGTCCGGGCAGAGAATTCCCATTATACTGTTTCCGCCGGATTGCCAATTGGTGGTGAGTTTTTCACCTGAATTAAAAAATACTGCCAAGCAAAACAGGAGAGCAATTAACCCGTATTTTTGGCAGTTATTTATCATTAATCCCCCTCCTTTTTAGAAATCACCTCCGTAATATATGGTATCACATAGGTTTCTTTGACTATATTTTAAGTTTACCATTTAGGATTGATTTTATTCGGCCTAGTTATGTAATACATTGCCATGATTAATATTTATAGCTGATGCAGTTGTTTTGAAATTATTTTCATTGATCAAAGTGAATAAAAAAACCGATGATTTTATCACCGATTTTGGTTAAGTCTATTTTTTTATTTTAATCATACGCATTTAACAGCCCGTGCTTCCTGCAGCAGGTGCCTGGCGTGGTTCAGCGCAGCACTTCCTCCCTGGCCGCCTCCCAGCATCCTTGCAAGTTCCTCCACTTTCTCCTCTTCTCCCAGTGTGAAGACTTCGGCCTTTGTCCTGCCGGAGACCTGGCTTTTACGGATGGACAGGTGGCTGTCAGCCATGCTTGCCACTGCTGACGAGTGGGTAACACAGACAACCTGTCTTTTTCCGGCAAGCTTCAAGAGCTTAAGTGCCACTGCTTTCATGGTGATTCCGCCGATACCGGTGTCAATCTCATCAAAAATAAGTGTTGGTATGTTTTCAGTTTCCGCCAGTATGCTTTTAATGGCCAGCAGTGTTCGTGACGTTTCCCCGCCCGAGGCGATCTTTGCCAGAGGCCTTAAAGGTTCTCCCGGGTTTGTGGAGATGTAAAACTCCGCCTTTTCCCTACCTTTTTCGCCTATGCTTTCCAGTTCGGTAAAACTGATAACAAAACTGACCTTGCCCATGCCAAGCTCCTGAAGCTCACCGGCGATCTCACTTTCCAAAGCCCGGGCCGCTGTTTTTCTTTTTTCGGACAGCATGGCCGCGCTTTCGGAAAGCCGGGCGGAAATAGACAGCAGATCCTGTTCAAGCTGTTCCACCCGGCGGTCGCCGCCTGTAATCTCCTCCAGTTCCTTTTCTATCTCCTTCCGGTATTTCAGCACCTCGGCGACAGAGTCGCCGTATTTCTTTTTTAGCCTGTTTATAATGTCCAGCCTTTCTTCCACGTATTCCAGCCTTGCGGGGTAAAACTCCAGTCCGTCCATGTATGCCGCCAGCTCCCTGCAGCATTCCTCCATCTGGTAGAGTGACCCGGCCAGAAGGTCCCTGACGCCTGAAAGCCCTTCATCAATCTCGGCCGCCCTTTCCAGGGATTTCAGGGCCCGGCCCGCCAGTTCCAGTGAAGATGCGGCAGGTCCCCCGCCCTGCAGGTGGCGGTGGCACTCTCCCGCCAGCCTGGATATTTTCTCGGCGCCGGCCAGCTTTCTTCTTTCCGTGTACAGCTCATCGTCCTCTCCGGGCTTGGGGGAAACACTGTCTATTTCCTCAATCTGGTAACGAATTGCATCCTGCCTTCTGGCCCACTCTCTCCGGCTTTCCCTCAGCCCGTTAAGCATTTTCTTTTTTTCGGACCACTCCCTGTACAGGCCTGTGACTTCGGCCCGGGCTGCTGAAATCTCTTCCCCCCCGTACGCGTCAAGCAGGCTCAGGTGAACCTCGGGGTCAAACAGCAGCTGCTGGTCGTGCTGGCCCTGGATGTCCACAATGTTCCTGCCGATTTCCCTGTATACGTTGAGGGTTACCATCTGGCCGTTGATCCTGCATGCGCTGCGGCCGTTTTTATTTATTTCCCGGGACATCTGCAGCATACCGCCGGCGTCTTCGGCAATTCCCCTTTCAGCCAGCAAAGCGGTTATCCGGCTGTTATTGCCGGTTTCCAGCGTCATTTGCACTATAGCCTTTTCGCAGCCGGACCTGAGGTATTCCGATGAAGCCCTTCCGCCTGTCACCACCTGGAGGGCGTCTATTATGATGGACTTTCCGGAGCCGGTCTCGCCGGAAAGTACGTTCAGGCCCGGTGAGAAACCGGCCTCGGTTTTTTCTATTATGCCGAAGTCTTTTATAAAAAGGTTTAACAGCATGTCTAACCTCCGGATATCTCTTTAAACCGCTTTAACAGCCTTTCCACGGCTTCCTTTGGCTTTATCACTATAATAATTGTATCATCACCGGCAACTGTACCTATAATTGCGGGCCATCCGGAATTGTCTATGGCCGATGCCACTCCCTGGGCCTCACCCGGAAATGTTTTTATTACAATAAGGTTTTCGCTGTGATCTATTTTTTGCGCCGATTCCACCAGAAGCCTCTTCAGCCTGGCCTCGGCCGATGTTGACGGGCTCTCCCGGGGAAGTGCGTAAATGGAAGTGTTTCCGGGGCCGGGCACCTTGATCAGGCCCAGCTCTTTGATGTCCCTTGATACCGTGGCCTGGGTGACGCTGAATCCTTCGGCTCTCAGGGCGGCCACCAGGTGTTCCTGGGTCTCAACGGGCTGGGACCTTATTATTTCCACTATTTTTTTCTGTCTGACTGACTTGATCATTTTATATCTCCGGTCCTGGCAACAAAATATAGTTCCGGGCTGTTTTTGCGGCTGTTCCAGAAGGTCATTTTCTGAACGCTGAATTCCTTTTCTTCAATTCCCTGCAGCAGTTCCCCCACCGCCCCGGACTCGGCCCCGGAGCCGGGGTGGCCGGTATATACTATGACGCTGAGCCGCCCTCCCGGCCCCAGCAGCCTGAGCGCGCCCCTTATACCTTCAATTGTGGTTTCCGGCCGAGTTGTCACCGACCTGTCGCTTCCCGGGAGATAGCCCAGGTTGAACATCACCGCGCTCACCGGCCCGGGCACAATGTCTTTAATATGCTGGTGCCCGCTTTGCAGTATGGCGACCCTGTCCGAAAGACCTGCGGCCTCAACATTTTCCCTGGTTTTTTTAAGGGCGATCTCCTGAATGTCCATGGCGTAGACCATTCCTCCGGGCCCCACGTTTTCAGCCAGGAAAACCGTGTCAAGCCCGTTTCCCGAGGTGGCGTCCACGGCTGTTGCGCCGGGCCCCAGCGCAGGGCGGATGAATACCCGGGCCCAAAGAACAGCGCTGGCCGGCCGCTGGAGAGTTGTCAATTGCGGTCACCCTCCCGCAGTTTTTGCTTTAAAACCCTGAAAAAATTCCTTGTCTTCAGCCTGATGAATTTAACCTTGTGAGGAGAACGGGTTACTGTTACGATGTCGTTTTTGACAAGGTTTAACCCGTGCTGCCCGTCGATGGTAAGCATAACTTCACCCTTGTCGGAAAGAAGCTCCACCTCCACCCGGCAGTCGGATGAGATTACAATGGGCCTTGCCCACAGCGCGTGCGGGCATATGGGAGTAATGATCATTAGATCTAGATCGGGGGTTACAACAGGCCCTCCGGCTGACAGAGAGTAGGCGGTGGAACCCGTGGGGGTGGCCACAATCAGGCCGTCGGTTGGATAGGTGCTCACGTGTTCTCCGTTGACCCTGGTTTTTAAGAAAATAAGGCGGGCGAAAGCACCCTTGGTTATTACAGCGTCGTTAAGCCCCATGGACTTTTCGATTGTTTTTCCGCCCCGCAGCACCGTGGCCTCTATCATCATGCGCTCTTCAATGTTGTAATCCCTGCTTACTATACTTTCAAGGGAGGAATGTATGTCGGGCATGTCTATCTCGGACAGAAATCCCAGGCGCCCCAGGTTGATGCCCAGTACGGGAACCCCGGACCGGGCCGCAAGTCTCGCCCCGCTCAGTATGGTGCCGTCTCCGCCGAAAACAAGCAGACATTCTATTTCGTTAATCATTTCTTCCGGCGGAAGGTGTTTCGCTCCGGGATACGGGCCCTGCAGCCCGTCCTGCAGCAGAACTCTCAGCCCTCTTCCGGCAAGCCACTGCCGGATGTCCCCGACAATATTTTCAACTCCCCGTTTCTCCAAATTGGCCATTATTCCTATGGTCCGCGATTTAATAGCCCCCTTCCCCGTCCATCTTTTAAAGGCGAGGGTCTCTCTCCCCTGAAAACAGCCATCAACCGTCAGATCTGCCCTCTCTGTGAGTTCTGCGGCTTAAATATCTTTCATGCTACATAAAACCTTTGTGCGCTTCATCCACCACTTTGTATATAATCTCCCCGGAAAAATCACCGGGTTTGTCAAAATGGAAATGAAGGAGATACTCAATGTTTCCCTCGGGTCCCCTGACGGGCGAGTAGTCAAGTCCCTGTACGCTCCAGCCGGACCGCAGGACCATGTCGCAAGTGCTTTTTAACACTTCCCTGTGGGTTTGCGGGTCTCTGACCACTCCCTTTTTTCCCACCTTGTCCCTTCCAGCCTCAAACTGGGGCTTGACCAGGGCCACTCCCCCGTTTTTGCCGTCCGCCAGGAGGGCGATGCTGGGCATTACTTTCTCCAGGGATATGAAGGAAACGTCTATGGTGATAAAATCCGGCCGGGGGTCCAGCAACTCCGGCTGGAGATTTTTTATATTGGTCCTTTCAAAAACCGTCACCCTGGGATCGCTTCTCAGCTTCCAGGCAAGCTGGCCGTATCCCACGTCCACGGCGTACACCCTGGATGCCCCGTTCTGGAGGGCGCAGTCTGTAAATCCCCCGGTGGAAGCCCCCACATCCAGCACCACCTTGCCCGCAAGGTCTATGTTGAAACTGGTAAGCGCCTTTTCCAGCTTAAGACCGCCCCTGCTTACGTACCGGAGGCCGCCGGCCACTTCAACGCTGACATCCGGCTCCACCCCTGTGCCTGGCTTTTCGGCCCTTTTCCCATTTACCAGCACCTGCCCCGCCATTATGGCAGCCCTCGCCCGCTCCCTGCTTTCAAAAAAACCTCTTTCATGCAGGAGCACGTCCAGCCTTTGCTTTTTAGCGGTCAATCCGGTTACCTCCAGATATTTGGGTCCTTTTTTTTATATTCGGGAAAAGGCGGAGGCTTAAAAGCTTGAGGGCGTTTGTAATGGTCTCTTCCACCGTGAGGCCGTATTTTGCCAGCAGCAGCTTCCTGTCACCGTGCTCTACGAAATTGTCCGGCAGGCACATGTTGCATACCTTGATCCCTACTATTCCGGAGTTGTTTATAACTTCCAGCACGCGGCTGCCGAACCCCCCGGAAAGAATGTTCTCCTCCAGTGTGATAACCCTCCCGGTGGTGCTTGCGTATTTGATAATGCATTCGCTGTCTGCGGGCTTTATAAACCTGACATTTATCACCGCCGCCGAAATTCCCTGGGCGTCAAGCGTCTGCGCCGCCTTATCGGCAGCCTCAACCATGGTTCCCACGGCGAAAATGGCTATGTCCGTGCCGTCCCTTATAACTTCCGAACGCCCCACAGGCATGCTTTCTATTTCATCGTCCAGACGGCGGCCCGTAACTTCGCTCCTTGGATAGCGGACTGCGGCCGGCCCTCTGTATTCCAGCGCGGTTTTGAGCATTTGCCGCAGCTCGTTTTCATCTTTGGGCGCCATTATCACCATGTTGGGCGCATGGCTGAGGTATGACAGGTCAAACACCCCGTGGTGGGTCGGCCCGTCCTCCCCCACCAGTCCGGACCGGTCTATGGCAAATGTCACCGGAAGGTTGAGCATGCATACGTCATGGATAATCTGGTCGTAAGCTCTTTGCAGGAATGTGGAGTATACGGCCACCACCGGCCTGAAGCCTTTTGAGGCCATGGCCGCCGCCATGGTTACGGCATGCTGCTCGGCTATGCCCACATCAAAAAATCTGTCGGGGTATTTTTTGGAGAATTCGGAAAGCCCGGTCCCGCCGGTCATGGCTGCAGTTATTGCCAGTATGGATTTGTCGCGGCCTGCCAGTTCCACCAAGGTGTGGCCGAAAACTTCTGTGTAGGTGGGGTTGCCTTCTCCGCCTTTGGGAACTCCGGTTTCCAGGTCAAAGGGCCCGATTCCGTGAAACTTGCCCGGGTTTTTTTCGGCGTGGGAATAGCCCTTTCCCTTGGTGGTAATGACGTGAACAAGCACAGGCCCTCTCATGTTTTTGGCCTGGTTGAGCACGTCCGTCATGTCCTGTATGTTGTGTCCGTCGATGGGCCCAAGGTAAACAAACCCCAGTTCCTCAAAAAGCATTCCCGGCACCACAAGGTATTTAAGGCTGTCCTTGAGCCTTTCCACACCCTTTAACACAGTGGGGCCTATGGCGGGAATTTTCTTAATCACCTGTTCCAGCTCGTCTTTTCCTCTGGAGTACATGGGATCGGTCCTCAACCGGCTTAAGTACCTGGACATGCCGCCGACGTTTTTGGCGATTGACATCTCATTGTCATTAAGCACCACTATCAGGTCCTTTTGCAGGTGCCCGGCGTGATTCATGGCCTCAAAGGCCATTCCGCCCGTCATGGCGCCGTCGCCTATAACAGCGGCTACGGCATGTTTTTCCCCCGCCAGATCCCTGGCGATGGCCATTCCCAGCGCCACCGAAATGGATGTGCTGCTGTGTCCGGAGATGAAAGCGTCGTGATCGCACTCCTCGGGACGGGGAAAGCCGCTTATTCCCCCGTATTTTCTGATGGCGCGAAACTTCTCCCTCCGGCCGGTGATCAGCTTGTGAACATAGCACTGGTGTCCGACGTCCCATATTATCTTGTCCCGCGGTGTTTCAAAGACTCTGTGGAGGGCAATTGTAAGCTCGACAACGCCGAGGTTTGGCGCAAGGTGCCCTCCGTTTTTTGACACGGTCTCAATTACCTCTTTCCTTATTTCCGCGGCAAGCTGGTAAAGCCGGGGAACAGGGAGACGGCGCAAGTCTCCGGGATCGTTTATATTAGACAGCAGGCTCAAAATGTTAACACTCCTTTTGTGTCACTCATCTGTGTGACTTCCTCGGTCTTGAGTTGAAATCCTTTCCGGTTATCAGTGAAAATCCGTGCAGTATCCTTCCGGAAAAATATATCACCTCATTGGCGTGAGTAAGGGCTATGCGCTTTCCCGCAGCCTTTCCCCCCACGGTGAAGGCGGCGATAAACGCGGTCAGCAGCATGTTTGTCAGCAGCTGTCCGGTGTCATTCCACTGTCTGGCAATCTGAAGGGCCAGGGCTATTCCCAGGGCTCCGCTGACAGTCCCGGCGATGTCTCCTATAACGTCGTTCATAATGTTGGCCACCCGGTCGGCGTTTCTGATCAGAAATACACCTTCGGCGGCCCCGGGTATCTTCTTGGCGGCCTTGGCGTGAAGTGGCGCCTCAGAGGCGGCGGTCACCGAAACACCCAGTATATCAGCTATTATTCCCACCAGCACTATCAAAAACAGGAAAACAACCGACAGCGCCAGGCTCTGCACCTTTTCCGACAGCAGGTTTGAAAGCCAGAAAAAAACCACTGCCAGCAGAAAAGAGCCAATACTTACCACAAGAATGTAAAGGCCTGAAACAGAGGACTTGTTGTTTCCCACTTATCCACCCCAACTTCCACTGACTCACTGACTCGCGTCAGTGTTTCCTGCGGACAACAAATCTTGCCAGTTCCCTGAGAAAGTCTGCCCGGTCACCGTACGGCTCAATTGCCCGCAGCGCTTTTTCCATTTCCTCCACAGCCATCCGCTTTGAATTTTCCAGCCCGTAAAGCGCGGGATAGGTGGCCTTGTTGTTCTTTATATCGCTTTTCACGGGCTTGCCGATGCTTTTTTCGTTTCCCACAATATCCAGTATGTCATCCGCTATCTGAAAGGCCACTCCAAGGTGCTCGGCATAGGAGGTAAGGTTTTTAAGGTCGCCGTCACCGGCCCCTGAAAGTATTGCGCCGGTCCTGACCGAAGCCCTGTACATGGCGCCGGTCTTGCACCTGTGTATATAGCGCAGTGTTTCCCCGTCCACTCTTTCGGATGTGGACATTATGTCCACCACCTGCCCCCCTATAAGCCCGGTGGTCCCAGCCGCCATGGATATTTCGGAGATCACGCCAAGAAGTTTGTCCGGGGTTATCCGTCCGGTCAGGGGGCAGCCCGTGATAAGTCCGAAGGCCATTGTGAGCAGAGCGTCACCGGCCAGTATGGCTATGGCTTCGCCGTATTTTTTATGGCAGGTGGGCATTCCCCTCCGCAGGTCATCGTTGTCCATGGCCGGAAGGTCGTCGTGTATGAGCGAATAAGTGTGAATAAGTTCCAGGGAGCAGGCCGCCGGCAGTATGTTTTGAAGGTCGCCGCCCAGCACTTCGGCCGCCGCCATGGCCAGGACCGGCCTCAGTCTTTTGCCGCCGGCAAAAAGGCTGTACCTTACCGCCTCGTGTATTATTGCGGGATATTCTTTTTCGGGCGGCACCAGCCGGTCCAGCGCCCGGTTTATAATTCCCGCCCTTTTTTCAAGCTCGTCTAAAAAGATCAATATACAGTCTCCTTGGTGTTATAGTATTTTAATATTCAATGTCATATATTGCATCAGGGGGCCATTACTTTAGCCGAGAGCCTGCCCTCGTCATCGGACGTCAAAATCATAATACGCCGCTCGGCCTCTTCCAGTGAGGCCTGGCAAAATTTGCTCACGGTTATGCCCTCGGAGAACAGGTCCAGCGCCCTTTCAAGGGGAATCTGCCCGTCTTCCAGCTCTCGTACTATCTCTTCGAGCCTTTTGATGGATTCTTCGAATGTCATTTTCTTTTTTGCCATATAGCTGCACCAGCCCCCTGCAGTAGTCTTAGCAATCCGCCAGGCCGCGCCGGATGATGGCGGACCCGTTCAGGTAGTCAAAACGCCGGCCCTGCCAGGTGTCTCTTTTTTCCAGGGACTCTTCAATCATCTGCTTTACTTTCCACCAGCTAGTCCCCCAGTTGGAGAAAAGAAGGTCATCAGACGGACCTTTTCCCACCAGCCGCTGTATAACCACACCCGGGTCAAGGTGTTCCAGGAAGTCAACCACGCTGCCCACATATTC
Source organism: Bacillota bacterium (assembly GCA_049323915.1). GTDB lineage: Bacteria > Bacillota > Desulfotomaculia > Desulfotomaculales > Desulfocucumaceae > BRHc4a. The sequence goes on from JBMOPC010000123.1 coordinate 27,983, forward strand.
CTCCAGAGGCATTATTTTAAACTCATCCTTTTGGAACATGTCTCCAAGAGCGGTGTTTTCCACCACGTAAAGAGAGTGGAGCTTGACATAGCGGATACCCAGCGCGGATATGATTTTAGCGTTTTCCACAACGTCGTCGCGGTTGTCCCAGGGAAGGTTTACGATAAGGTGGGCGCACACTTCCATGCCTCTTCGGTGTATTCTGAGCACCGAGTCTAAGAACTCCGCCAGGGTGTGCCCCCTGTTTATCCTGATCAGGGTATGGTAATTCACCGTCTGCAGTCCCAGCTCTATGTCTATTTCCAGTCCCCGCCCGGCTTTCAGTTCCGCCAGGAAATCCAGGTACCTGTCGTTTATGCAGTCAGGCCTGGTGGATACCGATATTCCAACCACATCACCGGCGCAGGCCCGGGTAACCATGTCCCTGAATACAGTGAAGGGCATGTATGTATTGGTGAAGGCCTGGAAATATATGATGAATTTTTGCGCATTAAATCTTTTCTTGAAATATTCCCTGTTTTCCTCTATCTGTTTTTCAACGGTGTATGAATTTGGCAGGCACTGAAACCCGGACCCGGTGCTGTCGCAGAATATGCATCCCCCGGCCCCGGCTGTTCCGTCCCTGTTGGGGCAGGTTCCCGGGAGGTTTACCGGCAGCTTGTACACCTTGCCGCCAAATTTTTCTATGAGGTATCTGGAATAAATATTATAACGGGGAGTATCCCCGGTCAACCCTTCCACCTCCCCACCATACTCCAATATTGATTATATCCAAACACAGGTAATGTGAACACCCTGTTTCAAAGGTACGGCTGGAATTATAAAACACCATTTTCAGGTCCGTTTTTTTTAAAAATCTCTTTCACCTGGCACCGGATACTTCCTCTGTGCAGCTGAACGCCAACCATGTCACCCGGCTCGGCCTCACAGGCGTCCATCAATACTCTTCCGGTGCTTTCGCCGATGCACACCGAATACCCCCTGGACAGTGTCGACAGCGGGCTTAAGGCGCTGAGGCGGCCCGCCAGCGCCGAGAAGTCCCCTTTTTGGCCGGCCAGCATTTTCTGCATGGAGCTGTGCAGTCCTCTGAGAGTCATGTCCACCAGCATTGACCTGGGTCCGCATATTCTGTCCACCGGCCTTCGGAAAACCGGGCTCTGGAGGCAGTTGTCAAGGCGCCGCCCGGCGTCACCCAGCCGGTTTCCCAGTGCCCTGATCATCCTCAGCCTTAGCACTTCAATGGTATGGGCCACCTCGGACTTTACGGGCACCACCAGTTCGGCGGCCGCTGACGGAGTCGGTGCCCTGAGATCGGCCACCATATCGGCTATGGTGAAATCGGTCTCGTGACCCACAGCGGATATTACCGGAACGGATGAAGCGAATATGGAACGGGCCACGGTTTCGGTGTTGAAGGCCCACAGTTCCTCAATGGAGCCGCCCCCCCTGCCCACAATTATCACATCCACCCCTCCCAGGGCATTGAGCATGCTTATGCCCCGGGAAACCTCAGCGGGGGCGGACTCCCCCTGGACAGCCGCCGGCGCCAGCACAATACCGGCCCCGGGCCACCGTCTGCCAATTATCTCGGTCATGTCTCTTATTACGGCCCCGGTGGGTGAGGTGACTATGCCTATGCAGCGGGGCAGAACAGGTATTTTTTTCTTCCTGGAAGCATCGAAAAGCCCCTCCCGCTGCAGTTTTTCCTTTAACTGCTCAAAGGCCAGGTACAGCGCGCCCACCCCGTCCGGCTCCAGTTCCTCGGCGTAAATCTGGTATGCCCCGTCCCTGTCGTAGACCGTAACATAGCCCCTTACCCGGACAGCCATGCCGTTTTCCGGCACGAACCTGAGCCTTGCCGCCCTGGACCTGAACATTACGGTGCGGATGCAGCTTGAGCTGTCTTTCAGTGTGAAATATACATGCCCGCTGCCGGCCAGGCGGCAGTTGGAGATCTCGCCCTTGACCCACAGGCTGGACAGTATATGGTCGTTTTCCAGCAAATCCTTGATGCGCCTGGTGAGTTCATTCACCGTCAGAGTTTTCATAAGCCCTCCGGATAAGTTGCAGCACAGGGATTTCATAAACTGTTACAGCTATTTTATCATATTTTTACAGCGGCTTGGTGTCAATAATGGTATAAAAGGAAATCCCCCGGAGAGTCCGGGGGATTGAGGATTTGCTGTTTTACTTGACGCCCAGGCTGTGTTTGAAGGCGGCCAGTGTGTTTTTCATCAGCATGGTGATGGTCATTGGGCCTACACCGCCGGGAACCGGGGTGATTAGGCTGGCTTTTTCCTTGACGTTTTCAAAGTCCACGTCTCCGGCAAGCTTGGCCTTGCCCTCCGGGGTCATGCCGATCCTGTTGACGCCTACGTCGATTACGGCAGCGCCTTCCCTGACCATGTCCGCGGTAACGTAGTTGGGCACCCCGGCGGCCACTATGAGTATGTCGGCCATCCTGGTGTAGTGGCCTACATCCTTGGTTCCGGTGTGGACGATGGTTACAGTGGAGTTGGCGCCCCTGGCTTTTTGCAGCATGATGTTGGCAATGGGCTTGCCCACTATGTTGCTGCGGCCCACTACTACCACGTGTGCTCCTTTGGTTTCTACGCCGCCCCGGATCAAAAGCTCCTGTATGCCGGCCGGGGTGCAGGGATGGAATATGCCTTCGCCGATAACCAGTCTGCCCACGTTTACCGGGTGGAAGGCGTCGACATCCTTGTCGGGGTTAATGGCGTACAGTACCTTGGTCTCGTTGATGTGCTTGGGCAACGGCAACTGGACCAGTATGCCGTTAATGCTGTCGTCATTGTTGTACTTTTCGATCAGTGCCAGTAGATCTTCTTCGGTTATGTCTACAGGCTGATTGTCCTGTATGGAGTAAAAGCCCAGCTCCTTGGCGGTCTTTTGTTTTCCGGTGACATAGCTGACCGAGGCCGGGTTTTCGCCTATCAGAATTGTTACAAGGCCGGGCACCTTGTTATATTTAGCCTGAAGACCATCGACCTCAGCCTTGATTTCCTCCCTGATTTGCCTGGCCACTTCAGCGCCGGAGATTATTTTAGCCGACATGGTATTTTCCTCCTCTTTCTATGTTTGTTTTCTATATTCTTTGTTATTTGTTGATCAGGTAATCATGTATGGACCGTGCTCCAACCTTACCCGCGCCCATGGCCAGTATGACCGTGGCGGCTCCGGTTACCACGTCTCCTCCGGCGTATACGCCGGGCTTGGAGGTGGCGCCCGTCTCTGTGCTGGCCACTATATTTCCTTTTCTGTTTATCTCAAGCCCCTTGGTGGTCCTGGGGACTAGAGGGTTGGGCCCCTGCCCGATGGCAACCACCACGGTGTCCACATCCATTACATACTCGGATCCCGGAACGGCAACAGGGCTGCGCCTTCCGGATGCGTCTGGCTCACCAAGCTCGAATCTGATGCACTCCATGCCGGTTACGATGCCGTTGTCGTCTCCCATAATTTTGGTGGGGCTGGTAAGGAGCGCAAACCTGACTCCCTCCTCGTGGGCGTGTTCAACTTCCTCATGCCTTGCCGGCAGTTCCTTTTCGGAACGGCGGTAGACAATCCAGGATTCCTCGGCGCCGAGGCGCAGAGCAGTCCTGGCGGCGTCCATGGCAACGTTTCCGCCGCCCAGCACGGCCACTTTTTTGCCTATCTTGATGGGGGTGTCGTAATTGGGGAACATGTACGCCTTCATCAGGTTTGTCCTGGTGAGGAACTCATTGGCGGAATACACCCCGCACAGGTTTTCCCCGGGTATTTTCATGAAGTACGGCAGTCCGGCGCCGGTGCCTATAAACACCGCGTCAAATCCGCCTTCCTCCATCAACTGGTCAACTGTGGCAAATTTGCCGACCACGGAGTTGACATCTATATCAACCCCCAGCTTTTTGAGGTTGTCAATCTCGGCCTGGACAACCGCCTTGGGCAGACGGAATTCCGGTATGCCGTACATCAATACGCCGCCCGCAACATGGAGTGCTTCGAAAACGGTTACCTTATGGCCCAGCTTGGCCAGGTCGGCGGCGCAGGTCAGGCCGGCCGGCCCGGAGCCTACCACGGCCACTTTAAAGCCGGTGGGAAGGGCCACTTCCGGCGCCGTGACTCCTGTGGACAGCTCCCAGTCGGCACAGAACCTTTCGACACGGCCTATGCCCACGGGTTCGTGCTTTTTGCCCATGGTGCAGTATTTTTCGCACTGGCTCTCCTGGGGGCAGACCCTGCCGCATACGGCCGGCAGAGCGTTCTTTTCCTTTATCTTGGCGATGGCGGCGGCGAAATCGCCCTCTGCGGCCAGCTTGAGGAATGCGGGAATGTCTACTTCCACCGGGCATCCCTGGCGGCAGGGCTCGTTTTTACACTGAATACAGCGCTGGGCCTCGGCCTTGGCTATTTCCGCGCTGTATCCAAGCGCCACCTCGCTGAAGTTCCTTGACCTCTCCACCGCGTTCTGGGCGGGCATTTCGTTTTTCTTTGGAATAATTTGCTTTTTGGCTTTAGGGGCGTCAGACATTATTTACCACCTCCGCATCCGCATTTACAGGTGTGGCCTGCTTTGAACTTCTCCCTGGACTGCTGCTCCTCGTCGCGGAAGTAGGCGCCACGCTTGGACAGCTCCAGCCAGTCCACCTGATGTCCGTCGAATTCAGGGCCGTCAACGCAGACGAATTTGGTCTCCCCGCCAACCGATACACGGCAGCAGCCGCACATTCCGGTTCCGTCAACCATAAGGGCGTTAAGGCTGACGATGGTCTTGAGGCCGTATTCCCTGGTTACGTTGCAGCAGGCCCTCATCATGGGCTGCGGTCCGATGGCTATGACCAGGGCGATATTTTCCTTGCCCCTGGCGTCAACTATTTCTTTGAGAACTTCGGTGACAAATCCCTTGCGGACATAAGACCCGTCATCTGTGGTGACGTGAAGCTCGCTGCAGGCGTCCATCATCTTGTCTTCCCAGAACATGAGGTCCTTGTTCCTGGAGCCTATAATGCCGATGACGTTGTTTCCCGCCTCCTTGAGATCCCTGGCGATAGGATGCACGGGAGCGATTCCGACCCCGCCGCCCACAACGATGACGTTGCCGAAATTCTCAATATGTGAGGGTTCTCCCAGAGGCCCCACGAAGTCCTTGATGTATTCCCCCGCCTCCATGATTCCCAGCTCTTCAGTGGTTTTGCCCACTTCCTGGAAGACTATGGTGATGGTTCCCTTTTCGCGGTCGTAATCAGCGATTGTCAGGGGAATTCTTTCCCCGTCTTCTTTAATGCGCAGAATCACAAACTGACCCGCCCGGCAGCTCTTGGCGACCCTTGGCGCTTCGATCTCCATTAGCTTGATAATCGGTGAGAAAACTTCTTTTCTCAGGATTTTGTACAAGCCCTTTCCCCTCCCCTTTGATTATTTATTTCAATACATAAATGTTTATAATTTCTTTCTAGAAATATGGTTTAATTCCTGCTGGAGGTCGTACTTATGAACAAAATTTATAAAAGTCCGGGCCAGGGTATTCTTATAAACAAAGAAGGAAGGGCCCGTTTAACCGGGTCTTCCTTCAACGATCTAAAGATTACCTTCCGATCCGGCCCCTGTTCCGGAAAGCGCCGCCTTACCAGCAACCTTTCCGAGAATTCCATTGACAAACTTGCCCGAGTCGCTGCCGCCGTACATTTTTGCCAGCTCCACTGCCTCGTTGACAGTTACCCCGTAGGGTATATCGTCACGGTACATTATTTCGTATACGGCCATGCGCATTATGTTGTGATCCACCCTGGCCAGCCTGTCGATATTCCAGTCTTTGCTAAGGGATGATATGGTTTTGTCAATCTCCTGCATGTGCTCTATGGATCCCATCACCAGTTCCCTTGCGAAATCAATGTCTTCCGGGCTTAACTGGTCCATATCCATGGCGTTTGTAATGGCGCTCTCGGGCTCAGCGCCGCCCACATCCACCTGGTAAAGTGATTTCATTGCTGTTTCCCGAGCCTGCCTTCGTCCCATCAAAAGCCCTCCAGCTATTTTTCCCTGAACCGCCCGAGAAATATTTCCTTCAAGTCTGCACGGCGGTCGATTTGTTTACCAATATGATAACCGGCAACTATGCACAGTGATACAAATACGGCTTTTAAAATGCCGTATGTGATGGCAAACCACCCGAACACCAGCCCAAGGGTGATTCCGGCCACCTTCCCCCTGTTTTTTTGCAAAATGTCAATAAACTGTTCCACATCCATGGCCAGCACCTCTTTATTCCACACGCAACTTCTGAGCAGATATATTGTCGACAACAATCCTTATATCATGAACCTCTATTCCGGCAACTTCAAAAACTTTGTCCCGCACTGTTTTCTGAAGGGCGTCCGACAGGTGGGGTATGCTGACATCCGGGGCCACCACGGATTTTATTCTTATGCCTATTCCCCGGGGGACCTGCTCCACCCTGGCCCGGGCCTCTTTGACCCCTCTCTGGTCCAGCACCACCTTTTCCACCAGTGACTCGATGGCCGTCAGGGCGATGCGAACCTGTCCCAGTGAGCTTTCCTGAACAACGGTTTGCTTTTTCCCGGGACGCAGCCCCTGCCAGGCCAGCCTGAAGCCAATCAGCAAATAGACGGAAAGTATTCCGTACGCCGTTTCTGTAAAACCCGGCATCCCGGCAAGGTAGGTTATGGCTGTTTCCGGCCAGTCCCATCCGGCAAGCACCGAGGCGAACACCAGTGCCGTTGCTATTCCCAACAGAGCGTAAATAAACAACAATGACCTGTCCACGCTGTTCATAGTAAAACCCCGCTTCAATCAGGCTGTTTATTGGAATCCGCAGATGCTATTTTACCCTGTGGTCCTCTTCCTTTGCGTCATGGCTGAAGGCAACCCCCTGGACATTGACGTTTACCTCAATCACTACAAGCCCGGTCATGTTTTCAATGGCTTTTTTAACATTTTCCTGTATCCGGGCGGCCACATCGGGTATGCGGGTTCCGTATTCCATCACCACGTACATGTCCACGGCGGCTTCCCTTTCCCCAACTTCCACCTTTACACCCTTGGACATATTCTTTCGGCCAAGCATCTCGGCTATACCGCCCACCACACCGCTGCTCATGCCCACCACGCCCTGCACTTCGGTGGCGGCCAGCCCTGCTATTATTCTAACCACCTCATCGGCTATCCTTATGGACCCCAGCCCGGTCTGCTCTTCCCGGATCAGAATATCTTCCCTTGATATGTTGTCCATTTAATAAAGTCTCCTTTCGGGTCCTTGTTATAATTTACCTTTTTATTCACAGGTTAATTATAGCAGAACTGCCGTGCTTAATCAAACCAAAGAGTCCCGAAGGGCTCTTGCAATACGACTGTATTAAATTCCAGATTATCTGGGCATAAGTTCCCGGGGTATATAGGTTGATATGCCCGGCCAGAGCACAAAGATTATTAGAGCGGCAATCAGTATCAGTATAAAAGGCAGCACTCCTTTTACCACTTCCTCCAGCCTCTCCCTGGCCATGGCGCTGACCACGAACAGGTTAAGGCCCACCGGAGGAGTGATCATGGCCAACTCCATGTTGACGGTCATTACCACCGCAAACTGGATGATGTCTATGTCCAGGGCGTAAATAATCGGCAACAGCAGCGGCAGGGTGATAAGGGTTATTGACACTGCCTCAAGGAAGGTGCCCATGACAAAGAACATAATATTGGTAAGGGCGAAGAACAGGTATTTGTTTAATGTGTTATCGGCTATCCAGGCGGCCACCTGCTGGGGGACCTGCTTAGCCGTGAGGAACAGTGAAAACACCATGGCCGCAGCTATAATCAGGTATATCATGGAGGATATGTTTATTGATTCCCTCAGTATGCCCCTGATGCTGGAGAGCTTGAGCTCTTTGTAAAAGATTATTGACACAATCAGGGTGTAAAAGACCGAGAGGACCGCCGCCTCGGTGGGGGTGACCACACCGGCGTATATGCTGCCCAGTATGAAAAAGGGCAGTATGCCGCCCGGCAACGCCTTGACGGTGGTCTTGAGTCTTATGTCCCAGGAGGCCTTGGGGGCCCTTCCGAAGTTGTTTTTAAGGGCGTAGACAACCGCGCTGACGATAAGCAGCAGTGCCAGGAAAATGCCGGGGAGAAGTCCGCCCATAAACAGGTCGCCTATGGACACCTCGGCGGTGATGCCGAAGATCACCATGGTAACGCTGGGGGGAATCAGTATTCCCAGAGTACCCGCGGCGGCTATAAGTCCCATGGCGTAGCGCTTGGGATACCCGCCCTCGATGAGCGCCGGCAGCATTATGGCCCCGATGGCGGCGGCCGTAGCCGGGCTGGACCCTGATATGGCGGCGAAAATTGAGCAGGCCGCTATGGTTACCACGGCAAGCCCCCCGGGCAGGTGACCAAACCAGGCCCTGAGAGCCTCAATGAGGTATTTTGATATTCCCCCGTGTGACATCACCACGCCGGCAAAGACAAAGGCCGGTATGGCCAGGAGCGGGGGCGAGAGAAGGGAGGCGAACATGCGCTGGGCCATCATGTACAGCGTAAAGTCGGTGGTGGCTGCAAGGACCACCAGGGCGGCCACGGCAAGGCTTACTGCTATGGGCACGTTCAGCAGGAAAAGGCCGACGAATATGAGGAATAATACTACTGTTTCCATCAATGGTGGCCCCCCTTCTGCATGGACTCAAGCCATCTCTTTCCCCCGTCAAAAAGGAGGGCGTGCAGTTTGTCTATAAAGCGGATGCTGAACAGAATGCCGCTGATGGGCATGATAAGATTCACTATCCACAGCGGGAACTGGCTGTCTGTGGACCTCTGGCCCGACTGAATGTAATTCTGTACCAGCTCGTAGCCGAAGTACATGTAAAACATGGCAAATGCCAGTCCTATTGTGTTTGAAAAAACACCAACAACCCTTTTTGTTTTTATGCTTAACATGCCATACACTATGTCCACCTTAATATGGTGGTTGTTTCTGAGGGCCACCGCTATGCCGGCAAGTATTCCCCAGACCACGAAATACACCGAAAACTCATCAAGGAGAGACTGGGGCTTTCCAAAAAAATACCTCAGTATCACGTTTATAAAAATAAGGGACAAGCCTATGAAAAGCATCAGCCCTGAGAAATAGTCCTCGAAGGCTTCATAGATATCTCTAAACCTGCTCAGTAAAACCAACCCCTTTAGCCGTGATGTCAGTAGCATTTTTGCTTTTCTCTAATTGGGCGGGCCCTTTTCCGGGGCCCGCCCAATTAAATGTCACAACATTATTTGCTGTTC
>JBMOPC010000124.1:0-37116 GCA_049323915.1 Bacillota bacterium
GCCCTGTCGGGCGGGCTGGAACTCAGAACTCAGAATAGTGACAGCCTGCTTTAATAGCGACCTCAAGATGTCTGGATTGCATAGAAGCGCTTTTGCGATTTAGTACGTTAAAGCATCATATACTTTCTCTAATCCGGAATTCAGAATGCTTACAGCCTTTCTTAATAAAGTTTAACGGGTTCGGCCCTTTCCCTTTCTTCGCGGGGGGCTCACCTCCACAAACAGGGGCGGCTGGTGAGCATCCCTGCCGAACAGGTTACGGTAGCCGACCCCCGGGCGCTTCTGCAGTCTGACCGCCCGGCTGTAGTTAAACCCCGAAACAAAGCAGACATATCTCAATAAAACGTCGTTGTCGGGAAATCTGAACTGTACGGCCCTGTGCCTGCTTAGCATTCCATGGTACAACGTGATTATCTCCAGGTCGGCCAGGGTCTTCAGATCTTTTATTACATCCTCTTCATCGGAATAAACTACCCACTCTCCCGAGGGAAGCGCCCACAAGTCATTCAATCTGCAATACATCCTCCCGGAACGATTTAAATATATAATTATAATAGCCTTTAAAAACACCGGACCACAATATATTCCCGCAAAAAATGACATTCACTTTAAAGGATAATAACACTCCGGAGAAGTAATGTATAGAAAAAAAATTGGAGGTTTTCCATGCGGCATATTTACGATCGACTTGCCGGCCGCCGTCCGGCCATAGTGGATATTTCAGCCTCCCTGGTATCAGCGGTTCTTCTCCCGCTGGTGGAAAAAGAGGGCAAATGCCACATACTCTTTGAAGTCAGGTCTAAGCAACTGAAAAGACAGCCCGGTGAAATTTGCTTTCCCGGCGGAAAGATTGAAAAAACCGAGCAGCCGGACCCTCTGGCCGCTGCTATGCGGGAAACCACCGAAGAGCTGGGCATTTCAGAAAGCGATATTGAAATAATCGGCCCTCTGGATATACTGGTAACCCCCTTGAGCGCCCTTATCTATCCCTTCGCCGGGAGAATAAAGTCCTGCAATATAAAACCAAACCCCAGGGAAGTTGACGAGGTCTTCCTGGCGCCCGTGGACTTTTTCCTGGCCGAACCCCCGTATGTCACCTGCATCGATGTGGCCACCAGGTACAACACGGACTTCCCGCTGGAGAAGGTGCCCCCAATCTATAAGGAGGGATGGCAGGTCAGGACCTCCTACCCCATGTACTATTACGAGTACGATAAATATTTCATATGGGGGCTTACAGGCAAAATATTATATAATTTTCTCAGTATCTGCTGGCCCGACCACCCCGTTTTCCAAAAGCCCTTTAAAAAGTGGAATAAGAAATAATAATCTATTGACGCAAAAAGGGGATGTACAATTGGACAACGTCACCCATGCCATCATAGGACTCACAGCCAACAACCTTCTCAAAGAAAAAAGCCGGACCACATTCTGGGTAAGCCTGATATCGTCGGAGCTTCCCGACATTGACATACTGTACAGGCTGAAAAGCTCCACCGAATACTTGCTCAACCACAGGGGCTTCAGCCACTCCCTGCCCGGACTTCTTCTCTTGGCCGGCATAGTGACCCTTGTGGCGGGATTACTCTCTCCCAGGTCCGACAGAAAAAAAATATTTCTTTTGTCTTTTCTCTGCCTGGCCCTCCATGTAATATTCGATGTATTCACATCCTGGGGCACCCAGCTGCTTTATCCCTTTTGGGACAAGTGGTTCTACCTGGATTTTGTCCCTATTATTGACCCGGTCATAATAATCATCGCCTCCGCCGCCATGGCGGCCTCCCGCCTGGCCCCCGGCCGCAGGCGGATTATAACCCTGGGAGGCGCCCTTTTGGTAGCCCTTTTTTTACTGGGGAGATTTGCCGGACACGAGTATATGGTTAATAAATACCAGGCCCTTTACCCTAAAGCCAAGGTTTCCGTAATGGCAGGTTATTCGCCTCTGAACTGGAAGATTATTGTGGAGCGGGAGGACCAGCTGCTGTCGGGAAGGGCCAGCCTGATGAAAAAAGAGACCCCGGTCCTTGACGCCACACCGGTTACTCATTGGGATACAGGCAGATACATGTCAGACCCTCAGTTCTCAAAGGTTGTAAATTTCTTCAGGTACCCGGTTTTCACCGTGCAAGACGTCAGCGAGGGAAAAGTGCTGGTGGTCAGGGATTTCTATTACGGCTTCCGCCAGGTGGTCTTCCCGCTAACTGAGTCAGGGGACGGTTCTCTGACTGACTAAAAAAGACAGAATTGAGTGAGTCAGAGAACCGTCCCCTGACTCATCCTGGCCACAAAGGCCGTGGCGCCTCCCGGAGGGTGAAGGGTGTGAGTAACCGTCATGGCCAGAATGGCCAGTGTCACCCCCAGGGCGATGGACCACCAGGTTGCGCCGAGAAAATAATAGGTGGCCACACCCGCCAGGGCAGATATAATGTGCCCGCCGATGACATTCCTCGGCCGGGCCATGGGCACGTGGCAGGCGGCATACAACAGCACCGCGCTGGCCCCGAAGGAAGGAAACAAAAGAGGGAGATTGTAGTAGGCCGATAAAAAGCCCACCAGCCCTATGCCCAACAGGCTGCCGGCAGCGGTCACCAGAAGGTTTGACCACGAAATGCCGGGCAGGTCCTGGCATCTGCCCCCTTTCATCTTGCAAAGGTACGTCTTTACAGGCCGCTCCCGGTACTGCCGGGCTTCACCAGATTTCTCGGGCAATATATCATCCATTTGTCATTACTCTCCCCGGCATGTTTTTTCTATTTTACATCACGTACAACCACCGGGGCTACGTATAAAAATCACAGCCGGGTGTGATTTTTCTCACAGACAGTCTCCGGCTGCTTTTAGTTTTACATAAAGTTAAAACAATAATAAATGTTTTTTAACAAGTTTATTGCAGCTCTTTAACATTTTTTTTATATTGTTGGGACATGGAGGGATCGTCCATATGCCAACAGTCCTGGTGATAGACGACGAAGATAATATTGTCCAGCTGATAAAATACAACCTTGAAAAAGAAAACTACCGGGTTTTAACTGCGCCGGACGGGCACGCCGGGCTGGCCATGGCATCAGGAAGCCCGCCCGACCTGATCATACTGGACGTAATGCTGCCGGGCAGGGACGGCCTGGACGTCTGCCGAACACTGAAAGCAGGCCCGCAAACAGCGTCCATTCCCATAATAATGATCAGCGCCAGGGGTGAGGATATAGACAAAATACTGGGGCTGGAAATGGGGGCCGACGACTACGTCACCAAGCCTTTCAGCCCCCGTGAGCTGGTTGCCCGGGTAAAAGCGGCCCTGCGCCGACTGGATTACAAAAAGGATACCGGCAACCCCGGATTATATAAAGAATTACAGTTTAAAAACCTTGTGATAAGGCCTGAAAAATATGAGGTGGAGCTGAACGGAAACAGGCTCAGCCTCTCCCCCAAGGAGTTCGAAATACTTGAAATACTGGCTTCCAGCCCGGGCCGCGTTTTCAGCAGGGACTTACTGCTGGAAAAGGTGTGGGGGTTTAACGAGCTGAGGGAAACCAGGACGGTGGACGTCCACATAAGGTATCTGAGGCAAAAAATAGAGGCAGACCCGGCCAGGCCGGTTTATATAGAGACTGTGCGGGGAATAGGCTACAGGTTTAATGATAATATGTAAATTGGCCTCCGGGAATGAACCGGAGGCCAATTTTTATTTGATTAATCCATTTTCAGGTTGACCACTCCAGCACCCGGTTTTCCCAGGTGCGCAGCATTACGGTGTCGCCTTCCTTTCCGAGCAGGTACGGAGGGGATATGGGGGTTTTGCCGTAGCCTTTGGGAGCGTTTATGATATAAGTGGGAACGGCCAGGCCGGAGGTGTAGCCCCGCAGTTTTTCCATGATGGCAATCCCCTCATCCACACTTGTGATAAAATGGCCCGTACCCCTTACTTTCTTGGCATGGAAAATGTAATACGGCTTCACCCGTATTCTTAAAAGCTCCTGATTAAGCTTCTTCATAACATGCGGGTCGTTGTTGACACCTTTTAGCAGCACGGACTGATTGCCCAGCACCACCCCGGCCTCCACAAGCATGTCACACGCCCTCTTGCTTTCGGGAGTTATCTCACGGGGGTGATTGAACTGGGTGTTTATATAAAGCGGAGGGTGTTTTTTCAGCACTGCGCAAAGTTCGGGCGTAATGCGCTGGGGCAGTGTGACAATGGCCCTGGTGCCAATCCTTTTAATCTCCACATGCCTGATCCTGTCCAACTCACCCAGCAACCAGTCCAGTTTGACATCATCCAGCAGCAGCGCATCCCCCCCGGTTATCAAAACGTCGCGTATTTCCCTGTTTTCGCGGACATACTCCAGAGCGGCCAGCAGGTCCTTGTGGGGTCGGTGCCGGTCGGCTTCCCCGATATTCCTCCGCCTCTGGCAGTGCCTGCAGTACATGGCGCACTGGTTGGTCACGTTTATGATAAGCCGGTCGGGATAGCGCCGGGTTATGCAGGGGGCGGGAGAGGTCAGCTCCTCGGCCATGGGGTCGGAGCTGCCCGATTCATCCAGCTCTTCAATGGAAGGGACTGACTGCAGTTTGACAGGATCCATTTCCCCGGACAGGTCCATAAGGGACGCGTAATAGGGCGAAATTGACCAGCGGTACCGTATCCCCACCCTTCTAGCGTCGGCGCACTCGTTCTCCCTGAGTCCCAACAGTGAGCCCAGAGTGATGGCGTCGTTTATCCGGTGGCCCATCTGCCACCGCCAGTCGTCCCATTCTTTTTCAGTGGCATTAAAGTGTTTAAGAACCCTTTCCCTGTTTTGTCCTATTATATCCTGAAGGTCAGTGCCGGTTTTTATGGAGTCTTTTTTTTCGGTGTAGTCGTTTATCCTTTTCTTCAGTTCCGCCGCCCTGACCAGTGCCAAGGCCCTTTTTTCCTCCGGACTTAAATCAAACATCCTGTGCAGATTTATGGACATTGATCATCCTCCTCCAATAACAGGTATTTTTATACCTTGCAGCAAGCGGCCTGCACCCGGCGGAGCAACCCGATACTGCGTTCCCCTTCAACGCTTACGAAGTTAGCTGACGGATTCGGGTCGAAAGAGATGACCCTACCCGGTTAACCAAACCGGGATTCACCCCAAAAAAATGGTTCCCCCGCTTCTTTTTCAAGAATTCAGCGATGGAGGAATAAAGGTCCGGCACATCCCCCCTTACATACAACTTCATGTTTCGTCACGAGTTGCCTGCATATCTATATTTTATCACAAAAAAATACCGCCTTCAATAAATAACTGGAGCAGTATTCTGAAAAAACTTTTCTTATTTGAATGTCTTACCGTCCAGCACCCTGAATCCAAATGTCCTGTAAACCAGCTGGAGCAGCATATCCTCCACCCGCCCGTGATGGTCCAGCTCTTTTACGGGCAGCGGGGTGAACCAGTACGGCAGGGTGACATCCTCGTACCTGTTGTAACAGTCGGCGCCGGAGGAGTAAAGACCTGTGTACTCGGGATCGTCCAGCCCCATCCCCCGCACGTTTTCCAGGGAGACCTTGGGGACGAAAAGCCCCATGTAGCTTGACCAGCCGTAAATTTTCCTGGCGAATTTAAGGGTGTTGAAAACCGCGCTTTTCAACACCAGGTGGTCCAGGAGGGTGTTGACCGGGCCGGCGGAATTGTTGGACGGGATGTCGCGCCTGTATTGAATCACCCCCGACCTCAGTATCTCCAGGGCTTGAAATCCCTGCTCGATGGAAAAGCCCTCGGGCTCGAACCTGACTTTGCCGTTCCTTAAGTCCCCCCAGATCTGGAAGGCCTGCTTCTCAATCTGATCTATAGTCTCCTCAACAAAAAAAGGGTGAATAAGATTCTGATTGAGAGGCACCGGGCAGCATATCACCTTGACGGCCGGTGACACAGTCTCCATTTCGGACAGCTTCTGGGTGATAAAGGCCTTGACCTGCCCCTTGTTCTGCCTGCCCTTTTCAAAAAGCCTGTCAAGTATGTAGCGGTCGGTTTCCGGAACGGGGTCGGAACCCTCGCCGTTGCGCCTGTAAATTCGCCCGTCCCTTGTAATATGCGGGGGATAGCTGCTCTCCTGTATCTGAGCCACCAGCACCCCCCTGCCCGGGCTTTCGGGCAATTCCACTATCTTGGAGGTAAAAAGGGGAACAGGGTTGACTCCGTCCCTGCATATATGCCTGAATCGATCCTTGGGACTGCCGGAAAGTTCTATACCGGGAAAAGAAAGGGGAAGATTGTGCGGGTTTCTGGCGTCCACCCCGATCAATATCCAGCCGCCGAATGTGTTGGCGAAGGAGGCCACTATTTTAGCCAGGTTCACCGGGAAATCCTCCTTGTACTCAATGTACAGCCCCTCGGTGATTTCGTTCCTGGACAGTGTGTTAAGGTCTTCCCCCTCCAGCAGTTCCACCGGCTTACCGAAAAAATTCATCATTATTCACACCCCGATGCTGCAATATCAGCTGGTTATATAGACGTCCTACCCCCACTAAAGAAAAAGGGGGCAACCCCCTTGGAACCCCCGGGCACAGGAAATTGTCCACAGAATTCCTCTGGAGCATAATTTCCTGTGTCTATGCTTTTACTGTCTGTAAACCTTGACCACAGATGACTTTATGTGCCTGAATATGTCTCTGAAGGCGTCCAGCATAGACTGGTAGATTGCCGAGGACTCCGGGGTGCAAATTCCCTTGATGAACCTCTCCTCGTGCTGCCTGGTGAACTTGAAGCAGTTTTCTATGAGGTTGTTGGACTCCTCCTCCAGCTGTGCTTTGTTCCTGTCATTACACTGTTTCAAATAATCCGCAAGACCTGACAGGCTTTTCCCGGCGCCGTCAAACAGTACGTCCAGTTCCTCCACCGCCCAGCTACTGAAAAGAACGCTCCTGTTAACCTTGTCCTGGGTGGCCCTCATGATTGCTTCAAGGCTCAGCCTGATGTATTCCAGGTCCCTCATAACCTCGTATCTTCCTGCCGCCTCCTTTGCGGACACGCCCCCTATAAGCGGTATCTGAAGCACCGACTTTTTCATGGAGCTGACGGTGGTGGCGCTCAACTCTTCCACTCTGGACAGGTACTCCTCCCGGTGGCGGTAAAAATCGTGGGCTATTCCCTCCAGCATGTTTTTCAACTCCATGGCCACATTGTAGAGACTCGCGCATTTGCTTTCGTTCATACTCACGGCGGAGAATCCTCCTTTCCTTTCTCCCGGCCCCATGCCGGAACAGGATCTAATGTCACCAGATACTTGGAGCAACCCAATAGAGTCGTTTTTTTGCGCCCGCTGCAATATAACATTATTATACCTTGCTGGCCAATGCTTTTCCAATAATCAACTGATAATATTCTACCTTATCCTGAAAATCTTTCCCGTCAGAATCCAGAATAAAACCCGATATTCCGGCTCGCAATTCCGGCCCCTGGGGCTTTTTTCAGGCTTGCCCGACGGGGATTTACGGGTTAAACTTAGAGACGGGCGGTAGTTCCCGTAAAAAACAATCATTATCTACCGGAGTTGAAGATGTAATGGTGGTTTTGCAGGCCTCCAGGGTATCAAAATGGTATGGAGACAAAAATATACTGGACGGGGCAGGCATAACCCTTCACCATGGCGAAAAAGCGGGGCTTGTGGGTCCCAACGGGGCCGGCAAGACCACGCTGTTTAAAATACTGGCCGGAGAAACACCCCCCGATTCCGGTGAAATATCCAGGCCGGGGGGATCAACCCTGGGCTGCCTGGCCCAGGACGGTGGGTTTTCATCAGGCTCCACCGTTATGGAGGAAATGCTTTCGGTATTCCTTCCCCTCATAAAACAGGAAGAAAGCCTGAGGGAACTGGAGGAAAGAATGGGTGACGGCAGCCTGGCCGGGGACCCCGCCGCATTTAAGGAGATATCCGATCAATACTCCCTCCTTTTCGAGGATTTCAGGAACAGGGGAGGATATGAATACAGGGCAAACATTAAGTCGGTTTTAAACGGGCTGAAGTTCGGCGGGGAGTATCACCACAGGGTGGTGGACACCCTCAGCGGGGGCCAGAAAACAAGGCTGGCCATAGCCAGGCTCCTTCTTTCACGCCCGGATGTGCTAATGCTGGACGAGCCCACCAACCACCTGGACATGGAAACACTTTCCTGGCTGGAGAAATATCTTCAGACCTATCCCGGGTCCCTGCTGGTGGTGTCCCACGACAGGTATTTCCTGGACTCGCTGGTGGGAACCGTTTATGAGCTGGACAGGGGAAAACTGCGCAAGTACACCGGCAACTACTCCTCTTTCATCTCCCTCAGGTCGCAGCAGAGGGAGACAGAGATGAAAAAATACCTGAAGCAGCAGGAAGAGATCGCCAGGACCGAGGACTTCATAAAGCGCAACATAGCCAGGGCGTCCACCACTGGGAGGGCTCAGAGCAGGAAAAAAGCCCTGGAAAGGATTGAGCTTTTGGAGAAGCCCGCAGATTTCAAAAGCGCCAGGTTTTCTTTCTCCCCCGCCCGGCCCAGCAGCCGCGAGGTTTTTACGGCAAAGGACCTTTCAGTGGGCTACAGGGACAACACACTGGCCTCCGGAATGGATATCCTGATCGAGCGGGGCGAAAGGGTGGCACTGGTGGGCCCCAACGGGGCCGGCAAGTCCACCCTGCTTAAAACCGTGGCTGGCATCATCAGGCCACTGGGTGGACATATGCTGCTGGGTACCAATGTTTCCCCCGGCTATTACGACCAGGAGCAGGCCAGGCTGGAAGGCGCCGGCACCGTGCTGGACGCACTGTGGAGCCACTACCCGCACATGGATGAAAAGGATGTGCGGGGGGTGTTGGGCAGCTTTCTCTTCAGCGGGGAAGACGTTTTGAAGACAGTGAGCCGGCTGAGCGGGGGGGAAAAGGCGCGTCTGGCCCTGGCCAGGCTGATGCTGCAAAGGGCAAACTTCCTGCTGCTGGACGAGCCCACCAACCACCTGGATGTATACAGCCGCGAGGTGCTTGAAGAAGCGCTGGCGGATTTTGACGGCACCATACTTTTCGTATCCCACGACCGTTACTTTTTAAACAAGCTGGCCACCAGGGTTATCGAAATATCCCCGGGGGGCGTCACGGTTTTCCAGGGGAATTATGACGACTTCATGGAGAAAAAGGAGCGCCGGGGCGACACCCGGGACAGCGGAGGGGCCGGCCAGTCCGCCGAAAAGGAAAAGGCCCGCCAGGCGTACCGGCAGGAGAAGGAAGCCCGGCGCCTGGAGGAAAAAAAGATGAGGCGCATTTCCGATCTAGAAAGGGCCATTGTGGAAACCGAAAACATTATAGCATCCCTGGAAGAGGAAACATTCCGTCCCGAGGTGTACACCAACTTTCAACTGCTGCTGCAGAAAAACTCCGATCTGGAAAGGTTCAGGTCTCAGCTGGACACTTATTACGCTGAGTGGGACGCAATTTTAAGCGAGCCGGAGTAACAGCGCACGGATCACCATTTTTGGATAATAATCCACACAGCACAGGAAAATATACCCGTTGTACAAATGATTATATAAATAGCGCACTTTAATGTATAATATTGACTGAAAGCGGTCACAACAGCTTGTCGGGGGGGCATCTTTTTGAACGTCCTGGAACGGATGAAAGCCAGTTACCTGGAGAGCTTCGCCAGTTACAGCATGGCTGCCGAGGCCATAGTTGACGAGCTTAAGGACTTTTTCGCCATGTTCCGCACCGGCCACAGGCTCCAGGTCAAGCAGTACCCCCTTTACCGATTTGAAACAAGGGTCAAGTCATGGGAAAGCATCGCCGACAAACTGGAAAGAAAAGTGGAGTACAAGAATGCCGTCTCACTGGAGGATATACCGGACGTAATAGGCGTTTATATCATCGTGGAACTTGACGAGGATGTGGAAAAGGTGGTCCGGCTCCTGGAAAAGGAGAGAAAGGAGCTTTTCAGATTCACCCACATAACCTCCCTGGAGCACTTTCTCACAAGGCACGAAAACGGCAAGCAGACTCACCACTACGACGGGGTATATACATGGCAGGACAGCAGGTTCAATTTTGAAGTACAGGTCCGCAGCGAGGTGGAGAACCTCTGGTCCAACATAGAGCACATGTCCTTCTACAAAAACAAGACCAAGAGCCGCAACGACAGGATACTGAACAGGCTGAAGGAGCACTCCTACAACCTGCTGCTGCAGGCCGACGAGGTCTTGAGCATACTGCGGCGCGAGAGAATGAAAAATGATATGCTGGACCTGAAGGAAAAGATGATGGACGCGCTGGAGGGGCTTTTTGACGGTATAAAGCTCAGGGACGTGGAGGCCATCTCCGGATATATGTACGAGTGCTGGGACATGCCCTTTGACAGAATGACGGTGGAGGACTTCGAGCATTTTTTCGCTTCCTCGGTAAAGATTTCCGAGGAAGCGGTGGCGGACCTTTTGAACGGGTATAAACCGGACGGCATTCACAGGAGGCTTCACAGGTACATTAAGGATAACCTCACTTTGAGCGACACCGTTACACTGAAAATAGGAATAGCAACAAACGAGCCCGAGGCCGCAGTGGAGTACCTGCTGGCGGACATGGAGGAGGCCTGCTGCAGTTCCTGCGGAGAGTGGGTGGACTACAACGACGCCGACTTTTTTGCCTCCCACGTGGATATGAGAGGGGATTTCTACTGCCGGGACTGCGCAGAAAAGCTTTTGAAACACTGCGAGGTGTGCAAAACAGTACTGACCAGCGGCATGATATGCCTTTCCTGCGCCACCAGGATGGCTGAAAAGGGTAAAGTAAAAGTAAAATGACGGTTAACCCGTCATTTTCAGTTTGTGTCTCAGCCAATTAAAGCCGCCTCTAGTTCATCCGCCCGGAAAGCGGATTTTTTCCATAACATTCAAAAACTCATTTGATTTATATATTATGTTATTGCTTAAAAGACTGATAAAATATATAATATGGTATTAAAGGTAGGATTTTGCAATATTTTTTGCAACTTATTACCACAGTTCGGGCAGGCAGAAAGGAGTATCTTTTTGAATACTTGTTTCACGGCGCCAGACCTGCAATCATTTCCTCTTACCATGATAGTGGCAAATATTCTGGACTCCTTATCCCCTGATGTAATAAAACGCATCTCCAGCAATATACTGAATCACATATGTCAGCCCATCGTTATTATTGATCAGGAGGGTAAAGTGGCCTTCATCAATAATGCCTTTGCCAAAATGACCTGTCTGTCGGTCTGCGATGATAATTCCAATACTTTTTTCTTTCAGGAATTGCATCTTATGGACCAAAATCTTAACAAAATATTAGATTTTGGTATTCCGGTAACGGATTTGCGGGATAACCTTGTCATCCGTGGGGGCGTAAATAAGATACCAATCAGGATTAACATCTTCCCCATCTTCGGAAACAGCCAGCTAAGACTTGGATCTGTGTGCACTATTGTTGATATAACCAGCGATGTAAACTATAATGAGCTTTTACAAAAATCAGAAACTATTTTGGATGCAATTAATATTGGAGTTATTACTCTTGACCGTGATCTTTTAATTACCTTAATCAACAAACATGCTGAATACAGCTTTAATATCACCAAAGAAATCTATCTGGGCAAATACTTCATGGAGCTTGTTAACCATTTAGCTGGAGACTGGAGTTATATCATAGATTATCTAAAGAAAAACATCGAAATAAAGGACTGCGAATTCATAATCAATAACGATAAAAAGGAGCACTTCATTATTGATACCCATCTTTTGAAGAACGATTACAACGAAACATATGGAACAATAATTGTTTTCAAAAATATAACTCACATTAAACAAATCGAGCTGCGATTGGCAAGGAGCGAAAAACTCAAAGCCATAGGGGAGCTGGCAGCGGGAACTGCACACGAAATAAGAAACCCATTAACAACAGTCCGTGGGTTTGTGCAAATAATAAGCAATAAAATAAATAAAATGGGAATAAATGAGTTCAATTCACATGTTCAGCTTGTCTTGCACGAGATTGACAGAGTTAATAAAATCATTTCGAGCTTCTTGAATTTAGCCAAGCCCCAAAAGAAGAAAGTGGAACTGCTAAACCTTAATGACCTTTTGAATGATGTAATGTTTTTATTGGAAAACGAAGCTTTGCGTAAGGAAATAAATATAAGCCTTATAATAGATGAAGCAATACCTCCCATTAAAGGTGATAGAGATGAACTTGAACAAGTGTTTTTAAATATTGTTAACAATGCTTTTCAGGCCATGCCCGCACATAGTTGTTTTACCATTAAAGCCTTCATGTCAAATGACATGTCCAATGTAATCATTGACTTTATTGACACCGGTGAAGGAATACCTGAAGAACTGCTTTCTAAAATATTTGACCCCTTTTTCAGCACCAAGCCCGAGGGAACCGGTTTGGGTCTGGCTATTTCCAACCGGATAATAAATGACCATCACGGTGAACTAAAAGTTCACAGCAGGGTTGGGGAAGGAACAACCTTTACAATCGTGTTGCCCTGTACTCAAAATTAACTGCACTTAGCCTTTTTTATTACCTCCAGGCGGCGATGAGTGACTTAATCCGGGGCATAACGCCATCCGCCGCCTTGATCCCCTCCCGTATAAAAAGTCTGGCCTCCCTGAAGTTATAGCCGCTTAAGTCCGGCCTTTCCACGCTGATAACCACATCGGCCCACTGGTTTTTGGACTGTGCCACCTGCTTTTTCAACATCATGTCGGTGGACCGCAGTATGGCCATTATTACATTTCTGGGAGGTCCCGACTGGAAGGAAAAGTCTGACACCGACACGGCTATGACAATATCGGCCCCCATGGACCGGCAGACGCTGGCCGGAACCATGTTTACCGTACCCCCGTCAACAAGCGTCCGCCCGAAAAGGTTTACCGGCTCGAATACCGCCGGTATGGCCGCTGACGCCCTCACTGCGTCGGCAACCTTTCCCTCCCTTATGACCACCTCCTCGCCGCTGCAGGCGTCCGCCGCCACCACGGCCAGGGGTATTTCCAGTTCGCTGAATGTCACTCCCCCCAAAAACTTATCCAGAAGCAGGCCCAGTTTTTCATTGTTAAAAAAGGCCCTGCCAGGTGGTATGACCGGGGCGGCCACCCTGGACCACCGGAGACCCCTGGCAAACTCCTCAATCCTGTCCATGGGCGCACCGGCCGCCAGGCACGCCCCCACCAGCGCCCCGGCGCTGGTGCCGGCAATCAGGTCCACCGGTATTCCGTTTTTTTTAAGAGATCTGATCACCCCTATGTGGGCCATTCCACGCACCACCCCCGCCCCAAGGGCAAGTCCGATGCGGGGTCTCCCCGCCGGGACGGCTGTTGTCTCCCCGGCACGGCCGGCCGGGACGGGGATGCCGTATTGCGCCCGGCCCGGCGCTTCCTTTTTTAGCATGGAGCATAGGGTCTCCACGATATGCATGTTGAGCTCGGGGAGTTCCGACATCAGCTTCAGCAGCCCCTCCCTCCCGGTTTTGAGCAGCTCTGCGCCGCCCGCCGCGGCGTAGGTGGCGCCGGCGTCTTCCCCCGTCAGGCAGGTAACCTCCCCGAAGTATTCCCCCGGAGACAGCCGGGCCAGGTGCACCTTCTCAACATCTTCGTGAAAGACATCCATACACCCTGACAGAATCAGGTAAAAACCGGTGTTTTTCCGCCCCTGCATTATTACCTTGTCACCGGGAAGGCACTTTATAGTACCGGCTATTTCCTCCATCCTTGATTTGAGGTTTTTGAACCTTATGAGCATAAGGGCGCACCCCCTTGGAACCCCCGTGTACAGGAAATTATCCACAGAATTCCTTTGGAGCATAATTTCCTATTATCAGTACAAAGGCGGCCGTTTTTTTGCCGGCCGCCTTCATGTCTTCTTTAATGTTTATTGCTGCAGGTCCGGAATGTCCCTGTAATTGTCCAGGGCGTCCGGGTTGGCCAGGGCGTCCTTGTTGAGCACCGGCTGGTTGTGTATCACGTTTCTAACCGCCAGTTCCACCTTCTTGCCGCTGATGGTGTAGGGGATATCCTTGACATTTATTATTTTCGCCGGCACGTGGCGGGGAGTTGTATTGTCCCGTATCTGTTTCTTTATTTTATTCACCAGTTCGCCGGTAAGTTCAAATCCCGGGGCCATCTTGACAAAGAGCACCACCCTGACGTCATTGTCCCAGTCCTGGCCCACAACCAGACTGTCCAGTATCTCGGGAAGGGCCTCCACCTGCCGGTAGATTTCGGCGGTGCCTATCCTGACCCCTCCGGGATTCAGGGTGGCGTCGGACCGCCCGTATATTATCACTCCGTTGTTGGGAGTAACCTCCACAAAGTCCCCGTGGCGCCATACATTGTCGTATACGTCAAAATATGCTCCCCTGTACTTTTTCATGTCAGGGTCGTTCCAGAAATACACCGGCATTGACGGGAAGGCGGCGGTGCAGACCAGCTCGCCCTTCTGGCCGGTTACCGGCTTGCCGTCCTCGCCGAAGGCCTGCACCTTCATGCCCAGCCCGCGGCACTGTAATTCCCCCTTATACACCGGGCCTATGGGATTGCCCAGGGCAAAGCAGGATATTATGTCAGTGCCGCCGGAGATGGAGGACAGGCACAGGTCTTTCTTTATATCCCGGTAAACGTACTCAAAGCTGTCCACCGACAGTGGGGAGCCTGTTGACAGAACAGCCTTCAGCGCCCCCAGCCCGTATTTTTCGGCGGGCCTGACATTTTCTTTTTCGGCGGCGGCCAGGTACTTGGCGCTGGTGCCGAAGACCGTCACCCCCTCTTCCTGGGCCATCTGGAAAAGGCTGTCGGCGTTGGGGTAGAAAGGAGAACCGTCGAAAAGCAGCACGGTGGCGCCAACCGCCAGGGAACTTACCAGCCAGTTCCACATCATCCAGCCGCAGGTGGTGTAGTAGAATATGGTGTCCTCCCGCTTGAGATCGGTATGCAGCACCAGTTCCTTGAGGTGCTGTATAAGGGTGCCGCCGGCCCCGTGAACAATGCACTTGGGCACACCCGTGGTGCCGGACGAATACATGATATAAACCGGATGGTTGAAGGGAAGCTGCTCAAAAACCGGCTCACCAGCCGGGGTAGCTTCCATGAAGTCCTGCAGGTGAACGGAATTGGGAATGCCGCTTATGTCGGCCCTTTCCCTGGTATAGGGCACCACCACCACTTTTTCAACCGAGGGGATTTCACTGATAATTCCGGCTATTTTGGCCAGGGAATCATGGGATTTGCCGTTGTAATAATAACCGTCGGCGGTGAAAAGAACCTTGGGCTGTATTTGCCCGAACCGGTCCAGCACTCCCTTGATGCCGAAGTCCGGGGAGCAGGAAGACCATATGGCGCCTATGCTGGTGGCGGCCAGCATGGCTGTAACGGTCTCAATCATGTTGGGCATGAACCCGGCCACCCGGTCTCCGGTCTTGACCCCCATATCCCTTAGGGCCGCCGCCAGCCCGGCCACCTTCCCGTAAAGCTCACGGTATGCAATCCTTGAGGTAGCCCCGGACTCGCTCCTGAATATCAATGCTGTACGGTCGTCCCGGTAGCGCAGGAGGTTTTCGGCAAAATTCAGCCTTGCGCCGTTAAACCACCTGGAGCCCAGCATGTCATCCAGGTTTGTGACCACATTGTCGTATGGCTTTGAGGCGATAATCCCGCAAAACTTCCAGACAGACTCCCAGAAATGGGGAATTTCGCTTACCGACCAGTCATACAACTGGTCATAGCTGGTGAGTTTTTTTCCGTGACTTTCATTGACAAACCTGATGAAACCGGTCATGTTGGCCTGCTCCACTCTCTCCCCCGAAGGCATCCAAAGCATCTCTCCCAAATGAATTACACCTCCATAATTATTTGTATTTTGTGATTTTTTTTAACACTCTCTTTATTTTTAAAGCTGCCCGGCTAATATTTGGCCGGCAGGCAGGCAATCCCCACCAGGCCCGGCCCGGTGTGCGTGCCGACCACCGGCCCAAGCCTGCCGGTCAGAATTTCGGTGCAGTTAATATTCTCCACCAGACCCCTTTTTACCTCCTCCATGCCCTCATGAAAATCTCCGTGTACCACCCAGGCCTGTATGCCGCCCTCACCGAATTTCTCTTTCTGTATGGATAAAAGGCGGCCAAGGGCCTTGGACCTCCCCCGCGCCTTTTCAAAGGGGCAGATCAGCCCGCCCTCCAGCATAAGTATGGGCTTTACGTTCAGGAGGGTGCCCAGAAAAGCCTGGGCCCTTCCTATACGGCCTCCCCGCTGGAGGTATTCCAGTGAGTCCACCATAAAGTATACCTTTATTTCTCTCTTCATCTCTTCTATCATTGCCATAACCTGTTCTTTTGACCTGCCCGCCTCCACTGCCCTGGCGGCGTTTAAGACAAGAAGTCCCAGAGCCACGCTGGTTACCCCTGAGTCAACAACCTCCAGGCCGTCGTATTTCAACATCGTCCTGGCCAGGTTGGCGGACTGCACGGTCCCGCTCAGATGCCCCGAAATATGGATGGATATTATGTGGCTCCCCGCGTCCGCCATGGGCTTGTAATAGTCAACGAACTCGGCGGGCGACGGCTGTGAGGTGCTCGATATCTCACCAGCCACCTGGCGGCGGAAAAACTGGTCCGGGGTTATCTCAACCCCGTCAAGCAATACTTCCTGCCCCAAAAATACTTTCAGCGGGACCACGGTGATATTGTATCTTTTAACGATGTCTTCAGGCAGGTCCGCCGTACTGTCAGTTACAATAGATATTCTACGCATTCTCATTACCTCCGTTTTACTCGGCGGAAATTATAAAGTGATAATGCGGTTGTCCACCGTAATGGGTCTCCACATCCAGCCCGCCGCACTCCTCCCCCAGCCTCCCGGCCAGTGAGACGGCCTCATCCCCGGATATGCCCGCGCCATAATACAGTGTCAGTATTTCGGTGTCATCGCCCTTTATACCGTCCACCAGGGCCTTGACCACCGGGTAAAGGTCCTGCCCCGAGGCCAGCACACGGTCATCTGAAACCGCAATGTACTCCCCGCTCTTTATCCTGTGGCCGTCCAGGGTGGTATCCCTCACAGCCCTGGTTATTTCCCCGCAACCTACCCTCCGGGAGGCATCCAGCATCTTGCCGGCCACCTCTTCAAGATCACCGTACGGATTGTGAACCAGCAGCGCCGCCAGTCCATGTGGAATACTGGTGGTCCTGACCACCCTGACTTCCTTGTCGGACATGGAGGCGGCCTGTTCCGTGGCCATCACCACATTGCCATTGTTGGGGAGGACCAGCACCCCGGCCGCCCTGGCGCTGTTTATGGCCTCCAGTATGGACTCGGTGCTGGGGTTCATGGTCTGTCCCCCTGAAATCACCGCATCGGCCCCGAGGCTCTCCATTATGCTTATAATCCCGTCCCCGAGACCCACGCAGACCACCCCCAGCGGTTTCTCCGGCCCGTTCTGCTGCTGTCTGAACTCCTTTTGCTGCTCCTCCATGTTATTTATCTGCACACTGTGAAGGGCGCCGTATTTAAGGCAGCACTCCAGCACAAGGCCGGGGTGGTTGGAGTGAATATGAACCTTGGCGGTCTGGTCGTTTCCCACCACCATCAGACAGTCACCGTAGGGGGCCAGCTCCCTGCGCATCTGTTCCAGCGGCAGGCCCGCGCCCCGCACTATCATTTCGGTGCAGTAGGTAAATTCTATGGCCTGCGACAAATCCCGGGTTCTGGCGATGAATTCCTTCTGCTGGCTGGCCGCCAGGTCGAAAAGCTCAAGCTGCTGCCTGGCCGCAGCCGTTTTCAGAGCGTGTAAAATCCCCTCCAGAATGACTACCAGCCCCATTCCACCGGCGTCCACCACTCCGGCCTCTTTCAGAATGGGAAGCATATCCGGTGTTTCGGCCAGCGCCTGCTGCGCCTGCCTGTAGCCGTGAAGCATTGATTTCAGCATATCGTAATGCCTGTCAACGCCCTCTTTAAACCCCTCCGAGAGCCTCCTGCAAACCGTCAGCATAGTCCCCTCGGCGGGATTCATCACCGACTGGTAAGCGGACCTGGTGCCCCCGGCCAGCGCCTCCGCCATATCCCCCGTGTAAACCCTGTCTTTGCCCTTTAGTGCCACAGCTATTCCGTTCATTATCTGTGAAAGAATAACCCCTGAGTTGCCCCTTGCCCCCAACAGGCACCCCTGGGCCATGGATTCCGCTATTTCCCCGGCCTGCGCCCCTTTTCTTTCCCTGGCTTCCTTAACTCCGGCCAGAAAGGTGTGGTACATGTTGGTGCCGGTATCCCCGTCCGGAACGGGAAAAACGTTAAGCGAGTCTATTTCGGAGCTGCGTTTTGCCAGCAGGTTGGCGCTCCCCACCAGCATCACCAGAAATTCGCTCCCGTTGAAAGAATCAAAGCGCATTATTGAGATCCCCCGGAAAAATTATGTTAGCAGGTTATTTCGCCGTTCCATTTGACAAAACCTTTTTTACAGGGAGGAAATTCGATATTGTGCAATAAATGAATACAATAGAATCCGGGGGTTAATCCCCAATCCCCATTATTCACATGGAGGGAGTAAAATTTGAGAAACTACGACGTGGTAATAGTCGGATCCGGTGTAATCGGCCTCAGCATAGCATACAATCTGTCACTTGCCCAAAAACTTAAAATCGCCTTGATTGAGAGGGAAAAGACCCCCTGCATGGGGTCCACCGCACACTGCACCGGAGGTATAAGGCACCAGTTCTCCAATTCCACAAACGTGGCCCTGACCAAAATAAGCCTGCCGTATTTCAGGCGTTTTGCCGGGGAGATGGAATACCCTATATATTTCAGGCAGAGGGGATACCTTTTTCTCACCGGGGACCGGGACAAGGCCCGGCAGTTTCACCGCAATCTCAGCATTTTAAGGGAATACGACATACCGGGCCAGTTCCTGGACCCCGGGGAAGTGTCGGAAAAATATCCTTTTATCCACACCGGAGACCTTGCCGGGGCCACCTTTTGCCCCCTGGACGGATACGCCGACCCGTACGGCGTATCCATGGGGTATTTCAAGCAGGCCAGGAAAAGGGGGGTTGACGCATTCTTCAGTGAAGAGGTCACCGGAATAGAGGTGTCGGGCGGCAGTATCAAGGGGGTATCCACCACCTCCGGGAAAATCTCCTGCCCTGTGCTGGTCAACGCCGCCGGGCCCCACCTGCCCGGGATAGGGAGTCTTGCCGGGGTTGATATACCGGCCCGCCCGCACAGGAGGCAGGTTTACGTATGTCAGCCCCTGGAGGGGATACCCGGAGACGCCCCCCTGGTGGTGGACATGGACTCCGGTTTCTACCTGCACACCGAAAAAAGCGGCGCCATGCTGCTGGGCGGCACGGACAGGGACGCCCATCCCGGCATGGACGCCGCTGTAGACTGGTCGCTTCTGGACGGTTTTATCGAATCTGCGGTCAAGCGTATCCCGATGCTCTCGGACGGGAAACTGTCAAAGGCTTACGTTGGAATAAGGTCCCTCACCCCCGACTATCTGGGGATAGTGGGAGAGCACCCGGCCGTAAAGGGATTCTTTATTGCCGGTGGATTCGCCGGAAACGGGTTTATGCACTCACCGGCCATAGGGCTGATAACTTCGCAGCTTATCACCGAGGGCCGGTGCGGGCTGCTGGACACCGGGCCCCTGTCCCCGGCCCGGCTGTATAAAAATAAGGAAAAGAATATTTTTTAGCGGGTCAACAGGGTTACAATCTCCGAATGCCCCATTCTTACGGCTATGTCCAGGGCGGTTTCCCCGCTGCTGTTTATGGCGCGGGCATCCGCCCCCGCCCCAATCAGCATTTTGACCATGGCCGGATTACCGTCCATAGCCGCAAGCATGAGCGCTGTAATACCGGCCTTGTCCTTCTTATTCGGATTCGCCCCCGCATCCAGCAGCATTTTGTTCACTTCAGTTTTTCCGCCTGCGGCATTCCATATCAGGGCTGTCTGGCCCCGGCTGTTCGCAGCGTTCGGGTCTGCCCCCGCAGCCAACAGTATTTTAACCATTTCCGGTTCAGAGGTGAAGAAAAGAGGCGTCCCCCCGTCTTTATCCCTGTCGTTGGAGTCCGATCCGAAGCCCAGAAAAACTTTAACCACCTCGGCATTTCCCGCTGCCACGGCAAACATGAAGGCATTCCAGCCTGCTTTGTCCCTGATGCCGGCAGCGGCCCCGGAAGAAAGCAATAACTTGACCACCCCGGGGTAGCCGTTAAAGGCAGCCCAGTTTAAAGCGGTCCACCCCTTTCCATCCTTGACATTGGGGTCATCGCCCCCGGCCATCAATCTCTTAACCCCTGCCTCATCACCGTTGTACGCGGCCCAGATTAACTCCTTCCGGGGACTGTAGATGCTGACCGCCCTCAATTTTTCATTCCACTTGACTTTAACCCCCAGGGCCTTTTCAATAAATACTGCGGGAACCAGTGTCCGCCCCTTTATCAACCTTGCCGGCGGGTCCGGATTAAACACCCGGCCATCCACATAAGCCCCGCCCTCCAAATACAGCTTTATCTCCTTTCCGCCGCCTGTGGCCGTGACCGCCCGGGACTCGCCATCCCACTCAACCTCCAGCCCCAGGGCCTCCAGCACGGTCCTCAAAGGCACCAGCACCTGTCCACTGCCCATTACCGGAGGCACATCAAAGTTCATCTCCACTCCGTCAACAACTACCCTGGGCTCTGCGGCCCCGGCAGCGGCCGGAAACGACAAAAGCAATATAATGAGCCCCAGAAAAAATACCTTTTTCATACATTTCCTCCATAATTAATTAATGAGAAAATCCCTATCTATCCCTATGACTGTTATTTACCCTGCAAGGTTCCCCTGAATCAAAAAGAATCACCCCAAATAAAAAACAAACCCTGTTACCGAGACCGCAATTCCCGGCCGGTACGGGTTTGTTCTTCCCACCGGGCATGAAGCCTAAAGTTTTTACTGGCCGGGCTGCATACCGGTAAAATTCTGCCCGGGAACGTTATGCTGGAAGGGGGTCAGGTTCTGCTGCCCCATGCCGTATCCCGGCGCCATGCCTCCTGTGTTCATCCCCATGGCGCCCATGGCTGTTCCCATTGTCCCGCCCATCTGCTGGCCGGCGGCTCCGCCTTGCGCCCCGGCCTGCTGCCAGGCCGCCCCGGCCCTTGTGGCGGGCTCCACCCGGTAGTACCCCCGGTTCTTCATCAGGTCAAATACCATCTGGTGGCTGTTCATTTCTTCATTGTGTATCTGCATGAGGACATTGCGGACCCTGTCGGTTGCCGATTCCAGCACCGCCTGGTGATAGCCGGTGGAAATGTACTTGGCGTCGATCAGGAGGTCCATAAGAATATCCCGGTCGGTAAGGTTCATTTTTTCCTCCTCCTCCATAATTAATGTCCGGCCGGCCCCATAACGCCAACTTCCTGTAAAAGGCTGCCAAGGGCCGCCATGTGCCGGTTCCCCCTGTCCACACTCTGCTGCAGTATTCCCTGCACTGCCGGGTCCCTGGTCTGGCTGAGGTACATCTGCGCCTTCCTGGCGCAGATCTCCTCGGCCTTTAACAGTGACTGTATCTGCAGCTTTTCCATCTCACTCATGTTCATTCCGTACATTGACTCACCTCCTTATCTGATAAGATATTTTTTTAATTATCTGCCTTTTTTATACAGAATGATTACCCAATATTTTTCAGCCCCACATATACAGCCAGACGAGGAGACATAATATTTTCAGGAGGTGAAAATATGGAAACGGATGTGTCGTGGGGTAAATGGAAAGAGATGCTTAGGTCGGGAATAAACGCCGCGGAGTTCGCAGGCCTGTCCGAAGACAGGATAAAGGACGTGGCCTACCGTATGGGAGGTTTTTTTGCCGGGCACATCGACGCCGGCAACCGGGAGCAGCGGCTCCTTCAAGAGTTGTGGCTGGAGGGAACCGAAGAGGAAAGAAGGGGCCTTACCTCTATGCTGGTCAAGCTCCTGGAGCGGGATGACAAGCGGGACAAGAAAATTGTGAACCGGGAGGGGCACTGACTGTCTCCAAAAACTCATCAAGGGTTTGGCTGATAGACATAAAATAATAGCACTCGCAGGTGGAATAAAGATGACAAAACCTTCAGGCAAAGGTAAATTCAGGCCTCCCCTGTTATGGCTGGGGACAAATACCTGCGGCGGAGACATGCTTTCCCTGCTGGATTCCCTGGACCCCGGTTACCGGAGCCTGATTACGGACCTGGTTGACTTCCGTTACAATTTCCTGCTGCCTCCCGCCGAAGGAGACAGGGCCACCGGAATGCTGTACGACACCATGGCTGACTTTCCCGGCCGTTACATACTGGTAATTGAAGGAACGGTCCCCACCCGGTCCGGCGGGATTTATTCCGTTATCGGCAGGAAAAACGGAAAGCCTCTGACGTCCCTGCAGGCGGTGCGGGAGTTGGGAGCCGGAGCCCGCCACGTGGTGGCGGTGGGGACCTGCGCGGCCTTCGGCGGACCTTTCGCCGCCGCTCCAAACCCCGCGGGATCGCTGCCGGTGCAAGCGGTGCTGGACAGGCGGGTGATCAACGTTCCCGGCTGCCCGGTCAACCCGGACTGGATTATGGGAACCCTGGCACACCTGGTCCGGCACGGGGAGCCGGAACTGGATCAGTTCAACCGCCCGAAGCTGTTCTACGGCGAAACCATTCACAACCTCTGCCAGCGGCGGCACTATTTCGACAGCGGCATTTTCGCCGAAAAGCCGGGAGAACCATGGTGCATGTACAGGATCGGCTGCAAAGGGCCGGTGACCCACGCTGACTGCCCTTACCGCCAGTGGAGCGGCGAACACCTCAGCTGGCCGGTGAAGGCCAACACACCCTGCATCGGCTGCACCAGCCCCGAGTTTCCCGACGGCGCATCCCCTTTCTTTGAACACCTTCCGGACGTTAAGCTGCCGGGAATTAAAACATCCGCCGACCGGTTCGGAATAGCGGCTGGAGCGGTCACCGCCCTGGGCATCGGCGCACACCTGGCGGGCAGCATCATAACCGGCAGGCTGGCCGGCACCATCAAGAAAGATATATCCGGCGGGGGAAGGCAAATCCTTATTAATTTTTTACAAAATATGTCAGGGAAGAAATAGTTTTGTTTTTCGTTAATAAGAAAGGATAAATAAATTGAAAAAGATCGTGGTGGGACCTCTTACCCGGGCCAACAACTCCTGCTCGGTGGAAGTCACCGTGGAAAACAAAAAAGTGGTGGACGCCAGGTGCAGCGGCATCTTTTTCAGGGGGTTCGAGCTGATTCTGCGGGGCAGGGATCCCCGGGACGCCAGTTACCTGACCGAAAGGATCTGCGGTATTTGCTCCACAGCCCACGGCACGGCTGCCTCAATGGCCCTGGAGGAGGCCGCCGGCGTAAAGCCTCCACACAACGGCAACCTGCTGCGCAACCTGATATTTGGCGCAGAGTTCCTGCAAAACCACATCCGCCACTTTTACCTGTACAGCCTGCCCGATTACATCCATGGGGTGGGCCTTGGCCCCTTTGTCCCCGAATACCCGGCGGACAAGCGTTTGCCGAAAAAAATAAACGATGCCATGGTCCGGAATTACTTTCAGGCCTTGGAGATCAGCCGCCTGACCTACGAACTGGTGACACTCCTGGGAGGAAAAGCCCCGCACCCCCACGGGCTGCTGGCCGGCGGGAGCACTGTCCCCCCCTCGGCGGATATACTGATGGATTTCAGCGCCAAGCTGAAAAAGATAAACCGTTTCATCAAAGACGCGCTGATTCCTGATACATACACCCTGGCGGAGGCCTACCCGGACTACTACGATATAGGCCGCAGATCGCCCAATCTGCTGGAGTTCGGCCTATTTCCGCGCAGCGCCGGCAGCCCTGAAAGGCATTTCCCGGGAGGCGCCGTAATCGGCGGCCAGCCCCGGGAGATCGACATCTCCGCCATTAAAGAGCATTTAAGCACTTCCTGGTACGCCGGCGGGCGGGAACCTGAGCATCCATCTTATGGCCAAACCAATCCCGACCCCGGCAAGAATGGAGCGTATTCATGGGTGAAAGCGCCCCGCTACGGGGGAAAACCCATGGAAGGGGGGCCTCTGGCCCGGCTCTGGATCAGGGGAGACTACCGCAGGGGCTTGTCCACCATGGACCGGATTGTGGCCCGGGCCCTTGAAGCCAAAATTATTGGGGAGTTGATGGAAGCCTGGGTGGAAGAACTGCAGCCGGGAAAACCCGTCTTCACCCCCTTTGAAGCGCCCCGGGAAGCCGGGGGAACCGGGCTGACAGGCGCCATGCGCGGCCCCCTGGGACACTGGGTTATGATTAAAAAGGGAAGGATCGAACACTATCAGATCATCACCCCCACCGCGTGGAATTTTTCACCTAGGGACGACGCGGGCAACCCGGGGCCGGTGGAGGAAGCGCTGATAGGCATTCCCATCGAGGACGAGAGCCAGCCGGTTGAAATAGGCCGGGTGGTCCGGGCCTTCGACGTCTGCTCCTCCTGTTCCGCTCACGTGATTGTTCCGGGATCTCCGGTCAGGGAAATGGTTATATTACCCTAAAGAGTCGGAATTGCAGGTCGGAATCCAGAATCCAGAAGCCAGACCCCCAATGGCCTGGGCATTCCTTATAAACAATAACTTACAACAAGAGGTTATGTCATGAAATACAAACAGTTAATCTCATTGCTGACGACAGGAAAAAAGTTCCGGCACCCCTGGCCCGCCAGGCTTTTGCACTGGACATACGCCCCCGCCGTGCTGGCTGGTGTTTTAAGCGGGTTCTACATCACCAGGCCCTCTCTTTTTTTCGGATTCAGGAGCATGGACTCCGCCCGGAAAACCCACTTTATCGCCCAGTACCTTCTTTTGTTCTCCTACCTGGCCAGGGTCTACTACGGATACGTAACAAAGAATTACAGTGAAATCATCCCCGGACGGAAAGAACTGTCGGATACGCCAGAGTTTTTAAAATATGAATTATTTCTAACCAAAAAAATGCCCAAATTTCCAAAGTACAACCCCGGACAGAAGGTGTTGTTCACCAGCTTGGCGCTGGTCCTTCCCGTACAGATAGCCACCGGGCTGGCCCTCTACGCCCCGGAAAAATTCCAAAAGGCGGCCCGCCTGGCGGGAGGCCTCAACCCTCTGCGCAAAATGCATTACCTGGCTGCTTTGGCTATTGCCTCCATGACCTGCGGACATATCTATTTCGCCCTTACCCACGGCCTGAAAAAGCTAAAGTCTATATTCACAGGCTATGAATAAAAGACGTCCGGGGGGAAGCTGGCTGATGATCGATCAATCCGGCAATAAAAAAGGCGCCGCCTTATCCGGGATCACCATCCTCGGCCTGGGCAACCCGATACTTAAAGACGACGGCATAGGGTCCCGGGTGGTGCAGGAATTGCAAAAGGAAGGCCTCCCCCGCGGCGTCAACGCCGTTGCGGCCGGAGGCACTTTTAATCAGTGCTGGGATTTACTGTCCGGCAGCAAATACGTTATCGCCGTGGACTCACTGATGGGCGGAGGGACTCCCGGAACCGTCTATCTGCTTAGGCCGGGGGAAATAGACCGGGGAAAAGAAGATGGAGTATTCCGGCATGAAGATGACTTTCTAGGTGTCCTGGACCTGATGGCCTGCTGCGGCATCAAGCCGGAGGTGATAATAGTTGGCGTGGAACCGAAAGAAATAACCTACTCACTGGACCTGTCACCGGAGATTTCAGAGAAAATCCCGGAAATAACCGGGATTGTCCGGGAACTGTGCGCCATCCTTATGAGGGATGGCGGTTTTTCCGCGGCGAATAACACTTTTCTACCATGATGTCCGCCACCGGCAGGATCAGGATGATGCGCGATCCCACCCGGGGTGGCCTGGCCGCCGCGTTAAACGAGATTGTAAAGGAAATCACCACCATGACTTCGCCAGAAGCAAAATAAAAGTTCAATAAATTCTCACTATATTTGCCGAGATGATTTTGTCAGTAATAGCTTAACAAGGGTCACCACAAACTTCTATATAGTTTGATGCTGTAAATGAAAAATATGCCTGGGGATTCTGGATGAAACAAGTCCTTGCACATTTTATTTCTATATTATGGAGACAATAAATTTGAATTTTTATCCGGAAATGGAGAACGGCAAATGGCCCGGAACATTTTGAAAAAAATCTTCTGCCCGCGGAGTGCTTCCCGTAAAAATGACGCCCCCCCGCCCGGCGCCACCCCCGCAGGGGGCCCAAAGCTGTCCAAAAACCTGGCGGCCAACCTGGTTATGTTCAGGGACGCCCTGGGGGACAGCATGGACGTGACGACAAGGGAGTTTTACATGGGACGTACCAGGACGGCGCTGATATACATAGACGGCATAGTCGACAGGACGGCCCTGCGGGAGAATATACTGAGGGCCCTGATGGTGGACACTCACACGGTGGACCCCTCAGCCGGCCCGGGGACCGCCGGCCTGGCGGTTTCGGTGAAGGAAAAGGTGCTCAGTGTCTGCTGTGTGAAAGAGACCCGGGAGTTTAACCAGACGCTGGACGGGATACTGAGGGCCCGCATCGTCATGCTGTTTGACGGCGATGACACGGCGCTTATTCTCAAGCTGCCGTGTTATGAAGCCAGGCCCGTTGAAGAGCCCCACACCGAAAACGTGGTCAGGGGCCCCAGGGAAGGGTTTGTGGAATCCCTGTCCACCAATATTTCCCTGCTTCGCAGGAAGATCAAAAGCCCCCACCTGCGGCTGGAACGATTTCAGGTGGGCAGGATAACCGGGACCGATGTCTGCGTCGCCTACATCAAAGGAATCGCCAACCCCAAGATAGTGGACGAGGTGAAAAAGCGCCTGGGGCGGATAGACATAGACGGCGTGCTGGAGTCGGGCTACATAGAGGAATTTATCGAGGACGCCCCCTTTTCGGTATTCCCCACCGTGGGCAACACCGAAAAGCCTGACAAGGTAGCGGCGCAGCTCTTGGAAGGGAGGGTGGCCATATTCACCGACGGGACCCCCTTTGTGCTGACGGTGCCCTACCTTTTTATAGAGTCCATCCAGACCAGCGAGGATTATTATTCCAGGCGCTTTTCCAGTTCAATAATGAGAATGCTCAGGATTCTGGCACTGCTCCTCACCACCGGGCTGCCCGCGCTGTACGTGTCGCTTTCGGCATTCAACCCGGAGGCGCTGCCGACACCGCTTTTGCTGACCATGGCCTCATCCAGGGAGGGGATCCCCTTCCCCGCCCTGGGTGAAGTGCTGGTGATGGGAACAATATTCGAGATATTAAGGGAGGCCGGTGTGCGCCTGCCCAGGCCGGTGGGCCAGGCAGTAAGCATAGTGGGGGCCCTGGTGATCGGGGAGGCGGCGGTTACGGCCGGACTGGTCAGCGCCCCGGCGGTGATCGTTACCGCCGTTACGGGCATTTCCTCCTTTGTTGTCCCCTCCCAGAGCGATGCCCACCTTTACATAAGGATTTTTCTTACACTTCTAGCCGGCTTCGCCGGTTTTTTCGGGCTTTTCCTGGGGTTTGTCATAATTCTGACCCACCTGGCTTCTCTGCGGTCCTTCGGGGTGCCGTACCTTTCCCCGGCAGCCCCCTTGACCACAGGGGACTTGAAAGACACCTTCATCCGGGCCCCGTGGTGGGCCATGTCCGGCAGGCCCCGGGTCACCGGCTGGAAAAACCCCCGCCGGGCGGGAGCGGTATCCGCTCCCGAGCCCCCCGGTAACGAGGAAAAGGAACTGGTTCACCGCTACGAAGAAGGGGATGAGTAAGTGCTGGAAGACGGGAGGATATCCAACAGGCAGGCGGTTTTGCTTATTGTCAGCACCATACTGCCCACCAGCATCATGTTTCTGCCGGCCATGATATATAAGGAGGCCGCCCAGGACAGCTGGATGTCGGTGATTTTGGTCACCGCCTTCGGGCTGGCCGCAGGAATGGTTATAGCCGGGCTGGGCACAAGGTTCCCCGACAAGACCATCGTACAGTACGGCGGCCTGGTGGCCGGCAGGAACCTGGGCTGGGCCATCGGGCTTTTGTACGCGGCTTTTTTCCTTTATATCAACACTTTTATTATCAGGGAGTTCGCCGAGATGATGATCACCATATTCCTGCCTGAAACCCCCCTGCTGGTTTTCTCTGTCGGGTTGGTAATGGCCTCGGCCTACGCCGTCCGGGGCGGGCTGGAGGTGCTGGCCAGGGCCAACGAAATAGCCCTGCCGGTGGCGCTGGGTCTGCTGCTGCTGATTGTGGCCCTGATATCCCCCGAGATGCAGTTTGAACATTTCACCCCGGCGCTGGAGAAAGGGTTCCTGCCCGTTCTGAAGGGGGCCTACTCCCCGGCCCTCTTCTTCGCGGAAACCGTAGTTATGTTAATGCTTATTCCCTACCTGAACAGGCCCCGGGAGGCCGGAGGGACTGTTTTCCGGGGAGTTGCCATAATCGGCCTGTTCCAGTTGATGGCGGTGACCGCATCGATCGCTGCCTTCGGCGCCAAGACGGCCCGGGCCCAGTTCCCCACCCTGTTCCTGGCCAGGCAGGTCAGCATCGCCGACCTGATCGAGAGAGTCGAGCCTTTTATTATGCTGATCTGGGTGTTCGGGGGAGTTATGAAGGTGGGCGTTTTTTATTACTGCTGCGTGCTGGCCACGGCCCAGTGGCTGAACCTCAAGGAATACAGGGCACTGGTGCTGCCCACAGGGGCGCTTTTGACCGCCCTTTCGGTGCTGCTCTGGGATAATGTCTTTGAATTGACCCACCAGATCGCCGAGGTGATACCGCCATACTTCCTTTCCATTGAAGTGGGACTGCCGCTGGTCCTCCTGGCGGCCGCCCGGTTGCGGGGGAAGGGGGAGGGCGGCCGGTGAAGTGGAAAATCGCCCTGGCGTCCCTTTTATTCCTCCTCTTTTTTGCCGCCGGCTGCTGGAACAGGGTGGAACTGGACAGGCGGGCCATAGTCGCCGGAGCCGGGATGGATAAGGCGGGAGAGGAAGGAAAGATAAAGATAACCGTACAGATCATCAAGCCCGGGGAAGTCAAGGCCGGCCCGGCAGGCAAGGGGGGCGGCGCGAAGGCCGTAGCGTTATACACCGGCGAAGGCTACACCTTCTCCGACGCCGCCCGAAACCTGGCTATGGCAATGGAGGATAACCTTTTTTGGCCTGAGTCAAAAATTCTTGTAATAGGGGAAGACCTGGCCAGGGAAGGCATCGGCAGGGTCACCGACTTCTATGAACGGGACCACGAGCCGTCAACCAGGGGCTTTCTCCTGATATCCAGGGGGGAGGCAAAGGAGGTGCTGGAGACCGAGGTGGGCACCGAAAAAATCTGGGCCTACGGCATCGGCCACATGGTCAAGGCCATGACGGCCCACGGCAAGTCTCCCGCCACAGAGATCAAGCATTTTTTGAGAACGGTGGAGAGCAAGACCACGGCCCCGGTGGCCCCGGCGGTACATGTGGTCCGTAAAGAGGAAGAGAAAGATGATGGTGAAGGAAAGGCCGGAGAGGACAAGGCGGTGCCCCCCAAAGAGGTCAAGGTGTCCGGGGCGGCTGTATTCCGCCACTATAAACTTATAGGCTGGCTGGACGAAAAGGAAACCCGGGGACTGCTCTGGGCCACCGGAAAAATAAAGAGCGGCATCATCGTGGTGCCTGCCCCGGAGAGCAAAGGCAAACTGATGTCCATGGAAATAATCCGGGCCGGCAGCAAGATCAAGCCGGAAATCACGGACGGCAACTTAACCATCACCGTGGAGGTCAGGGAAGAGGGCAACCTGGGAGAGCAGCAGCCGGACTCGGTGGATATTACAAAGCCCGGTGTTCTAAAAGATCTGGAGGAGAGGAAAAAGGCGGTTATCGAGGACGAGATCGGGGCCGCCGTGGCCAAAGCGCAGGAACTGAACGCGGATATCTTCGGCTTCGGCGAGGCGGTGCGCCGGAAGTACCCAGGGGAGTGGAAAAAGCTGGAGGACCAATGGGATGAGATATTCCCCTACCTGGAGGTCAATACGGTGGTGGACGCCAAAATAAGGCGCACCGGAAAAATCACAAAACCGGCACAGCCGAAGCCCTGAGGCGGTTCAGACAACCAAAGGCTCACGCGGCGGAGGAGCGATCAAATGCTAGAAGACGGAAAAATATCCAACAGGCAGGCTGTTTTGCTGATTGTCAGCACCATACTGCCCAGCATCATGTTTATGCCGGGCAGTATTTACAGGGAGGCCGCCCAGGACGGCTGGATGTCGGTTATTCTGGCGACCGTCTTCGCAGTAGCCGCCGGCGCAGTCATTGCCGGCCTGGGCATAAGGTTCCCGGACAGGACAATTGAAGTGGGACTGCCGCTGGTCCTCCTGGCGGCCGCCCGGTTGCGGGGGAAGGGGGAGGACGGCCGGTGAAGTGGAAAATCGCCCTGGCGTCCCTTTTATTCCTCCTCTTTTTTGCCGCCGGCTGCTGGAACAGGGTGGAACTGGACAGGCGGGCCATAGTCGCCGGAGCCGGGATGGATAAGGCGGGAGAGGAAGGAAAGATAAAGATAACCGTACAGATCATCAAGCCCGGGGAAGTCAAGGCCGTCCCGGCAGGCAAGGGGGGCGGCGCGAAGGCCGTAGCGTTATACACCGGCACCGGCGACACCTTCTTCGACGCCATCCGGAACCTGGCCATGAAGGTAGGGAAAAAACTGTTCTGGTCCGAGGCAAAAATACTGGTGGTGGGGGAGGACATGGCCAGGGAAGGCATAGGCAAGGTCACCGACTTTTACGAACGCGACCACGAGCCGGAATTACGGAACTTTCTCTTGATAGCGAAGGGGGAAGCAAAGGAGGTGCTGGAGACCGAGGTGGGCACCGAAAAAATCTGGGCCTACGGCATCGGCCACATGGTCAAGGCCATGACGGCCCACGGCAAGTCTCCCGCCACAGAGATCAGGCATTTTTTGAGAACGGTGGAGAGCAAGACCACGGCCCCGGTGGCCCCGGCGGTACATGTGGTCCGTAAAGAGGAAGAGAAAGATGATGGTGAAGGAAAGGCCGGAGAGGACAAAGCGGTGCTCCCCAAAGAGGTCAAGGTGTCCGGGGCGGCTGTATTCCGCCACTATAAACTTATAGGCTGGCTGGACGAAAAGGAGACCCGGGGACTGCTCTGGGCCACCGGAAAAATAAAGAGCGGCATCATCGTGGTGCCTGCCCCGGAGAGCGAAGACAAGCTGGTGGCCCTGGAGATAATCCGGGCCAGTGGTAAGCTCAAGCCGGAAATTACGGACGG
The DNA here is from genome assembly GCA_049323915.1 of Bacillota bacterium. Lineage (GTDB taxonomy): Bacteria > Bacillota > Desulfotomaculia > Desulfotomaculales > Desulfocucumaceae > BRHc4a. The sequence continues at coordinate 31,252 of JBMOPC010000124.1, forward strand.
CAACTTAACCATCACCGTGGAGGTCAGGGAAGAGGGCAACCTGGGCGAGCAGCAGCCGGACTCGATTGACATCACCAAACCGGGCGTCATGGAAGAACTGGAGAATAGGAAAAGGACCGCCATCGGGGACGAGATCAGGGCCGCCGTGGACAAAGCGCAGGAACTGAACGCGGATATCTTCGGCTTCGGCGAGGCGGTGCGCCGGAAGTATCCCAAGGATTGGAAGAAGCTGGAGGCCAGATGGGATGAAATATTCCCAACCCTGGAAGTAAACATAGTGGTTGAGGCCAAAATACGGCGGACCGGAAAAATCACCAAGCCCGCCCAGCCCAAGCCGTAAAGGGGGTTTCATTATATGCTGGCCAACATCGCCCTTCTTATGTTATCACTTGTGATTATAGTTCTTATTGACGTACCCCGCCTTGTCCGCCAAAAGCTCTGGCGGGAGCTGCTGGCCTTCACGGTTATAATGGCCATGGGGTATACACTGGCCTTCTTGCGGGTGTTCGGGGTGATTCCCCTCAAATAAAAAACCCCGGCACGTTCGGGTTGTTCCCGGAACGTCAACCCTGCCGCCGCCCCCTTATTACCGCCGTGGTCAGCACCACTGCCGGAAGCACGGACTCAACAGCAAGAAACAAGTAGCCGACATAATCACTCATTTTGGCAAACTCGAACATGTCCAGCGGATAAGATAACAGCAGAAAGGGGATTATTCCCAGCCAGGGTACGAATTTCTTGTAACTGTAGCCCGTTAAGGACTGCAGACCAACGGCCGAGATATAGAGAATGGCGCCTGTGTTGTGACAACGGTAGTCAGGTTGAGATACAGAAAAATAACATCAATACGCTGTATCAGTTCCAGCTTGGTAAGAGAAATCAAATTTTGTACCGGGAAAATATCTTCTTGCAGCGCTGCCCGCGAAAATAGGCCTATGGCCATTACGGTGAGTATTAAATAGACCGGCATAGTGATGGTTACGCCCAGGACGGCCGCCGGTGCGGCCCTGGCCTTGTGCCGTATTTCAGGGTAGATCAGCAACAGTATAAATATTCCTCCGAAAGAATAAGATGTCACCAATACGCCTTGCAAAACGGACGGCAAACCGGCGTCGCCCACCGGCAAAAAAACACCCCAGTTAATTTCTCTGACGGGCAGGATAATAATCACAGAAAACAGTGCCAGCATGAATATGTAGAGCTCCGCCAGCCGGGCTATGGCCGCAATGTTATTATCTGTATTTATCAGAAATGTATTAAAATAAAAATGCCGCCGTAACGGCGGCGGAATCCAGAATTCAGACTCCAGAATCCATACTTTCCTTAATTTCCATGCAAAAGGCGCCTCCCGGCGCCTCATCCCTTCAGCATGGCCTCTATCCTCGAGGCCCAGACCTCCTCCATCTCGGCCTCCACAGTCACTCCCTCGGGCCCGTGCTCCTGGCTTATCACCCGCCCCCTTTCAAATATCACCGAAATTATCCCCGACCTGGCAAAGGGCAGGAAGAACTGCCTCCGCACCCTTCTCCTGGCCGCTGCCCGCGCTATACTGTCAAGCAGTTCATCCAGCCCGGAACCTGTCAGAGCCGAGATTAACACGGGAGAGCCGCCCCGGTCGGTATCAATCAGGGGAAGCTCGCCGCCGGCCACACAGTCTACTTTGTTGCAAACGGTTATGGTAGGCTTCTGCCCGGCCCCCAGCGACTTCAGCACCTCCTTTACCGTTTCGGCCTGCATGCCTGCGTTGGGATGAGATATATCAATAACGTGCAGAAGTATATCCGCCTCGGACACCTCTTCCAGTGTGGCCCTGAAGGCGGCCACCAGATGGTGGGGCAGGTTGCTGATAAACCCCACGGTATCGGTGATAAGAACGGTCTCATTATTGGACAGCACAACCCTCCTGGTAGTTGGGTCCAGGGTGGCGAAAAGCTTATCCTCCACCAGCACGTCAGCGCTGGTGAGCTTTTTTAACAGAGTTGACTTTCCTGCGTTGGTGTACCCCACTATGGACACCTGGGTAACCGGCACCTCCCTCCTGCCCCTTCTCAGTATCTCCCTGTGGCGCCTTATCTCCTCTATCTCCCTCTTCAGGTCGGAGATGCGCTTCCGTATTCTCCTGCGGTCAACTTCCAGCTTTGTTTCACCGGGCCCTCTGGTGCCTATTCCGCCCCCCAGCCTGGAAAGCTCGGTTCCTATCCCGGCAAGCCTTGGCAGCAGGAAATTCAGCTGGGCCAGTTCTACCTGCAGCTTTCCTTCCCTGGTTTTTGCCCTGCAGGCGAAAATATCCAGTATCAGGCGGGACCGGTCAATCACCCTGACGCCCACTATTTCTTCAAGATTCCTTGTCTGGGCCGGAGACAACTCCCGGTCAAATATCACAATGTCGGCCCCTGTTTCCTCACGCAGCTTTGCCACCTCCATGGCCTTGCCCCTTCCCAGCAGCGTGGAGGCGTCCGGCCTGCTCCTTTTCTGAACCAGGCGCCCGACCACCTCGGCCCCCGCGGTGTCTGCCAGCCGCTCCAGCTCTTTCATCGACTCAACCACCGCTTCTCTGCTTTCTCCTGCCAGCTCTATTCCCACCAGGATCGCTTTTTCGGTTTTTTTCAAATTTTCGCTGTGCTGCATCAGTTCCTCCCATGACCTTTTTAACGGAACAGTCAATATAGGAAAATTTTCTTATATAAACCCCCATAAACCACCGATACAATAAGTATATACATATCGGTATATATCTGCAAAAACAATACACCATTTTAGCTTTCCACAAAATACATTTAACTGACATAGGAGGAAACAACATATTTTTGAAGAAAAAGTAAACGGTATAGATGTCCTGCCCTCACTAAAGCAAGGGGGACACCTCACATTATATAAGCGGTGAAAACAATGCATTCTGATATAGTAAACCTGGACAAGATTGTAAAGGATACCATTTCGGCCGTGGAAACCGGAAAAAGGCAGGTATTCGACATTGCCGAAAACACCCGTATAGAATACAGCCGGCTAAAAAAAGAACTGGAAGAGGTCCGCAGGCAGGTGGCCGCAGTGGTGGCCGAGGTTGACGCACTGACCGCAGAAGAAAAAAAGGCCCGCCAGCGTCTGGCCGAAGTAAGCAAAAATTTCAAAAAGTACACCGAAAGCGATATCAAAAAAGCTTACGAGGAAGCCCAGGATAAACAGCTCAGGCTGGCCAACCTGAGGGGAAACGAAACCCTGCTGCGCTACAAAAGAGACAACCTGGAACAAAGCCTGAGAAGGCTTGAAGGCATGATTAACAGAGCCGAAAGCCTGGCCTCCCACCTTTCTGTTGTTACAAATTACCTTACCGGAAATTTAAAAGACATCTCCAAGAAATTAAGCGAGATGCAGAAGGTGCAGCAATTGGGCATAAGCATCATCAAGGCCCAGGAAGAGGAGCGCCGCCGGGTGGCCAGGGACATACACGACGGCCCGGCGCAGCTGATGGCCAACATCGTCATGAGGGCGGAATTCTGCTTAAAGCTCATGGACATAGACCGCAACAAAGTCAGGGAGGAGCTTCAGGCCCTCCAGATACTGGTCCGTCAGAGCCTGCAGGATGTCAGAAAAATTATTTTCGACCTGCGCCCCATGGTTTTGGACGACCTTGGGCTGATTCCGGCAATAAAGCGCTATGTCGATGGATTTCAGGCACAGTACGGCATACAGGTTGAGGTGATGGTCAAAGGGTCCCCCAGGAGATTCTCCATAGCAGTTGAGGTGGCGCTGTTCAGAATTGTGCAGGAATGCCTTAGCAATATCCGAAAACACGCCAGGGCCACCAATATATTGATTAAAATGGAGATTCTGACAAGGAAACTAAACCTTGTGATAAAAGACAACGGTATAGGATTCAATCTGGATCAATTAAAAGGAAACAAGGAATGTTTCGGTATACTGGGCATGAGGGAAAGAACCCAGATATTAAACGGTGAATTTACTGTCAATTCCTCTCCGGGCCAGGGAACATCGGTAAGCATCTCGGTTCCCGTGGAGGATTAACGATGCCCGTTTGTATTATGTAACAGGCGAGGTGAGAAGATTGTCTCCGATAAGAGTTCTAATAGCCGACGACCATATGCTGGTGAGAGAGGGTATAATTAAAATACTTTCCCTGGAAGAGGACATCGAAATCGCCGGTGAGGCCGGCGACGGCCAGCAGGCCGTTAAAATAGCACTGGAAAAAGATGTCGACATCGCTCTCCTGGATGTCAACATGCCCGTCATCGACGGCATTGAAGCCTGCCGGCTGATAAAAAAGTCCAAGCCCGGGACCGGAATAATTGCCCTGACCATTCACGACCAGGAGGAATACCTTTTTGAGTTCATACGGGCAGGGGCCTCCGCCTACCTTCTGAAAGACGTGAGCCACGGGCAGCTGGTGGAAACAATAAGGGGCGTGGCCGGGGGAAACTCTTACATACCACCGCGGCTTATGGCCAGCTTGCTGCAGGAAATAAACAGAATATCGGTAAAACAGGGCTTTTCCAGGGGTCCTGATGACGAACAGCTAACCCCCAGGGAAATCGAAGTTCTGCAGCACGTGGCCATGGGAGACTCCAACAAGCTTATAGCCAAAAAACTGTTTATCAGCGAAAAAACCGTCAAAAATCACCTTTATCGCATATTCCAGAAGCTTGACGTGGAGGACCGCACCCAGGCCGCCCTTTACGCACTGAAGAATAAAATCGTTCATCTATAAGCCATCCCTTTTAAATCTATGGGACTTCGATATGGAGTCCCATTATTTTTTCCGGGACTTTAGTCCTATCCCCAATGGGCCCAAAATAGCCATGCTTTTAAGCCTCCGGTGAGATGTAACGCATTTTTATTAATGATAGTATTTAGACATAAAAACCTCAGGAGGCGGGTGGAAAAAATGAAAAATATGTTAATGGATCTGTGGAAGGACGAAAGCGGACAGGGAATGGCAGAATACGGACTCATACTGGCGCTGGTGGCGGTGGTGGCCATCGCGGGATTCCGGCTTCTGGGTTCAGGCGTGTCGAAACAGATTAACGCTGTGGGCAACGAAATTTACAACACCAACCCCTGATGCCAGGCAGAAGACGGTAATAATTTATAACTCTTAAACCCTCATACCTGCGCCCTACTTAAGCCATTAAGTAGGGTTACTCATTAATGAAAGGTAATCAAAGCCATGAACAAATTCATGCAGACAGAACCGGGATTTCCCGACTTGCTGCTGATACTGCTGCTGGCAATCTGCATCGTGACCGACATTAAAAGCAGGCGAATCTACAATAAAATACTGATACCCTTTTTGATCACGGCGCTGGCGGCCAACTTCCTGGCCGGTGGATGGCAGAATCTGTTAGAAAGCCTGAAGGGAATCATACTGGGGCTGGCCATGCTTATAATACCCTTTGCCAGGGGCGGCATGGGGGCGGGAGACGTAAAGCTACTGGCGGTGATTGGAGGAATAAAGGGGCCGGCCTTTGTGGTGAATACATTCCTGGCCGCTGCCCTGGCCGGGGGCCTCATAGCCCTCTTCCTCCTGGCAGTTAACGGGCGGCTGCTGTCCACCCTCTCCCGGGCACTGGGGCTGTTATCCCAAATTCTCTTAAGGTACGGGGTAACAATCGGGGCGCCAAATGCCAACAGGGAAGAAAGGCAGCTGTACTTCCCCTACACCCTGGCCATCGGCGCCGGAACAGCCGCGGCCTACTCATTCAGCCTGCAGGCAATGCTGAGGTGATAGCGTGAAAACATTTCGATTACCTGGCTGAAGAGGCAAGCCTAAAAAAGGGCGCACTAATCCCTTGGCGTGAAAATGAAATTTTTAGGCGGGTTGTAATGATATTGCTGAAATGTCCGAGTCTT
>JBMOPC010000125.1:0-36523 GCA_049323915.1 Bacillota bacterium
CGGGCTATCCAGTACATGTATATCATCAGCCCCAGCCCCAGCAGCAGCCCCGGCACAACCCCGGCCAGGAAAAGCGCCCCTATCGAAACATTGGCAATCACTCCGTAAATAATGAAAGGTATGCTGGGCGGAATTACAGGCCCCATGCAGGAGGCTGTGGCCGTAACCGCCGCCGCCACATCATCGTCGTACCCCGCCTGCTTCATGGCCGGTATGGCCACCGCGCCGATTGCCACTGCAGTTGCCACCGCCGACCCCGAAATGGCGGCGAATATGGCGCAGGCCATTATGGCCGCAAGGCCGAGCCCCCCCCTTACCCGCCCCATCATTAAGCGGGCAAAGCGGACCAGGTCCCTGGTTATTCCGCTTTCATTCATCAGCGCCCCGGCCAGCATAAATAGAGGAATGGCCAGCAGGGGGAATGAGGCCATACCGGCGAATGTTGTCTGCACCAGCATGGTCAGTGAAATATCGCCCTTCAGCAGGAGGTATGAAAGGGCTGTCCCGCCCAGTGCGATGGCGATTGGTATCCCCGTCATCAGCAAAACTGCAAATACAAGAAGAAAAATACTTAACATTGTCCTCTCCTCAATTCCACCGCACGGTTTCTTCCCTGACGCCCGTTACAAGACCCAAAGTCCTCTCCAGCGTCACCAGCCACATCAGGGCCGCCCCCGCCGGAATGGCCATGTAGGGAAAGGCCATGGATATCTGCATGGCCGGGGAGGTTTGATTGATGTTAAGCAGTGTTTGATCAACTCCGAAAATCACCAGAACACTCAGTATTGCCATGGTGATTAGATGTCCCAGTATTCTTACATAATGTCCCATCCTCTCCGGCAGCTTTTCAATAAGGAAGGTCATACCTATCTGGTAGCCCTTGGGCAGACCCACCGCAGCCCCCAGCATGGACACCCAGACCAGCGAAAAAGTTGTAACCTCTCCCGCCCAGGCCGGCATGCTCCCCAGCAAATAACGGCCCGCAACCTCGTACGGGATTACGATGCTGATAGCCGCCATGCCGGCCACCACACCCCAGCCGGCCACCCGCAGCAGTGTTTTGTTTATCTGTTTAAGCGCCGTTAAAAAAGTATGCAAAAACAGTCCCACCCCTTCCCATCAGCCTGGGAGTTAAGCCTCTGTAACATACGCCCCCTCTGTATTACGTTAGGGGGATACCAAAACCTTCCCAACGGATTATGATAAATCAATAAACGGCCCAAGGCCCGGCGGCGCCGGGCCTTTTGAGCCAACCTCAGTTAAAACTACTTGGTTTGCAGTATAGCGTCAATCTTATCCTTTCCAAACTGTTTGGCAAACTCGTCGAAGGCCGGCTGCATCGACTTCTGCCATGCGGCCTTGTCTATGTCCTTCACTATAACCATTCCCTTTTGCTCCAGGTCGGCCAGCATCTTGGCCTCACTGTCCCTGCCCAGCTTGCGCTGCCACGGGGCAACTTCCAGAGCTGTCTTCAAAAACAGCTCCTGGTCTTCCTTGGGCATGGCCTGCCACTTCTTGAGGCTCATTATGATGGGTGCCGGAGAGTATACGTGCTGTGTCATGCTGAGGTGCTTCTGCACCTCGTTCAGCTTGCTGGTGGAAATAACTGCCAGCGGATTCTCCTGCCCATCCACCACCTTTTGCTGCAGTGCGCCGTACACCTCGGCCCAGGCCATCGGTGTGGGTATTACGCCCACTTCTTTCCAGGCGGTGATGTGCACCTTGTTTTCCATTGTCCGTATTTTAAGCCCCTTGGCATCTTCCGGGGCCTTTACTGATTTTTTGGAGTTGGTCAGGTTCCTGAAACCGTTCTCCCAAAAGGCCAGCCCCTTCAGGTTAGCCTTTTCCAGGTCGGCCAGAAGCTGTTTGCCGATGGGGCCGTCCAGCACCTTGTCCACATGTGAGTAATCCCTGAACAGGAACGGGATGTCCACAATCAGCATGGATGGGCTGAAGCCTCCGATAGGACCTGTGGAGCCGGCGTACAGGTCCACGGTCCCCTGCTGCAATGCCTCCAGAAGCTCACGCTCCCCTTTGCCCAGCTGGCCGTCGGGGTAGACAGTAATCTGTATTCTGCCGTTAGTCCTTTCCTTGATCAAATCGGCGAACTTCTGGGCTCCCTGGCTGTACATGTGGTTGGCCGGGGTCATGGTGGCTATTTTGTATTGCGCCTTAAACTCCTCTTTGCCCTTTGCCTGGTCGGCCTGTTTGCCGCCGCAGCCTGCAATTGCGAAGACCAGCAGTGTCAGTAAAACAGCTAAACGCCAGCGCATTATTAATCCTCCTCAAGCTCTCTTAGATTTTTTCTTTTATCCACTTCCCGTCTTTTATCAACCTTAACCCGGCTTATATATATTCTGCTCTTTTAATTAACCCTCCCCTTTTGTAATATTTGGCAATTTTCTTAATATTAACCCCCGGAGACTAAATGCAATTAATTATCCTTCGACAGCCGGTCTTAATATCCTGCATGGAATTTCGAGTCGTGAACATCCAGGAGCTCTTCGCAATTATCATTTTTTCATGGTCAGTGAGATGCGCTGCCTTCTTGCGTCAACCTGCAACACCCGCGCATCAACCACGTCACCCACAGACAATGCGTCAAGGGGGTGCTTAATGTAGCGGTCGCTTATCTCCGAGAGGTGCACCAGCCCGTCCACCTTCACACCAATATCCACAAAGGCCCCGAAGTCCACCACGTTCCGGACGGTTCCCTTAAGCTCCATGCCCGGCCGGAGGTCTTCCAGTGAAAGCACGTCGCTGCGGAACAGCGGTCCTGGAAGGTCTTCCCTCGGGTCGCGGCCCGGGCGGATAAGGCTTTCTATAATGTCCCTTACCGTGGGTGCCCCGGCCCCCAGCCTGACAGCCGCCTGATCGGGGTCCATTGCGGAAAGTTTCCTCCTTAGTTCGGGGGTTCCCGCCTCACCCGGGCTGCACCCGGCCATCTCCAGCAGTTTTTCCGCCAGCCGGTAAGACTCGGGGTGAATAGAGGTCCTGTCCAGGGGGTTCTCGCCGTCCGGTATGCGCAAAAAGCCCACGGCCTGCTCGTAAGCTTTGGGCCCCAGGCGGGGGACCTTTTTCAACTGATCCCTTTTTTTGAACCTTCCGGCTTCCTCGCGGAATTTTACAATATTGTCGGCCACGGTTTTGTTTATACCGGAAATGTATGAAAGGAGCGGAGACGAAGCGGTGTTAAGGTCGCAGCCCACATAGTTCACCACCGACTCCACAACGGTGGAAAGGCTTTCCTCCAGCCTCCTGGCGCTTATGTCGTGCTGGTACTGCCCCACCCCCACCGCCCTGGGCTCTATTTTAACCAGCTCGGCCAGCGGGTCCTGCAGCCTCCTGGCAATGGAAACCGCGCTGCGCCCGGACGCGTCCAGCTGGGGAAACTCCCTGGCGGCCAATTCCGAGGCGGAGTAAACGCTGGCCCCGGCCTCGCTCACTATGGTGTAATTTATTTTCCTTTTTCGGTACCCGCCTATAAAGGACGCCACAAACATTTCGGTCTCCCTTGAGGCGGTGCCGTTGCCTATGGCCACCAGGTCAATACCGTACTTATCGGCCAGGCGGCTGAATTCCCGGATTGACTCGTCCACCCTGTTTTGCGGCGGGGTCGGATAAACCACCCCCACTTCCAGGAGCTTCCCGGTGTCGTCCACCACCGCCCACTTGCAGCCCGTGCGGTAGGCCGGGTCCACTCCCAGCACCACACTTCCCTTTACAGGGGGCTGCAGCAACAGCTGCCGCAGGTTCTTTGAAAAAACAAGCACGGCCTGCTCCTCGGCCCTTTCAGTAAGGCCGCTGCGCGCGTCCCTTTCCACAGCGGGCGCGATAAGCCTGCGGTAGCTGTCCCTCACAGCCGCCATCAGCAGCTCCGATGTCACCGAGGGCGTCCTGACCCACCTGCGGGCGATATAATCAATTATCCTGCCCTCATCCACCTCAACGGAGACTTTCAAAAATTCCTCTCTCTCTCCCCTGTTTATGGCCAGTACCCGGTGGGGCGCCAGCTGGCGCACCGGCTCTCGGTAGTCGTAGTACATCTCGTATACCGAGGTTTTTCCTTTTTCCGCAGCGCAAGTGACAATTATCCCGTTTCTGAAGGCATTCTCCCTTACCCATCCCCTTACCTCGGGGTCGTCGGAAATCTCCTCGGCCACAATATCCATGGCCCCCTGCAGCGCCTCCCCGGCGGTGGCCACCCCCTTCTCCGGGTCTATGTACTTTCCGGCCTCAACCTGGGGGTCCCCCGACCGTGGGTGCGAAAGCAGGTACACGGCCAGTGGCTCCAGCCCCTTTTCCCTGGCCACCGACGCCCTGGTTTTCCTTTTCTGCCGGTAGGGCCGGTAAAGGTCCTCCACCTCCGCCGGCCTGGTGGCCTTTAAAATCTTTTCCTGCAGTTCCGGGGTCAGCTTGCCCTGTTCCTCTATAAGGCGGATAACCTCTTCCTTCCGGGCGTTAAGATTGCGGTAAAACCTGATCCTTTCCTCCACCAGCCTTATTTTTACCTCGTCCAGTTCGCCGGTCGCCTCCTTGCGGTAGCGGGCAATGAAGGGGACGGTGTTTCCATCGTCCAAAAGAGCTGCTGTCTTCTCCACCTGCCCGGCTGAGATACCGGCCTCCGCGGCTATTATTTTGAAAAGCTGCCTGTCATCCATTGATAACCTCCGGAAATTCTCTTTTTTGTCAGCGCGATATATTAATAAATATAATACACTTCTCCTGGTTATCAAAGCCCAAAGCGCCATATTATAATAAACATGTAAAATAAAGACGCAAGAAAAAGGAGGAGGCATGATTAACCTGTTCAGTTCCCTGGAGACCGAAAAACTGAAGCTTACGTTCCGGTGCTTGTGACCGGAGGGCTGGGAGACCCGGCGCTGGCCAACAGCGTTATTGCAAGGGGGGTGGCAGACCTGGTGGGCGTCGGCCGGGCCCTGCTGGCCGACCCCGACTGGGCTGTCAGGGCTAAAGAAATAATCAGATAAATTCTGGCGCCAGATTTAATGCATAAATTTTATCTCCAGCTCCGGGAGATATTTTTTTATGGCCGCGAAAGGGTCCTCGATAAAGCCTCTCTCATCTTCAAGCACATTTTCAAGCACTCTTTTTCTTACAGTGACGTAGGGCTTTAACGTCCCGAAAAAGGGATGGTGTATCTCCGCGCCCCTTTCAACACCGGAAACGCGCACCCCGTCCAGCTTGAAGGTGTACCGCCCTTCCACCCTCCCGTCTTCACCGGTTACCTGCATCCCCAACATGTTGTTGCCGCCTGAAAGCATTGTGTCCGCCATTGAAAACACATGGGGATACTTGTCCGCCACAGCGTCCAAAGCCCTCTCCCGGAAAGGCATCAACCTGTCCATTACCAACATGTCAAGATCACTCATGCTCCTTCTCCTTTCCTAAAACAATCAGCCTTAAGTTTTTGCCGGAGAATGTCTTTTATTCAAAGGATTTATGTCGTTATTTGTCGAAATCCACTCTGGCATTATTAATAAATTACCAGCAGAAAGGGGAAGCACGAGCGGTTCTGGGACCCGGCGGTTACATACAGGGTGGAAGAGATAATTCCATAACTCCAGAATGGGATAAAAAAATTAAACCACAGAGCGCACAGAGAATTTAGCTGCAATACAACTACCGCCGGTCGTGACTGTCAGGACATCTTGACCGCAAGGACCGGCGTATCTTTATGTCCTTTGTATATGTACTGGTTGGAAGTTAGATACCGGAACTCACCGCTTATACCCCTCGATTTGAAAATCCCCTCCAGCTCTTGCGGCGACATGAAGTTGGACGGCTCTCCCAGCATTCTTTCCAGCGCAATAAGGTATTTGGTCCTGAATTTACCCCTGTCAAAATCTATTACATAAACCCTTCCCCCAGGGCGGAGCACCCTGGCAGCCTCTGCGGCCACCATGTCCTGTTCCCTGAAATGGTGCCAGGCGTCGGACACCAGAATTATGTCAAAGGAACTGTCCGGAAGCGGCAGTATGGCCGCGTCAGCCCTTATTATATTTATGTTTGCCTTTTTGGACCTGGCCCTGGACAGCATGGCCCCGGAGGCGTCCACCACAGTCACCCGCGCCCCGGCCCCGGCCAAGGCCACGGCATTGATCCCCGTCCCCCCGGCGAGGTCAAGCAGGTCCATTCCCTCAACGGGAGAAAGCCATTGAGCCATGACAGACGAGTGGTCCAGTTTTACCAGTTTCATAAATCGATCGTAAAATGGGGCAATAAGCTGGAAAAGCATTTGACGACCCCCTCTCTTTGTCGGAATTTTTGTTTATTTTAATGAGATTTGCGGTTCTTTCACATGTTAATATTTTAAAAAAAGCGGGCGGGAGATATTATGACCCGGCTACCCCTTGATTACCCCGGTATGTTTTCGGCCTGGAGAGCAATGGCGGAAGCGCTGCATCATCCGGAAAGCCCCTACACGGCCAGGATATCTGAAGAAGTATGGAAAAACAAGCTTTCCCTCATCAGTAACATAATCGGCCACAGCCAGGAAATGACGGGATGCCGTAGATGCGGGGAATGCTGCCTTGATTTCCCCTTTGCCTGCCGGGCGGTTGAATTCCTCCATTTACTGCCCTACATGGCCCAGGTCTGGCCCCCCGGCATGCAAGAACATTTCTTTGAAAGCAAACTGGGGGTATTGACCCCTGAAGGGAAAAACCTGTGCCCCTTTTTTGAACAGGGTAATTGCTCCGTATATCCCGTGAGGCCACTATTGTGCCGGAGGTCGGTCTGCGGAGAACATATCTGCAACCATCAGTCCGTTAATTTTGACAATCCGGGTCACTGGTGCAATGACCCCCAGGTTATAAGACAGCTTACCATTAAGAATATTCTTTATTACGACATCCAAAAAACACCGCCGGAAGAAATGGGCTGGGCCTTAAATGCCAGCAGGGGCCACGGCCCCGGAAACCGGATAGTCATAGCCCCCTTCGAAATGTGGCTTTTACTGTTGTTTAACGACTCCTCGTGGAGAATGCTATTGAACATCCCCGGCTACCAGCCTCTTATAAAAACGGTGATTGGTGATTATTAATAATATGCACTCTGTCAACTTTTTAGGAATACCACAGTTATTCTGGATTCTGAATTCTGGATTCTGACCGGAGATTCCGGCCCACGAAGCTACAAATACGAATCCACCTGTTTTTCCACGGCTGCAATCTCCTCTTCCGTCAGATCGCGGCCGAGAAATACGCTCAGCGCCCTGATGGCAGCCCCCACGGCCACCCTTCTGACATCTGCCGCCTCTGCTTTGGGAGCAGGGGCCGGGTGGGCGGAATAGCGCTGAGATGGAAGGCCGGGACTTAGCCTTTCGGCCATGGAGTCAATTTCGTCCTCCGGAAGACTCATATCATAGTCCGGATATCCCTCCCCACCTTCAGCCGTTCTCCCGCCTGCCCTTTTGGGCGCCGTTGATACCCCGGCGCTAAAATACTGCCCTGACGCAGCGCTTTCTTTGCCGACCTGCCTCCTGGCCTTCGCCGCCTCTCTTTTCTGCCTGTACTGGCCAAAGGCGCCTGCTATCTGTTCCTCCACCGTCAGCAACTCCGTCCTGTGCTGATCGATTAAAATCCGGGCCTCCGGGTGATTTTTTTCAATTAGCTCAATCAGATCGTGCTGATTGGCAATCACAGCCTGAAGCTCCGGCGATACTTTTACCGACACCCTGGCCAGTTCCCTGTCAAACCGGTGCCCGGATTCAGTCAGGCTAATTTCCTGTTTTTTCTTGTCAGCCAATGGCAACACTTCCCAACTCCTAAAAATGATTGATTGCTGCACGGCTCAAAAACTCCGGCGCTTACAGTCTAAAGTTTACCATTGATAAATGTGATCATTCAATACCGGCCAGCCAAAAAATAACAAAGAAAAAGGTTTATCTACACATCTGACGTAATATTTAACAACAGGCTTTTCCCGGGAGGTGTTTTATGCGGGCAAAAATACTGGCAATGTTTATATTACTGCTTTTCATGGCCGATCTCCGGCTTGCCGGGCCGGCCCGGGCCTCCGCCGCCTTTTTTGGAGACATCGACGGACACTGGGCAAAAGAGGCTGTGATCATATGCAGTATCTACGGCCTCATGTCAGGCTATCCCGGCGGGAATTTCAGGCCGGACAGCGAGATTACCAGGGCTGAGGCCCTTGTGGTCATAGGCCGGGGAATGGGGTGGGACCTGCAGAACAGGGACGGGGCGGCTGGGCTGAAGGGACTGCCTGCCGGCCTGTGGGAAGGCTACAGGGTTTATATAGCCAGGGCCGCTGAAAAACAACTGTTCAGCATGAACGACATACAGCATATCAACTTCGCCAAACCGGCCACACGCATCGAGGTGGCGGCCTGGCTGGCCAGGGCCATGGGACTGGACGGAGGCGGGACCAGCCTGCACTTTTCCGACCTTGATGGTGTGCCGCCGTCGTCCAGGGAAAAACTGTCCCGGCTGGTGGAGTCGGGAATAATTGCCGGACTTCCCGGAAACAGGTTCAATCCCCACGGGACATTGACAAGGGCCGAGATGGCCTCAATACTGCTGCGGACGCTGGACAGAGGCCGGATAACCCCGCCCACCGGACATCACCTGGTGGGCAAGCTCACCCTCAAAGACCGTTCAAACAATAAAATCTCGGTGCAGACCCAATGGGGATCGTTCACCTTCGGCCTTGGGCACTCATACCTGGTTTTCCGAAACAGCTTGAAATCCAGCCTCGATTCTTTAAGCCTGGGGGAAAATGTGCGGGTTTCGTTAAACCACGCAAAAAAATGCGTATTTATCTCTTACTTTGCCGGCTCTAATATTCCCCAGGCGGCGGCCCCGCCTTTTCCCGAAAAAGATGTCAGCCCTGCCGGCGTCCCCCCGGCCCAATACCAGACAGGCGGCAGGGGGCACGTGATCAACAAGTACCTGGATTCTGTCTCGGTAAGGCTTGAAAGCGGAAAGGTCCTGAACGTCTGGTCTCACCCCGGCATAAATATTTTTATTAATGGCCAAAAAACCACCAGCAGCGCCCTGAAGAAGGGAACATACGTAGAGGTCGGCATGAGCGGCGCGGATGTGTCCGCCGTAAAGATTCTCGGGGGTGAAAGAAAGGTATACGGTGAGGTGTGCCTGGCGTCGCCATCCTCCGTCACCATTAAGGATGATGACGGCAAGATTAATTCGTACAGCATAAACAATGATGCGCCGGTAAAGGACCTTCAGGGGAAATTATATGAAGTCCACCAGATAAAGGAAGGCTCCCTGCTGGAAATCACACTGGACGGCGGCGACGGAATAAGAGCCGTGCTGGTAAGGGAGTCAGGCTTCCCGGAAGGGGCAGTGGAAAAAATCCGTACATGGGGGGACCGGCTTATAACCATCAGGGACGGCTCCGGACAAATCCGGTCCTACTACCTGAGAAATTACGTACAGGTAAGGGAAAACGGCGTATCCCGCGACCTGAACAGGGTACAGCGGGGCATGTCCGTCAAACTGACACGGGATACGGAAAACTATATAACCGGTATTGAGATTACCGGCGCCTGGGAAATTGAAGGCAGGGTAACGCACATTAACTCCTCCACTTACGGCAGGATCGAAATACAAAAAACCGGGGGCGAATACGGTTCTTATCACCTTGCGGACGGTGTCACAGTCAGAAAATATGGCTTTAGCCGGAGTCCCGAACACATCAGCGTCGGAATGACCGTCAGGCTTACCCTGATGAGCAGCAGCAACACCGTCATTGGGATAGACATTACCGGCGACAGGGTTGACCCGGCAGTGGTTGAGGGAGTGGTAACATACACACCAAACTGGGACTACGGGAGAATCGAAATACAAAAAAGCGGCGGCGGCACCGGTTCTTACTATCTGGCAGGCGGCGTCACCATAAGAAAAGACGGATCAAACCTCAGCCCGGGCCAAATCACCCCCGGGATGAAAGTCCGGCTTACGCTGGACGTGAACTACCGCGTCACCAGTCTGGATGTGACCGGTGAGCCTGACAACGACGAAGGGGTGGTAACATACCTAGTTACTTCAGGCTCCGGCAAAATAGAAATACAAAGAAACCGGGGGGGCGCCGCCACTTATTTCCTGGAAAGCGGCGTACAGGTCAGGGAAAACGGAGCGGCCCGGAGCCTTAGCCAGATTACCACCGGAAAGACAGTAAAGCTGGTGGTCAACGCCTATAACCGTGTGCCCTGGATTGAGATCACAGGGTCCAGGAGCATTGAAGGCACTGTGGAGTACGTTGGAGGCGCCGGCCCAAGAAG
Organism: Bacillota bacterium; assembly: GCA_049323915.1. Taxonomy (GTDB): domain Bacteria; phylum Bacillota; class Desulfotomaculia; order Desulfotomaculales; family Desulfocucumaceae; genus BRHc4a. The sequence continues at coordinate 10,286 of JBMOPC010000125.1, forward strand.
GCTGGAGGTCAGGACCGGCAGCGGACTGGAGGTCCACTACGCACCCAAGGATGTTAAAGTAAGGGAACGGGAAGTCATCCGGAGCATAGACTATATCAAAAAGGGCATGAAGGTCAGGCTGGTTTTCGACACTGAGGAAAGCGTAATACTTATAGATATCACAGGGCTAAATCCCTGAAAGGTATCAACAAAGTGCATTAAGGGGATAGATCTGAATAACAGCAACACAAGGCAAGAAACGGAGGTTATTGTCATGATGGAAAAAAAAGGAGTCCTTCCCAAAAGGGATGAGATACCGGAAAAATTCAGGTGGAAGCTGGAGGACATATATTCCGGCGATGACCTGTGGGAGCAGGATTTTAAGCTGGTTCGGGAAATGATGGGTGGAATGGACTCTTATCGTGGCAGGCTTGGGGAGTCGGCCGGGGTGCTGCTGGAGGCGCTGGGCCTTCAGGACCGGATACAGGAGTTAATAGAAAAGGTCTACACCTACGCGCGTATGCGCAAGGACGAAGACAACGCCAACAACACATACCAGGCGCTTACCGACCGCGCTGAAGCGCTGAACACCCGGGCAATGACCGCCCTGTCCTTCATCGTGCCCGAGATATTAAGCCTTCCGGCCGAAACCCTTGAGCGGTTCATTAATGAAAACCCGGATTTGCAGCTATACAGATTCGCCATTGAGGAGCTTGTCAGGCAGAAGCCCCACACCCTTTCCCCGGCAGAAGAAAAGATAATCGCCCTGGCGGGGGATGTTGCCGCGGCCCCGGCCGGCATATTCAGGATGCTGAACAACGCCGACATCAGCTTCCCTCCCATAGCGGACGAAGAGGGAAAGGAAGTGGAAGTAACCCACGGGCGCTACGCGCGGCTACTGGAAAGCAGAGACCGCCGGGTCCGCAGGGACGCCTTCACGTCCATTTACAGCTCCTACCGGAAACTGAAAAACACTATGGCGTCCACCCTTAATTCCAGCGTGAAAAAAGACATATTCTATGCCTCGGCGCGCAATTATCCCTCGGCGCTGGAGGCTTCGCTGTTCGCAGACAATATTCCCGTGGAAGTATATGATAACCTTATTAAAACCGTACGGGAGAACCTGGGGTCGATGCACCGCTACGTGGCCCTCCGCAAAAAGCTTCTTGGGCTTGACGAGTTGCATATGTACGACCTGTACGTACCCATGGTCAGGGACCTCATTTGGGAAATACCTTATTCCGAAGCGGTAAAAATGGTGATGGAGGGGCTTAACCCTCTGGGCCCGGAATACTGCGGAATTGCCTCCAAAGGCTTTGATTCCGGCTGGGTTGACGTATACGAAAACAGGGGCAAGACCAGCGGGGCATATTCCTGGGGGCCGTACGGGGTGCACCCGTATATACTGATGAACTACCAGGACAATCTTAACAATGTTTTCACACTGGCCCACGAAATGGGCCACGCCATGCACTCTTACTATTCATACCGGGAGCAGCCCCATGTATACGCCCATTACAGAATTTTCACCGCCGAGGTGGCCTCAACGGTTAACGAGTCCCTGTTGATGGAGCACCTCTTGAAAACAGTCACCGGCCGGGATAAAAGGCTGTATCTGATAAACCATTACCTGGAGCAGTTCCGGGGGACGGTGTTCCGCCAGACCATGTTCGCCGAGTTTGAAAAAATAATTCATGCCAGGGCGGAAGCCGGAGAAGCCCTGACGCCCGTGTACCTGTGCGGCGAGTACCGCCGTCTCAACAAGGACTACTACGGGCCGGACATGATCGTGGACGATGACATCGAACTGGAGTGGGCCCGCATTCCACACTTCTACACGGCTTTTTACGTCTACAAGTACGCCACCGGATTCTCGGCAGCCGCCGCACTGACCCGCCGCATACTGGAGGAGGGCCGGCCCGCCGTTTCCAGCTACCTTGACTTCCTTAAAAAGGGAGATTCGGACTACCCTCTCAATCTCCTAAAAACCGCCGGCGTGGATATGACAACCCCTCTCCCGGTCCGGGATGCCCTGGGCCTTTTCACCCGACTGCTGGACCAGCTGGAGGAAAACCTGTGAGTCAGGGGACGGTTCCCTGACTCACAGCCTCAAAAAAGTGGGTACAACCTTGAGCCAGAGAACCGTCCCCTGACTCACTGACTCAAGGCTTCACCCACCAATGGCTTCCCCTGTATGGATTCTGGACTTCTTTAAGTGTCTCCCTTTCCGCCATGTATTTCTCCCTCATTTTTACCAGCCAGCCCATAAAATGCTCCTGCAGCCCCTCGGTGGAAAAGCGGTTGTGTCCGGAAAGATGGAATTCGGGGCTGCCGGCGGGGCCCGGGCACCCTCTGGCCGAACAAAGGCTGCACTCAATACCCCCGCCCGGAAGCAGCCGGAAAAGATCTGACCCGCAGCAAGGGCACTCCCCCGGGCCTCCGGAGTATTCCCCGGCATTAAAAATTCCGGCCCCGAGCCTTCTGGCGCATTCCCGATATTGGTCCTTTGCCACTCCCTCGCCGGGAAGGGTTGCGTGTACCATCCAGCAGTCCACCAGCTTCATTTCCAGCATCCTAGGCAGCACCAGGGAAGCTGTCCTGGCGTAGCCCTCCCACCCCGGAAGGCCGTAGGGTATTACTATCACACAGGGCTTTCCCCTGGTTTTTTCAGCGTACTGCCCCACCCCCATAAGGCGATCGGTCAGCATCTTAAACTGTCCGTGCAGTCCCAGGAAATACACCGGCATTCCGATAACCAGAGCGTCAGCATCCATTATCCTATCCAGCACATATTTAAAATCGTCGTTTATCCTGCACTGGTTCCCGGGGGTAAGGCAGCGGTAGCAGGCCCTGCAGGACTCAATCCTCATTTCCGTAAGACGTATCATTTCCCGGTTGCAGGGGTCGGGAACAGCGCCCAAAATTTCCTTTACCAGAAGCTCGCTGTTGCCGAGGTTCCTCTCTGAAACCACCAGACCCAGCACCTTTTTCATAAATCCACTCCCTTTCTAACCAGGCAGTTTACCGCCGCCGGCCCCCCGGCAGTGGATTGTCTTCAGAATCCGCCTGGTAAATACATCTTCCCTCATGCCCCTGTATTAGTTGTTAAAAAAGTATTTTTCAAATTTTACCAAACTCCTGAGTCAAATGTCAAAAGATATAGACAAAGCCCTTTTTAAATTACATACTTTTTACACACTTTACCCCCCGCATTTTACACATTGGGGGGTTATTATCTGACTATAATAAACCACAGGGAGGAATTGCCAGTGAAAAGAATTATAGTGATGGTGTTGGCGGCCATAATGATTTTTACCCTTGCGGGGGCAGCCTTTGCCGAGGGAACAGACGGGGTAGCCGCTCCCCTCCCGGGCAATACCGAAAAGGTGAAGCATCCCAGGGTCAAGGACCTCCAGGGCCATGACCAGCTTCTGCAGCTGAGGGAAGAGGGCAAGGCCATCCGGGAGGAGATCAAAGCCGATCACCAGCAGATTAAATCCCTGGCGCAGGCGGCCAGGCAGTCCAAAAACAAAGAGGACCTGAACGCCGTCAAGCCATACAGGGAGACCCTGAAACAGCTGCACTCGGACCTTAAAGGACTGAGGGCCGCCCAAAAAGCAAACTGGGAGGAAATGAAGGCCGCCCGCCAGGCCGACGATGTGGCCCGGATGCAGTCTGTGATGAATAAAATAATCAGCACCCGCCAGTCAATAAACGCCAATCTGCAAGAGATAGAAAACACTCTGGACCGGATTATCCAGGCGCTGCAGTCGGCGCCCCCCGCCCCCCCGCAGCAGCAGTAGCGGAAATTACCCATAGAATTTCTTTGAAGCATAATTTCTAATCTACAAAATAGCCGCCTTTTACAGGGCGGCTTATTCTGGTTATAAAAAAAATTTTACCAGATTTTGAACTAATGACTGTTTTGCTGATATAATATTTAACGGACAAGCTACTCAAGAAGAATCAAGGAGGTCGTTTTCTATGAGCAGAGTGTTAATCGTTACCTGTGCCAAGATCAGAGACATTAACTGCGTAGCCTGTTTGAAATGCTTCAAGGCGTCCGAGCTGAAGGAGGGGGAATTCGCCAGGTACGACGATGTCAGGATTGTGGGGATGTGCGGCTGCGGTGACTGCCCGGGATTGTTTATGCCCAAGCTTACACTGGTACTGGAGCAGGCGGATTACCTGGAGCGGGATATTGACGCCATCCACCTGGGGACGTGCATGGTAAAAGCGGGCAAAACAGCGGCCTGCCCCATCAACCTGGACAAGGCGGCGGAAATGATCGGCAGTAAATTCGGCAAGCCGGTGGTTATCGGCACCCATAACTACTAAAATTTCTAAGGACATAATGTAAAAAGGGGCATCAGCCCCTTTTTTATGATCTAGACATAATGCTTTGTGTATAACTTTTTTATTATGTCGCTTCGGGGTCGCTTACGGGCCGGGGTGAGTGGTTTAATCCCGGCTGCATGGATCTCCGGCTGTAACAGTCTCTAAAACTCGGTCGCCAAAGGACTGCCGACCGCCTTCAACGCCGCGTCCATGCGTCGGTTCAGGCTTCCGTCCGCGTCCTGCGGACGGCTCGTCACTCCTTAGTCTCTGTCGTTAAGAGACTGTAACAGCCTTCGATAAATTCCGCCCGGGCTTAAATCACCCCCCCCTCATGTGCATGTCGCTTGAGGGTCGCTGTTAACGTGGACTTAATTTATTCTGGCTTCTGGATTCTTACTCCAGTCGCCCCCAGGGCGAATTTGTTCGTTAAATTGAATTTGAGTACTTGAACATCGCTATTATGCTGAGGGCCTCCACCGTGAGCTTGTCGGCGTTGTTTATGGGGTCCATCAGCATATTTTCATATTCTGTGTCACCTGACTTTTGCAGCTGTACAAAACCTTTTATTATGGTAAGCTGATTCCGCAAATCCTCCAGAATAACCTGCAGCTCATGCAAAACCCTTCACTCCCCTTCAAAATAGCCATATTCTAACATTTGACAACAAGAGCTCCTATCCTTCATTTTTCCTGTAAAAATTCAAAAACATATTCTACGATATTTCGACTTCAACCTTGAAACTTAACCATATTCCCTTGATATTACGGCTGCAGCATAAAAAAAATTACTAAAAAAATGTTTAAGGAATTGACAATCCGCAGCCCAAGAAAATAAAATTTAAGCTGACCAATAACTGCGGACAGGAGAGCGGAAAGAAATGAAACATCCAACAAACACACGTATCGTTTTTGCCGGTTCCCCGGAGGAAGCCAGGGAAAAATACCTGGCCACGAACATCCGGACCAAAGACCCCAGCCCGGAGATAGAATGCTTCAAGGTTACCGAAGTTGAGGATTTTGACCTGTCGGCGGGATTTAATTTTGTTGGCGAAATTTCGGTATCCCCCCCGGTTATGGAGGAAATCCGCCAGGACCCGCAAAGGGCCTATGTTCTTTATTGCATGGAAGACGGCGGCCCCGGCCACTAAACAGAGTCAACCGGCACCATAAACCGGCATAACCCAGGGGGTGCATCTCCCTGGGTTATTAATTGCATTTCTTATGCGCTTTTTACCTCCCCGGTTATTACCGGAACTGACCCGTCACTCCCGGCGGCTGCTGAAGCTGAATCCCGGCCTGGATCGGAGCGCTCTGGGTCTGCATCATCACGGACTGGAGATGACTTGCGGTTTGGGCAACCGATTCCGGCCGGGCCTGGGATACATTGTACCATCCACGGCTGTTCATCAGCCTGAACCATTCATCCGCCATGGCCACGTGATCCTGAGTCATCCTTGAAAAAACCTGCTTTAACTGCGGGCTGGCAGATTCCATCACCACGTGGGCATCCTTAAAAATCTGGTATTTTGTACTGTTAAGGCAGTCGATGGACATGCTAATCGGGCTGATTTGTTGATGATAGGGCATTGGACTTGCCTCCTTTCAAAAGATAATCAGCTTAGACGCCACTGGGCCTGAGGGGATATACCGCCGGGAATGTTCTGGGCGTTCTGGACAAATCCCACCATCATATTGTAGTGGTTTTGAATCACTTGCTGGTGGCGCACTATGAGGTCCCGCACCTGCGGGTCCTGGCACTGCTGGGCATATACCCCGTATTTTTCCAAAAGACTTACATGGCTCATAATCCTGTCGCCCAGTTCCATTACTTCCCTTTCAGAGAGCAAATTTTTCACCTCCGTGGATTTTAACAGTATTTTGCCAACATATGAGTTAAATTATGCAAAGGCTGGCTGTGTATTATCCCTGGAGGTCTGCCATTATACTGACCGGGGATTGCTTTAGTGCGGTGATTTTATTGTCCGGGAGGAGTTATTAAAACCGCCTGCTCCCCTTCATCCCACTCCACGCGGCAGCCCAGGGCCTCGGCCATATACCTTGCGGGAAGGCAGGTCCGTCCGTCCCGCAATACCGGCGCGGCGTCCATTTTAACAGGGCTGTCGTTGATATGGAGTATGTTTCCTCCCACGGCGAAAACCAGGTTCACACCGTCCTTGAAAATGGTTACTGTACGGACCGACGGGCTCCAGACCACCCTTTCCCCAGGGACCCCCAATGCCTCGGCCATATAACGCACAGGCACGTAGGCCCTGCCGTTTTCCAGGAAAGGAGACGCGTCCATAGGCATATTCCCTTTACCGGTGGCATATTCGTTCCTTCCGATGCGGAAAACTATCCTCTCCGATTGGGACCCGGCCTTTATCAGCACCACCCTTGCAAAGGGGCCGGAGCCCTCCGGCAGATCCGCCGCGGCCTTTGGATACGTTATGGCCTGGGTCACCGCCTCTCCGGGACCTGGAGACCTCAGTCTGTACACCACCTTTAACAATCCGCCTTCAACCGTCAGGGATTCTATATATATTGCATAGCCCCCGGTGGGCTTTTCTCCCCAGTAAAGGGTGATTCTTTTACCGTCCTCCGATATTTTCCAGGTCACCCCGTCCCTGTTTTTCCCGCCTTTTTCCCCGGGGGGGAATACTTTTTCCACGGCATGCGAAGGAAAGGCCGCTACCACTGCCGCCAGTAAGAATACCGCCAAAAGAACCCCGGTAAGACTGTGCCGTTTTTTCATATTGTCATCCCCCGAAAGTTGAATTTTACCTTTATTGACGGCTCCACCCCGGCCAGTGTTCCCGTATTTGTTATAAAATCTTTGTAATTGCCTAAAGGGGTGGCTATTAATCATCCACAAAGCATGATATAAAATAGCCGCCCTTCGGGCGGGTTGGAAGCTCTTCGGGACAAGCTACTCAGGGTTTTTGCCCGGTGGATTTTTTCAGCCGGGAGAACTCCTTTTTTACCGTGAAATACAGCAATACAGCAGCCAGCACGCTGATTCCAAGGTAAATATAGTTCTTTTCGATTGTTATAACATTATAGCTGAAGGAACTTTCAAGCAGCAGCGCCGGTAGTTTGCCCACAGCGGTGGCAATGAAAAAATTGGCCAGGGGTATTGAGGTAAGCGCCCCGAAAAGGTTTATAACGCCGGAGGGAAAGAAAGGGGCCAGCCTCAGCACTGTCATAAAATATATCTGCTTTATCCCGGGCAGCTGGCTTATGGCCCTGATAACATGCCACTGGTCCGGGGAGACCTTCAGCACCGATCTGATCCCGGCCCTGTACAGTATGAAGGAGACTGTGGCGCCCACCACCTCCCCGGCCCACGACACCAGAAAGCCGCCCCAGAACCCGAACACCAGTATATTGGCGGCTGTCAGAAAAACAGAGGGTATCACCCCCATCACACTTATGACTGTATTAAGCAGCACGCTCAGCAGTATCGCGGCGGCCCCCGCCCCGGATATGGCTTCAGATATGGCCGTGACGTCACCCGTAAAAATCGTTTTGATAATATGGGCCTGGCCGGGAATAAGAGCTATGGCCGCCGCCGCGGCCACTAAAACAATTGCTGCCGCCAGTATAGGTTTTTTCCTCAAAATCGATCTGCCTCCATGCCTGCATTACACTGGGACCACACTATTATAATACAAGAAAATATTAACAGCCCGGTTAATAATTTTTAACGATAATGTAACATATTCATTATTTGCAGGAATTCCCGGAAAAACAACGGAACAATGCCACCCCCGCTCATACTTCACCGGGCTGGGGGAAACCTAAACAGTAAACCCAAAAAACTTATGGCGGGAGTAGTATTTTGTCCGGTAAAAAAATATTGCTGTTGCTGTCGGCCTTTCTTTTCTTCTACACTCATTCCGGCCGGGCTTCGGGGCAAACTCCGGAGACCTCAGGCGATGTGTTCTTTTTTTATGAACCGGCCCTCTCATACGCACCGGCGGGGAATATCAGCGCAAAAAAGACAAACATGGATATACAGGTGTCCGCCGATGCCGCAGTGCTGATGGACGCGGACACCGGCCAGCTGCTGTACGCGAAAAATCCCCACCAGCCAAGGCCCATAGCCAGCACCACCAAAATAATGACCGCTCTTTTGGCTATATAAATGGGAGATCTGACTGTCCCGGCTGGAAGGCCGGGAGCAATGGAAAAAATAGTGACTCTGGATTACAAGGACAACTACTGGCAGTACCTGCCCACGCTGCAGAAGTACTCCAATCTGATAACCAAAGACATGAACTACATGAGAAGGTAACAACAACTCCAAACCCGCCCATACACAATGGGCGGGTTATATCAGTACTGGCCGCAAGTCCGTGTGACCCCTATTATGGCGTCATCGGGCTTTTCTATTTTGGGGTCATTTACCTCATTAACCCAAAGATTACTCTCTTGCATATGCCTTATCCGGTATTCAAAAAGCAAAATACTGGCGCGGCAGCCAAAACAATACCGTCATATTTCCCTGCTTATGAATTTATACATGATAAAGAGTCTTTAAGAAGTGGGCGTGCAGGGGAATGACAAGAATCGTTTTTTTTGTTCTGGCAGGGATGTTTCTGCTTTTTACATGTCCGCACAAAGCCCTGGCCGGCCAGGCCATAGTTATTTTTACACCCGGCAGCGACCTGTACATCGCCCGGGGGCAAAGCCTCAGGATGGACAAAGGGGCGCTCTTGATAAACGACAGGCTGTATGTCCCCCTGAGGTATTTTGCGCTGGGAATAGGTGTGGATGAAAGGAGTTTCATCTGGAATAAGGATGCCACAAAGGTGGCTGTGTTAAAGGGCAATGACCTGTTAATACTGGACATGGCCAACAGTGCCATAAATATAAACGGAAAACAGTTTACCGTCTCCCCGGCCCCGCTGGTGTCCGGAGGCCGGACCTTTATTCCCCTGAGATCCTTCGCCGAAACTATGGGCTATAAGGTGGTCTGGGATGACCATGCCCGGAATGTCAGCGTTTTTCCCGGCCGGGCCGAAGGCGCGCGGCAGGAGGAGCCGCGCCACAGTTTCACGGCCGGAGGATTTAAGTCCGACCCGGTGGAAAGCACACTGGAGCATTGGCATATACAGCTTGTGGAGAACAATATCCGCCTGCCGCTTGAATCAATTGAAAAAATGATTACTCAACTGTATATCCCGGGAGAGACCGTGCTTTTTTGCGAAAAGCTGGTTGGTGACGCCATTATAGACCTCCCCGGCGATCCCGGGCAGGCCGCTAATAATAAAAACGCAAATACATCATTGAACTACATAAATGGCGTTATACTGCCGCCGGGAGAAACATTCTCCTTCAACAGCGCCGCAGGCCCGTACACGGAGGAAAGGGGCTACACAACAGGATTCGCCTTTTCCGGAAACAAAGTGATCCAAAGCATGGGAGGGGGGGTATGCCGGACCAGCACCCTTGTGTACATTGCCGTTCTCAACGCCGGTTTGCCGGTTGTGGAAAGGCACCGCCACTCCCTTCCGGTGGATTATGCCCCCAAGAATAAAGACGCCTCGGTGTGGTACGGAGTGCTGGACTTAAAGTTTAAAAACGACCGCAAGTATCCACTGGTTCTAAAGTCGTCGGGGAACAGCAGGCGAATTTACCTGAGCATATGGGAGCAGCACAGATAAAGCCTCCAGCAACCCCTCCCCGGGCCTCGGCCGCCCGACAGCCTCTTCCCGGGAAAAGTCCGGGCGGGAATATCTCACGGCAGTCATTGTGTTATACTATAGTATTGACATGGAAAATGGAGGTCCTGAATGAAAGTTTTTGTTGACTGTGTTCACTGTTACCTAAAGCAGGCGGTAACCTGCATGACCATTGCCGGTATTGAAGAGGACAGGCAGCATCAGGTCCTGTTTGAGATAATGGATGATATAAAGTCCATGGACCGCAGCAGGACACCGGCCGAGAACTCAACCGAACTGCTGCTTAAGGTATACAGGCTGATAGACAGCGCCGACCCTTACAGGGAAGTTAAAAAGAAGTCAAATGACATGGCCCTCCGGTTGTACCCCGCACTGAAGGAATTCCTTGACCGCTCCGGGGACAGGCTCGCTGACGCGCTTAAAATATCGGTTTCGGGAAATGTGATAGACCTGGGCATCAACAGGAGCTTCGACATAAACGAAAGCCTGAAGTACAGCCTGAACAGCCGCTTTTCCCGGGACCACTCCGGCCTTTTTGGGAAAAGGCTGGACAGCGCGGAAGAAGTGGTCATAGTGGGGGACAACTCCGGCGAAATAGTTTTTGACAGGCTGCTGGCCGAAGAATTTTCAAGTATGGGCAAAAGGGTTTACTATATTGTGAAGGGCGGGCCCATACTGAACGACGCCACAGTGGAGGACGCACTGCAGTCCGGCATTGATAAAACCGCGGAAATAATAACCACGGGCTGCAACTACCTGGGTGCGCCCCTGCAAAGGGTATCCGGGGAGGTCAGAAGGCTCCTGGAAAGGTCAAGACTGGTTATTTCCAAGGGCCAGGCCAATTTCGAGTCCCTGGAGCATGAAGAGACGGCCAGGGGAAAAGTCTTTTTCCTGCTGAAAATAAAATGCGACAGCGTGGGCAAAGTGGCCCGGGCAAAATTCGGGGATATTGTTTTTTTTACAAGGTAAGACAATTATGATGAACCGCACTTCACTTTCCTGTCCCCCAGCACATTGGCCCGGATAAGCTGGCCGGCCAGGTCTACAATAAAAACCAGCATAAAAATGGTGGCCACCAGAGTCAGGACTTCACCGTAAGCAAAGAGCTTCATGCTAATCATCAGCTGCGTCCCGATGCCGCCGGCGCCTACAAACCCAAGCACGGTGGCCGCCCTCATATTGCACTCCCAGCGGAAAAGTGTGTAGGACAGGAAGACCGGGAGCGTGGCAGGTATGCGGGCAAAGGCCAGCACAGCCAACTCTCCCGCGCCGGTGGACCTGACCATTTCCACCAGCCGGTCGTCAACCGACTCAAAAATCTCGGAGTAAAGCTTGCCCAGCACTCCGGCGCTGTGGGCCGCCAGCGCCAGGACCCCGGGAAATGGACCCAGGCCAACGGCCACTACGAATATCAGAGCCCACATAAGTTCGGGTATACCCCTCAGTATGTTTAAAAAAATCCTGGCCGCATGATAGCTTAAATAACGCATGGCCCATAAAAGGAGACCCCGGGAGGGCCTTCCGGACTCTTCACCCCTCGGCCTTGTAGCCGCTATGGATAGTGGAAAGCCCATCAGCACGGCCAGCACTGTTCCCAGAAGAGAGATCTCAAAGGTTTCCGCAACCAGGCGGCCTGTAACCCTCAAAAAACCGGAGGAGGTCTCCGGAGGCCAAAGCCCGGCCACAAACCGGCTTACGGCATTGAGATTTCCACTGTCTGCAAAGGATGAGGGTGAAAACCCGGTCTCCCTGCCGCTGTAAAAAACAAGTCCCAGGAACAAAAAGGCGATAACCAAGTTTAAGCTAAAGCTGCGCGATTTCACGAAAAACGCCTCCAGTTCCCTGAAAAGGTATATGTTTTAAAGAAATCTCAATGGCTCCCCGCGGTTCCCCGTCGTATACCAGCTGACCGCCGTCCATCACCAAAACCCTGGTGCAGAAATCAATGGCAAAATCCGGCTGGTGCAGGCTGACTATTACAGTAACCCCCTTTTCCTGATTAAGCCGCAGGAACCGGTTCAATACAACCCTTGCAGTCCTTGCGTCAACCGAGGCCACGGGTTCGTCCGCCAGTATCATTTCGGGCTTCCCGAACAGCGCCCTGGCCACGGCCACGCGCTGCTGCTGGCCTCCGGAAAGCTCCTGGCAGCGCTGGTGCATTTTATCCTCTATTTCCAGCTCCGACAGTATTTCCAAAACCCTGCCCATTTCCTTCCCGGTGGGGTACAGCATCATCCTCAGCGCCCCCGGAAAGGAACAATGTCCCAGTCGTCCCATGAGAGTATTCCGGAAAACCGTCATTCCGGGCACAACATTATGATTCTGCTGCACGACGGCCAGTTTTGACCTCAGCTCCCGCAGCTGACCCGGCTGAATCTGGCCCATGGCCCTTCCCAAAACCTTAAGGCTCCCGGAGGTGGGAACGATGGAGCCGTTTATCAGCCGCAGCAGGGTGGTTTTTCCCGCCCCGCTGCGGCCCATTATGCCCACTCTCTCCCCTTTTTGTATCTGCAGGCTCAGACCCTTTAACCCCACGCCCCCGCCGGGGAATGTCTTAATAAGATTTTCTGCTTCCACAACCCGCATAAATTCATTTACTCCCGCCGGCTAATTCTTTAGCAGCCCCAGACGTGAGGCTTCCATTTCCACGTAATCGTAAGATCCAGCGTCAATTTTCTCATACCTTTCAGCCCTCATGAGGTCCAGAAGGGCAGGGTCGTTTATTTCCAGGAAAGCCTGAACAATTCTTTCCACCAGGACTTTATCCAGCTTCCCCCTGACCACCCAGGGGTAACCTTCGATGGGGTCCGATTCAAGTAAGACTCTTATCCTGGATTGATCCACAGTCCCCTTATCAATCATTTTTTTCAATATCCGCCCTTCAACCCCGCCGGCATCGACGGTTTTGTTCTGCACCGCCAGGGCCGTGGCATCATGGCTCCCGGTATATACCACGCTTTTTAAATCCCCGGGAACTTTTATACCGGCCTTGTCCAGCATAATCCTCGGATAAAGTGAACCGGACGTTGAGCTGACATCACCAAAAGCAAAAGTTTTGCCTTTTAACTGGGACAGGCTTTTTATGGGGCTGTCCGCGGGGACGATTATAAGGCTTGAATATTTGGTAGTTTTTGTATAACGGTCAATTTCCGTGACTATAGGGTAAATATCCGCTTTCTTTCTGGCCTGGACATATGTAAGACCTCCAAAATAAGCCAAATCAAGCTTATCGCCGGCCATGGCCTCCACCACTCCGGTATAGTCGGTGGCCACAAACAGCTCCACATCCATGCCGGTCTTTTTGGAAAGGTAATCCCTGAAAGGTTCATACTGGGCCTTTATTTTGTCTGGGGCCTGGTTGGGAATGAGGCCCACCCTTAAAACCCGGGCGGCCGAATCGGACCGGTCCCGGCCGCACCCCGCAAGAAACAGCAGTGAGAAAGCCAGCAGGCCGGCTAATAAGGAAAAAGCTCTTTTCTTTTTCATGTATGTCCCTCCTTAACTGTCATGCCTAGTGATTATAGCATAAGTTTATTTTTGGGAGCCAATAAATAAATTTTATTACCTGCTCTCCGCCCATAAAAGGATATTATAATCAGATAATTGATTTGCATATCTGCTGTGTTACACTGGTTACAGAAGATAGACGAACGGAACGGAGGTTGAAAACCGTGGCTTCATACACCGGGGGAAAGCACCCCCCCTGGCATAAAACAGGAAAAGAATCATTCGCCGGCACTCTGCCCCTTCTGGCGGCCGGGGCACTGGGAATCTGGATGGGTATGCACGCTTTCCGGTCTTTAATAGCCATGGTGGTATGGAACGTGGCTGAGGATATGCCTGCCGCCCAGATGGGTCTTATCGCACTATCTGTATATTCCCTGGGTCTGGCGGCCCGGGTCCCGGCCCGGTTCCTGGGCGGCCCCCGCCCGGCCTGGCGCTTCGGGGCGCTTCTGGCGTTACTGACCGTGGCCCGCCAGGCGCTGCCGGGGGAAATACTGAGCCCGGTGTTGTCTTTTGCCACCGGCGTGGTATGGCTGTGGTGGCTCCCGGCGTTCTTTCAAGAGCTGGCCCAAAAGCAGTCCAACAGGCTTGCCGCCCCCATAGTCCTTGGCGGGCTGGCGCTGCAGGTGGCCGGGCAGGCCGCCATGCACGGACTGGACCTCAACATGGCCCGGGGAATGTGGGCTGTGCTGCTGTCCATGGGCCAGGCCTGCGCCTTCGCCCTGGCCCTCTGGCGGGCCGGCGGCAATGAGGCGCCGCCCGACCGGACTCCTGACGGATCTGCAGCCGGTATTTCATGGGGTGTCCTTGCCCTGGGCCCATACCTCTTTCTCCAGATGACCCTTCTGGCCAACCTGGGCCGGGCCGGAACCCAAACCGGCTGGGAAACAGCCGGGTCCGCCGCCTTTATAATGCTTTCGCTTCTGGCCGGCCTTGCCGCCCTGGCCTGGCGTCCTTCCCGCCCGGCCCGTATAGGGCTGGGGTTGCTGGCGGTTTTCCTTCTGGCCCCCGGAATGCTGCCTCCCCAATACCTGGTCTGGGCCTTTATCCCCCTGCAGGCCGCCCTTTCACTGCAGCTGGCCGCCTCCTTCGCCCCGGGGGAATCTCCGGGCAGAGGGCGCGTCTACAGCGCCGCCGCAGGCGGGGCCATGCTGCTGTTCCTCCTGATGTTCGCCTATTATTCCCGGTACGGCTGGCCCCTTCTGTGGCCTGCTGCCGCGGCCCTGGTGGCCGTTGGCGGTATAAGGGCGGGCCGCACAATTTCCTTCAATGATATAAGGGCTGCCATAATGCTTTTGGGCATATCCATCGCCGGCATCGGACTAAGCCTGGTCCCCTTTTCCCGGGCCGTGCCGTCCGGGGGCCCCGCCCCCACTGCTCTTAAAGTCTTCAACTACAACATACACCACGGGTTTGACACCTGGGGCGTCCCTTCCATACAGGCGGTGGCCGGCGCCATCGAAGAGTCCGGCGCCGACATAGTCTCACTGCAGGAGGTGAACAGGGGCTGGAACCTCTGCGGGGGAATAGACATTGTGGCCTACCTCCGCTGGCGCTTCCCCGGCTATCATGTGGTCTACGGCCCCATGAACGGCGACCTGTGGGGAAACCTGATCATGAGCAGGCACCCGGTAAGCCAATGGGGATTCGGCCGCTACACCCCCCGCAAGAGCGACTTCCCCCGGGGATTCACATGGGTTAAAATCCCCTCCGGAGCCGGAGAGCTTTTATTCGTAACGACTCACTACTCAGCCTATCAGGGATTCGATGAAGACCGCATATCCCAATCGGCCGAACTGCTGGAGTTATGGCGGGGGCGGCCCCGCACGGTAATTGCCGGCGACTTCAACGCCCTCCCGGAGGACCAGGCCGTCAAAATGCTAAAGGCCCGGGGACTTAAGGATATACCGGCCCAACACGGGCTGGGACAGACCTTCACATTCTCGGCGGCCAAACCGTATGAGCGCATAGACTATATCTTTGGCAGCCCGGACGTTGAATCCCTGGCGGCGCAGGTCCCCCGGATCACTTACTCCGACCACCTGCCGGTGACGGCGACGGTGGTGCTGCGCTAACTCCAAGAGGTAATGAACAAATTCGCCCTTCGGGCGCTGGAACTCAGAACAAAGAACTCAGGACTCAGAATAGTGACAACCTACATTGAGAGCGACCCTCAAGTGACATGACTAATGGAGTAATCACGATTTGAAGGTTATTATCAGTCTTAATAATATGGGCACCCATAGTCCTGGTGTACCATATATTCAAAAAAATACTTACTATCAATAAATCTCTGTGAGCAGCATTTTCCCTTTGCATGGCTTAAGAGTGAGTATTAATGCTCACTCTTTTTTTCTTTGCCGGCCCCTTACGACCAGTGACGGAATGGTTGAGTGGTACATTTCATTCATGTGGCGGTACATTTTTGAAAAGGGAGTTTATCCCGGCAAAAACAAAAAACGGGTTTGAAAATGCAGTGTGCGCGCATAAAGTGGTACATCCGCTTACCGGGCCGGCGGCGCCTGTTTGACCGGCATTGTTGGTTAAACAGGTTTTACCGGTGGAACTTTATTTGCTAGTCCAAATACCGGTTACTTTGAATACATACCTTGACAGCATGGCGGCCGGAAATCCGCCGCCGGCAATATCAGAATTTTTAAATAATAATTAAGAGAGGTGATCCTGTTTGGCCTTAAAAAGTCTTGTGGTCAATGCCGGCAGGTGCACAGGCTGCCGCACCTGCGAAATGGCCTGCTCACTGTGGCATGAAGGCAAGTGCAGCCCCCAGTTGTCCCGGGTCAGGGTAATAAAGTGGGAAGCCCGGGGAATAAGCGTCCCGGCCACCTGCGCCAACTGCACCACCCCCTACTGCATGCTGGTCTGCCCGGTGGGAGCGGTCTCGGTCCAGCCGGAAAACGGCGCCTTGATAATGGACGGCAGCAAGTGCATAGGCTGCCGGGCCTGCTCCACGGTATGCCCCCTGGGCCAGGCCATTTTCCACCCCGAGAAGCGCATCGCCATCAAGTGCGACCTCTGCGAAGGCGATCCCGCCTGCGCCAGATTCTGCCCCTCGGGCGCCCTTGACTACACCACCGTGGACCAGTCCCTGATGGCCAAGAGAAGGCAGTTCTATAAAAAAGTAATCGAGGGAGGTGATCACTGATGTACGGTTGGAGCGGCAAGAGACTGAGAGTTGACTTAAGCTCCGGAAGCATAACGGTGGAGGCCATAGACGCCAAATTCAGAAAGATGTGGCTGGGCGGCAGGGGATTTAATTCAGCCCTTCTGTACAGCGAAGTGGGGCCCGAAATCGGCCCCTTCGACGCTGAAAACCGCCTGATTTTCGGCGTGGGGCCGCTGACCGGCACCTTTTCCCCATCCAGCGGGCGCACCACCATCACCTCCAAGTCCCCCCTGCAGTATCCCAGCGGCTTCGGTGACGCCAACATGGGCGGGCACTGGGGTCCCGAGCTGAAATATGCCGGCTACGACCAGCTGGTTATCCAGGGAAAATCCCAAAAGCCGGTATACCTGTGGATTGACGATGACCGGGTGGAGATCCGGGACGCCGGCCATATATGGGGAAAAACGCTGTCTGAGACCGACGCCATAATAAAGGAGGACCTTAAAGACCCGGACATCCACATCGCCGCCATTGGCCCGGCCGGTGAAAACCTGGTCCGCTTCGCCTGCGTGCTCAACGATGTTACAAGGGCCGCCGGCCGCACCGGAATGGGAGCCGTGATGGGGTCTAAAATGCTTAAGGCCGTGGCCGTGCGCGGCACCAGGCCGGTAACCGCCGCCCGGCCCCGGGAGTTTTACGAGGTATGCTCCAGGGTGCGGGAAAAACTGAAAAGCGACATAATGGCCCAGATGCTTTACGACCAGGGCACCTGGCTCCTTACCATGCCGGCCAATTATGAGCATGGATGGTTCTGCTGGCGCAACTTCCAGTCCGGCTTCCACCCCGAGGCCGACAAGCTGAGGGGGGAAAGGCACCGGGACCACTACCTGGCCCACCGGGAGGGGTGCTTCGCCTGCTCAATTTCCTGCGGTCGGTTCAGCAAGATACCCGGAGGAAAATACGCCGGAGAAAGAACCGGCGGCCCCGAATATGAAACCCTTACCGCCGTCGGCCCAAGGATCGGGATACTGGATATAGAGGCGGTAATCCACAATTCCAGGCTGGTGAACGAATACGGCATTGATTCCTGCTCCCTGGGCGGGGCCGTTGGGTGGGCCATGGAGTGCTGGGAAAAAGGCCTTCTGACCTCCCAGGACACCGGCGGGCTGCCCCTGGAGTGGGGGGACCAGGAAGCGGTGGACCAATTAATCAAAATGATAGTATACCGGCAGGGCTTCGGAGACATACTGGCCGAAGGCACCTACCGGGCGGCCCTGCACTTCAACCGCGGCTTTGAGTACACCATGACAGTCAAGGGCAACGATATGTCCCAGGACGACCCGCGGGGGCTGGGCTTCGCCTTCGGCATAGGCTTCGGGACCGGCCGCCGGGGCGCCGACCACCTGCAGGGCCTGCCCTGCCTTGAGCTGACCGGCCAGTTCTACCCCGGGCTGGTGGAAAGCATACTGGGCACCGCCGAGGCCGAAAGCCGGCTTTCTCCGGTAAAGAAGCCCGAGATGCAAAAGTACCAGGAGGAAGCCAAGGCCGTGGGGGACAGCCTGACCATGTGCACATTCGCCCATTCCTGGTCCTTTGCGGTGCTTCCCGTTGATATGGCCGAACTGCTCTCAGCCTGCACGGGCGTAGACTACACGGTGGAAGACCTGCTGAAGACAGGAGGACGCATAGTCACCCTGGAGAGGGCCTACTGGAACCGGCTGCTGGTGGGCAGCCTGGAGGACACAGTGCCGGAGCGGTTTACCGGCGAGCCTATGCCGGTGGGGCCGAACAAGGGGACGGTGTTCCCCTTTGAGGAGCTGCGGCCCCTTTATTATAAATTACGAGGCTGGGACCAGGATACCGGCTTCCCGCAGGACGAGGTTTTGCTTGATTACGGACTGGAGGAGCTGGTGGAGGAGCTGGCGCCCTACCGCCGGGCCTATCTTGAAAAAATAAACAAGTAGAGGTGCCGGCATTGAGGATAACACTGCGCTATTACGGATTTGTCAGCTCGTTGACCGGCAGGATACATGAAGAGGCCACTTTTCCCGACGGCTGTACCCTGCAGGAAGCAATAGACCGCCTTACCTCCCGGTACGGCTACAAATTCAGGGATTTATGCTTCATCAGGCCTCTTTACAGCGACCGGCTGTACTGCAACGCCAACCTGAACAGCCGGGACATAAACGATAAAAAATCTTACCCCGACGGCCTCAATACCGCCCTTAAAAACGGGGACGTGGTTTCCTTCGGGGTAATCAGCGGGGCGGCCTGATGAACGGACCAGTAAAAACAATCTCCAATGCCATGTGGCAGAGGCAGCTGGGCATTCCCGGCTTCGGGCCGGAGGCCCAGCAGGCCTTGGCCGGCGCCCATGCGCTGATACTGGGGATGGGCGGGGTGGGCTGCCCCGCCGCCCTTTATCTGGCCGCGGCGGGTTTGGGCGCCATGACCCTGGTGGACGGCGACCTGGTTGAAGCCGGCAACCTGAACCGGCAAATACTGTACGGCTATGCCGATGTGGGAAGGCCCAAGGTGGAGGCGGCCGCTGAGGCCCTCAAAAAACTTAACCCCGGAATTAATCTGGATATTTTTAATATCCACGCCGGAGACACCGAGACAGAAAGGCTGGTTGCCCGGGCCGGGATAGTGGTGGACTGCTTCGACGCCAACCGCCACCGGCTGTCTGCCAACAGGGCCTGCATAAAGCACGGTAAGGCGGCGGTGCATTCCTACGTGCAGAATTACAGCGGTTACGTCATCTTCAGCCCCGGGGGCGGGGGGTGTCTGGGCTGCCTGGTGGACGAAAGCTTTCCGGAACAGGGGGATAACCCGGTTATGGGAGTGGCCGCGGGCCAGGCCGGGATCATCTCGGCGGCCGAGGTCATCCGCCATCTCACAGGCATCGGCGGGACCGCCCAAAGCCGGCAGATATTTTTTGACCTGGCCTTCATGGAGTGGAACACCCGGCCCATTGCCCGGGAACCCCTCTGTCCGGCCTGTGGAAGGGGTGAACTGCCATAAAGGAAGAGTATTTGAACATAATAAACCGGCACACTTCGCCAAACGGCCGGGTATTATCCATTCTGGAGGAGTTCCAGCGAAAATACAGGCACCTGCCCGAAGAGGCGCTGTGGGCGGCGGCCGGGGAACTGGGCCTGCCCCTTAGTCAGCTTTACGGGGTGGCCACATTTTATACATCCTTCAGCCTGCAGCCCAGGGGAGACCATACCATCGGCGTCTGCCACGGCACGGTCTGCCATGTCAAGGGGGTGGGCCGCGTTACCTCCGAGCTTGAAAAGATACTGGGCATAGCCCTGGGAGAGACCACCGCCGACGGGCGATACACCCTGGAACCGGTAAAATGCCTGGGCTGCTGCAGCCTGGCCCCGGTGGCCAGCATAGACGGGGAGGTCCAGGCGCGGCTCAGTCCGGAGGCGGTGGTAAACCTGCTTAAACCGGCCGCCCCGGGGGGTGAATGCGATGAATGAAGAATCCGACCGCCATTTACGGCATCTGGAGGATTTGGGGCTGGACCGCCTGTATCCGGGCCGGCCCAGGATATCTGTGGCCATGGCCTCCTGCGGCAGGGCCGCCGGGTCTGAGAAGATATACCATGCTTTGAGGGATGAACTGGAAAGCCGGGGAGTGGACGCCTCCCTGGCGGCCACCGGCTGCCCCGGACTGTGCGGCCGGGAGCCCATGGTGAGCGTGCTGGCGCCCGGAAAGGCCAGGGTTCACTACTCCGGCCTGGGGTCGGAAGACGCCGGGCCGCTGCTTTCGGCCCTGGCCGCCGGGGAGGTTTATTTAAAGCATGCTCTGGGGGCCGAAACAGAAGACCACCTGGTTATCAGCGGCCGCCGGATCAGCCTGGGCCCTCTGCCCGAAGGCCTGGGGCCGATGGCCGGTCTGGATTTTTACCGCCCCCAGGTCAGGCTGGCCACCCGGAACTGCGGCTGCATAGACCCCTTCAGCGTGCAGGAATACATTGGGCGGGGAGGCTACCGGGCACTGTGGGAAGCTCTGTCCAGGAAGCCGGCTGAAATAATCCATGAGATCAAAAAGTCCGGCCTGCGGGGCCGCGGCGGGGCGGGATTCCCCGCCGGTCTGAAGTGGGAAACGGCCGCCGGCGCAGGAGAGGGAGAAAAATATATCATCTGCAACGGGGACGAGGGAGACCCCGGAGCATACATGGACCGCAGCATACTGGAGAGCGACCCGCACAGCGTTCTGGAGGGCATGATCATAGGAGCGCACTGCCTGGGGGCAAAGCACGGCATCGTGTACGTCCGGGCCGAATACCCCCTGGCTGTGAAAACCATTTCGCATGCTATTGCCCGGGCCCGGGAACTGGGCCTACTGGGCCAAAACATAATGAATTCCGGCCTTTGCTTCGACATTGAGGTGGTCAGGGGCGCCGGAGCCTTTGTGTGCGGCGAGGAGACCGCATTAATCGCCTCCATCGAAGGGCGGCCCGGCGAGCCAAGGCCCCGCCCTCCCTACCCTGCCCGGGAAGGCCTCTGGGGAAGGCCCACCTGCATCAACAACGTGGAGACCCTGGCCAACATCCCCCTGATCGTCCACCGGGGCGGCAACTGGTACGGCAGTTTTGGGACTGACGGCAGCAGGGGCACCAAGGTGTTTGCCCTGGTGGGCCAGGTAAAAAACAGCGGCCTGGTGGAGATTCCCATGGGCGCCTCCATCGGGGACATTGTGCTTTCCGCCGGCGGCGGCCCGGACCGGGGCAAAAGGCTCAAGGCGGTGCAGACCGGCGGCCCCTCCGGAGGCTGCATCCCGGCCTCCATGACCGGACTCCCGGTGGACTATGAAAGCCTTGCCGGGGCCGGCACCATCATGGGGTCGGGAGGGATGGTGGTCATGGATGAAAGCGTCTGCATGGTGGACATGGCCCGCTACTTTATGTCCTTCGTGGCCGGGGAGTCCTGCGGCAAATGCACCCCCTGCCGGGAAGGCTCGGCTGAGATCCTCAGCATACTGGACGGCATCACCCTGGGCCGGGGGCGGCCGGAGGACCTGGACACCCTGGCCGGACTGTCCCTGCTGGTCAAGGACTCCTCCCTCTGCGGCCTGGGGCAGACGGCGGCCAACCCGGTGTTGAGCACCCTGCGGTATTTCCGGGAAGAATACGAGGCCCACGTAAAGGACAGATTCTGCCCGGCCGGTGTTTGCCGCCAACTGGTGATCTACCGGGTTAACCCTGATCTGTGCACCGGCTGCGGACTGTGCGCCGGTGAGTGCCCCGGCGGCGCAATACTGGGCGGTGAAGGCCGTACCCGGGCCATTGAACTGGATAGCTGCACCCGCTGCGGCGCCTGTTATGAAATATGTCCCCAGGGAGCTGTATATTTTACCGGAAGGGGGATTTCCGATGCCGTGGATGACCATTAACGGTACTCAGGTGCAATTCAGAGATGGTGAAACCGTGCTGGCGGCCGCCCGGTCCGGGGGGATCGAGATCCCCTCCCTCTGCTTCCGCCCCGGGCTTGGACACCACGGCTCCTGCCGCCTCTGCCTGGTGGAAATTCTGGCCGGGGGCAGGCCGGGGCTGGCCGCGTCCTGCACGCTTCCGGCCGCCGAAGGCCTGGTGGTGGAGGCCGGCAGTGAAAGGGTTATACAGTCCCGCCGCATGGTGCTGGGCCTGCTGCTGGCCCGGTCCCCGGACGCAAAGCCTCTGCGGGAGCTTTCCGAAAAGCTGGGAGCGCAGGAATTCCCCCCCCGCCCGGACGCCCGGGGCTGCGTGCTGTGCGGTCTTTGTGTCAGGGCCTGCCGGGCCGTTGGCCAAAATGCAATAAACTTTTCAGGCCGGGGCCGCAGCCGCCGGGTCACGGTCCCCTTTGACCTCCCGCCCGGTGACTGCCTTGGCTGCCGGGCCTGCGAGAACGTCTGCCCGGCCGGTGTTATAAAGGTGGTGGAAAGCCGCGGCCGGATCACCATATTGCCCTGGCAGTCCGAACTGGACACGGTCTGCTGTTCCAAATGCGGCGCCTCCATGGGCTCCCGCCCGCAGTGGGAGTCACTGGAAAAAATATTTACGCCCTCCTCCCCCCGCACCGGTCTCTGCCCCGCCTGCCGGCGGAGGTTTCAGGCCGCTTTTCACGGGTAATTGCCGTCAGGGGCTTAACCCCGGCAGCCAAAGGGCGATGGACGGAAACAGAATAATCAGGAGCAAGCCGGCCAGATCGGCAAAGCAGTAAGGGACCGCGCTTTTATAGATATCCTTCATACTGATGTCCGGGGGCGCCACCCCCTTCATAACGAACAGCACCAGTCCTACGGGAGGCGAGAGCTGGCCTATTTCCAGGCTGATCAGCATCAGCACCCCGAACCAGACCGGGTCGAATGAAAGCTGGTTTACAATGGGCATGAAGATTGGTATGGTGATCATCATTATGGAAACCTGTTCCATAAAGCAGCCCAGGGCAATGACAATGCCCAGCATTACCGCCAGTATCCACATGGGGCTTACGGCCAGGCTCAATACAAATTCCACCAGGCTGCGGCTGACCCCGGAAAAGGAGATTATCTGGCTGAATGCCGCCGACCCGGCAATGATGGTAAATATCATCACGGTCACCATCAGGGTCCCGGTCATGGATTTAAGGACCACCTGCAGGTCCAGGCAGCGGAACCAGCCGGCCAGGGCAAAGGTTCCCAGGGCGCCCAGGGCGGCAGCCTCGGTGGGGGTGGCCACGCCCAGGAACATCAGCCCCAGCACCAGAAAAATAACCGCCGCCAGGGGTAAAATGTCCCGCACGGTGGAAAGAACCTTGTCTGACAGCGTAACGGCCTCAACTTCATATTTGGGGGCATGGGAGGGGTTTACCAGGCATTTTGCCATTACGTAAAGCAAATAGAGCCCCAGCAGCAAAACCCCCGGCAAAAAGGCGCCGATCAGAAGCTTGCCGATGGAGATCTCGGCCAGTGTTCCCAGCAATACCGCCAGCGCGCTGGGGGGGATAATCATGGCCAGGGCGCCGGAGCACATTATGGGCCCCACTGTCAGCTCGGCGCTGTACCCCCGGCGCCTCATCTCAGGCACCATCAGTGATCCCAGCATGGCTGTGTTGGCCACCGCCGAACCGCTTAGAGCGGCAAACAGCCCCCCGGACAAAAGGGTGATGATGCTCAGCCTGCCGGGAAGCGGCCCCACCCATTTGGCCAGCACATTCAGGGTCCGGGAGGCAAGCCCTGAATGAAACAGAACTTCCCCCATAATTACAAAAAAGGGTATTGGTGTGAGATTAAACTTGGTCAGGGAGTCATAAATGCTGAGGACCAGCAGTTTTAAGCCTGATCCTCCCCCCATCAGCGCATACATCACCGCAATGGTGATAAGTATGAAGGAAAAACCCACCGGCAGCCCGGTCAGCATCAGCAGCAGGAGCCCGGCAATCATTAATGAAAAGATCAGCCACCATTCCAACAGCTTCACATCCCCCGGTGATGAAATAAATCATTGAGGCCCCCGCAGGACCGCCTGCAGAATTCGATCAGCAAAAAAAGGCTGCCCAGAGGAATAGCCGCCAGCAAAACAAACTTTGGAACGGCCAGGGTGTTCATTACCAAAATGTTTCTTGACCAGTTGTCTACAGTCACCGTAAGCCCGTAGATAAAAAGAATAAGGCTGGTAACCGCCCCCAGCAGCGATGCCGCCAGATTAAGAATATTCTTCCGCCTCCCGCTCAACAGGCCGTAAAGCAAGTCCACCCTGACGTGGCCGTTTTTGCGCAATACCCAGGGCATACCCAAAAAAGTGATGTACAGCAGGGCATAGGAGCTTATTTCTATCACCCAGGGCACCGGAGAGGAAAAAAATTTCCTGGCAATTACCCCGTAGGAAATGGCAAACATGATCAAAATGACTGTCACACCTGCCGCAAAAGCCATTATGCGTACTGCCCATTCATTTAAATTGTCTAAAACGGCGGCTAAACGGCCGAACCTTTTTTTGCCATCCATATAAATCCCCCGCAGATATTATTTGGCCAGCATTTTCTGAAGCTGCGGGCCTTCCTGGGGCGACTTTTTATTCACACTGTCCCAGCCTGCCCGGTAAGCCATGTCCAGGTACTTCCCGGCTTCCTCCGGAGGCAGCGGCAATACCCCCACGCCCTTGCTCCTGAGCAGTTCCCGGTCCCGGGCCACCAGATTGCCAAAGTGCTGGTGAGCCTCCCGCTCCACCTCCTCCATGCACTGTCCAAGCAGTTTCTGATTCTCCGGCGACAGCCGCTTCCAGGTGTTTATATTGGCCAGGGCGATGACATCAACCTGGTAGAAAGCCGGCTCAATAACAAATCTGGTCTTCTCGTTCCAGCCGAAATCGGTTATACCCACCGAGGGCCAGCCGTAGCCCACAATCACCTTTCTCTCCAGGGCGGTATAGACCTCTCCCGGATCGGTGGTTACCGGAGCGGCCCCCAGCGCCTGGACAAAAGCCTGATAGGCCGGCGTCACCCGGATGGTCAGACCCTTAAAGTCGGATGCCGCTTTAATCTCCACATTGGTGTACAGGTTGTACTGCAGGTTGGGGGTCCCTTTACCCAGGTAAAAGGCGTTCATTTTCTCCTGGTAGAGTCCGTTGAGAAACTGGTGGGCCCCGCTGGACCGCTCCTCCCAGGGAGTCAGCCTGGACAGCTTGACCCCCTCGGCCACCGGCACCTGGGACACGTTGTAAGTGTGAGCCGTCCAGGCCAGGTCCACAACTCCGGACCTCAGGGCCTCGGCCAGCTGGAACGGCGGTATTGCCTCGGGGCCGCCGCCCCACTGGACGGTAAGCTTACCCTGGGATTTTTCCTCCACCTTCTTCTGCAGCATCCACAGGGCGTCATTCATCCTGTTTTTCTCAGGCCAGGCCGACACCACCTTTAAAACCACCTTTTCGGCGGCGGGCTTCCCCCCTGTTTCGGCTTTTTGTCCGCCCCCGGAACCGCACCCGGCCAGGAGCAACACCATCAGCCCGGCCACTATTACCTGCAAAGACCTGTTTATTTGCTTCACCACATTTCCTCCCATCTTTTTGGTCGCTTTGGGGTTGCTGTTACGTGGGCCGTCACTTTTAAATCAGCCACAACTCTCAGCTTTAATTAACCACAGAGGGCGATTTTGTTCTGATCTAGGAAATTATGCTTTGTGGATAACTTTTTTATTGTGTCGCTTCGGGGTCGCTTACGGGCCGGGGTGAGTGGTTTAATCCCGGCTGCATGGATCTCCGGCTGTAACAGTCTCTAAAACTCGGTCACCAAAGGACTGCCGACCGCCTTCAACGCCGCGTCCATGCGTCGGTTCAGGCTTCCGTCCGCGTCCTGCGGCCGGCTCGTCAGTCCTTAGGCTCGGTCGTTAAGAGACTGTAACATCCTACGATAAATTTCGCCCGGGCTCAAATCACTCCCCCCTCACGTGCATGTAGCAATGGGGTCGCTAATAGGCTACAGGACAGCCCTGGTTGTAGGCTCCAACTATTCTGTCTCCTGTCTCCTGTCTCCTGTATTCTAGCCACCCGCAGGGCAATTCTGTTCCTGTTACAGCTTTTTCTCAAACTTCGCCTTCAATTGCTCCCACTCGGAATCCACCAGCCCCTGTATCTCTTCCA
>JBMOPC010000126.1:0-35497 GCA_049323915.1 Bacillota bacterium
GGACAAAAGTCCTGACACCGATGCTGGGGGTCCCCCAAAAACCGAGTAACGACAGGGGTTTTTTAACCGGACAAATGTCCCCATATGTGTATACCCCAAAAACGCATCCTGATGCAGGTTAACCATGGCTGCAGCCGCCGGTTCAGGCGGGATTCCAGTCGCCCTGCGGGCTTCTTCCATCCCGCCTGCTAAAAAAATTAATCTTCAATGCTGTAGGGGGGATGCCCAAAATTTATGAAATACTACGAAATCAAGAGTTTTTTAGCCGGACAAATGTCCTAAATGTAATTTTTAAAAAATCAATTATAATAGGGGGAGGTAAAACCATGACCGCTGAACCGAAAAAATTCAAATTCAGTTTTCAAATCACTCCCGAGGTCTGCATGGCATGCGCGGCCTGTGAGCTGGAGTGCAGGGACAACGGCATTTTTATCGACGATACCGTGAATTACGCAATTAACCAGGACAACTGCAAACGTTGCGGACGCTGCCAGAGGGCCTGCCCCAGCAGCGCGGTCTTAAAAATAATGAATTCGTAAAGCAGGAAAAAACCCCCTACTTCACGGTAGGGGAATTTTTACATTTTCTTAAGGGCCAACCGGGCCCTATGTTTCAACATGAAAGGATGAAAGCCATGTCAAGGGATTGCGGCAGTTGCGGGGGCTGCCACAGCGACTGCAAGGCGCCTGAGTACATAAACACTGCGGGCTATTCTGCGGTGAAGTGTCCTGCCTGCGAAACCGAAATTATTTTTGACAGATCGGCCAACATTAAAAAAATATCCTGTGAAGAGTGCGGCACTGTCATTGAAATAGTACCGGTACTGCTCAATTAATAAAAACAGCTCTGTCCTATAAATTCCCTAAGTATCGAGTTCGAGGGGACCTCATCGCAGCTCACCCGCCGGAAGAAGCTCAGCATTTTCAACAGCCTCCCGGCCTCGGAATACTGCGGGTAGTCCCTGGTGACCCCCTGCAGCATGGGCTCCACATACCCCTTCAGCCCCGCCAGTTCGTACACAAGAGCCGAATTGAACATGGCGTCGGCCTCCTCCTGGAAGGGAAATATGTTCCTTTCCTCCCCCCTCCTCACCATGGGCCACCTTTCCAGTGTCTGTACCGCGCTGTATCCCCTGTAATTGTTGTCCCTGACCATCCGCCTTATCAGCCGCAGGTCTGTGGTATGAATTCGGTTCTGGTTGTCAAGGGAAAGGTGCGTGATGGCGCTGACGTAGATTTTAAACTTCCTTCCCTTGGGGATTGAGGCCGTCAGCAGGTCATTGAGTCCGTGGATGCCTTCAATCACTATGAGGTCGTAAGGGTTGAGCTTTAGTCTCTCTCCCTTGTATTCCCTCCTGCCGGTCTTGAAATTATACCTGGGAAGCTCTATTTCCTCGCCTTGGATGAGCTTGATCAGGTGTTCGTTGAAAAGTGGCCTGTCGATTGCGTCCAGGCTTTCAAAATCGTACTCCCCCTTTTCATCCCTGGGGGTGTGTTCCCTGTCAACAAAATAGTCGTCCATGGAAATGGCGTGAGGGATTATACCGTTAACCCTCAGCTGTATGGACAGCCTCTTGGAAAATGTTGTCTTTCCGGATGAAGAGGGCCCGGCTATCAGCACTATTCTCACCCTGTCAATGTTGGAGACAATCATATCGGCAATCTGGGATATCTTTTTCTCCTGGAAGGCCTCGGCCACCCTGATCAGATCGCCTGGGTCCCCCTGTTCCACCACCCTGTTCAGTGACACAACGTCACGGACCCGTAAAATCCTCCCCCATTTGTCGGCCTCAAAGAAAATGTTGGCCAGCTTTCCCTGCTCAATGTAAACCGGCAGGCTGAGAGGGTCCTCCTTGCGGGGAAGCTCCAGTATAAATCCCGGCAGATAAAACTTCAGCCTGAAATGCTTTAAAAGGTCAAGGCCGGGGACCACCGGCCCCAGGGCATAATCATAGTATTCGCCGCACTTTATCACAGTGACGGTGGGGAAATCCCGGTAGGCCAGGAGTTCAACCTTGTCCTCCATTCCCTTTTCAGCAAACAGTTCAACGGCGTCCTTCAGCGGAAGCTCCTTCTTTTCAATGGCGCCGCCGCCGTTTATAATGGACCTCATTCTTTTTTCTATCTTTTCTATATCCTCACCCTTCAGCGCCCTGCCTATCTTTATCTCTCCGTAGACGGCATTAGCCAGGGAGTGGCGCACTGTCAGTGTGCATTCAGGGAAGATTTCCAGGGCCGCCCTGTTTAAAACAGTAAGCAGTCCGCTCTGGTATACCCTCATACCGTCGTCACTTTTCAGATCAACAAACTGAAGGGTGCAGTCAGCGGTTATCTCGGATTTAAGGTCCTCCAGGGAATTGTTTATCCTGACAGCCACCACAGGCGACCGCCTGGCCTCGGTATCAAACTTCATGGCCTCCTCGGCCCTGGCTCCCCTTTCCATTTCAAAAACTCCGGAGCCCGGGATATTGACCGTCACTCCTTTTTCGGGGGGTTGCGACCTGTATTCAACAGCCATTTTGTCTCCCTCCGGTATAGTCGAAATTGCTTGTTTTGTGCCGCTGGTTATTCAATTATATAATTATTTACAAAATAATAAAAGAGAAGCAAAGGAGAGATCCCCCTTGGAACCCCCCAGTACAGGAAATTATCTTAAGATAAAGCGGAAGCGAAATTATAAACTCCTGCCGTCAGCGTTCCGGCCACGCTTGTGCCGAAACTGCCCAGGCCAATCACCGCAAACTGCTTCATTATTCTCATCGCCTTTCGGGAGGAGTATTACGCCTTGAACTTTATAATTTTGGCCGGCATGGCTCAAAAATCCTCTTTGCTTAATCTGGCAAAAATTAAAAAAATAAAGGGCGAATCCGGTCCCGTCACAAATTCACCGGATCGCCCATTTTATATTTTGACCAATTCTGAATTCTGACTGATTCCTATTGCATCCGGGGACTGTTTTCCGCTGCCGGCTGATCCCTGTATCCGGAATAATCGGGAGTATATTGGTCCTCCCTGTCCACCTCCACCACCCTGCCCTCCTTTATGGATTCCAGAATGGCGAATACTGTCATGGCGTCCCCGTATTCCATCTCCGGGGTGACCGAAATGGGCTCAATCCATACCGGTCCCGATAATACCCACCCTGAGTATTTTCAAAAAAACGCCCCCTTTTTATTCTGAGGTCTTAAGTCATTTATTAGGATGGTGTTCCGCAGGGCCGGTTATACAACAGATTGGATTCTTTATAATATGTTTTTTACAAGTTCCTTCATGGCCAGGCTGTACTCGTTTATCATGTCAAGCTTGGCCTGGAAGTTCTGGTCCAGCTTCGGATAGTCCGGCAGTGATCCGGCCATGGGCAGGTTGAATTCCTCGGCCACCTGAAGGGGTGTGTCATCAAAAAACGACGGCTTCTTGTTGAAAACCACCTTGAAGTTTTCCCTGCCGCAACCGCCCTCTTCCAACCTTTCCATCACCATTTTCACCTCGGCCACGTCATAGCGGTAGGTGTCTGTTATCAGCAACACCGTTTCCACCGATGTCAGAACTTTTATGATATAATCCCTCACCCCGGAATTCAGGTCAAAAACTATGACGTCGTATTTGCACCCGGCCAGTGAATTCAGTATCACACCGGAGATTTCCTGCATCCGGTCCGGTATTTCGACCTGCCTGCAGGTTATAATATCCAACCCCGTGACATGGGTAAATGTATATTTCTCAACTTCTTCCGGGCCGTAAACAATCTGGTGCCAGGGTGTTTTTTTGAGCCTTCTTTCTATCTGGCTGACCCAGTCTGACAGGTCGGGCCCGCCGGGGATTGCCATTATATTGAGTAATCCGCTTCTGCCCAGGGTTAAATCCACCAGCAGTGTTTTTTTTCCGCTTATCTGGCTAAATCCGGCCAATTCCCTGGCCACAGTGGACTTTCCCGCTTTTTTATTTACGCTGTATACAGCTACGGTTTTTGCGGAAAAACTGATTTTCATATGAACACCCCCGTTTTTCAATTTACTATTTTTTTCACAATGTTGTTAAAAATATTAAACCCCGCCCCGGCCTGTGATGTCAATCAATAAATTAAAAAATCAGCAGTCCCGCAGCTATCTTTTTTAAGGTTGTAAACTACCAGTCAATATCAATATACGTCATTTAAGGTTAAAATTATTGAGCTCAATTTTTCTGAATTATATAATAAATCGAGGTGTGGCAATGCAAAGGAGTGTGCGCAATGAGTCCGGCAGAGCAGGCTGTGGAGGCCATCACATCCGTCCTGAATAAATACGCCGAACAGATGGATCTGCTGGATATTATAGATATTGTTGACAATCTGAGAATTCTTGTGGAAATTATCAACAGTGAAGAGTAGATAAAAATCCCTGGCAAACAGGGAAGGGGGGGTTAGCATGTCAAAGGACGGCGACCAGATCCATTTTCAGGTAAGGGAGCTGGAAAAATTAATATCCACAATGCAGGGTGTTAATGACGTGGTGGTGATTTCCATACAGCAGCCTTCGGGAGACCAGGTTCTAAGGGCTTTTGTGGAGCCCGAGGGAAACAGGGATTTAAGCGCACAGTCAATAATCAACCACTGTCTGAAAAAATCAACCTGCCGCCGGGCCCCTGTGTCGGTAACATTCGGCATAATACCCAGGACCCCTTCAGGCAAGGTGGCGAGGCAGCTTTTACTGGAACAACTTGAACAATGCGCAGTCTGAACAAGACGGGCTTTAACAGAAACCGGCCCCCCTACAGGCCGGTTTCTGTTTTATTTTGTTTTATTTTCCTTATTTTTTTCTTCTGCATTTTAACATAGCTGGAAATCATTATCCTGTATATACTCTCAACCATTTCGGGGTCCGCGCCCTTTGCGGCGGCCACTGATCGCACCCGGCGAAGCACCTCTTCCTCCCTGCCGGCATCCCTTACACTGTCCGGATCCTTTTTAAGGGCGCCTATTTTATCCACCAGCCTGGTGCGGATGCCAATCAAATCCACTATCTGGCTGTCCACAAGGTCTATCTCGGCCCTTGCCTCCTGAAGGGTCAGCGGGCCTGCGGGGACTTCCTCGCCTCCGCGCGGCGCCGACAGGTCCGCAGGATAGGAGCCCAGTATTCTCAGGTAGCCGGCCTTGCCGGCAATGGCTTTCATGGCCTCATCCACAGCGGGGTCATCCCGGCGCCCCTCCAGGTCTATAAAAAACATGTACTGGCCAAGCCTTTTTTTAACAGGCCTTGATTCTATCCTGGTGAGGTTTATTTCTCTGAGGGCAAATTCCCTTAGGATACCATAAAGCGCCCCGGGGCGGTCCCTGGCTATGGCTATTATGGATGTGCGGCACAGGGAACCGCTGCAGGCGTCATCCCTGGAGAGAACTATAAAGCGGGTGGCGTTGTCACTGCTGTCCTGTATATCCTCCGCCAAAACCTCCAGGCCGTAATCGCCGGCGGCCAGGTCGTTTCCGATGGCCGCCCATGGACCGGAGGATCCGGCCACAATACTGGCCGCCTGGGCCGTGCTGCTGGTATCCGCCGTTTCAATGCCCGGGAAGTGTGCGGCCAGGTATTCCCTGCACTGCGCCAGGGCCTGGGGGTGGGATAAAACCTTTTTGATTCCCTCCCTGCCGGTACCCGGCCTCACCAGAAGGCTATGGCGGATGTTCAGTATTACCTCCCCGCAAAACTTCACCCCGGGAGTCTGGGCCACCAGGTCCAGTATCTGGTTCACAGCGCCCTCTATTGAATTTTCAAGCGGGACAACACCCTCGTCAAGGGCACCGCTGTCCACCATGGACACTATTTGCGGCAGGCTCTGGCAGCACACCAGCTCCACAGACCTCCCGCCGGCGTATTTTCTGGCTGCAGCTTCGGTAAACGTACCCCGGGGGCCAAGGTAGCCTGTTTTTTTCATTTTCATCCTCCGTTTCAGGCTGCCCTGCCCACGGCTGCCGCCACAGTTTTCAAATCCCCGGCCACCTTTCCGAATTCTTCCGGGTTAAGGGACTGCGGGCCGTCGCAAAGCGCTTTTTGGGGGTCCGGATGCACCTCCACCAGAAGCCCGTCAGCCCCCGCAGCCACCGCCGCAAGGCTCATCGGCCCCACAAGCTTCCTGGAGCCGGTGGCATGGCTGGGGTCCACCACCACCGGGAGGTGGGAGAGGCCCTTGACCAGGGGGACGGCGCTTAAGTCCAGTGTGTTTCTGGTATAGGTCTCGAATGTTCTGATGCCCCGCTCGCAGAGCACGATATCGGCATTTCCTTCGGTGGCTATATACTCGGCTGCCATAAGCCACTCCTCCACTGTAGCCGACAGCCCCCGCTTAAGCAGCACCGGGCGCCCGGCCCTTCCGACAGCCTGGAGCAGGCGGAAATTCTGCATGTTCCTTGCGCCTATCTGCACCATGTCAACGTACTTAAGCGCCACCTCAAGGCTCTGCAGGTCGATTACCTCGGTCACCGTGGCCAGCCCGTACTCCCTGGCAGCTTCGGAAAGCATTTTGAGGCCCTCTTCCTCCAGCCCGTGGAAGCTGTATGGCGAGGTCCTGGGCTTGAAGGCGCCGCCCCTTAAAATCCTCGCCCCGGCGGAGCTGACAGCCCTGGCGGCCGCGAACATCTGATCCGGGGTCTCTATGGCGCATGGGCCGGCCATTATGACTATCCGGGAGCCGCCAATCTCAACCCGGCCCACCCTTACCAGCGAATTCTCACCCTGGGCCTCCCTGCTGACCAGCTTGTAAGGCTTCATTATGGGCACCACACTGACCACCCCCGGCATCATTTCAAGCCCCATTGAATTTATTGCGCCGCGGTCCCCCACCGCGCCTATCACAATTCTTTTTACCCCTCTTATAAGGTGGGCCTGCATACCGCTGCCCTCCAGTTTCTCCACCACCGCGCCCACATTCTCTTCCGGAGTATTGATTTCCATTACAATAATCATATATTTCCCGGCCCTATCCCCGCTCAATCAGGCGCTGCGGCCGGGACACCTCCCTTTCCTTTTCTAAGTTTTTGCCTGTAAAAAAATAAAAACCTGCTGACACGCCCACAGGGACGAAAGCAGCAGACTTCCGCGTTACCACCCAGATTGACCCGCACCGGGGCCCTCTCTCGCAGATACAGAAAATATAAATCCCATATTAATTGGCCGCCGGATCACATTTGTTTTAACAAAAAAGTGATTTTCCAGGCGAACCCGCTCGTTAGAGTACGGGAAATATATTCCGATACCCCTTCCCAGTAACGCGGGAAAAACGGCCCGGCCTACACACCGCACACATCAGCAATATGGCGGCTTCAGCCTGCATCTCCGGAGAGAACTTCAACAGGTCATCCCCTGGAGGCGCTCACAGTCTATGACGCCCCCTCCCTGAAGGGTTGTTTCCGGCCTACTTTTCTCCTTCATAGATTTTTATCAACTTTGAACTATAAAAGTAATATACTATCCGAAGGGGAAAAAAGCAAGTTATATTTACCCGGTGAATTTGGCAACCAACCAGGACTAGCCGCTATTGGAGGTTTTTTTCAACCGTTCATATAATTTTTACAGCTTTTTAACCGATGCTTTATTGACATATTATATAAATATCATATAATCCTAATAATCAGTTGAATATTTTTTAGTTTTAGCTATTATGCGGGCATTGTCCCGGAGAGGGGGTGAAACATGACCAAAGAGCTTATTGACCAGATTCTCAAAGACATCGGCCTGGAGAGTATTGAGCCTGACGCCGATGACCATGACAAGAGTGCTGTACCGGGGTTGTGAGGCGCCAACGGATTTTAATAATCATGATTGGAGGTACGGACAGGTGCGCTCAAAAACTGTTGTCAATTAGACGGGGGTAGGTACGAATATGTTACCTGCCCCCGTCTAATTTCATGGTGAATCAGCCCCGCAAGGGTATTTTTTGCCTCAGCCCACCGCCCCGGCCAGGCGTACGCTCTTAACCGTTACCCCGTCTATTTCTGCCAGGTCCTGTTCCATGACACTGTACTCACTATCATCGGCCTGCATGGTAAGGGTTATTATGCCCCTTTCCCTGCCCGGGTCCGGAATGCCGCACCTCATCAATATCCTGGAACCATACCTGGTCAGCACCTCCTGCACCTCCGGACCGTGAACCGCCCTTTTCTCAACAAGTATTCCCACCACTCTAATGTCCCTTGCCATATTAAAACCTCCATAATATTTCTGGTGGAAATATTATCTCCACAATGGAAATAATTAATAAACGGCTACGCTGCGAAGTGGCTCCTCCTCGGCGCTATTGTTTTGATCAGTATTATTCCGGCCACAAAGCCGCCAACGTGGGCCCACCAGGCCACGGCATCGGCGGCCCCGCCCAGGGAGGCCGTGCCGTTGAATATCTGCAGCACAAACCACAGCGCCAGGAAAATAACCGCCGGTATCTCCACTATGGTGAAAAATATCAGTATTGGCACCAGTGCCAGCACCCTGGAGCGGGGAAAGGTTACAAAGTAAGCCCCCAGCACACCCGCCACCGCGCCGCTGGCCCCGATTATCGGCACTTCGGAAAGCGGGTTTGATATTATGTGGGCTATACTCCCGGCAACCCCCGCCGCCAAATAAAAAAGCAGATATCTGAAGTGTCCCAGCCGGTCCTCCACATTGTCCCCGAACACCCACAGGAAAAGCATGTTGCTGAGAACGTGCATCCAGCCGCCGTGCAGAAACATTGCCGTTATGAATGTTATCATGGCCGAGTCCAGGGGGGACCCGGTAAATAACAGGTACATAACATTGGAAGGTATCAGCCCCAGAGTGTAGAACACCTCGTTCAGTTCCCCGGGGGGAAGCATTATTTCCCTGATGAACACGTATATGTTCAGGGCAATCAGCATCCAGTTCACGAAAGGCGCACTCCTGGGCCTCAGGCTGTCTCTCAGCGGTATCATGCCGAAACCTTCTTTCTGGAAGAATGTATAAATAATGGGTTGCAATCCAAAATCCAGGAGTCAGAATATAGAATAATATTTATTATATTTCATTATAACCGCTGCCACGCTCTTTTTAACAAAAAATAAAGCCGCCTTCAAGAAAGCCGGCATCGATCAGCTTAAATATTTTGACCCAGTGTTTTGGTCTGATGAATTCTGAGTTCTGAGTTCTGAATTCTGTTTTCCTTCCTAAAAATTCCTGCCCCAAATTCAGGGGATTACTTTGTTCAGAGGGTACTCTATTATGTCCTGGGCGCCGGTCTTCCTCAGCGCCGGTATAAGGTCCCTTACCTTCCTTTCCGACATTATCACCTCCACGGCCACCCAGTCACTGTTGTACAGCTGTGAGATGGTGGGGTGCTTCATGGCTGGCAGCACCGACAGCACATCGTTTATTCTGTCGCCCGGCACATTCATTTTAAGCCCCACTTTGGAGTCCGCACAAAGCGCCCCCAGCAGCAGCACCGCAAGGTTCTCCAGCTTTTCCCTTTTCCAGGGGTCCTCCCAGGACCGGCGGTTGGCGTGCAGCTTGGTGGTTGACTGGAGTATCGTGGCGATTATCCTGAGATTGTTGGCCTTTAAAGAGCTTCCCGTTTCAGTGATGTCGGCAATGGCGTCCACCAGGTCCGGCACCTTCACCTCGGTAGCTCCGTATGAAAACTCCACATTGGCGCTGACTCCGTGTTTTTCCAGGTACTTCCTGGTGACATTCACCAGCTCGGTGGCGATTCTCTTTCCCTGCAGGTCCTGCACCGACCTGATATCACTGTTGTTGGCCACCGCCAGCACCAGCCTGATAGGGTTGTTGGTCTGCTTGGAATAGACCAGGTCGGCCACTTCCACCACGTCGGCCTCATTTTCCGCTATCCAGTCAAAGCCGCTCAGCCCGGCGTCCAGAACCCCATCATTTACATACCTTGGTATTTCCTGGGCGCGCATGAGCACCACTTCAATCTCCGGATCGTCGATTGCCGGGAAATAGGACCTGCTCCTTACGGATATATTAAAGCCCGCCCTCTTGAATAACTGAAATGTGGCCTCCTGCAGGCTCCCCTTTGGCAGTCCCAGTCTCAGTACAGTCATTTCAATTCCTCCACCAGCTAATCTTTAATATATTAATGAGTTACCGCTTTACCTCGCTAAAGCGGTAACATGGATAGTATAACCCCCCTTTCCGGGGGGTGTCAATATTTTTTTGATGAACAGCAGCACCTTATTCCTACAGGATTCCAGCCTCCAACTTCTGAACTTTTCCCTGCTCAAAAAAGTATATGTACATTTCCTTCACCGGCCTTCCTGTTATGGCCTCCACCGCCCTTGCATACCACCGCATCTGGGCGGTGTATTTTTCCGGAGTTTTTTCTGCGCCCTCCTTCAGCCTGTCTGTTTTGTAGTCGATGAGTATGCAACCGTCCCCTTCATCGGCCAGACAGTCAATAACACCCTGTATGATTACCCTTTCCCCGGAGTGAATCCCCTTAATGCCGGGATATATTTCTTTGGCAGGCACCGTAAGGCTGAACGGCAGCTCTCTTTTTACCGCGGCGGCCTTTAAAACCCTTTTTCCCAGAGGGCTGCTGAAAAAACCGGCTATCTTGCCGCAGTCCACCACTGACGCCTGATCCGGTGTCAGCAGTTCCCGTTCCAGCATCCGGGCCAGCTGTTCCTCCACTCCTCCGGCATCAAGCCTGCCGCCCAGGTCCAGGTGCCTCATCGCCGTGTGGACTGCCGTGCCCCTTTCGGAGGCGGTCAGCTCCTTCCCGGCGGTTAGAAAGGCCGGCCTTGCGTAACCAGGCCTCAGATATGAAAATTTACCCGCCAACGCCTCTCCGTCAAGCCCGGCCGAATCCTCCTCCTCCAACTGTTGCCGGTGTATGCCCCCGGTGTTTTCTCCCAGGCCGGTAACGCTTATCTTTACCGGCTTTCCCGCCGCCTCCCGGGCCGGGTATACCCAGGAGAGCCTTCCATGCACAAAAGATGCATAGTCTCCCGCAGTCTCCACCACTTCCCCGCGCCTGACGGCTTCCATTATTTTTGCCGCCTGAATGTTGCATTCCGGTTCTGGTGAAGATATTCCATTTGTTTTTCCGGTATGTATCTCCCACAGGTGGCCCTCTCCTGTTGCAGTAATGGTAAACCCGGCAGATACTCCGGCTCCACGAAAGGCCGGCCCGTCACCGATGCCGGAAAGCGCCGTGCAAATCCAGTCAAGGTGAGAGCCGGCACTCAGAATGCGATATGCGGAGACGCTCCCGCCGGCGCCCCTTGACCAGAGGCGGGAGGCCCTGCCGAGGTTTGCCACGGTTCCGGCCAGTATAAGTTTTTCCCTGGCCCGGGTCATGGCCACGTAAAGTATCCTCATCTCCTCGGCCAGTGTTTCGCGGCGAAGCTTTTCACGGACCGCCATTCTTGCCAGAGTGGGATAGGCAATCCTGGCGGCGGTTTCCACCATCACCGGCCCCAGCCCTATCTCCCTGTGCAATAGAACATCCCGGTTGAGGTCCTGCATGTTGAATTTTTTGCCCAGCCCGGCCACCGCCACCACCGGGAATTCCAGTCCTTTGCTCCTGTGGATGCTCATGATACGGACCACGTCTTCATTTTCCCCAAGGGAGCGGGCCCTCCCCTGGTCCTCGCCTTTCTCCCGCAGCCGGTCGATAAAGCGCAAAAATGAAAACAGCCCCCTGAAAGTTGTGGACTCATACTGCCCCGCCCGGTCGTGCAGCGCCCGCAGATTGGCCTGCCGCAGGGCCCCTCCCGGCATTGCGCCCACATAGTGATAGTAGCCGGTCTCCCTGTATATGGTCCAGATCAGGTCCGTCATGGCGGCCCTTCGTGCAAGCCGCCTCCAGCGTTCCAGTGAATCCACAAACAACGAGAGCCTCCTGGACAATTCCCCCTCCGGCTGCCTGGCCGCCACGGATACCGAATCCCACAGCTCCCCGTCCCCGCCTGCCATCCTTACTGCGGCCAGTTCCTCCGCCCCCAGCCCGCACACCGGCGAACGGAGCACTGCGGCCAGCGGTATGTCCTGCCTGGGGTTGTCTACAACTTTAAGCAGGGATACCATTGTTTCAATCTCTGCCGACTGGAAAAAGCCTGTCCCGGTGTCGGCGCAGGCGGGTATTCCATGGCTGCTGAACTCGTCAATAAACACGTTGGCGGTGTGGCGCACCGATCTCATCAGCACCACAACATCCCTGTACGTCACAGGCCTTAAAAGTTTAGTGCCACTGTCGTATATTTTAAAGCCCCGGCTGATCAACTCTTTGATGCGCCTGGCTATAGCCCTGGCCTCGGCCTGGGCCGGCTCAAGCTCCTCTTTTTCCCGGAAATCGTCCGGCATTTCCATTTCCGGCCCCTTTTCCCCCGAATCTCCCACCGGGCCGCCGTGATCTTCAACATTCTCCCCCGGCATACCGGACCTGTCAATAATATGCAGTTCCACCCTGCAGCCCGGACCACCCCCCGGACCGGAGCTGTCATACACCTGAGAGCCGCATATCAGCCGGGCATCGGAGTCATAGTCCATTTCCCCGGTCCGGCGGGACATTATCCTCCCGAAAACAAAGTTGACGGCATCTATTACCTCCCGGCGGCTTCTGAAGTTCTTGGAGAGGTTTATCCTCCTGCACCGGCCGCCGGCCCTGGCCGGGTAGCTGAGGTATTTCCCCAGGAAAAGCCCCGGCTCGGCAAGCCTGAAGCGGTATATACTCTGCTTCACATCCCCCACCATGAACAGGTTGGGGAGGTCCTCCACGCTCCTGGAGACCATTGTTACTATAGCTTCCTGCACCGGGTTTATGTCCTGGTACTCGTCCACCAGCACCTCTTCAAACTGCTCCTGTAATTCCCGCGCCGCGGCGGAAGGCCCGGTAATGCCTTCCGCATTCTTTTCGGTCAGTATTTGCAGGCAGTAATGCTCCAGGTCGCTGAAGTCCACAATTCCCCTGGCAGCCTTGGCCGCCCGGTAATTGCCGGCAAACCGCCACACCAGCTCCGTAAGGCTTTTGACGACAGGGGCCAGCTTTTTCATGTCTCCGGCGTGATCGGCCAGTGTCCTGGAAAGATAGTCCTCCCTGGCGCCCTTTATCCTTTTTTTGACGCCATCCCTCATCCCGGCCACCTGTTCCTTGAGGCCCTCGTCCACATCGGCCCCGGCCTTTTTCAGAGTGGCAAAGCTGCACTGCTGAAAGGCCCTGTGGGCCTGGTCCCACCCTGCACCGCAGTTTTCCAGCAGGTCCCGCAGCATTGCTATTTCTTCCTTTATTCCTACGGAATAGCCGGCCGGCCCCCCGGGCTTAAGGCAAATATCCAGTGCCGCCTCCATTTCCTCAATGGCGCCCTCAAGCATAGCCGATATCTCCCCAAGCACTTCTGCCGCAAATGCTTCCAGCTCTTTTTCCGAACAGGACGCGGATTCATACCTTCGAGCAATTTTTTCAAGCCAGAGATCAGGGTCGGGATTGCTCCTGGAGAATTCGTACATCCTGGAAACCAGCTCCTGCAGCCCCGAGTCGTCTCTTTCCCCGCCGTAAAACTCGACCAGGTCGGTAAAACCGGGGATGCCGCCACCGGCGTAGCACATCTCAAAAAGGTCGTCTAGAACATCTGATTTCAGCATCAGTGTTTCGGTCTCGTCAGCTATGCGAAAGCCGGGGTCCAGCCCCAGCCTGTAAAAATATTTTTTCAGCACGTCCATACAAAAGGAATGTATGGTAGTTATTTTGGCCCTGTTCAAAAGCGCCAGCTGAAGGGCCAGCCTGCCGCCGCCGGATTTTCCGGACAGACGGGAGGATATTTCCCCGGCAATCCTTTCACGCATTTCCGCCGCTGCGGCATTGGTGTATGTAACCACCAGAAGTCGGTCTATATCAACAGGATTATCCCCGTCCAGTATACGGCTCAGTATCCTTTCCACCAGCACGGCGGTTTTGCCCGCCCCTGCGGCTGCGGACACCAGCAGGTTGCAGCCCCTTGCGCTGATGGCCTCCAGCTGTTCGGCAGTCCAGTTTTTCCCGGCGGATTTACTCATCGGCTTCCACCTCCGGCGCCAAAGACATCCTCTCCCAAATCATCTGCTGATCAAGGACGGGCGGTATCCTGGGCCTGTTTTCCGGCAGCGCCGGGTCAAAGCTGCAGACCGCCCCGAACTTGCAATACCGGCAAGGCAGACTGCCGCCTATCTTTACCGGGTCTATTGCCACCTCTCCGGACAGCATCTTCTCCCCTGTGGCCCTGTACACACTCCACAGGTGTTTTTTCAGCAGCGCAAATTGTTCTGCGGTGGCCACCGGGCTGTTTTTGTAAAAATCGCCTGCGGCTGTGATAGAAACCGGGATGATGTCGGACCGCCTGTCCATGCCCGAATCGATAAGGCGCACCACATCCGGGTCGGCCAGCACAATCCCCCTCATTTTAAGATTTCTCAGCGCCAGCCTCTCGGCTTCCTCCCCGGATACGGGTCCCCGGGTCCTGATCAACGGGTCGGCCACTGAAAAATACAATATGCCGCCCGGCTTTCCCTCATCCCCGGCAAGAAGCCTGGAGTGGGTCACGGCAACATCCAGGTAGGCCGGGAGCTGTATATTGACCCCGTAAAAAATCTCGGCCAGGTCTATGTCCCTGTAACCGGACTTGTAATCCACCACCAGTATGTGGCTTCCCTTTTCCCACCTGCAGGCGTCCACCCTGTCAATGCGCCCCGATATCTCCATTTCGTCCCCGCCGGGAAGTTTTATGATAACAGTTGGCAACTGCCCCCCGGGTCCGAACTTTACCTCAAGTCCCACCGGCCTGAATCTGCCCCTGCTGTACTGAACGGCCATGGTGGCAGCGGCCCGGATGAGCCTCCTTTTCAGCCTGGTAACCATGTAGCGGTAGCGGGCGGTGCTGAGGAGTATTTCATTTTGCAGCCTTGGGGCTATTTCATCCACTATTGCCCCGGCCATCCGGGCCACCGTCTCCCTGTCCAGGCTTGCCCAGTCCAGCCCGCTCCGGCTGACAGCCTCGGCAAACATTTTCAGCGCAAGGTGAAAAAACTGCCCCATATCGGGAGGAGTCAGCCTGTAGTTTGCCCTTTCCCTTATTTTAAGCCCGTAGCTTAGAAAATGTGAAAAAGGACATGAATTGAACCTTTCTAACCTTGAAATGCCCGCCTTAAGCCTGCCGCCGTAAAAAGACCTGGCCAGGCCGGGAGAAATGGGCTTTTCCACATTTCTATGAAATAGCCCCCTGCGGATGATATCCAGTCCATCCCCGGAAGGAAGGTTTTTCACATACCAGTTGTATACATCCCACCACAGGGGGTGGCTTTCCTTTCCCGACAAATACTCTCTGAGCCGCGTGGACAAATAGCCCAGTGTGCGCCCGACTCCTGCCACGAAGTCCGGATTGTCCTCCCCGGCGGCCGAGGGCTCGACCCCTGCGATATACTCGCCGGCGCCGGGCACAATCTGTCTTATCCTGAAGACCACCCTGGAGGGCAGCATTGACCGTCCATCTCCGTCTGCCATTGAGTAGCTGACCCACAGCCGGTGGGAGGCTCTGGTCAGTGCTGTATACACCAGGAACTGCTCGTCAAAAACCTTCCTTCTCACTCCCGGAGCCAGCTTTACCCCCTTCCCGGCAAGGGTCTCCCTGTCCAAATCGGAAAGCAGCCCGTCCTCCTTTGGCCTGGCCGGAAAAACCCCGTCGTTTACCCCCAGCGCCAGTACCGCCCTGACAGCCGGGCTGCGGGAGCGGTCCAGCGACCCCACTGTAACCTGGTCGAGCCCCGGCGGAATCAGCCCCAGCTTAAGGCTTACCAGTCCCGACTCCAGAATT
This sequence comes from Bacillota bacterium, assembly GCA_049323915.1. Taxonomy (GTDB): domain Bacteria; phylum Bacillota; class Desulfotomaculia; order Desulfotomaculales; family Desulfocucumaceae; genus BRHc4a. The sequence continues at coordinate 15,784 of JBMOPC010000126.1, forward strand.
TTGGCATATCTATCCACCGGCAGGGGATCTTCTCCGAAAGCGGCCACAACCTGTTCCAGCAGGTCCACCACCTGTCCCCAGATACGGTCATGCTCACCCGCCTGCACCAGGTCACCTTCGGACCTGGCCCGGGCGCTCCATTCCGCAAGCAGTGACGGCACATCCAGGTCCTCCAGCATTTCGAAAAGGGCTGCCGACAGTGTTTTGGCGTTATGGCGCCGGCCCTCTGTAACGGTGGTGTAATAATTCAGCAGCGCCTTAAAGCCCCTCCGCCTGGCACTGTTAACCCTTTCCAGGAGCTGCCAGTCTTCGGCCCCCGGGTCTTCCCCGTCAATACTGCTCCTTTTAAAACGCCAGTCCTTTCCATCGGTCCAGGCGGCGCCCCTGATGCCATGGGCAAGAACATAGTTTTCCAGAATATCGGTTTCTTCCCTTCCCACCGGAGCCAGGTCGCTCTTAAGGTACCTGAACACCGGGTCGTAACTCCACCCCCCCGCCGCCACCTCCAGTGCGGACCTGATCAGTTCCACAAGGGGGTGATGAGTGACTGAACCCTTGTGGTCTATGAAAAAAGGTATTTCATAATCCCTGAAAACAGTGTTTATCAATACGTGATACTGTTTTATATCCCTTACCAGCACTGCGATTTCCCGCCAGCGGTAGCCGTCGTCCCTGCAAAGGGCTGTTATCTCCCTGGCGGCGGCCTCAACCTCGGCCCTGGGGCAGGAGGCAGCCGCCAGTTTAACCTCGGCCCGCCCCCGGTATGGGGGAGCGCTGTTGTCAAAAAAGTGCTTCTCCAGATAATCCAGGGAGGGCGCCTGTCCAAACCGTGGAGAGCCGCTCAGCACATCGGCCGGCTCAACCTTCACCCGGTTTTCGCGGGCCATTTTTTTAAGATTTGAAGCTGTCTCCGCCGTTGAATAAAAAACATGGCCCTCTTCCGGAACTCTGCTCAAAGATCTCCCGTCGGCACAAAGGGCTACACTGACCCTGCAGGCCACCATCATTATTTTTTCCATTACCGAGTACTCCTGGGGGGTAAACCCGGTGAACCCGTCCACCCACACCTCCGCCCCCCGAAGGGTGGGAGAGATCTCAATCCTTTCGGCCAGAAGGTTAAGGTAATCGTCCGGGTCTATACACCGGCCCATGAGGTAATTCTCCAGCTCCCCGTATATCATGTCTATATCCCTGAGCTTGTCGTTAAGTCTTGCCTGCCAGTGTTCTTCCAGTCTTTCCGAAACCCCGCTCAGGTCCCCGGGCAGTATGCCGTAGGATTTCATCTCGGAAAGCAACCCGGCCATCACTTCGGTAAATCCCACCTGATCGGCGGCCCTGCCGAAGACCCTGAGGTCCTTCTTCCTGCGATCTATAATGCTCCTCAGTATCATCCTCTTGCCCGGATCATCTATGTGTACCCTGGCGTCCCCGCCAACCTCGCCGAGCACCCTCCAGGCCAGCCTGCGGAAGCTCAGCACCTGGGCCCTCAGCAGTCCCCCTGAAGGTGTAATGGAGGACAGCTCCATTTCATTCTGAAAGGTGGCCTGCTCCGGCACCAGCAGAATAAGCGCGTTGTCCCGGCCGTCGGAGAGGCGCTGCAGTATCTCACCGTAGCACAGGCGGGTTTTCCCGCTCCCGGCCCTCCCCGCTATAAACCTGAGGCTCAAAAAATCACATCCCTGTTCAGCTAATTCTGAAGGATAATAATGTCAGAATACAGAAGACAGGAGACAGAATACTTTTTGTATTCCTCTGTTGGATTTGGATTCTGGATTCTGGATTCTGACGGGAAAGTATTGGGGTAGTAGCATTATATATAATTCTATGGCAACCGGCCCCATCCTCCACCATGACTGCCAAAAAATGCGGGGCCGTGTATGCGGCCCCGCATTTTTCAGCGGAAGTGGTCTTGATATGTTTTTTATTTTTCAACCTTTAAACGAAAGGTCAACCAGGTGTTTGACCTTGAATTTGTCGTCCAGAATCTCCCCCACCGCCACCACCGTACCGTTGACAACCAACTCCACGCACCCGTCGGCCCGGGGCATGTCTATCAGCATGCCCGGCCTGAGCGAAGCAATGTCGGCCACCCGGCATTTTATTCTCCCGGACACCAGGGATGCTTCCAGGGGTATGTTCATAGCCACTCCAACGGCCTGCCCGCCGGGAGTGCACTTCATCATATCCACCGGAGCGATGGCGGCGGATTCGGGCGCGGGGGCGGGCTCACCGGATGCCGCCTCCCGGGGAGGCTCCACTCCCATTTTTTTGAAGAGGTAGGCAACCTGTTCCTTGGCTGTTTCAATACCGGTAAGCTGCATTATGGCGGTATTAAGCAAATCACCTATGGACAGCTTGAACTGGACCACCACCACCGGCTCATCGGTGGGCAGAGGGTGGTGATCGGCCTTCACCAGGTCTTTAACGTAAACAGTCCTTGGAGGAGTAATCTCGATAATTTCGTTAAACATGTCGGACAGGGCGGTGGCCGCCGCACCGTTCATCTGGTTCATGGCCTCCGACGCGGCGCTTATGGCCATCTCATCGACCTCTATTTTTTCAGGCACCCCGCTGCCGCCCATCATAAGGTCCGCGATGACAGCAACGTCATATTCCCTTATAACCAGCACGTTAAAGCCCTTCAGGCCCCTGGTGAAGTCAACCTGGATGGTTATGTATGGGGTGTCGAAAGAGGAAAAAACCTTTTCCTGATAAGCTATAAAGCTGTTGGGGTTTGATATGTTCACCGGAACGCCCAGCAGCTCGGAAAGAGGTGTTGAAGCCGACCCCATCGATATATTGCCTATTTCGGAAATGGTGTCCAGTTCCTGAAAAAGCAGATAATCCTCTAAATTCTCCTCCGCTGGGCCGGCCGCCCCGGCCTCCCCCAGTGGTTTTTTACTGCTATGCAAAACCCCGGAATCCTGACTTTCAACAATTCCGCCGGATGACACACCATTTAGCAATACGTCTATTTCGGACTGCGACATGGACATACTACCACCCCTTAACAAATGCTGACAGATTGATTATACCGAATTTTGACATTGTTGTAACCATAAAATAGGACAATATAACAATAAAATTGTACTGACGACAAATTTTGCGATGTACAAAATCGCCCTTCGGGCGACTGAAATCCACGAGCCAGGAGCCAGCATCCAGAATAGTTGGAAGCCTGCATTTAAAGCTGCCCTGCAGCGTCTTGGCGACCCCGGAGCGACCAAAAAAATAACCAGACGATCTTAAGATAAACTGAAAAAGTTATCCACAAAGCATAATTTCTATATCTCAAAAAAATACACCGCTTTCAACAACGGTGTACCGGCTGGCCTTGACCTTCAAGCTTATTTTGTCACTTTTTCCTTTTTTTCATCAGGAGCGGCAGTAAAGCGGTGACCACCAGCCCCACCAGAATGGCATTTGTCCAGTTAATCTCGCCGTCAAATTTAAGGTATTGTATATACGCGTTGCCAAAAACCGTAACCACTGCCACCAGTATAAGCCTGGGATCAAGTTTCAAATGAGTTCACCTCTATGGGCGATTATATCACATAAACGGCATTTATCCCAGTCATTTAACCGGTAAGTCAAACATCATCTGCCCGCTTCCAAAGACCAGGTTGGCCTTGTAGGAAAGCCTGTGAATGGCCTTTATATACCTTATTGTTTTATTCTTGTAACGCATTACCAACGAGTGGGTTTCGGCCATATCCCCGCCCAGCATGCGCACTCCTTTCAGCAGCTCCCCGTCGGTGACTCCGGTGGCGGCGAATATGGCGTCGTCTCCCTTTACCATGTCGTTCAAATAAAGCACCCTGCTGGGATCGGATATTCCCATTTCCGAGCAGCGCGCCCTCTCCTGGTCGTCCTCGGGCCACAGCCTGGCCTGCATTTCCCCGCCCAGGCACTTGAGGGCGGCAGCGGCGATAACTCCTTCCGGAGCCCCCCCGATCCCGACGCAAAGGTCAATACCTGTTTCCGGAATGGCAGTGTATATGGCCGACCCCACATCGCCGTCACCTATCAGCCTTACCCTGGCCCCTGCTCTCCTGACATTTTCTATTAATTCCTGATGTCGCGGGCGGTCCAGTATCATCACGGTGCAGTCCGACACCCTTTTGTTGTTTGCCTTTGCAACAATCTCCAGAGTTTTCTCTATCGGGTCGTCTATATGTATTTGACCTGCCGCCCTCGGCCCCACTGCAATCTTCTGCATGTACATGTCAGGGGCGTGCAGCAGGTTGCCCCTGTCGGCTATTGCCACCACTGACAGGGCGTTTGGCAGTCCTTTGGCAAGTATGTTGGTCCCCTCCAGGGGATCCACGGCCACGTCAACTTCAGGAGAAAGGGCGTTACCAACCTTCTCACCTATATAAAGCATCGGCGCTTCGTCCATTTCACCCTCACCGATCACCACGGTTCCGTTTATGGCCACGGTGTCAAACATGAACCTCATTGCGTTTGTGGCCGCCCCGTCCGCCTCGTTTTTACGCCCGCGGCCCATCCACTGCGAGGCCGCCAGCGCCGCCACCTCGGTCACTCTGACCAGTTCCAGGGTAAGTTCCCGGTCCATAGATTCACACTCCCGAAAAAGATTTTATCTGAATCCGGATATTTATATTGTAGCACATTATGGACTTTCTATGGACTTTGTATGGATTATTTAAATGCTTTTTTGAAATGTGACACAACAATATGCAATAAAAACTGACGTTTTTCTACACCCACGGATTTATGCCTCTCTTCGGAACTGATGTTTATAGCCGCCAGCGAGTTTAAAACCAACGCCGGTTTCGTTGAAATAGCCGGCATTTACGGATATGTTCTGGCGGGCGGCCCGGAAGTAATAAAAAAGACCGGCTCCCGGGCACCAGCCATTATATAGGCGATAAAAAGGTCTGGCTTGCGGATTCCCCAAGGTGCAAGGCGGCAATAAACATATTGTCAAGATGAAAAGGAGTCAAAAAAACGTGGGGAAATTCCTCCAGGGGTTTTCCCCACGGCCACTGCTTTTCTACTGTCAGGCACGGCTTATGTTAATCCCTGCCTGATAATGGCATCTTCGCCCGTTTCCATGTCATTGTTCACCTGGTGATGGAAAATTTCCACCAGATCGTCAGTGTCATATTGGTCCTGGTTTATTTTCAGCCGGCTCACCACAGACTTTACGCCCCTGGCCCTGGATGCCGCCCTTATGGCAGCCTTTTCTTCTTCGGGACCGTTCACCGTTCCCACCAGGAAGACATTTCCCCTGACGCTTTTCGCCCCCACGTGGCGCAGGTTCACTCCGGCGTCTGCGTTGAGTTCTTCGGTCACCTCCTCCACCACATCCTCGTCTATAATTGAACCGTCCGTACTTATTGACACACCGTTGTCAATGCCTTTCATCCCGTCTATCCCGTATATAATCTGGTCCACCTGCTCCTTTTCCGAAAGGGTGTCAACAATACCGGTTACCTGGGCCACCCCGCCCGTGACTCTTAGCTTCAGTCCGTAATTCCGGGTCCTGATATCAGTATCCAGCTTTTCCTGGGCTGTCCTTTCCAGATTCCGGTCTTGAGACATCAAACCCTCTCCTCTCATTTTCAACTGAGCAATATCTTAAATTTGCTATGATTTTTACCCAAAAATATTTTTATATACCGGCCTGTTTCAGGAAAAGGAGATTATTTATTACAATCGCTGCCTCAAGTCTACTATTTGGATGCAAAACCATTATCTATCTGACATAAATGTGATAATCCGTACAACAATATATCTGAACTCTCAAAAAAAAGGGGGAATATACTTGGTACGCGAAGGTCTGGTCCCGGCCGTCCTCGGTACCGCAGTAACAGCCACCGGCCTGGCGCTGAAAGGGTCCAACCCGGCCCTTGGCTGGGGAATAGCCGGATTCGGTCTGGCCCACCTGCTTCTCGGCGCCATTGACCTTATGGAGCATCCCCGCCATTTATAAATTTGAGAGAGTCGGGAAGGGAGGGCAAAAGCCCTCCCTCCTCTTTTTATAAAAGGGGCTGGGCGCCCCTTCGGACGGTATAGACGTCCTACCCCCCACTGAAGCAAAGGGGAGATCCCCCTTGGGTGAAATCCTTTCCCACCTCTTCCATGACAGCCCGGGTTATCCCGCCCGGCGCCCCGTGCCCCACGGGCGCACCGGCAACCCGGGTGAGAGGCATAACCCCCATAAGGGCGTTGGTTAAAAAAGCCTCCCGGGCGCCGGCCAGTTCCTCAGGGCGCACCGCCCTTTCCTCCGCCACAATCCCCAGGCGGCTGCAGATCCCGATAATTCTCCCCCTGGTTACACCTGGTAAAAGTCCGCATTCAATATCCGGAGTGATAACCCTCCCGCTGTTTACGATAAAAATATTGCTTACCGCCCCCTCGGTCAGCATGCCGGAATTATTTAAAAAAAGCGCCTCGTCCCATCCGGATGCCCCGGCCTCACGCCGGGCAATCATATTCTCGAAATAGTTCAGGGTTTTATGCCTGACCAGGGGCGAGCCCTCATTTCTTCTTATGGTGGAAAAACCGGCAGAGAATCCCCGCCTGTACTGTTCCTCACCGTACGGCCAAGGCCTTGCCTGAATAAACACCACCGGCCCCGCCGCCCCGCCTCCGGTAAGGGTCAGGCGAAGGCCTCCCCGGACCACACCGTTCATTTGGGCAGTCCGGCAAACCATATCACCAATTTCCTGAATTTCAAAGGGTAGATGCAGCCCCAGCTCACCGGCGGAACCTGTCAGGCGGGAGAGGTGCAGGCTCAGGACACAGGGCCTGCCGCTTTCAACCCTGATGGTTTCAAAAATACCGACGCCGAACAGCACCCCCTGGTCGCTGACATTAACGGCCGCCTTTTCAGCCCGCAGATATTCACCATTTATACAGACGATGCTGCCGATACCCATATAGAATACTCCTTTTTAGCTTATACTGTATGGATTGACCGGTCCGGGAGACAGGAGTCAGGAGACAGGAGAGTGCATACCGCAAGCTGTAATCGTTATTCTATCTTCTGTTTACTGTATCCCTCTAAATCGCTTAATCACAAAGCCAGAATGTACGGGGGAGACCTTTCAAGCCTGGCAATAGATAGTCGCACGTCTGACATCGACCTCGGAACTGAAGACTGACGACCTATGACTAGTATAATGCACATGTGCCCCAAATTTTCATTGCTTTTGGCGCCGTATTTTACAGCATGGGATCTGTCTCCTGTCTACTGTCTCCTGTCTACTGTATTCTGACCGAGTAGGTTTTCAGTATGAGCGATTTACTATATTTCTCCCAACCCCAGCGCCATTACCAGCGCTCTGGCCTTGTCCAGGGTTTCCACATACTCTGCGGCGGGATCGGAATCTATGGTTATCCCCCCGCCCACCTGCAGGTAAATTTTTTCCGGGGTAAACACCAGCGTCCTGATAACTATGCTGAGGTCGGCGTCGCCGTTAAATCCCAGGTAACCTATGGACCCGCAGTATATTCCGCGCCTGACCGGCTCAAGCTCCTCAATTATCTCCATCGCCCTTATCTTTGGGGCGCCGGTTATGGAACCGCCGGGAAAGGATGCCTTTAGAAGATCCAGAACATTCCTGCCTTCCTCCAGCCTTCCCACCACGGTGGACACCAGGTGGAACACCGTGGGATATTCCTCCAGCCTGTACAGTTCCGGAACATTCACGCTTCCCGGAACACAGACCCGGCCAAGGTCGTTTCTTTCCAGGTCCACTATCATAACCAGCTCGGCCCGGTCTTTTTCACTGTCCCACAGCTCCCGGCGCCTTAACGCGTCCTCCCGGGGGGTTTTTCCCCTGGGCCTGGTACCCTTGATGGGCCTGGTTTCCACCTTGCCGCCGGCAACTTTCATAAACCTTTCCGGCGACGCGCTGACCACATGAAGGCTGCCGCAGTTTATGAAGGCGGCCATGGGCGCCGGGTTGATTTCCCTGAGCCGGCGGTATATCTCCCAGGGCTCCACCTTTCTTGGCAGTCTGAACCTCTGTGACAGGTTCACCTGGAATATGTCCCCGGCCGCTATATACTCCCTGGCCCTTTGCACCACGGCACAATAACTGTCACGGTCAAAATCCGAGGCCATTTCAGCCACACCGGAGTAAGCCTTTTCCCCCGCACCGTCACCGCAAATTCCGAAGGCATCATCCCGCCCGCCCGTTTTTATTTTTTCTTCCAGCCATGCCAGCCGCTCTCCCGACCGCAGTGCCGCCCTCCCGGGGTCTTCCTCCGGTTTGCCGGTGGATGCAATGTAAACCGATCCGGTTACATGGTCTACGGCTGCCACCACGTCGTAAAAACCAAGCCAGCAGTCGTACACTCCGACATCGTCAGCAGCCGTATTCGGCAGCTTCTCCAGCTGCCGGCCCATATCGTAGGAGAAAAAACCCGCCGCGCCGCCGTAAAAGGGAAATGGGCATTGCAGGCTGTCCATTTTATGCCGGTTCATAAGTCCGCTTATAATATCAAAGGGGTTGCCGTTTTTTATCTCAATGTCACCGGCGCGGGGGCCGTGCCTGTGCTCGATCCTTACCTCGCTTCCACGGGACGTTACAATAATAAAGGGGTCTGCCGACATGAAGGAGTACCTGGCCAGCCCTTCCATCACCATGCCGCTGTCCAGAAGTATACTTCCCCGCATATGCGCCATACCGTCAAAAAGGGCTGTGACATCAGGCCCCACATCTATTTTTTCAAGCTGAAACTGCCTCACACTCAGCCCTCCGGACACCGAGAAAATTTTTTAGCATATCCCTTCCGTACTGGGTCAATATTGACTCCGGGTGGAACTGAACACCCTCGATATGGTACCGGCGGTGCCTGAGCCCCATAATCTCCCCCGCTCCTGTAAGGGCGGTCACCTCCAGGCAGTCCGGCAGCCCGTCCGGACATACCACCAGGGAGTGATACCTGCCCACCACAAATGTCTGGGGCAGCCCGGAAAAAACCCCCCTGCCGTCATGATTTATCACCGAAGTTTTCCCGTGCATCGGCCTCTGTGCCCTTACAACACTCCCGCCGAAGGCCTGCCCGATGGCCTGGTGCCCCAGGCACACCCCCAGTATCGGTATTTTTCCGGCAAAATATCTTATCAGGCCCAGAGAGATCCCTGCTTCATCCGGTGTGCACGGCCCCGGCGAAATTATTATGTGATCGGGGTTTAGCTTTTCCACCTGTTCAAGGTCAATGCTGTCATTGCGGTAAACCGCCACCTCCCGGCCCATTTCCCTGAGGTACTGAACAAGGTTGTACACGAAGGAATCATAATTGTCTATCATCAGTATCATCCATTCCACCCCCGCAAGCTGCTGGCTGCCGGCTTCCAGCTCAAATGAAAAAAGACCAGCACTAAATACGCCGGTCCTCACCCCGAAATCTCCGAGTCGTCTCGCCTCTGCTGTTCTCAGCCTCGCTGGCCGGTGCTCGTCTCCTGTATTTGCAAAAAGTATAACACTGTTTCGTAAACATCTCAACCCCAAATTACCGTTTTCACAATCCCACCGCAGCAAAAAAAAATTGCACCTGGGACTTTTTGATATAAAATTGTATATATAAATCACAGGTCCCCACACTTGAATTTTCGGAGGTTAAACATGGCTTACGGGTGGCACGGAAGTCTCCTCAGGGTTAACCTGGACAACGAAACCATACGCCGGGAAAGTATTGAGAGCAGCCTTCTGGAGCGCTGGATAGGGGGACGGGGGCTGGGGGTGGCCCTCCTGGCCAAAGAAGTTCCCCCGGCGGTTAATCTTCCTGAAAAAGAAAACAAGCTTGTTTTCTCGGCGGGGCCCCTTACGGGCACCGGCGCCCCCGGTTCGGGCAGGTTTTCCCTGGTCTCCAGGTCGCCCCTTACCGGAACCGTATTTGACAGCAATGCCGGCGGCTACTGGGGGATTATGCTGAAAAGGTGCGGGTATGACGCGCTGGTAATAGAAGGAGCGGGCAGCCGCCCCGTATACCTTGCGGTCACCGGGGACGAACCCAGAATATTTGACGCCGGTGAAATCTGGGGTATGGATATACCTTCCGCCTGCGCGGCGCTGAAGAAAAAACACGGCGAGGAAACAAGCGTGGCCGCCATCGGGCCGGCCGGTGAAAACGGGGCGCTGATGGCATCCGTAATCACGGACGACGGCAGGTCCCTGGGGCGGGGCGGCCTCGGGGCGGTGATGGGAAAAAAGAACCTCAAGGCCGTGGCGCTGGGGGGGCGTCTCGCCACCGGCATTGCCCACCGCGAAAAATACAAATACTATGTTTACGAAACCAACAAGTGGATAAAGGCCAATCCAATAACCTCCCAGGGCCTTCCCGAATTCGGCACCCCGGTGCTGGTAAACCTGTTCAACGAGCTGGGGGCGCTTCCGGCCTTCAACTTTCAGCGGTCTCATTTCCAGGGGGCTTATAAAATAAGCGGGGAAACCATAGCCGAAACCGTTGCGGTCAAAAAGGGCGGGTGCCGGGGCTGCCCGGTCCGCTGCACCCGGATAACAAGGGGAAAGAACGGCGCAGGGCACGGCCCCGAGTACGAAACGGTGTGGTCCATGGGGCCGCAGTGCGGCATTGACGACCTGGAAACAATTATAGAGGCAAACCGCCTCTGCAACACGCTGGGAATGGACACCATTTCAACCGGAGTTACCATAGGCTGCGCCATGGAGCTGGCCGAAAGGGGCTACCTTGATATACCCCTGCGCTTCGGCGACCGGGAGGGCCTGCTGGAAATGATACAGGATATGGCGCACCGCAAAGGGGCCGGCAGTCTCTTATCAGGGGGATCGCACCGGCTTGCCTCGGCCTGCGGGCACCCGGAGTACGCCATGCAGGTAAAGAAGCTTGAAATACCGGCCTACGACCCCAGGGGCCTTCAGGGCATGGGGCTGGCCTTCGCCACCTCCAACCGGGGGGCCTGTCACCTGAGGGCTTATATGGTGGGCTCCGAGGTGCTGGGAATTCCCAAGAGGGTTGACCGCTTTTCCACCGGGGGAAAGGCCGGGCTTGCCATATTCAACCAGAACGTAAACGCGGCCCTGGACAGCCTGGCCGTGTGCCGCTTCATATGCCTGGCCGTGTCGGAGGAGTATCTGGCCAGGATACTGGCTTCGGTGACGGGCAAAAACTACCAGCCCCAGGACCTGCACCTTACCGGAGAGCGCATCTGGAACCTGGAGCGCCTTTACAACCTGAAATCAGGGTACTCCTCCGCGGACGACTGCCTGCCCCCTAGACTCACCGGTGAGCCGGTAACAGACGGCCCGTCCAAAGGACACACCGTGCGGCTTGACGAAATGTTGGCGGAATACTACCGCTTCAGGGGATGGGACTCCAACGGCGTTCCCACCAAAGACAAAATAGCCCGGCTGGGCCTGGAGGATATGCTATGCTGAAAATATTCCAACAAATAGGGAGGGACCTGTTCGAAGCCGGACTTAACAGCTCCCACAGCGGAAACATCAGCGTCCGTTTCGGTGACAGGATAATTATAACAAGGCGCGGCTCGATGCTGGGCAACCTGCAGGAGGGAGACCTCATAGAAACCGGGCTGGAAAAGAACGACAGCAATATAACCCTGGCCTCCACCGAGATCAGGGTGCACCGGGCCATATACAAAAGGACCCCGGCGCTGGCCATTGTCCACGCCCACCCCCCCCACGCCATTTCGCTTTCCCTTATGGAGGACCATATAGTTCCGGTGGATTCCGAGGGGGCCTACCTATTGCATAAAATACCGGTTGTGCGGACCCGGCACACCATCGGTTCCGCCCAGCTGGAGGAATTGCTGCCGGAGGTTTTAAAGGAATACAAGGTGGCCATGGTGAGGGGGCACGGCAGCTTCGCCGTGGGGCAGCTCCCGGAGGAGGCGTACCAGTGGACCTCCAGCCTGGAGCACAGCAGCAGGATAATTTTCCTTACCAGGTCCATGGGCTACAGCCCGCCGGCGTCCGGGACACAGAAAAATGCAGGGTGGTAACACTGGCCCCAGAAGCCGGAACTGAGGGTCGGCTATTAGCTATTAGCCATTAGGTAAAATTTTTGATCCAGATGGTTTCACAATATCCAGAAGCTGATGGCTAATTATTATATAGTTTACGGGTTTCTCCGTATTCTCTATACCCTCGTGGTTTATAAACCTAAAACCAATAGCCAAGCCAATAGCCAATAGCCAATAGCCAATAGCCAATAGCCACTAGCCACTAGCCACTTCATTGTAACGCAGGTAGCCGATTTACGACATAGCCACCCATGTTTTCCTAGGGAGGGTTCAAAAATGGTTTTTAAGGTAGGAGTAGCCCGAGTTCTGCTTTTAAGGGGAGACATAACTCAGCAAGACGCTGATGCCATTGTAAACGCAGCCAATTCCTCCTTGCTGGGGGGAGGCGGGGTGGACGGGGCCATACACCGGGCAGGCGGCCCGCAGATACTGGAGGAGTGCAAGGTAATAAGATCCCGTAAGGGAGGTTGCCCCACCGGCGAAGCCGTAATAACCGGGGGTGGAAACCTTAAGGCCCGCTACGTTATCCACACCGTGGGGCCCATCTGGTCCGGGGGAGGAAGCAACGAGGATCAGCTTTTGTCCAACGCCTACCGTAACTCACTGAAACTGGCTGAAAGCAAGGGCATCCGCACGGTGTCCTTCCCGTCCATCAGCACCGGGGCGTACGGCTTTCCCACAGAAAGGGCGGCCCGGGTGGCGGCCCGGACGGTCAAGGAGTTCCTTGAGGGGCAGGACACTTTGGAGGAAGTAAGGTTCGTGCTTTTCAGCGGCCGCGATTTGAATATTTACCGGGAAGCCTGGGAAGAAATCGCCGGACAGAGAAAATAAACAAATCAGGGTAAACGACATAATAGATTATAATCCGTGATTGTATGTCAAAAAACGCGCATCCCACCAGAAAGCGCAGAAGCTGGCTCCCTAACGGGGGGCCAGCTTCCTTATCAGGCAGATTTTTGCTTTTGACATTTATATATCTTTTTCTGATATAATTTATTTTGGCAGTATTTTCTTTCTCAGGTGGCCGTCGCCGGAAAACATGCCTGTAACCGGCGTTTTGGCCACCCTTTTTTTAATGCAGGTCATTGCAGTACTTCTGAACTACATCCTTCCCCGGCGGGCTGGTAATCAGCGAAACGATTATAAAGAAGATAAAAGACACCGGTATCCAGTACATCTGGTGAGCAAAGGCCAGATCGGTTCCAAACACCTTGTTGAGGAAGAACCAGTGCGGGCTTCCCAGCGCTGACTTGGCGTAAATCCAGGAGAACAGCGTCAGCGGCAGAAACACTATAACAGTAGCATAAGTGGCTGCCCTGGTGGCCCTTTCCCACCATAAACCAAACACCAGTGGCGCCCCGATGGTGGCTATAACCACCACAAAGGCCCAGCCGGAAAGGTCAAGCACCAGTGCCGGGGGACTGAAGGCAAAGGCGGTGCAGACAATGGTCAAAATAATCGACCACATGCGCAGAGCCTTGACCGGGTTGTCGATGGCCCACTTGTTGCCCAGAATTTTACCCATCCAGTCACGGCCGATTATAACATTCATGACCATAAGCCATCCGGCAGTGGTGGACATGGCTATCGACAGTCCGCCCGCCACCAAAAGGCCCATCAGCCACGGGTTTCCGAGGGCCTCCACGGCGGCTATCATGGAGTAGTCGGTTACCGCCGCTCCTCCAACATTGTATACGGACTTTATCTTTGCCAGCAGAGTCACGGCATCCTTCACACCGGGGTCGCTCATCAGCGGGTGCAGCGTCTCAAGCAGCACACGGCATGCACTGCCAATGATAACCAGCCCCCAATACATGAACGCCCCGAAAAGAGTGGCCCAGAACACAGCCCGCCGTGCGGCCTTGAGGTCCATGGCGGTAAAGAATCGCACCACGGTATACGGCATCATGGCAAAACCGTAGTGCCATATAAAGTAGAAGCTCACCATTCCGGTCCATCCCGCCATTATGGGATGAGAGAAGGTTCCCGAGGCCGAGTTGGGCGGGTACCAGAATTTAGGATTGTTGGAGTTGATGGCCTCACCCAGTCCTGTAAAACCCCCGAAATGTGTAAGCACCACCGCGGCAGCAGCCACTGCCGCGATTGCCATAAGGAATCCCTGCAGCGCATTGGACCAGGTGGTTGCCACCATTCCACCCAGGTAAACGTAGAACAGAACAACCACGGAGCCTATTATAAGCGCCCAGTTATAGGGAACTTTAAGTATAGCCATCATAAAAAGAGCGGTTCCTATGATGGAGAGAGTCACGTACAAGAGCCCTGAAACCAGAACCGGAAGGCTGATCAGAGCCCTCATGCCCTTCTGGTCATCATAGCGGTCAGCGTAATAGTCCGTAAACGACACCGGCGCGTACTTGCGAAGGGGGGCCGCCGTAAGCATCGAGGCTATGGGCATGCCTGCGATAATCCCAATCAGCGCCCACCAGAATGGATAGCCCATGATGAATATAAAGGCCGGAAGACCCAGGAAGCTGGCGGGGCTCAAGTACGTGGAGGCAAGGGCGGCGCCGTTTATTATCGGTCCCACATTCCGGCCGCTGACCATGTAGTCGCTGGCGCTCAGCGCCGCCTTGCGGCTGTAAAAACCTATGCCGAATATTACTGCGAAGTACGCCGCCGCAAAGAATATTACAATGGGACTAACCTGTGACACCCTTATCCCCTCCCTTTCCAAGGTTCATTTGTTCTCTCTCCTCAATCTTCTCCGGAACGTAGTACCACAGCCAGGCCAGGAAAACGTTGACAATGGCAAGCATAAAAACACCGCCATAAAGGAAGGGAGCGGCAATTCCCCCTACCTTGACTGTAAATACCGATCCCGGCAAGGCGATTTCCCATATCCAGAAAATGATTGCAGACCCGTACATAATGGCCAGCCCTATCCAAAAAATGGGATGCATACCTTTAAACAAATCCATAACCTCCTTCCGTAAAGAACATTTCTCTTTTTTAGTTATATTGTTAACTTACGACCATCCCCCCTTTTGCTGGTTTTTATCCCGGCATCACCTCACTTCAACAGGGACTCCCCCTTTTTTTGATAAAAAGCCTGTAATGCAGCTCAGATAAAAAAAACATACTTGCCATTGGTATGGCAAGCCCTGTCAGTGCACCCATAAAGATGTCCCGGGACAAATCCAGTCCCGCAAAATAAAGTATAAAATTTATGCCTATACCCAGGAGAAAATACGGGATGTGCAGCTTGCTCTTACGGTAAGCCTTTTCCCATCCCCTCATGTCTTCCTCCGAGGCAAACTCCAAAACACGCCTCCTGTTTTTTTCAACTATTTCAAGAGTAACCTTTTCCTTATCAGGTTCTTTCCTGGAATTGCTGCTCATATCAATCACTCCATAAAGAATTAACCAATGCTGGTTAATTCTTATTATACACGAATAGTTTTAATTTTAGATCATTTTTAAATATTTGTTTAATTATTCCGAACAAAGTTTTTATATTTTGAATGATCTAAATTATTTTAATATTTCATAACTTCTGACATATATATTGCGGATAGTATATTTACTATATCGTATCGGCACTACATTCGACTTTTTTATTGCATCACAATATTCACTTAATTATATACTTAATTGGCACTATCATATAACTGTGCAACTACTTTTCCAAAGCAGAACAAAATCGCCCTGCGGGCGACTGGAATCCAGAATCCAGGAGCCAGAATCCAGAATAAGTGTGACAGCCTGCTTTAATAGCAACCCCAAGATGTCTGGATTGCATAGAAGCGCTTTTGCGATTTAATACGTTAAAGTGACATATGCATTCCTACACAATAAAAAACCCCCTCAGTGAGGGATTTATACAAAAAAAACTTATTCAGCCGCCGAGAGGCCGGCCAGCCATCCGGTGGAAAAGGCTATCTGCATGTTGAACCCACCGGTATAGGCGTCCACGTCAATAACTTCCCCGGCGAAATACAGCCCCTTCACAAGCCTGGAAGCCATGGTGCGGGGATCAACCTCCCCGGTGCATACCCCGCCCACCGTGACCATTGCCTCGGTTAAAGGCTTTACACCGGATATGCCGAAGGGGAGTCTTTTTAAAAGCCGGGCCGTCTGCCTCCAGGACTCCTTCCCTGTTTCTGCGGCCTTCCTCCCCAAATCCGGCGGAGTCATGCCGGTCAATAACGATACCAGCCGGTCCGGGAGTACTTGTTTCAACACCCCGCCCACAGACTTCCGGGGATGTTCCCCGGCAAGGGAAAAAAGCCTTTCCGACAGCGCATCCTCTTTTTCATCCGGAAAAAGATCCAAGATAAGCCTTAAGGCTCTTTCGCCTACGGAGGCCCGCAGGGAAACCTCCCTGCTGATTGCCAGGGAAGCCGGACCGGAGATGCCGAAGTGAGTGAAAACAATGTCCCCCCGTACTCGGGATACTGCTTTGCCGCTGCCTGCGGCAAGGGTGATTACTATATCCTCCAGTGACAGCCCCTGTAAATCACTCCTTTTGACATCCGGACTGCAAAGGGGAGCCAGGCCGGGAAGAGGAGTGCTGACGCGGTGTCCCGCCCGCCGGGCCAGAAGATAACCGTCCCCCGATGATCCGGTGCGGGGATACGACGCCCCGCCGGTGGCCAAAATCACTGACCTGCCATAAAACTCCCTGCCGTCATTAGTCCTTGTTCCCCGGCATATGCCGTCTTCCGTCAGAAGCTCCACGGCCCTTACACAGTATACAATTCTCACCCCACAGGCCAGCAGGTATCTTTCCAGTGAGTCCGCCACGTCTTTGGCCTGCCCTCCCGCCGGGAAGACCCGGCCGTGCTCCTCCGTTACCGTCTGCATCCCCAGCCTTTGGAAAAAAGCCATGCAGTCCCGGCTTGAAAAGCGGGACAGGGCGCTCATCAGGAATTTTCCGTTACCGGGGACGTTTTTGATAAAATGGTGAAGCCCCGCGGTATTGGTCAGATTGCAGCGCCCACCGCCCGTGATTCCCATTTTGACCCCCAGGCGGCTGTTTTTTTCCAGCAGGGTTACACCGGCCCCGGCCTGACGCGCCGAGGCGGCCGCCATCATACCGGCCGGGCCGCCCCCAACAACCAGGACATCAGGAACTCCGCCCTTCCTATGTTCCATCAGCTTTACATCACCTGCAGCATAACGCACTTGAGGTAATAGGTCTCCGGCGAGGCCAAAAGCATGGGGTGGTCCCTGGCCTGCCTGCGGACCTCAACCACCCGCGCCAGCCTGCCGGCATCCAGCGCCGCCTGGTTTATAACCTCCATAAACAATCCCTCGCTCATGTGAAAAGAGCAGGAGCAGGTCACCAGGAACCCTCCGGGCCGGAGCATCTTCAGCCCCCTCAGGTTGATCTCCTTGTAGCCCCTGACAGCCCCCTCCAGGGCCTTCTTCGACTTGGTAAAGGCCGGCGGGTCCAGTATTACAAGGTCGAATTTTTCCCCGGACTTCTCCATTGCCCTCAGCTCATCAAAGCTGTTGCCCTCCCTGAAGCTGCATATCCGGCCAACCCCGTTCCTGGCGGCATTCCTCCGGGCCACCTCCAGCGCGGCGGCTGAAATATCTATCCCCAGCACCTCCGCGGCCCCGAAGCCGGCTGCGTACACCGAAAAGGTTCCGGTGTGGCAGAAGCAGTCCAATACCCTGGCCCCGCCGCAAAGGTTTTTCAGAGCCATCCTGTTTTCCCGCTGGTCCAGGAAGTACCCGGTTTTCTGCCCGCCGGCGAGGTCCACCTCAAAAGCGCGGCCGTTTTCATTTATTTCCACCATGGTGTCGAATTCCCCGCCGATAAAACCGGTTTTAAGAGGAAGCCCTTCCAGTTCCCTCACGCTTACGTCATTTCTCTCGTATATGCCGGCCGGCTCAATCAGCTCCCGCAGCACACCGGCTATGGTTTCCTTATGTACGTCAATGCCCAGCGCCAGGGTCTGCAGCACCAGATAATCGCCGAATTTATCCACCACCAGGGCCGGAAGGAAATCGGCCTCGGCAAAAACAACCCGGCAGGCGTTGGAATTCCGCACAGCCTTTTTTCTATACTCCCAGGCCGACTTTATCCGCCTGTGAAAAAACTGCCTGTCAATGTCCTCATCCCTGTTTCTGGTCATGATACGGACCAGTATCTGGGAGGCCGGGTTTATATACCCTCTCCCCAGGAATTTTCCCCTGGAATCCACTATTTCTACTATGTCACCGGGGCTAAAGACGCCCTGTATATCCTCCACCTCTGTCCGGTAGACCCAGGGGTGCCCGCCGGACACCCTGAGATGCCGGCCCCTGGCCAATTTTACCGTGGCCGTACATGCCACCCCCCATTTTGAAGTTGGAGGTTAGCTACGACCTCCAATTTCTAACCTTGTAGATATGTCTACTTTATTTTAGTGAGCCTCTCGGCGCGGCTCTGCACCTGTTCGTAGACCTCGTCCTCGTCTATGGTGAGGACCTTTCGCCCCTCCATAACTATGTTTCCGTCTATAATCACGGTGTGCACGTCGGAGGACTGCGCGGCGTATACTATGTGGGCCATCCAGTCGTGCCTCGGGAAAAGGTGCGGCCTGCGGGTCTCCATCAATATTATGTCCGCGTGAAGCCCTTTTCTGATCAGCCCTATCTTCCCGCCCATGCCAAGGGCCTCTGCGCCGCCCCTGGTGGCCATGCTGAGCGCCTGGAACGATGGCAGCGCCAGTGGGTCCATGGTGCTGACTTTCTGCAGCAGGGCCGCGCTGCGCATCTCCTCCAGCATGTCCAGGTTGTTGTTGCTGGCGGCCCCGTCGGTCCCCAGCCCCACCGTGACACCGGCCTCCAGCATGGCGGTGACCGGGGCCACACCGCTGGCAAGCTTCATGTTGCTTTCCGGGTTGTGGGCCACCCCCGCCTTCCTGCGGGCCAGTATTTGTATATCCTGGTCATCCAGGTGCACGCAGTGGGCAGCCAGAACCGGCAGCTCGAAAAGCCCCACGCTGTCCATCAGGCGGATGGGTGACATGCCGTATTTTTGGGCCATGTCTTCAATCTCGTTCTTTGTCTCGGCCAGGTGGATGTGTATTCCCACATTCAGCTCCCGGGCCAGGCCTATCACCTTTTTCAAATAATCGGGAGGGCAGGTGTACGGGGCGTGTGGGCCCAGGCGCACTGTTATCCTGCCGCCGGCCTGCCCGTGCCATTTTTCCACGAAATAGCGGCTGTATTCCATTGCCGACTCGGCCTCGGGCCCTACGCCTATCATTCCCCTGGACAGGTCAGCCCTCATGCCGGACTTCTCCACCGCCCTGGCCACCTGTCCCATGTGAAAGTACATATCGGCGAAGGTGGTGGTGCCCGACCGTATCATTTCCAAACAGCAAAGCATTGAGCCCCAGTATATGTCCTCTCTCTCCAGCCTGGCCTCCAGGGGCCATATTTTTTCTTCCAGCCATTTCATCAGTGGAAGGTCGTCGGCATAGCTCCGTAAAAGAGTCATGGCGGCGTGGGTGTGGCTGTTGACAAATCCCGGCAGCGCCAGCATTTCAGCGGCATCCAGTGTCCTGTCGGGGATGAAGTCCCCGGGGGTGGAGCCGGCCGGCCCCACGTGGAGTATGTGCTGCCCCTGTATGGCTATTTCGCCGGCGGGAATTATATCGTCATGATTCTCCATGGTAATCACCGTGGCGCCTTTTATCAGTATGTTGCTCACAAGAAAGCCTCCTTATCTCAGATTATTGGTTATTGGTTGTTGGT
>JBMOPC010000127.1:0-35343 GCA_049323915.1 Bacillota bacterium
CTTTAACGTACTAAATCGCAAAAGCGCTTCTATGCAATCCAGACATCTTGAGGTCGCTATTAAAGCAGGCTGTCACTATTCTGAGTTCTGAGTTCCAGCCCGCCCGACAGGGCGGCTATTTTATTTAAGGCGTTCCAATCACTTTCAATAAAGGGTTGGCTTGATTACCGTTCCAGTGTTACCAGGTGATATGTCTTCTTGCCCTTTCTCAGCACTATGTACCTTCCAAAGAGCTTATCCACGGAGGAAATGCTCCTGCCCGGGTCATTTTCTCTGAGATCGTTTATATATATGGCGCCGCTTTCGATATCGTTTCTTCCCCGTGTCCTGGAGGGGCTTAGGCCCGTTTCCAGCACCAGGTCCAGGAGGGTCATATCCCGGACCCTTGCTTCATCCAGACTGGTGGCGGGAACCCCGCTCATCGCGTCCCTCAGCTGCCCCTCGGTGAGGGAGGACAGCTCCCCCTTGAACAGTGCGGCTGCGGTCTGCCTGGCCAGCGCGGCCTCGTTTTCGCCGTGTATCATGGCGGTGACCTCGTAGGCCAGCCTTTGCTGGGCCTCCCTCTTTTCGGGACTGCAGGCGGTGGCTTCTTCCAGCCCGGCAATGGTTTCGGGGTCCAGGAAGGTGAAAAACTTGATAAACCTTATCACGTCCTGATCGCTGACGTTAATCCAGAACTGGTAGAACTGGTAGGGCGAGGTTTTTCTGCCGTCCAGCCAGATGGCCCCGGCCTCGGTTTTGCCAAATTTTTTGCCCTCCGAAGTGGTGATCAGCGGGAAGGTCAGCGCATAGGCGGGAGCCTGCAGTCTCCGGCGGATAAGGTCAATTCCGGCGGTTATATTGCCCCACTGGTCGCTGCCCCCTATCTGCAGCCTGCAGTTGTATTTTTGGGCCAGGTGGTAGTAGTCGTATGACTGCAGTATCATGTAGCTGAACTCTGTGTAGGAAATCCCCACTTCCCTGTTTTCAATCCTGGACTTTACGGAATCCTTGGCCAGCATGGCGTTGACCGAGAAATGCTTTCCGGTGTCCCGTAAGAATTCGATAACATTGAGCTTTGACAGCCAGTCGTAGTTGTTTACCAGCATGGCCGGGTTGGTTTTGGAATCAAAGTCCAGAAACACCGAAAGCTGCTTCTTGATATTTATCAGGTAAGAGTCAACAGTTTCCTTTGCATTTAATGTGCGCTCGGCGGTTTTCCCGCTGGGGTCCCCGATTAGGCCGGTTCCACCGCCGGCTACGGCTATGGGTCTGTGTCCTGCCTGCTGAAACCTTTTCAGGGCCAGCAGCGGGAGCAGGTGTCCTATATGCAGGCTGTCCGCCGTGGGGTCAAAACCGCAGTACAGTACCACCGATTCAGTGGCAAGAAGTCTTTCAAGCTCTACGGGGTCGGACATGTCGTTGACAAGTCCCCGGTATTTTAATTCCTCCAAAAAGTTCATCTGTTTTTTTTGAGTGCTCATCCAACTCTCCCCAAAAGTATTAATTTTCCAGATATCTCAACACATACAAATAATATATATTCCTTTTGAAATGGTGTCAAGTTGGCGGCCTTTTGATTATTACGCACAATACCCGTGCATATCATTATTTCAGGGGGTATTCTTACACACATTGAATGCGGTGGCCACAATTATGTGGGCATAATTAAAACAAAAATTTTGTATAGTGTATACTTTTAAAAGGAAAACACTTCATTGTGTAGAAGAATATTGTATAAAGGATACCAATAAATCTGGAAAAGGGTGACATTATGGAATCGATGAGGAGGCCGGTGCAGGCCGGGGAAATCCTGACAAATCCTACCAATGACCGTTTGAGGGAGCTTGCCGGCAATGAGGAAAAAACAACAGTGTACGGCAGCCCGGGGTATATATCCAAGGTCAGGAACAGGAGTGCAAAATTCACGTACATAGTTGAGGACGGCACGCCTCTGGGAGTGGACCAGCAGGGAATATCGCCCGAGAGCGCCCGTTCCATCGCCGGCAGAGTGTACGATTATTTAAAGGGCGCCGAGGTTATAAGAATTGACCGGCAGATGGGGCTCCACTCCGACTTCAGCCTTCACTGCAGGCTTTATATAACAAAGAAATACGCCCGGATACCCCTTAAGTGGCAGCAGATGCTTTTTGAGGCCCGCAATCCGGACGGCGATCCGGATCTTGTCAGCATCTATGTTCCCGAGTGGCCGGAGAAAGTAATCTTCTGCCACCCGGAAGAAAGGATTACCTTCATATTGGGGACCGACTACTTTGGGGAGGCCAAGAAATCATTCCTCAGGATGGCCATGTACCTGTGCAAGAAGGAAGGAGGCCTGGGCCTCCACGCCGGCAGCAAGCTTTTAAGGGTCGCTAACGGAAAGGGAAATATACATGAAACAGGCTTCATTTTATTCGGGCTGAGCGGTACCGGAAAAACCACACTGACGA
The DNA here is from genome assembly GCA_049323915.1 of Bacillota bacterium. Lineage (GTDB taxonomy): Bacteria > Bacillota > Desulfotomaculia > Desulfotomaculales > Desulfocucumaceae > BRHc4a. The sequence continues at coordinate 2,430 of JBMOPC010000127.1, forward strand.
TGCACAACCACGGGCTGAACTACCCGGAGACTGTTTTTATACGGCAGGACGATGTGATTATGATGAGGCCCGACGGCTACTGCTACGGCACGGAAAACGGTTTTTACATCAAGACCGAGGGTCTGGACGCCAGCCAGGCAGTTCTTTACAAGGCAGCCGTTTCACCCACCGCAATATTTGAAAACGTTATGATTAACGGAAGCGGAGATGTGCTTTTCGACGACGATCAGCTGACCTCCAACGGCAGGGGAGTGATACTGAGGAGCTTTGTTGAAAACACCGACCAGGAGATTGACCTGCCCAAGGCCCACCGGATAATATTCATAACGCGGCGCAACGACATAGTGCCGCCGGTGGCCAAACTCACCCCCCAGCAGGGAGCGGCCTTTTTCATGCTGGGCGAGTCCATTGAGACTTCAGCCGGAGACCCCACCAATGCCGGGCAGTCAAAAAGGGAAGTGGGGACCAACCCGTTTATAATCGGGCCGGAGGCCGAGGAGGGCAACAGGCTTCTGGAGATACTGCAAAAAAACCCGGACATGGAGTGCTACCTTTTAAACACAGGATCGGTCGGCGCCGGCAGCGGTTCGGCGGGAGTAAAGATCACAATTGACGTTTCCACCGGCATTTTAAGGGAGATAGCCAGGAGGACCATCAAGTGGAGGCCCGATCCGGACTGGGGCTACCTGGTCCCCGAGGAAATCCCGGGCATTGACCTGGACCCGTACCGGCCGGAGAAGTATTTTTCCGGGGAGGAATACAGCCGTCTTGTGGAAAACCTGCGGCGGGAAAGGGTGGATTGGCTGGCCAAATACCAGGGGCTGAAAAAGGATATTATAAATACTATTTAATTAACAGAAATATTTTATGACGGGGAGGGAAAATCACCTTCCCGGTTTTGTTTTCAGGGCTGGGGGCGCTTGTGAAAAATTAGACACTACGGAAATGCACCTCAAAGCCTAATATCAGCTGTAAGGGCCAGCTGTGTTGCTGTAATTGGATGTCAGCGATATATTTAAATTAGATTCCGGCTATTTAAAAGGAGGTGCATTTCGCATGGATAAGGTGAGTGCGTTGATGATTCCCATATCGGACTATCCTACCCTTGGCAACAGGGCCACTTTTGAAGAGGCCATAAACCTTATGTACAGCTCTTCAAAGGATAAGGGATATCGCTGGGTTCTGGTAATGGGCGACGAAGGAAAAATCACGGGAATTTTAACACTAAGGGCAGTCCTGGAGGCACTGGGCTCCCTGGCCACCAAATCGGGGGGCTGGCTGGGGATATCCTTCAACCGGCCTGAGGTTTTCTTCTGGGACGGGCTGAAGCTTATAAAAGACAACCCGGTGACAAAATATGTGCGGTCAGTGGTGGACGCTTACGTGATGGAAAACGATCCACCCGCCAGAGCTATGGAACTGATACTGAAAAGGAAGATCACCATTGTTCCGGTGCTGGATAAGAATCTGAAAGTGGTTGGAATTGTCCGGCCGGTGGATCTGCTGCCCTTTGTCAAAAAACTGTTTGATACCAGTCTTGCTTAAAACGGGTTTTGTCGTTATTTTTCTTGGTATGAAGCGCCTTTTCGCCGGTAAATAGGCGTCAAGGCGCTTTACTCTTTAAGGCGGCGCCCGTGTATTTTTCCGGCGGCGGAAGGATTTTATGCCGGATGAAGGTAATTAGTATCATGAAAAGCAGTATATACATGGAGCGGCGGGTTGTGAGCCTATGGCGGGATGGAAAAACATGCTGGAGGATTTTTGGGGCACCCTGAACACTGCCGAGTTCGGTGCCGGTTTCATAAAAGAAGGGGTTGATATAAAAAATCATCCCGGCATAATAACATTTGACGGGCACAGTGCGTATTTTTTCGGCCTTAAAGAAAAAGATGCCCGAAGGCTTCTGGATGGCGTGACCATGCTTAACGGGTACACCGGTTGGCTGGCTTATGTACTGCAGGATATATTCTTTGACGAAAAGATTGCGGAGGATTTGTACGGCGAGATTTTTGACGGGCTGTATTACGGGGTGATTAAGGGTCCTCCCCGGCTCTCCAGGGAGTCCATATACCAGTGGGTGGAAAACGTGGCCCCGGAGGTGGAAAAGATTGTGAGCCGGTTGAAAAGCCGCCTTTCCTGACGGCCCATGCCGCATTAAACCGGAAGGCCATCCCCCTCCGGGGAGGGAACATCGGGTGCTTAAAATGAATGCCGGGACTAATATTAATATTTATAATTTACCCGCACCGGTGAGGGAGATAATGGCCAGGCTGGAGAGGGGCGGCTTCAGGTCATACCTGGTGGGGGGCGTGGTGAGGGATTATATTCAGGGAAGGGTGCCCAAGGACTATGACATCGCCACCATCGCCACCCCGGATCAGGTCCGGAGGCTGTTTCCCAGGGTTATACCCTCCGGACTTAAACACGGCACGGTTAAGGTTATTGAGGGCGGGCTGGAAATAGAGGTCACCACCCTGCGCCGGGACGGAAGGTACTCGGACTGCCGCCGGCCGGACGGCGTCGAGTTTACTTTCAGCCTGAGAGAGGACCTCTCCAGGAGGGATTTCACCATAAATTCACTGGCGGCCGACATCGGGGGAAGGGTTTATGACTTTTTTGGGGGTTTGAAGGATATTGCCGGAGGAATAATCAGGGCCGTGGGCGACCCCGGCAAGAGGTTCCGGGAAGACGGACTGCGCATGATGAGGGCAATAAGGTTTGCCTGCCAGATGAAGTTTGTGGTTGAGTCAGTGACGCTGAATTCCATAAGATCAAACCGCCGGCTTATCTCCAGGGTTTCCATGGAAAGGATACGGGATGAGCTAAACGGTATACTGATGAGCGAAATGCCCCGGGAGGGAGTTGATCTCCTTTTTTGGTGCGGCCTCATGGACCATATTCTGCCGTATCTGGCGGACCTGGCCGCAGTGGAAAAGGAGGCCGGGACTAAAGGCATCTACAGCAGAACACTGGATGTGCTGTCCGATTCCCCGGCCAGGCTGAATGTAAGGCTGGCCGCGCTGCTTCACTGTGCGGCAGGCCTTGACGGCCCCGGGGCCTGTGCGGCCGGAAAGGGCCGCCTGAAGCGCCGCAGGCAGGAGGCCCCCGGAACTGTGGAGGAAATGATCAGCCGGCTTAAATACGACCGAAGGACAGCGGCTTCGGTGTTGGAACTGGTGGGGATGTGCAATGCCTGGCGTTTTTTGTCGGGGGAAAAAGAGATAAAAAGGTTTCTGGGTTGCGTAGGCGCCGGAAATATAGAAGATGTTTTTGATCTCTGGACGGCCCACGCCCGGGCTTCGGGAGGCGCCGGCGACGAGGAGAGTATATGGGTGCTGAGAAGCAGCATGGAATCCATTCTGGCCAAGAAAGCCCCCGTCAGTATAAAGGATCTGGCCTTAAACGGCAACGACCTCAAAAGGATGGGGATCAGGCCTGGCAGGGATATGGGCCTTATTCTGGACAGGCTTTTGGAGGCAGTGCTTGACAGGCCCGAGGTTAATGAAAGGCCACTCCTCATGGAGATGGTCAGGGAGTGGTCCGGTATAATAGATAAACTGGAAGAGGAAAGAAGGACAAAGGAAAAATGAGTGACGGTATTAAGAGCGGAAAAATTGAAGTAAGCGAGGAGTTGTGGGAGAAACTGAAAGACGACCCCTTTCCCCGGCACCTGGGGGTGGATATTATGGAGGTGAGGCCCGGATATGCCAGGGTTGGGCTTAAGGTGGCCCATTTCATGACCAATATACATCGCATCACCCACGGCGGAGTGGTTTTTACACTGGCCGACGTGGCCCTGGGCAACGCCTGCAATTCCTGGGGGGACTCTGAGGTGGCCATGAACGTTAGCATATACTACCTTAAGGCCAGCAGGCCCGGGGAATACCTGATGGCCACCGCCATGGCCGAAAACATGACTCGCAGGACAGGGCTTTACCGTATAAAGGTGGAAAACGAAAAGGGCGAACTGGTGGCCACCGCCGACGGGCTGGTCTACCGTATTCCGGAATCCGGTGTGGAGAAGCGTATGTCATAGCCTGTGGGCGCCGGCCCAGATTATGGCCGGGATGGTACTGAGGGTCTTTTCCCTTTCCCTGGAGTCTTCCTCCACAAGCCTCAGCATCCGTTCATCCTCCAGGAGCAGCCGCCAGGTCAGCGACACGGTTTCTATGAAAACCTCTCTCAGGGGGATTTTTCTGTACACCAGGGGGCACCTGTAGGGCAGCCGGGCTGTCTCAGATGTGATTAAAAAGGTGCCGTCCATTAGAAGGTGCGGCGCCAGTGGAAAAAAGCGGCAGGCCAGCGGCCTTTTTTCCCTCCGGCAGGGGCCGCGGCACTTTAAAAAGTGGACCGGTTCCTTCCAGTTGTCCGGGAAGCCGTGTTCACGGGGGTCGTGATACTCCCGGGCAAACCATGGTTCTTCACCGGGAAAAAGGACTTCCTCCCCGGGGAAAAGGTAGACTCCCAGGCTGTTTTTACGGTCAGGCCTGCAGCATACTCTGCCGCACAGAACTCCGCAGTCGTCCTCCAGAGGGGTGACGTCGCCGGTTATAAGGTATAGGTGATGGTAGTCCACTTTTTGCTTTTTCAAGTCTCATACTCCCTGACAAAAGACTGTCAAAATAATCCCGGCAATAACCGGTGCTGCCGTTTTTTATTATAATTCTCCCTATGGCCGCCGGAATAAACCTGTATCACGGAACCTGACGGTTTGCACTGTCCTCGACGGTCTTCCTGACTTTTTCGGTGACCATGATGAAAAACTGATCAATGTCGTTTTCCACCATTTCGGCAGCCAGATTAATCAGCCTTGCCACCTCGTCAATATTTACGTGTATCCGGTGCTTGTAATACATCTGATAGTCGTACTTGGCGGCGAGGCTGCCGGCTGTGGAGGCGGTCAGGTCTATATAAGAAGGGAAACTGGACATACGCCTGACAAAGGGCAGCGGGCCCTGCCCGAAAAAGCAACCCAGCCTGTGGCTGACTGTCTCAATCAGACGGGTGTTGCTGAAGGCCCGGTGCAAATACTTCCCATAGCTTCCGGTTTCGCTGATGCGCATCTCAATGCCCATTTCGATTATATTGTGAGCTTTCCACCAGCCCATTTCCGGAGGTATGTTGCAGGCCTTTATGGTGGATTCCACGATTGACCGGCCCTTTTCAAAGCAATATCCCCGCTCATAGGGCGGGTTTTTTTCATCTCCGTAATAATCGAGGCCGTCCGGGTTTACGCCATGGGTTATGTTGGCCACTGCAAAGTCATGCAAATCCTCGTCTGTTTTAAAGAACTCCAGCATTTCCAGGCCACTTCCGTGGGATATGTCCCTGTGAACGCCCGCCCCGATGGCCATGTCTGGAAATACACTGCCCAGGGCCACTGCGTCGTTCATTTTTCCCAGAACCTTTTCGGCGAAATATACATGGGTTTGCGGATACAACCAATCCCCCCCCTGCCTGACCTGTTATTATAATCTATTATATAACTATTTTACTGAATGTATTGACAAAGTGGGGAAAACAAAATATAATGAAACAAAGGTTCGGGGAACATAGGTTCCTGCGGTACAGGAGACAGGAGACAGGAGACAGGAGACAGGAGTATAGAGGTTTAGAGGATAAAAGATAAAAGATAAAAGATATAGATAGGGGAGATAGATATGTCCACTGCTCAAATGACAGGTAGAATTAAACTGGATCTGTACCGGGAATGGGACCTTGGAAAATCCGTGCCGGGAATGGCGGAGAGGCGCCGTTCCGGAAGTTTGCTGTCTGCGGCCGTCAGTGCGGTCACCGGCAAAATGGAGAGGGGCGACACCCTGTCCGACAGGGCGGCAGGTTACGGACTTTGCGGTTTCACGCTCTTTTACCTGGCAGCTCAGGTGATAAGATCCGTTTTTAATTAACCAGCTTTGAAAGAGAAATTGATATTGCTGTTTTGGATGATAAGTGTGGTTAACTTTTAAATATATGAAAATGCCGACATTTCACCTTCCATGAGAGGGTGTTATGCCGGCAATCTGATAGTTTTTTGTTGCGACTCTCTCTTTGCTTGTCGCTTAAGTTTCTCTTTTAAAACAGGCTGACAGCTTTCTATGTGTTCTCTGTGGCTTTAATAATAGGCGGCTAATTTTTAGTATTCCCATTCAAAGGGCGATACCTGCGGGTATTTTTCCAGGGCGCCTTTCATAATTTGCGCTATTTCCTTCAGTCTTTCAGGGGTTTTGGCCTCACAGCGGGCCACCAGCACCGGCTGGGTGTTGGATGCCCTAACCAGGCCCCAGCCGTCGCCGAAGAGCACCCTCACCCCGTCCACGTCTATTACATCATATTTTCCACGGAAATAATCCTGCAGTTTTTTCACCACTTCAAATTTGTCCTCGTCCGGGCACGGAACCCTTGTCTCAGCGGTGGAATAATACCTGGGAAGACGGGACACCATGGCGGACAGTGGCTCGCTGCTGTTTGACAAGAGCTTTAACAGCCTGCCTGCCGCGTAAAAGGCGTCGTCATAGCCGTAGTACTCGTCTGCGAAGAATATATGCCCTGACATCTCACCGGTAAAAGGAGCGTGCAGTTCCTTCATTTTAGCCTTGATCAGCGAGTGCCCCGTCCTGTAGAACACAGGTTTCCCCCCAAGGCGCTCCACTTCGTCCACAAGGGCCTGGGAGCACTTCACCTCTATTATGGCAGGGGCTCCGGGGTATTTTTGCAGTATCTCCCCCCATAAAATGGCCATAAACTGGTCTCCCCAAATCACCTCGCCGCTGTCGTCCACAACCCCGATGCGGTCGGCATCTCCATCGAAGGCCACACCCAGGTCTGCGCCACGGTTTCTTACCAGATCTATCAAGCATGTAAGGTTTTTTCTTTTGACCGGGTCGGGGTGATGGTTGGGAAAGGACGGGTCGGGGTCGCAGTAAAGTTCCAGGACCTTGCAGCCAAGGGAAGAAAGCAGTTCTACGGCGAAATAAGAGGCGGTTCCGTTGCCGCAGTCCACAGCCACCTTGATCTTTCTGGGGCCAAGACTGATTTTTTCCCTGAACATGGACTTGTAGCCGGGAACAGGGTCAGCGGACCCAACACTGCCCTCACCCTTTTCAAAATCTCCGGCCTCGATAAGCCTCCTCAGATATTGTATTTCCTCCCCGTAGATGGTTCCAGGCCCCAGGGCCAGCTTGAACCCGTTGTCCTCCGAGGGGTTGTGACTTCCGGTGATCATGACGGCGGCTTCCTTTTCGAAATGGACCCTGGCGTAGTAAAGTATGGGAGTGACCACTGTCCCCAGGTCAATTACATTACAGCCGGTTGATGTCAGTCCACTGGTAAGGGCGCTTTTAAGCCTGGGAGAGCTGTATCTGTTGTCCATCCCCACCAGCACTTCCCTCAGTCCCCTCCTTGACGCCATGGTTCCAAAGGCCTTGCCAAGCAGTATCACCGCTTCGTCGGTGAGGTCCCGGTCGGCCACGCCCCGTACGTCGTATTCCCGGAAAATATTTGGGTTTACCTGCATGCTTTCCCTCCTGTCTATTTTACTGCTGGGGTTATCCAAAATATGGCTATATTATATATTACACTGCCGGTGCTGCAAAGTCTTCATAATCCCAGTATATATAATATAAATTAACTGTACGTGTTATTTTTGCATCCACAGTTTTTTTTATACCTTTTAGACCGGCCGTTCGTATTGTGGTTAGAATAAAGAGGAATAGAAGTTAGGGCTGTCGAAAGATATCTTCTGATTAGCAAGGAGGGAGCGGCCAATGCTGGCGGATTTACATGTGCACACCACTGCGTCAGACGGAACGGACAGCCCGGAAGAGGTTGTGGCCAGGGCGGCTTCCTTTGGGCTGGGGGCGCTGGCAATTGCCGACCATGATACCGTTGACGGCGTTGAGCCCGCCATAAATGAAGGAAGGCGGAGACGCCTGGATGTCATCCCGGCAATTGAGCTGGGAACTGATTGCGAAGGCCGTGAGGTTCACATGCTTGGGTACCTTGTTAATATCAGGTGCGAAGAAATGCTGGGCCGCCTGGCTTTTTTCCGCAGCGCCCGAATGGACAGGGCGGCGAGAATGGTTGACAGGCTTCAAAGGCTTGGTTTTCCGGTCACCTACCGGAGGGTTACCGAGATTGCGGGCTTTGGAACGGTGGGAAGGGTGCATATTGCCAGGGCCATGATAGAAACCGGGATTGTAAAATCGGTGGAGGAGGCCTTTAACCTATATATAGGGGAGGGCAGGCCGGGATACGAGCCCCGGGCAAAATGCACTCCCGCCGAAGCGGTCAGAATCATCAGGGACGCCGGCGGAGTGCCGGTGCTTGCACACCCGGGGCTTTCCAGCGCCGGCGAGCTGATACCCGGACTGATACCCGAGGGACTTCAGGGGGTGGAGGTTTATCACCCCGGCCACAGCCAGGAACTGAGCCGGTACTATTTGGATCTGACTCGCAGGTACGGGCTTGTGGCCACAGGAGGATCCGATTACCACGGTGAGGAGAGCAAAAAGCACAACCGCCTCGGGGCTTTTACGGTCCATTGCCGGGTTGTGGACCTGATTAAGGAGCTGGCCCGCAAAAACCGGGAGAAGACTGGATTAGTATCCCGGAAAACCGGCGGGGTTTAATAGATTATTCTAAGTTTCAATTGGATGTTTACAGGGGGGGATGGCCGTGCGGCTGGCGGAACGGATGAAAAGTCTGGAAACAGGTATATTCAACGAGTTGGAAAAATTCAAAAAGAAGGTGGAGGCAAGGGGGACCACTGTGATTAATCTGGGAGTGGGCACTCCGGACCGGCCTCCTGCTCCTCATGTTGTGGAAGCCCTGCACAGGGCGGTGGACAAACACGAAAATTACCGCTATCCTCTTGTGGGCAGGCCGGAACTTTACAGGGCGGTGGCTGACTGGTACCGTCGCAGGTTTGGCGTTGAGCTTGATCCCGAGAGCGAAGTTCTTGTTTTAATGGGTTCCCAGGACGGGCTGGCCCATATAGCTATGGCCTATGTGGACCGTGGGGACATTGCTCTGGTGCCCGATCCGGGATACCCCATATATGCCTTTGGAATAACCCTTTCCGGCGGGGAGCTCTATCCCGTGCCCCTTTTGGAGGAAAATAGTTTTCTCCCGGTACTGGAAGATATACCGGAGGAGGTTGCCCGAAGGGCCAAAATGATGTGGGTGAACTACCCCAACAATCCTGTGGCCGCCGTTGCCAACAGGGAGTTCTATCACAAGGTGGTGCACTTCGCGAAAGAATACAATATACTCATATGCCACGACGTGGCTTACTCGGAGCTGTGCTACGACGGTTACAAGCCCATGAGCTTCCTTGAGGTGGAGGGCGCCAGGGATGTGGGGATAGAGTTTTATTCATTATCCAAGACGTACAACATGGCCGGCTGCCGCATAGGCTTTGCGGTGGGCAACAGGGAAGTAATCGGTGTTTTAAGCAGAATGAAATCCAATATTGACTACGGTGTGTTTTATGCCGTGCAGGAGGCAGGCATAGCCGCCCTGGAAGGGCCCCAGGGGTGCGTGGAGGAAAACGCCAGGGCTTACCAGAGGAGAAGGGACATACTGGTTGACGGCCTTGCCTCCCATGGCTGGCACATGCCCAAGCCCAAGGCGTCCATGTTTGTATGGGCCCCGCTGCCGCCGGGGCGCCTTTCGTCCAGGGATTTTTGCCTTGAACTGCTGGACCGGGCCGGGGTGCTGGTGGTCCCGGGAATAGCTTTCGGGGCCAGGGGCGAGGGATATGTCCGGATTGGCCTGGTGCAGGAGGAGGGCGTGATAAGGGAGGCCGTCGGCCGGATAGAGAAAATGCTGAAGTGAAGAAGCGGTGAGCCGGCCGCCTTTACACGGGTGGCGCAGATGTCTAAATCAACCCCTGTGGGCATATACTTAGACCAAAGCTTTGATTAGGCTTTTAGCATTGCCCGAGCAGTCTGTTTCGTAGGGGTGAGGTTTAAGGTGAGCTTCGAGAACGACTCGGTTTATCTGCAGAGAAGGGTTAGGGAACTGGAGGAGAAGGTAGAGCAGCTGAGGCTCTCCAGGAGAGTGCTGATGAATCTTATTGAAAAACTGGAAAAGGACAGGAACAGCTTCGTAAACCGGCTGGAAAAGGAGAATAAAAAGCTTCATTACAGCAATTATCGATACGCCCGCACATTGCTTTGTAAAAACCGCCGAATAGTGGAACTGGAATCCAAATTACAGGGACTGACTTCCCGTAATTCAGCAAATTAATAACTTATCCACAAAGATATGCACATGCTGGGGATAATGGTAATATATGTTATTTTTGATAATATCTGATTTACTTCGGTCGGCCTTGACTAAATAATGCAAATTATTCGGCCGCCGGATTGGGCAGGTGTGCCGTGCTTTTTGCGGGGGGCTTTTAAGCTGTGATTTATCGTAAAAATTGTTAAGGGATTGCCAAAAAATGATATAGTGGGCGGATCGAAACTGATCCGCCCTAAATTTTGCTTTTGTGGTATAATATATAATCGGGGCGGTTTTTGTGAAGATTGCAATTGTTGACGGACAGGGCGGGGGAATAGGAAAGCACATTGTGGAGAAATTGAGGCGTGAGTTTTCCGAGGATGTGGAAATACTGGCCCTCGGAACCAATGCCCTGGCAACTTCTATGATGCTGAGGGCCGGGGCCAATGAGGGCGCCACGGGGGAAAACGCGGTGATATTCAATGCCTCCAGGGTTGACATGATACTGGGTCCGGTAAGCATCATGTTTCCCAACGCCATGCTGGGAGAAATGACCCCGGCTATGGCTGACGCGATAAGCTCAAGCCCGGCGAAAAAAGTTTTGATACCCCTGGTGCGCAGCGGGGTGGAGATAGTGGGTCTCAGGTCCGAACCCCTTCCACACATGATAGAGGAACTGATTTGCCGCGTCAGGGAAAACCTTAAATAATGATCAAGGCGCAAGGCAATGCTGTGCGCCTTCCTTGGTTTTGAAATTTACGGCATAACCGGGGTGGTACAGTGGCAAATATCATGACCGGAATGGTAAGGCATTTCGGGGTGGGGCTTCTGATCTACGATGATGTTGTGGACTGGGATAATTACGAGGCCAGGGTTGACCAGGCCATGAAGGAAGAGTTTGAGTTCGACGGGGTTAAAAAGAAGGTGTACGAGGTTATCATTGTCCCTGAGGACAGGCTCTATGTAGGGGTGATTCTCCCCAGCTTATGGAGCCGGATCCGGTCAGCCGGCAGGGGCGGCCACGAGATAGACCTTGATGAAATAGATCCCAGGGAAATTGGGGTAAGCGTGTACGCCCTTGAAACAGCCGCCGGCATACTGAACAGTATTTCAAAAAGGCGTATTCACCTGAAGGAGCTGAAGCTCAGGTTTTACGAGTACTGGGTTTAACGGCACGCAATCCCGGTCTGATAATCGTCAAGTGAAAGGAAAATACCTTTTTTTATAGAAGAAAAGACTATCGCGAAAAACAGTGCAGCTAAAAGGTGCCCTCATTGCCCGTTCTTATGAATACCGGGCCGGGGGATAATAGGGAATCAGGTTAAAGGCCTGAGCGGTCTCCGCCACTGTATCCGGGGAGCCACCTTCATTATAACGCCACTCTTTTGAGGGGAAGGCGAAGGTGCGGCGATGAACCGGGAGCCAGGAAACCTGCCTATTTGTGTAAAAGCCTCTTCGCGAGTAAAGAGGGCTTTTTGATAGGGATTTATCCCCGGTCAAGGCCGGGGCCTTATTTTTTATGGGCACATATATAACCGTGCTGTTTCCGGGGAGGATTGTGATGGGGGGAGAAAACAAACGGGTAGTCCTTGTGCTGGGCGGGACACGCAGCGGCAAGAGCCTATTCGCCGAGCGGCTGGCGGCCGGGATGGGCGGGCCGGTAACTTATCTGGCAACCCTTGACGCCGGGGACGGTGAGATGGAAAGAAGGGTGGCCGCCCACAGGGAGAGAAGGCCGGCGGGCTGGACAACGGTGGAGGAAGCACGCGACATTCCCGGGAGGGTGTCGGAGGCCGGGAAAGCGCCGGGGGTGCTGCTGGTTGACTGCGTAACCGGCTGGCTGTCAAATCTTTTGCTGGACGGGGATCTCCCCCGGCCGGGGGCAACCGGCGCTGAAAAAGAAGAGTACATAGATTCCATGGTAAAGGAACTGGCCAAGGCCATACTTGCCTGCCGTGCCAGCGTGGTGCTGGTATCCGGTGAGGTGGGACTGGGCATGGTCCCTCCGTATCCGCTTGGCCGGATCTACCGGGACATTGCGGGAAACGCCAACAGAACCCTGGCCACGGCGGCCGGTGAGGTGTATATGGTGGTGGCCGGACTGGCGGTGGAGATTAAATCTATAGCTGTAAACATTGAGAAGTGAGATGCGGGAGGTTTTATCATGGCTAAAACTATAATGGTTCAGGGAACGGCCTCCCATGTGGGGAAAAGTGTACTGGTGGCCGCTTTATGCCGAATATTTTACCGGGACGGGTTCCGCGTGGCCCCCTTCAAGTCACAGAACATGGCGTTAAACTCTTTTGTCACCGGTGACGGCGGGGAGATGGGCAGGGCCCAGGTGGTACAGGCCGAGGCGGCGGGCCGGGCGCCCGGGGTCGACATGAACCCGGTGCTGTTAAAGCCTACGGGGCAGGCCTCCTCCCAGGTGGTGGTGCTGGGGAGACCTGTGGGAAACATGTCGGCGCAGGAATACCACACCAAGTACGCGGCCACGGCATGGAAGGTAATTTGCGAGGCACTGCAGAGACTAAAACAGGAAAACGACATAATCGTGATAGAGGGGGCGGGCAGCCCGGCCGAGGTCAATCTGCAGTCCACTGAAATAGTCAACATGAGGGTGGCCAGGGAGGCTGGCGCCCCGGTGCTGCTGGCCTGCGACATAGACAAAGGGGGGGCCCTGGCCGCGGTGGTGGGCACCCTGGAGCTTATTTCACCGGAGGACAGGGAAAGGGTGGCCGGTGTAATAATCAATAAATTCCGGGGGGACCTTTCACTGTTTAAGCCGGCGGTGGATTTCCTGGAGGTAAAAACCGGGAAGCCGGTGATGGGGGTTATCCCGTATTTTCAGGGATTCCGGATACAGGAGGAGGACACCGTTCACGAGGAAACCCTCAAAAAGTCGAGGGAGCCAATTGCCCGGGCTGTGGAAGTGGCTGTAATCCACCTTCCGCACATATCAAACTTTACTGATTTCGATCCGCTGGAAAGCGAGCCGGACGTCAATCTGAGGTATGTGGGAAGGGGCACCCCGCTGGGGAAGCCCGACCTGGTAATTATACCGGGCAGCAAAAACACCATAGAGGACCTGGCTTACCTGAAGCGGACCGGCATGGCCGGAGAGATACTCAGGCAAAGTAAAGAGGGGGTCCCGGTTGTCGGCATATGCGGAGGCTTTCAGATGCTGGGCAGGGAACTGCACGACCCCTATCACACCGAGTCCAGCATACCGGCAATTGACGGGCTGGGACTGCTGGACATAACCACAACCTTTGCCAGGGATAAGATCACCACCCAGGTGCGGGCCGCGGCCTGCGGGACGGGGCCGCTGCTGGAGGCGGCCCGGGGCGCCGAAGTGACGGGCTACGAGATACATATGGGCAGGACCGACCCGGGGGAGGATGTTATGCCGGTATTTGAGATAAGCCATAGGTTCGGCGGCAGCAATCTCACCATGGACGGCGCATCTTCCAGGGACGGCAGAATATGGGGAACTTATATACACGGAATATTTGACAGCGCCCCCTTCCGGAGAAGGATATTAAATGCGCTTAGGGCGGCCAAGGGGCTTTTGCCGCTGGATGATTCGGTGTCTCTGCCGGCCTGGGAGCAGAGGCAGAGGGACTATGACAGGCTGGCCGAGGTTGTGCGGGGAAGCCTTGATATGGGCAAAATCTACGGCATGTTGGGGATTACCCCTGGGGAGGGAAGGGATTGACCGGGTGGATTGCCGTTTTTTTGGCCTACATTGTGGACATGGCCGTGGGTGACCCCCCCCGGGTGCCTCATCCGGTGGTCGTCATCGGGAAAATGATTTCCTTACTGGAGAGGTTTCTGTATAATCCCGGAAGGGTGGCCGGGCTGGTTAACGGTACATTGACGGCGCTGGCTGTGATTGTAATTTCCTATGCCGCCTGCGCCGGACTTCTGTACCTGCTCCAGACGATAAGCCCGTGGGTGGCCGTTGCGGCCGAGGTGTGGATAATTTCCACCACCTTTGCGGCCAGGGGGCTGGCCGGTGCAGCCAGAGATGTTTTAACCCCCCTCTCGGGCAACGATTTGCCGCTGGCAAGGGAGATGGTGGGCAGGATAGTGGGCAGGGAAACTTCCGCCATGGACTCCGGGGAGGTGGTCAGGGCCACAGTGGAAACCGTGGCCGAAAACACGGTGGACGGTGTAATAGCCCCCCTGTTTTACGCCTTTATCGGCGGAGCGCCTTTGGCCCTTGCCTACAGGGCGGTCAACACTCTGGATTCAATGGTGGGATACAAAAACGACAGGTATATGTATTTCGGCCGCTTTTCGGCCAGGCTGGACGACGCCGTCAATTATGTGCCGGCAAGGATAAGCGGTCTTATGCTTCTGGCGGCTGCCTGGATTACCGGCAGGCGGGCAGGATCAGCCCTTCGCGCGGTAATAAGGGACGCCGGCAGGCATCCCAGCCCCAACAGCGGGATTCCCGAGGCGGCGGTGGCCGGGGCGCTGGGAGTCCGCCTGGGAGGACTGAACGTATACGGTGGAAGGCAGTCCTTCCGCCAGTATATGGGGGACGCCCTTTACAGCCTGGATGCTTCACACATAAGGCAGGCCGTGGACTTGATGCATATGAGCTCATTCCTCGTGCTGGCAGCCGGAGCGGCGGTATCGGCCCTCTTCAGGTAAGATATTTATGGCTGATAAGTATTTAAAAAGGCAGTTGTTCTCAAATGAAATACCCGAGAATAGTAATTGCCGGTGTGCACAGCGGAGTGGGCAAAACAACGCTGTCCACCGCTCTGATGCGGGCGCTGGCGGGTTTGGGCTTGAAAGTGCAGCCATACAAAGTGGGTCCCGATTACATCGACCCGGGATACCACACTGCCGCCACCGGGCGGGTGAGCCGCAACCTGGACGCCTGGTTTCTGGGTGAGGACGGGGTGCGGGAAATGTTTGCGCGTTCTGCCTCCAGGGCGGACATATCGGTGATTGAGGGGGTCATGGGGCTTTATGACGGCAGGGGGTCCGGTGGAGAGGGATCAACCGCCCATGTGGCAAGGGTGCTTGACGCCCCGGTGGTGCTGGTGCTGGACGCCAGGTCCATGTCCAGAAGCGCGGCGGCCATGGTCCTGGGGTATAAGAATTTCGACCCCGGCCTTGATTTATGCGGGGTTATACTCAACAGGACGGGATCCGAAAGGCATTATCAGATATTGAAAGATGCCATTGAAAGTACGACGGGCGTCAGGGTGCTGGGCCGGGTGGGATACAACCGGGACGTGGAACTGCCCGAAAGGCATCTGGGGCTTTTGCCCACCCACGAAAAAAGCAATCTCTCACGACTGTTGGACGGCTTGGCCCACAGCATCAGGGAGAGCCTGGACCTGGAGGGGATGGTTAAGATTGCCGGGGCCGCCCCTCCCCCAAGGGCTGCGGAAAGGCAGGTTTTTAAGGATTCCAGGTCCGCTCCCAGGGTAAGGGTTGGGGTTGTAATGGACGCCGCCTTCAATTTTTATTACCGTGACGGGCTGGATCTGCTGGAACACCTGGGGGCCGATATAGTGACATGCTCCTCACTGGAGGGCGGGCTTCCCCCGGATATTGACGGACTGTATATCGGCGGGGGGTTTCCCGAGATGTTTGCCGGGGAGATATCCCGAAACCGTGAGTTTATTAAAGGTGTAAGGGAGCGGCATGGCCGGGGGATGCCGGTATACGCCGAGTGCGGGGGGATGATGTTTCTTTCTCAGAGCGTCACCGACTTCAACGGGAGCAGGTTTGAGATGGCCGGGATAATACCCGGGGAGACCGTTATGCTGAAAAAGAGGGCGGCCCTGGGCTATGCCACCGCCGTGCCGCTCAGGGACAATATTCTGTCCCCGGCGGGCGGGGAAATAAAAGGGCACGAGTTTCACTACTCAGTTTTGAATGGGATCGATCCGTCCCGGCACGCTTATATGCTGAAAAAAGAGGGTGAGGACCGGGTAAGGCAGGACGGCTACGCATCCGGAAACCTGCTGGCCTCGTACCTGCACATACACTTCGCGGGCTGTCCCCGGGAGGCGGCCGGCTTTTTAAGGGCTTGCGAGAGGTATAAGGAGGAAAGCCGGTGAGGAGCTTTATTTTTGCCCTGCAGCACCTGACGCGCATCCATATAGGAAATGTAGCCTTTGATAAAAGGCAGCTGGGCCGGTCGGGAATGTTTTTTCCACTGGTGGGGCTTATACTGGGGGGGCTGCTGGCAGCCTTGGACCACCTGGCGGGAATGGCATTTCCCCCAATGGCGGCCACCGCCGCAGTGCTTGTGGGCCTCGTGGCCTTAACCGGGGGAATTCACCTGGACGGTTTTATGGATACCGTGGACGGTGTCTTTAGCGGCAGGCCCAGGGAAAGAAAACTGGAAATAATGAAGGACAGCCGGGTGGGCGCCTTTGGCGTACTGGGGGTTTTCTGCCTTCTGCTGTTTAAGTACGGCCTTTTAACCGGCCTTGCCGGACCCGGGGGCTATACCGCCCTGATCATGATGACGGTTTTCGGCAGGTGGTCCATGACATACGCCATAGCCAGATTTCCCTACGCCAGGAATGAAGGGATGGGAAAGCTTTATAAACTTCACACCGGTTCCTTCGAGCTGGCGGTGGCCACGGCCACGGCGCTGGCCATCGCCCTGGCCGCAGGAAAAACAGGCGGCCTGTTAATTTTTGCCCTTTCGGCATTATTCGCTCACTTTTTGTGCAGTTATCTGAATAGGGTATTAGGTGGGCTGACCGGAGACACATACGGCTTCTTGAACGAATCCACCGAGGTGTTCGCACTGGCGGTGTGCCTTTGCCTTGAAAAAATATAAAAGAGGTGAGAGACATTGGGCTGCCGAATTTTATTAATAAGGCACGGGGAAACAGTCTGGAACAGTGAAATGAAATTACAGGGCCACGCGGACATTCCCCTTTCGGAAAAGGGCGTCGGGCAGGCTAAGGCGCTGGCCGGCAGGCTTTTTTCCCTGGAAATTTCCGCGGTTTACTGCAGTGACCTTCAGCGGGCCATGGAAACCGCCCGCTTTATAGCCGCTCCCAGGGGCCTTGATCTGATTTCGGTCAGATCTTTGAGAGAGATTGATTTCGGACAGTGGGAAGGCCACACCTTTAAGGAAATAAGGGAAAAATACGGCGACCTGGCCAAACAGTGGTGGACCAATCCTGTCAATGTAACCATTCCCGGCGGGGAGAGCCTTACAGGGCTTGTCTCGCGGGTGGCGCCGGCCATAAAGGGCATGCTGGAAAGGCATGACGGCCAGCAGGTGGCGGTGGTGTGCCACGGGGGGCCGATACGTTCCCTGGTATGCACGGTGCTGGACATGGACCTGAACAAATACTGGAAAATTCGTCAGGATAACGCTGCTTTAAACATAATAGACTTTTCGGACTGGAACAGCGGCGTTGTGGCTCTTCTCAACGACCGCAGCCATCTTCCCGAAGATTTCGGGGTTCCATACAGGTCCTTGTAAAGACTATATAATATCGGCAAGAGGGTGTTAGGGTGTCCGCTGACTGGTTCAAAAAGAACAGGATCGGATTCATCACCATTATAATGTCAGTGTTTTTCATAGCGCTGATATTTCGTCTTTCGTGGATCCAACTGGTCAAGGGATCCGAACTGGGCAGGAAGGCGACGGAGGTAAGGGCCAGTGACGAACTGCTGGAGCCCAAAAGGGGTTCCATATACGACCGGAACCGCGTTGAACTGGTTGGAAACTACCCTGTCAAGACCGTATACGCCAATCCGGATATTTTTTCCGTAAGCGTAAAGTCCGCTGAGGGCGAGGATAAAAAAGAGAAGGAAAAGGCGGCCAGAGAAAGCGTTATAAAGGAAATTGCGGCCATACTCTCGCTGGACGGGGAAAAGACCTTTAAGTCCATGAGTCCGGAACACTCCTATGTTGTGCTAAAGCGAAACGTGGATTATCAAACATGCCAGAAGCTGGACAGGCTGCTGAAAGAAAAAAAAGTGTCCGGAATAGGATTTATCGAGGGGACAAGGAGGTTTTATTCCCAGGGAAGCATGGCGGCCCATGTGCTGGGGTTTGTGGGCATGGACCCCTCTGCCCGGGGAGGCATTGAAAAAAGCTATGACAGCGAGCTCTCCGGGGTTCCGGGCCGGATTGTGGCCGAAAAGGACGCCAGCGGACGGGATCTTCCCCAGACAAAATCAAAGTTCACACCGCCGGTTCCGGGAAAAAACCTTATCCTTACCATTGACAGTACCATTCAGTATTATGTCGAGCGGGAACTGGACAGGCTCGAGGAAAAACACAAGCCGGCCAGATCGGCTATAATAGTCATGGACCCTGCCACCGGGGAAATACTGGCCATGGGGGCCAGGCCCACCTACGACCCCGCCAGGTATACCGAGTATCCCCAGACCGCCTGGGATTTCAACCCGGCCCTTCGCTTCAACTATGAGCCGGGGTCCACCTTCAAGGTTTTTGTGGCTGCAGCCGCGCTGGAAGAGGGCACGGTGAGGGAGGGGGACCGGTTTAACGACCCGGGGTACATTACTGTAATGGGCAGGAAAATAAGGTGTTGGGACCTGGCGGGCCACGGACTGCAGACCTTTGCCGAGGGGATCATGAATTCGTGCAACCCTGTTTTCGTCGAGGCCGGGCTTAGGTCCGGGAAAGCGCTAATTTACAAGTACATTTCGGGATTCGGATTTGGCAGGCCCACGGGAATCGATCTGCCGGGGGAGGAAAACGGACTGGTGATACCCGAGGGTAAGGCCACCGACCTTGATCTGGCAACCATCTCCATAGGGCAGTCCATAGCGGTGACGCCGATACAGCTTTTAACCGCCCTTTCTTCAATAGCCAATGGCGGCAATATGATCAAGCCGCATCTGGTCAGGGCCGTTGAAGACCCGGAAAACAAGTCCGCCGCCAACATCGGGCCCCAGGTGGTCAGGCAGGTTGTTTCAAAGGAGACCTCAAGCCAGCTGACAAGGATATTGCAGAGAGTGGTGCTGGAGGGGACGGCCAAAAAGGCATATATAGAGGGATACGCGGTGGCCGGGAAAACCGGGACCGCAGAGGTCCCCGGGCAGGAGGGCTATCAGGCGGGAAAATATGTGTCCTCGTTCGCCGGCTTTGCCCCGGCCGACAGCCCAAGGATTGCCGTTCTGGTTATGGCAGCCGAGCCCAGGGGAGAGCAGTACCACGGAGGGGATATCGCTGCCCCTGCCTTCCACAATGTAGCCAGAGAGACCCTTCAGTACCTGAATATACCTGAAAACCCCGACCTGCCAAAGCAGAAAAACGTTCGAAAGCCCCCGGAGAAGCCGGCCGCCCCTGAAGTGCCGGCTATGGTAAGGATTCCTAATGTAATCGGTTTTCCGCTGGAAGACGCCCGCAGTTTACTGGAGGAAAGCGGGATTCGCCCGGATGTGGTGGGCAAACAGGGACTTATATCGGATCAGAAGCCGGCCGGGGGCGGTATGATTAAAAGAGGGTCGGTGGTGAGCATCTGGGCCGCTTCCCCCGGCGGCGCCGGGCAGTCTGCGGGAGTGCTTGTCCCCGATATGAGGGGTCTTACCATCAGGCGGGCGGGATCGGTGCTGCATCAGCTTAATCTTGACTTCAGGGCCGTGGGGAGCGGTATCGGGGTAAACCAGACCCCGCGCCCCGGTGAAAGGGTGCCCAAAGGCACCCCGGTTACGGTTGAGTTTGCCCCGCCCAGGAAGATGAATTAAAAGCTCCGGTATGGATTAGTAATGACGAATAATTTGTGGGCGATGTACTATTTTTCACTATTTTCATGTTCAAACATATTGATTAAAGGAACAGTATAAGTTATAATTCTTGCAACTGAATAAATATTACGTGTTGGCCCCTTAGACAAGGGGTTTCAAGGATCTGACTAACTGGGGTGGGTGGTCATTGTGGCTCCGCCCCTTTCTAGTGCTGTTTATAGTAAAGCGCCGGGGAAGGAAGCCATAAGGCTGCCTTCTTTTTTATTTTGCGCCTTTCGCAGGAAGGGGGTGGCCGGAAAAATTTGCTTTTAATTTTTATTAAAATAATTTCGATTTTTCAAGAAAGGCGAGGGGAAATTGTTTGTCTGAAACATTCCAGGTATATTTTGTTACCGCAGTATTTTTAATTACGTACGCAGTAATCGTATCGGAAAAAATACACAGGGCTGTGGTTGCTCTGGTGGGAGCGGCCATAATGGCCCTTACCAAGGTCCTCAGCCCTGAAGATGCTGTGCATGCTATTGACTTCAACACCATCGGCCTTTTGGTGGGAATGATGATAATTGTGGGTATCACCAGGCAGACCGGTGTTTTTGAGTACCTGGCCATAAAAGCCGCAAAAAAATCCGGAGGGCACCCTCTGAAGGTAATGGCTGCCCTTGCCCTGGTCACCGCCGTGCTTTCGGCTTTCCTTGACAATGTCACCACGGTGCTGCTTATAGTGCCGGTGACTTTCGCCATTGCCAAAAAACTGGAGATCAGCCCGCTGCCCTATCTTATCGTTGAAATACTGGCTTCCAATGTTGGCGGTACGGCCACACTCATCGGCGACCCTCCCAATATTATGATAGGCAGCGCCACCAAGCTGGGATTTATGGACTTTATGATCAACCTGACTCCGGTCATTGTGGTTGTTTACGTTCTAACCATTTTTGTGTTGAGGTTTATCTACAGGAAACAGATGGTCTCCGACCCCAGGCTTCAGCAGGAAATAATGAAGCTTGATGAAAACGATGAAATAAAAGATCCCGTGCTGCTGAAAAAGTGCCTTATTGTACTTTTTCTGACAATAGCAGGATTTATTCTGCACCAGTTTGTGCACCTTGAGTCTTCCGTCATCGCCCTCAGCGGGGCAAGCCTGCTGCTGCTTCTTTCCAGGGAGGACCCGGAGCATGCCCTCCACGCCGTTGAGTGGCCGGTCATATTCTTCTTTGTCGGCTTGTTTATAATCGTGGGGGCGCTGGAGCATGTGGGGGTTATCGAGGCTATCGCCAGATTTTCTCTGGAGGTTACCGGGGGAGAGGTTGTTTCCACCGGACTGCTGATTCTATGGATATCGGCCATAGCTTCAGCCTTTGTCGATAATATACCTTTTGTGGCCACCATGATACCCATGATTCAGGATATGGGCAGGCTGGGCGGAATAGAAAACCTCAACTTCCTCTGGTGGTCACTGTCCCTGGGCGCCTGCCTCGGCGGAAACGGCACCATCATAGGAGCCTCGGCCAATGTCGTCGTCATTGGTATGGCCGAAAAGAGAGGTACGCACATTACCTTCCTGGGATACATGAAGGTGGCCTTCCCGCTAATGATTATGTCAATATTTATTTCCATGTTCTATCTGATCTTCTGGTTTTATTTCCCCGGCGCGGTTTCCCTACTGGGGACCCTGGCGGTGGGCATAGCCCTGGCAGTAATCCTCATGCCGTTTAACAAGAAATTGGAGTCTTATCAGGGTGTCGGTTCAAAACCGGGAGCGTCAGCTTAGTATTTAATCAAGCGTTCCTTCACTGGAGACTGTGCCGACAGTCCCAAGTGTTACGGGCATTTGGGTTTATCCCCGAATGCCCCTTTTTTCCTCCGGCTACTAATCCTTCGGCTGAACTGGCTCTAAGCTCGTCGCCTAACGGCCTGCCGACCGCCCTAAACGCCGCGTCCATGCGTCGGTTAGGGCTGCCGGCTGCGTCCTGCAGCCGGCCCGGCAATCCGTACGGCTCTGTCGTTAAGAGCCAGATAATAGCCTTTCGGAACATCCGCCGGCAGGAAAAGACAACTCCCCCTCAATGCATGTCGCTTGAGGGCCGCCTTTAAAAAAGGCTGTGGCTGGCTCCTGGGTTCTGAATTCTGGATTCCGCCGCCGTTACGGCGGCTTTTTTATAAAATTTACCTATTCTCAAAGGGCATCTTTTCCCAAATGCCCTTTCGAGCCTTCTGGGCCTTCTTCTGAAGCCCCAGGAAATGTTCGGCCATGCGAACGTTGGGCGGCACCGTCATAGTGGTGGCCAGCCCCTCCTCCAGGAGCCTGGCGTTTAGAAAGGCTCCGTTCTCCAGGTAGACGTAGGCAAGAATCCTGCCGTACCTGTCCCGTTCCTGGACGTCAAATTCCAGCCGCACCTTTTTGCCCTCTATCATTTTTTTGGTAAAGCTGCTGGCCTCGGGTCCATAGGGTTCAACTTCGGAGTTGGGCTTTAACGTTTCCGGGGTGTCCACCCCTATCAGCCGTACTTTTTCGATTTTCCCCCTGTTTACTATTTCAAATGTGTCCCCGTCAACCACCCTTTTGACCTTCACCCAGTTGTGGTCCTCTTCCTTTTTGGATTCCCCTGTGCCTGCAGCGCCGCACCCCGTCAGAAGACCCAATACAATGAGCAGTATCACCATTTTCTTCAGCATAAAATCCACCTTCCCGAAATGTATTCCTCCACCAGTCTATTTTATTTCAACCGGGGCCGTATATGGAACATTGTTTTTTAAGCCATGGTCATGGCATATAATGGTGCTTTGCAGAAAATTTGCGCCAGCCTGTGAAAAAACCAGCGCTGTGTCGCTGATATACCAGCAAGGCTTATATTATTTCATTTTGGTGTAAACGCCTTGTCATAATCCTGCCGGAAATGATAAACTTATTAAGGTATTGTGGAAGGCTTGGCGGAGAACGCAAATTTGATTAAATCATTTTACGGGTGATTGTATGCCATCGTATAAAAGCACGAAAAATATATCGGTATTGGTTATACTGCTGATAATCGGCGGTTTGGCCGGGAGCGCGGCAGCCGATGCCCTTGGACCCTATCTGCCGGCCGTTAAGTCAAGCGCCAACATAGGTTTTGATCCCTCCACCTTAAATCTGAGGTTCATGACACTGACGGTGGGTTTTAAAATGGCGCTGAGTCCCCTTACGGCACTGGGCCTTATCATCGCATACTGGGTGTACAGAAGACTGTAGGCAGAGGAATTCAGGTTTCTGTCAGGCTGAATTATTCTGAATTTCTGACTTCTGGATTCTCAAATTTAAGGGGTTGATCTGTTGTTGCCCATATACCTGGCATCGGCTTCGCCCAGGCGCAGGGAGCTGATGGAGCAGCTGGGGCTGAGATTTTCCGTTGTGGTAAGCAATATAGACGAAAATTCTATGGATGAAAGAATTACACCCGGGATGATGGTGGAGGAGCTCTCACTGAAAAAGGCCGTGGAAGTGGCCAGGGAGCTGAGCAGTGGATTGGTGATCGGGTCCGACACTGTGGTTGTCTGGGGGAACAGGATACTGGGGAAGCCCAGGGACAGGCAGGACGCTGTGGAGATGCTGGCCTGCCTCCAGGGCGGCCATCACTGGGTATTTTCCGGTCTGGCCGTGATTGACGCTGAAAGCGGCAAAACACATGTTTCTCATGAAAAAACCCGGGTATATTTCAGGGCCGCCGATATGGACGAGATTGAAAGGTATGCGGATACCGGAGAGCCCATGGACAAGGCCGGGGCATACGCAATTCAGGGGCTTGGATCTGTTTTTGTGAAAGGTATTGAGGGCTGCTATTCCACTGTGGTTGGGCTGCCGCTGGCAAGGCTGGCCGCAGTTTTAAAAGATTTTGGGGTTGATGTGCTTTCTTTACAGGGAAGACGGAATTGCGGTCAGAATCCGGAATTCTGAATAACTAAGGAATTACCAGAAAGCCGATATTATTGTTATTATGTATGTTGGATATCAGTTGAGTTATGGGGACGGGCAGTATGCAATACCATGCGAGAATAAAGGACATGCCGGCGGACCAGCGCCCCAGGGAGAGACTGGCAAGAGAGGGAGTGCGATCCCTTAGCGACGCGGAGCTGCTGGCTATATTGCTGCGGACGGGATATGCCCAAAAGAGCGCTGTGGAACTGGCCACCGACGTGATAAGCCTTTATTCAGGCCTGAAAAACCTTGTCCAGGCCGGGGTGGAGGAACTGAGCGTGATCAAGGGGATGGGCCCGGTTAAGGCGGCTCAGCTAAAAGCCGCGCTGGAAATAGGCCGGAGGGTGGCCGCGGTTTCGGAAAGCCTGCGCCCTTCCATAAAGGGGCCGGAAGACGCAGCCTTTATGGTGATGGAAGAAATGAGACACCTTGACAGGGAGCACTTTTGCGCACTTTTACTGAATACCAAGCACCAGGTTGTGGCCAGGGAAACTGTCTCCGTCGGCACTCTCAACACCTCGGTGGTCCACCCCAGGGAGCTTTTCAAGGCGGCCATCAAGAGGAGCGCTGCGGCCATAATACTGGTGCATAATCACCCCAGCGGCGATCCCACGCCCAGCAGGGAAGACCGGGAGATAACCCGGAGGCTTTCGGAGGCCGGCACAATAATAGGGATTGAGGTCTTAGATCACATAATCATAGGGGATAATAAATTTGTCAGCCTTAAGGCAATGGGCGTGTTATAATCCTTGCCGTAAAGAAAATGATATATAGAGTGAAGAATATTGTAAGATACGAAAGGGGCTAAAAAATGAGGTTCGGTCTTTTCTCCAGGGACATGGGCATAGACCTGGGCACCGCCAATTCCCTGGTGTACTTTAAAGGCAAAGGAATAGTGCTGAGGGAGCCCTCCGTCGTAGCGATACAGAAGGATACAGGCCAGGTGATGGCCGTGGGTGAGGAGGCCAAGCAAATGATAGGCCGCACCCCCGGCAATATCGTGGCCATAAGGCCGATGAAGGACGGGGTTATAGCGGACTTCGACGTCACCCAGAGCATGATCAAGCATTTCATAAACAAGGCCCTCAGGGGGAAAACATTCCTGGTGCACCCCAGGGTTGTGGTTTCCGTTCCCTCGGGAGTTACCGCCGTGGAGGAAAGGGCGGTAAGGGAGGCGGCCATTCAGGCCGGGGCCAGAGAAGCCTACCTGATCGAAGAGCCTATGGCCGCGGCCATAGGCGCGGGCCTTCCGGTACACGAGCCCACCGGCAACATGGTGGTGGACATTGGCGGCGGCACCACGGAAGTGGCCGTGATTTCCCTGGGGGGGATTGTCACCAGCCGGTCCATTCGCATTGCCGGGGACGAGATGGACGAGGCCATCGCCCAGCATGTCAAAAAGACATATAACCTGGCTATCGGGGAGAGGACTGCGGAAGAGATAAAAATAGAGATTGGAACTGCATTCGATCCGGAAAAAAACGAGCACATGGATATACGGGGAAGGGACCTGATAACCGGGTTGCCCAAAACAATTCAGATAAGCTCGGAGGAAGTCTACAAGGCCCTGTCTGAGCCGGTGTCCTCCATACTTGAGGCCATCAAGGCCACTTTGGAGGTTACCCCGCCGGAACTGGCGGCCGACCTTATGGACAGGGGAATATTCATGGCCGGGGGAGGTTCATTGCTAAGAGGTCTTGACCGGCTGGTGAGCGAGAGGACCGGCATGCCCGTTCATCTGGCGGACGAGCCCCTTTTGGCCGTGGCGTATGGGACGGGAAGGGTTTTGGAAAATATTGACATGCTCAGGAGGGTGCTGATAGCCCCACGCAGGATGGCAAAGTGAGATAAGCTGTTTTTCGCCGGCTACCTCCCGTTTTTGCGGGGATTTTTAAATGGATCGTCCTTATAAATAAAGTTAAAATTTCCTGGTGCTTATCCCTGTCTGAAGATATACAATAAAGAGTGCACAAACAGTTAACCCGGGGTGATGATGTGTTTCGCAAGGGGAGCACCAAAAAGATAATTCTTTTTGGTATAGTGGTTATTTCGCTTTTGGCAGTGATGAATTATACCCAATTCGGCCGGGTCGGTGTTTCCCCCATGGAATCTGCGCTCAGAGACATCCTGGCCCCCGTGCAGGGTTTGGCCATGAACCTGGGGCACCGCTTAAGAGGGCTGGTGTCCTTTCCTTTTAGCCTCATAAACATGTCTGAAGAAAATCAGTTGATGAAAAAGAAACTGGGCGAGCTGGAGGGACAGGTCCGGCAAAACCAGGAACTGAGGCAGGAAAATGACAGGCTTAAAAAGCTGCTGGATTTCAAATCCAGCGTGGCCCAGGCCATGGGCTTCGACGTTGCCGGAGCGGCTGTCATCGGGCGGGACCCGGGCAACTGGTTCGGGATAATAACCATAAACAAGGGCAGCAGTGACGGGATCAAGCCCAATATGACGGTTTTGAGCCACCAGGGACTAGTGGGCAGGATAACATCGGTCAGCAGCAATACCGCCGAGGTGCTTCTTATAACCGACCCCCGCAGCGGCGTCGGGTCTTTGATCCAGGAAACCAGGGCGCCCGGCATGGTACAGGGTGAGGCCAGCTATCCGGGACGTGTTAAAATGGTTCACATCCCCATCGGTACCGAGATCGGCGGGGGGCAGACGGTTGTGACCTCCGGCTTCGGAAGCATATATCCGAAGGGTATTCCCATAGGATGGATACAGGAGTCGGGAAGGGAGCCGTCGGGGCTCTTTATCAACGCCCTCGTCTCTCCTTTCGTTGACTTTAACCGGCTGGAAGAGGTAATGGTAATAACCGGGGTCCGCAATCCTCCGGTGGCGGCAAATATACCCAAGCTGCCGCACCCCTGGGGTGAAGGCAAAACCGATATCAGGGGACGGTCGCCGGGATCCGTCAGGGCCGGTGAAAGCGGGGGGATCAGCGGTTGAACCTTTTTGCACTGACACTGTTTATGGGACTTGTCATTTTCATTCAGGTCACACTGCTTAACTTTTTCCCGGTATTCGGGGTAAAGCCGGACCTCCTGCTTATTCTGGTGGTCCTCAACGCCTTTCAGAAAGGGTGCAGGGAGGGAGCCCTGGCGGGCTTTCTGGGGGGACTGATGATGGACATTGCGGTGGGCAGTTATATAGGGATGAACGCCCTTGTGCTGATGGCCGCAGGCTACCTGGTGGGCCTGGTGGAATCCAAGCTGTACAAGGACAGCACCGTGATCATCGTGGTACTGACGCTGATTTCGTCCCTTTTCACACAGTTTTTAACCTATATACTGCTGTATTCCATGGATGTGTCCATTTCTCCCGGAGTCGCCATGTTCAGGGTGGGGATGCCCACCGCCCTTTACACGGCTGTTCTGGTCCCGTTATTCTGCCGGTGGTTCGTCAGGTCAAACCGGGAGAGCCTTATTTACAACAGAAGAATTTAATAATGCAGCCACGCACCTTAGCACGGACAACCGGGACTTGACCCAAAAACAATTATGAAAGGGTGCCAGGGTGGAGAAAAAAATAATTGAGAAGAAAATGAAAATTTTTATGTACATTCTGGTGGCTATGTTCCTGCTTTTGATAGGAAGGGTGGCCTTCATGCAGATAATCGACGGCAACCGTTACCGCACCCTTGCCACCCAGAACCACCAGAGGCTGATCACGGTGGAGGCGCCGCGGGGAGAGATTATAGACCGCAACGGCGTTCGTATCGTGAGCAACAAGCCGGTATATACCGTGTCCCTTGTAAAACTTGGTCTGGATGATTCAGGCCGGGTCATTGCCACACTCTCCGGGCTCCTTGAAGGAGACGGCAATTTCAAGGGGATGAGCGCAAAGCAGATTGAGCAGGAAATAGGAGAAAAAATAAAGGGCCACAAAAGGCTTTACGAGCCCATAAGGATTGCGGCCAACGTGTCCCAGGAGACTATAAACAAAATACAGGAGCAGCGGCTTGAACTGCCCGGTGTGAATATCGACATTGAGCCCGTAAGATATTACCCTTTTACTGATCTAATGGGAGAGGTGCTGGGCTATGTCCGCGAGATAACCAATGAGCAGTTGGAGGCCCGCAAAGGTGAAGGCTATGCCATGGGGGACTCCTTCGGCCAGGTGGGACTGGAAAACTATTATGAAGGATACCTGAGAGGGATAAAGGGGGCAAGGCAGGTGGAGGTGGACGCCCAGGGGCGTCCGGTGAGAGACCTGGGAATAAAGCCGCCGGTGCCCGGAAACAACCTTATACTTTCCGTTGACCACAGGCTGCAGAGGGTGTCCCAGGAGGCCGTTGCTGAGGCGCTGAAGCAGGCTAAAAACTATGCCGTGCTGCCTCCCGGAAAGACAATGTCCGCCGCGGCGGTGGCCATGGACGTCAATACCGGCGAGGTGCTGGCCATGGCCTCCCTGCCGTCGTACGACCTCAACATCTTTTCAGGGCCTCTGCCCGCCAAGAAGTACAATGAGCTTGTGAGCACCGGGGCGCTGCGGAACCACGCCATACAGACCCCATACACGCCGGGGTCCACCTTTAAAATGGTGACGGCTGTAGCCCTGCTGGAAAGCAAGATAGTGGACATCAACACCAGGATAGTGGACCCGGGCTATTACAAGTACAAAAACGACTGGAAGCCGGGGGGGCACGGGATAGTCAATGTGGTCAAGGCCCTTGGTGACTCCTGCGATACCTACTTTTATATTTACGGCATTCAGGCCGGCCCGGAGCTGATAGGCAAATACGCCACCGAGTTCGGCCTGGGGGAACTTACCGGGATTGACCTCCCCGGGGAGGAAGCCGGAAGGACGGCATCCAGGGAGCTGAAGAAAAAAATATGGGCGGGAAACGACTGGGAGATGGAGTGGCGGGAGTATGACAGCATGGACATGGCCATCGGGCAGCAGGAGAGCAAGTACACCGCCATCCAGCTGGCCAGTTACACCTCCACCATCGCCAACGGCGGCACAATATACCGCCCGCGTATGGTAAAAAAGGTGATTGGCCCCGACGGCAGCGAAATAAAGAGCTTCAGCCCCGAGGCGGTCAGAAAAATCAACGTATCAAAAGAGAGCATGGATATTGTCAGGCAGGGGATACACGAGGTGGTGGGGGGAGGAACCGCTTCGTCGGTGTTCATGGGAGCCAAGTACACCGCGGCCGCCAAGACCGGGACGGCTGAAGTGGGTGACGCGGCGCAGAATTCCCACGCCCTCTTCGTGGCCTACGCTCCCTTTGACAAGCCTGAAATAGCCGTTTCGGTGATTATAGAGTACGGAGCAAAGGGAAGCAGTATCGCGGGGCCTGTGGCCAGGAAGATAATAGACGGCTACTTCCAGTTTAAAAAGGAAGACGCTGAGGGTAAAAAGCCCACCCAGGAACAGCCCAAAGCCCAGCAGCAGCCTGGCGGAGCCCCTGCGGCCCAGGGCCAGACGCCCGCGGGAGCGGGACACGGCGCTCACACCCCGGCAGGACAGGGGCAGGGCGCCGGTACAGGGGCAACAGGGACAGCCGGGCAGCCAGGTGGCACAAATACAACAGGAGGGGGCCGGAGTTCCGGGCCGGCCGCGCCTCAAAACAGCAGCCGCTAATAAAAATACCGGGGATGTATTCCCCGGTATTTTGTTTTTATTTGGCATGATTTGTTAGCAGGATTTGGTTATAAGCTGTAGAATTCATACTGCAGTTGTTTTTTGAGGGGAGATTGTACTTGGAGAATAAAAAACCCCCCCCTGGCAGGCAGTTTACCGATGAAATCGAGGGGGATGAAAATACAATATTGATCCGGCGGACCCTGAGGTCGGGGCAGAAATTCCACTACGACGGCAATGTTGTTGTTTTGGGGGATGTCAACCCTGGCGCAGAGGTGGTGGCCACCGGAAATGTTATCGTAATGGGACAGATGCGGGGAGTGGTTCATGCGGGGGCGGACGGAGACGAGTCGGCCATGGTCATGGCGTTTCGCCTGCTGCCCACACAGCTCAGGATAGCAAACCATATCACCCGGCCGCCGGACGATGAAATTCACAACAGCACCGGGCCTGAAATAGCCAGAATAAAAAACGGAGTGGTTACCATAGAAAGCTACCACACAGGTGCGGACCGTGTATTCAGGTAATCCGGCTGCTAAAAGCAAACCGCGCCGGTAAAGCAATGTGTTAAAGGCTAATGCTGCGAGGAGGACATATAATGGGCGAGGTAATTGTTGTTACTTCTGGAAAGGGTGGAGTGGGCAAAACCACCACCACGGCAAATCTGGGAACGGGGCTGGCCCAGCTGGGGTATAAGGTCTGCCTGGTTGACGCCGACATAGGCTTAAGAAACCTTGATGTGGTCCTGGGGCTGGAAAACAGGATAGTATACGATATCACGGACGTCACCGGAGGGCACTGCCGTCTGCGCCAGGCGCTTATAAAGGACAAGCGCTTCGACGGGCTTTTCCTTCTTCCGGCGGCCCAGACAAAGGATAAAACCGCGGTGAGCCCGGATCAGATGAAGGTGCTCTGCGAAGACCTCCGGCAGGAGTTTGACTATGTCATCATCGACTGCCCCGCTGGAATAGAGCAGGGGTTTAAAAACGCTATCGCGGGTGCCGACAAGGCTGTTGTTGTCACCACCCCTGAGGTTTCGGCGGTCAGGGACGCCGACCGCATTGTGGGGCTTTTGGAGGCCGCCGAGTTGCGTGACCCGAAGCTAATCGTAAACCGGGTCCGTTACAAGATGGTAAAGGCCGGGGATATGATGAGCATTGACGATATAATCGATATACTGGCCATCGACCTGCTGGGAGTTGTTCCGGAGGATGAAATGGTAGTAATTACCACAAACCGAGGCGAGCCGGTTATCTCCGACGAGCGGTCCCGTTCGGGGGCGGCGTACAGAAATATTGTCCGCCGTATCACGGGTGAGCAAGTTCCCCTTCTTGATCTGGAAGAAGGCGGGCTAATGAGTAAAATTCGCCGTTTCATGGGTTTTAAATAGGCGGAGGGGGTGAGGGCAGTGCTGGATTTTATTACCCGGTTTTTTAACAAAGACAGCGGATCCAGTAAGAATATCGCCAAGGAGAGGTTAAGGCTTGTGCTGGTTCACGACCGGTCCAGTGTCTCTCCGCAGTTGCTTCAGTCCCTTAAGGCGGACCTGATAAAGGTGATTTCCAATTATATGGAGATAGACGAGGAGGCCCTGGAAGTCAACTTTGAAAACAGCGAAAACCAGGTGGCGCTGATAGCCAACATACCGGTTAAAAACGTCAAAAGGCAGGCAGGAGCTGTTTAATACTGCGGATAAAATATATAATAATACAAGGCAGGGAGATCCCCTGCCGTTTTTATCAAAAAAACTGCCAGAAAAAACATATCGAAATGTAAAGAGTAAAGTTATATAATCTATTATTAGCGGTATATATGAGAGTATATCAGCCATGACCCCATACAGCCCCGAAAACTGTATGGAAAGGGGGGTCTTCTTGTACAGGCGTTTATTAAAGGGCCTTGATTACCCGCTGATGGCGGCCACGGCGGCGCTTCTGCTGTTCAGCCTTGTCACCATCGGCAGCGCCACACTGGAGTTCACTGACTCTTCCATTGAAAAGCTTCAGGGGATGAATATATTTTTAAGGCTCCTGCACCTTGACTATTATTACGTGGTCAGGCAGGCGGGCTGGATTTTTCTTGGTATTATAGCAGCCGCGGCGCTTATATGCATTAACTACGAGGACATGGCCAAATATTCCAGGCACCTGTATGTTATCAACCTGGCAATGCTGCTGGCTGTTATATTTGTCGGCCACACGGCTTTGGGAGCCCAGAGGTGGATATACATCGGCCCCTTCTCCTTTCAGCCGTCGGAGTTTTCCAAGCTGATTATAATAGTAACCTTTGCTGATTTCCTGACCAGGCGAAAGGGAAGGCTTAACTCCATCAGGGAGCTGATACCCTGCTTTATCTATATAGGTGTCCCCATGCTGTTCATATTAAAGCAGCCCGACCTCGGTACGTCCCTGGTTTTCGTCGCCATAATGTTCGGGATGCTCTACGCGGCAGGCGCCAGGCCGGCTCTACTGGCCGGTATAGTAGGCCTGGGACTGATTATGGGGGTTGCCATTTATACCTCTCACGACCTTCTGCACAAGCCTGATGTGCGCATGCAGGAAAAAATAGCCCATGTCACCAAGGCCGTCAATGGAAACGACTGGGCACTGAGAAACGACCAGGATTTGCTAAACGAGATAAAGGCAATGGGTTACAGCAATTCGGCCAATGATCTCAATCAGTATCTCAGCACTCTGAAGGAAGAACACCAGTCCGTCAAGAAAAGGCACGACCGCTTTCATAAATACACCCTCAAGGAATACCAGATGACCAGGCTGACCATATTTATCAACCCTGAAAGCGATCTGCTGGGGGCGGGATATCATGTGTGGCAGTCACGGATAGCCATAGGATCGGGGGGGCTGACGGGGAAGGGCCTTCTGGGCGGGACCCAGAGCCACTACACCTTCCTGCCCATACGCCATACTGACTTTATCTTTTCGGTGGTGGGCGAGGAATTCGGGTTTATAGGTGTTACAGTGCTGCTGGGGCTGTTTTTAATTGTAATCTCCCGTGGGGTCAGGATAGTGGTGATGGCAAGGGACACCTTCGGGACGCTCCTGGCCACCGGGATAATATCCATGTTTGCCTTCCACATAGTTATTAATATAGGCATGACTTCGGGAATCGCGCCGGTTACCGGCATTCCCCTCACCCTTTTCAGCTATGGCGGCAGCAACATGATCATGAACCTGGCAGCCCTGGGCCTGCTGCTGAATGTATACGCCAGGAGGCAGAAGCTGATATTTTAATCGTTCGCAGTAAGCATAAGTAAGCCGTGCCGGCTTACTTATGCTTACTTTTTATCATTAAGGAAAGTATATGATGCTTTAACGTACTAAATCGCAAAAGCGCTTCTATGCAATCCAGACATCTTGAGGTCGCTATTAAAGCAGGCTGTCACTATTCTGAGTTCTGAGTTCCAGCCCGCCC
>JBMOPC010000128.1:0-34728 GCA_049323915.1 Bacillota bacterium
CCGCAGGGCGGCTTTTTTATACATTCTGGGCCGATTTGAAACCCAGGTTAAAGGTCAGTATTTCCAGTTTTACTGAAAGGTCGACGTTTCTAACCTCAATGTGTTCCGGCAGCGTAAGCGGCAGAGGGGCAAAATTGAGCACCGCCTGTATGCCGTTTTTAATCATGAAATTTGCCACTTCCTGCGCGGCCCTGGTGGGGGTCGAGATTATTCCGATCCTGACATTGTACTCCTTTATCATATCCGGCATGGCCTCCATGGGAAGCACTTCCAGGTCGTTTATTCTCTTGCCTATTTTGGTGAGGTCGTTGTCAAAGACCCCCACAATACTGAATCCCCTCATATTGAAGCCTTTATATGTGCAAAGGGCGTAGCCCAGGTTTCCGGCCCCTACCAGTATAATGTTCCAGTGGCGGTCAAGGCCCAGTATTTTTAAAGTATAGCGCATCAGGTCCTTTACGTTGTATCCCACTCCCCTGGTGCCGAACTCTCCGAAATAGGCCAGATCCTTGCGGACCTGCGCGGGGGATACCCCCACCCCGTCGGCTATCTCTCCGGAAGATACTGAAGTTATGCCGTTGCGGTCAAGCCTTTCCAGGTATCTTGAATATATTGACAGCCTGGTAACCGTAGCTTCCGGGACTCTCAGTGTTTTCACCAGCCTCCTCCTCCTTACACCGTATTGTTGCTGTTAAACTGTAAATATATTTAAGTTAATAAATTCACATGATAATATTTTTATATCATTTGTTTTTTTGCATGTCAAATTTTTAATTATAGCCGTTTCATCAACACCCTGGCCGGAGAGCCATCCATACCGGCCAGGGGGAGCGGAAGGCAGTACATTTCGTAAATACCTGCCGGAATGTGGTCCAGGCGCATGTTCTCCACTATTACAATTCCTGCCTGAAGCAGAATGCTGTGTGTTTCGGACGATCCGGGGCTGTCGGGTGAAGGTGTGTCCATACCCAGCAGCAAAACACCGCTTTCAACCAGGTAACGAGCGGCCTCCGGCGTCAGGCGGGGATAAAGGCCAAAGCCCTTTTCCTGTTTGAACCCGGTTTTGATAACCACACGCAGCTCCAGGTCCCTCGCCGGCAGTTGTTCCCTTCCTATTTCAGGCATTCCCTGCAGGTCCAAAAGGCGGGCCCTGCCTATCAGGGCTGACGGGTCAACACCGTCTACCGCAGCGCCTTCCTTTATGTAATGAAGGGGGGCGTCAATGTGTGTTCCGGTGTGGGTACCCATGGTGATTTTGTGAACGTTGGCCCCTTCGCGGTCTATGCAGCACACCTGATCGAAGGAAACCACGGGGTCGCCGGGATATACCGGCGTTCCCGGGCGCAGGGTCCGGGTGGCGTCATAAAACATTTTCTTGAAATCTCCAGACAGATGTTAATTTGCGTGTCCGCCAATACCATTAATAGGTATACATCTTAATCGGCGCAACGTCAATAAAATTTCTCCAAAATGGCCAAAAATACATTTGAATTGTCGTCACTTGTTCTTAATGATGTTTACCAGGGCCTTAAAATGGCCTGCTGCGGCCGTTCCCATGCGCACAAAGTCAATATTGGTGTTATAGATGGACTGCTTCAGTCCCGGGGCGGAAAGTACCTTCAACAACAGGTCATACTGGTCGTTTTTTACGTCGTCGAACAGTTCCCGCATTACCATGGAGTGAAGCATATCCTCCTTGAGCTGGAATATCAGGTCCTCGAAGGACCGTCCGGTAGCGATGGCCCGGGCTGCCAGCACGCCGCTCTTGATAGAGGAGAGCATTCCAAAGCCAAGGAAGGGTTCCAGGAAACCGCCGGCAATCCCCACAAACAGTATGTTTCCCACCTGGTGCGGATAGACAAACCCGGCGTTGTGCTGTATCAATATTTCATTCAGAAGGTTATATGGGTGGTTCTCCATTCTCCAAAACATGCTCCAGCTCAGCCTGGCCTCCTCCGGGGTGCTGTCCGGCACCACCAGCCCCAGAAAAGCCCTTTTTTTCTCAATCGGTGCAAGGTATGCGTAGGCGGTCTTGCTGTACCTGGTGTCCACCCACATAACCAGATTCGCAATGTCGAAACTGCCTATCACCGTCCCTCCGATCAGCATAGAGGGATACAGCAGGGACCAGACTCCCTCGGTGCGGCTGGCGTTGTAGTTTCCGCTGGCCACCACCACATAGTCGAAACGCCGGGACAGTTCGAGATAGTCTGCCTTGGTGTTGGCCACCACTTTTGACTTGAGCCTGTCGCAAAGCTGGGTTTCCACCGAGTCATTGTCGTTCCCCCGTTTTATAAAATACCCAAGGTCTCCGGTGACCGTGACCTTCTTTTTTGCCGATTTCATGGTTATGTATTTTAACCTGCTTATGGGACACACGTCTACGCCGTAACTTTCCCGAAGGTGTTCAAGAGGATCGAACGGCCTGGTAAACAGCTTGAGAACCGCCGCGCTATGGTTGAACAGCTCACCTGGCCGGTGTCTCTGCTCGAAAACTACCGGGAAAATACCGTGCCTTTCCAGTTCCAGGGCGCATGACAGCCCGGACGGGCCTGCACCCACGATGGCAACCTTCACTGTTACACCTCCTGAATGCTGTCTTGCATACCCTCCTGAAACCTGGGGTATACATATTTTCCGGCGAGGTAAAATAATAAGACGCTTACACTTTAACTATCAATACGGACTTTAACCGGGGGATACAGCCATGTCTTCGTTAAACGACAGGGAATTAACGGAATATGCCTTCAAAGAGGCCATGTCCAGGCATCGCCACATGTCTGTCAAGCTGAAAACGATCTTCAAGTCCACCAGCGACCGCAGCATCAAAAAACTCTGCGCCATCCTGCTGTCGTCGTGCGACAGCAGGATGGCCATGCTGCAAAGAGAAATGAAGAACCTCAATATTAAATAGTGGGTGTCTGAAATTGAAATCAATCAACCTGCTTTACGACCTCCTGAGGGATAAAACCAACGACCAGGAGTTTTACAACAGTATGATGGTCCGTATGGTCAACCCCGCCGCCAGGAATATTTTTAAATTCATAAGGGACCGGGAGGAGGCCGACCTGCTGGAAATACGCCGTCAGTTCCTTTCCCTGGAGGCCAGGCCCCAGATATTAAAAGCCTTTCTCAAGGAAAAGTAAGCGGCGGTAAAAAAGGAAAAACCCTGGGCAATTATAAGCCCCAATTCAGTTAATGTTTGTTATGCATGCGGTTGAGGTAAAAGAGCCATGCCCCGAACAAAAAGGACACCACTGTCAGTGCGGCAGTGAACTCCAACAGCCCTATCTTCATTTCTGCCTCCGTGTTTCTAAAGTCCTGTCTTTATCCCGGTTTTTCCGTAAACTATAATCTCTCCGACATAGCTGAAGGCTGTGAAAACAATCAGGTCCACCAGCAGGCTGGCCAGGAAGTGCCAGCTTATATAGGTGGCGCCGCCGGACATCACCAGGAGTAATTCCACAGAAAGGTAGGCCAGGGAAAAAATAATGATGTTTGCCGCCTGTAATAAACGGTTTCTGCTTATATACTGAAAAAAAAGGGTTCCCATGGTGAAGAGCGGCCCTGCCACATAAAAAAATGAGATCAGGTGCCAGGGTATCCCCGAGTCGTTAAACTGGTACAGGTTTAGCCTGTGCCCGGCCCAGTCAACCACCGACCCCAGCGCCAGTGCTATAAAACCGCCGCAGGCTGTGGAGCCAAGCCTCGACCTGTCTGCAAATATAATGAAAACAGCCCAGCTGTATATGAAAACAATAGCCCAGGTTATGCTTATCCCCCCCCGAATGAGATTTTCAATTTTTTTTATTATTGCCTCCCGGCCTTTTTTTAACCGCATTAATAATAAACCGCGCCAATTACATAATTGCCTCAACTCTGGTAAGAATAAAAAAAATTATCGGGGGTTGCCAGTTGAAAAAGATACTGGAGAGCTTCATCAAATTAATTTCATACAATGCAAGTCCTGTCCGGGAGGAGTTTGTTTTAGAAGAAAACCGTTTTGACCGGGCCATTTACCGGTCTGCCGGCGGGGATTCAGGTGATTCCGGTGACTCCGGTGAGGCCGGTAAAAGGCGGGGCGGCCGCCTGCCCCGGAAGACAAGGCGGGACGGCATTCACACATCGCTGGACCAAAACCGCGGTGAGATAGAGAATATTTTCGGGCTGCCGGTGAACAAGGACATTATATTAAGGGAATTCAACGTGGGAACATGCCCCCCCGCAGAGGGGTTTATTGTTTTTATCGACGGGCTTGCCGACAGGATCACCATAAACTCAATGCTGCAGAGCCTTATGCTGCACACCAGGATGTTTCGCAAGGTAACCGCCGATCAAGCCAAAGACATAATGAAGAACATACTTCCCGGCGGGCAGGTCAGGGTCACGTATACATTTAAAGAGACAACCGAGGCCGTAAACAACGGGGATACAGCTTTTTTTTTCGAGGGGTCGGCCTCGGCGGTGGTGGCCGAGACAAAGGGATGGGAGCACCGCACCGTTGACCGCCCCAACCTGGAGCAGACCATTTCCGGCCCCCAGGAGGCCTTCGTGGAGAACCTCCGGGTAAACACCGGGCTGGTCAGAAAGATTGTCAGGTCGGAAAATCTGTATACAGAGTTTATAAAAATAGGTAAACGCTTTTACTCCGACGTGGCGGTAATGTACATAAATGATCTGGCCAGCCCGGACCTCGTCCGTGAGGTCAAGCGCAGGATTTCATCCATTACTGTGGACTATGTCAGTGATGTGGGGATGCTTGAGCAGCTGATTGAGGATGACCCCTATAACCTCAACCCTCAGACAATGACGACAGAGAGGCCGGACAGGGTGGCATCCTACCTTGCGGAAGGAAGGGTGGCGGTGATATTAAGCGGCAGTCCCTATGCACTGGTGGCGCCGGCCACCATGTACTCCCAGCTCCACACCGGAGAGGAGACATACCTCAGGTGGCAGTACGGGACTTTTATCAGGTACGTGAGGAATTTCGCCTTTTACATTGCCCTGCTGCTGCCGGGTTCGTACCTGGCTATAGTGCTGTATCACCAGGAAATGATACCCACCGAGCTTCTTCTTGCCATCGCCGGCAACCGGGAGAGAGTGCCCTTTCCCACGGTGGTTGAAATGCTGCTGATGGAGTTTTCCTTCGAGCTGGTGAGGGAGGCAGGGCTGAGGATACCGGGGATAATAGGGTCCACCATCGGCATTGTGGGGGCTCTGATACTGGGGCAGGCTGCGGTGCAGGCCAATATCGTCAGCCCCATACTGGTGATACTGGTGGCTGTTACCGGACTGGCCTCATTTTCAATTCCCAATTACTCACTTTCATTTGCGCTGCGCATTTACCGTTTTTTTTACATATTTATGGGCGCCATTCTGGGGTTTTATGGAATAGCCATAGGGCTTTTCGTGCAGATACTGCTTACTGCAAATCTGAAGTCCTTTGGCGTCCCCTACCTTTCCCCCATTGGCGCCCGCACTTGCGCCAGTCCGGACATAGTTTACCGGTTCCCAATATTTCTGCACCATCGCAGGCCGGACTACATAAACCCGCAGGATGACCTGAGGATGCCCGAGGAGCCCAGGGGCTGGATAAAGGAGGGGCCGAGCGGTGGGGGACAGGGTTAAGTTCGGCATGGCCGAGGCCGTGGTTATGTTGACAATGTCCGCCATGGCCAGGATTTTTCTTCCGTTCCCAAGGTCACTGGTGGATGTGTCGGGCCCTGCGGCGTGGCTTTCGGGTGTGGCGGGGCTTGCCTTCGCCCTCCTCCAGGCTGCCATTTTCTACTACGCGCTGAAACCCCACCCGCAAAAAGATATATTGGACGTAACCCGGGAAGCGCTGGGAAAGTTCGCGGGAACGGCGGCCAATCTGATTTACGCCTTTTATTTCCTTATGGTGGTGGCCAGCTTTGTAAGGAATTTTAGCGAGACGCTGCTTGTGTCGGCCCTTCCCCGCACACCCATCAGTGTTGTAAGCATCAGCTATATATTAATGGCAATGTTTGGTTCATACATTGGCCTTGAGGCCATGGCCCGGGCGGCAAGGATAACCTACCCCTTCGTGGTGGGGGGGATAGGTATTCTCCTGCTGGGGCTGTATCCCCGCTGGGATTACACAAACCTTTTTCCGATACTGGGAAACGGCCCGGTGGAGGTGTTTATCACAGGAGGATTTTTCTCCGGCATGGTGAGCGAAATACTGCTGGCGGCGGTAATTGTGCGGTCTTTCCACAATTGGGGCGATTTCGGATTAATTGTGTCCAGGGCCATGCTGATGGGGTTCGGGTACCTTACACTGCTGCTGGCTGTATATATTCTTACTGTAAGCTACAACGCGGCGCAGGAATTGACGCTGCCCTTTTACAGCCTCAGCCGGCTTATTTACCTGGGCCGGTTCTTTCAGAGGGTGGAGGCGATATTTATAGTAATCTGGGGGTTCATCGCCATATTAAAGATTTCATTGACACTGTTCGCCTCGGCTTACGTACTGGCCAGGACTTTCAGGCTGCCGGACTACCGGCCCCTTACCTGGCCGCTGGCCGTTATAGTGTTTTCGGTCGGCTTTATTCCCCCGGACCTTCCATCAAGCCTTACGGCAGACAAATATTTAAGGACCTGGGCGGTGCTTCCCACCGTAATAATACCTATTGCTGTGCTGGTGGCCGCCCGCTTCAGGATGAGGGGGCGGCCCGGTGAGGGCGGTTAGAATTGTTGCTCTTATTTTGGCGGTGATGATGATCCAGGGCTGCTGGGGCAGCCGGGAGTCCGACGAAATCGCCTATGTACTGGCGATGGGGTTTGACAAGGGGCCCGGACAAAACGTCATAATCAGCTTCCAGATCGCCAACCCAAAGGCCATAGCCGGCGTGGCCGGCGGTGGTGGCGGAGGCGGAGGGGCGGACTCCAGGCCGCTCATTACCGACAGCATTGTGGCCCTCCTCCCCATAGGGGCCTTCAAGCTTTTAAATGTGGAGAGGAGCAGGGAAATATCGCTTCTTCACACAACGGCATTTATTTTTTCCGAAGAGGTGGCCCGGCAGGGACTGACCCCTTATCTTAACTCTCTGGAGAGATACCGGGAGACCAGGGGGACGTCTTTTGTATTTATATGCCGTGGCAAAGCAAAGGAATTTATTAAAAAGAACCAACCAATACTGGAGATAAACCCTTCAAAGCAGTACGAGCTCCTGGACCGCACCAGCATGCTCCACGGGCTGACACCGGTGACGCAGTTCTCGGAATTCTATCTCCGCACCAAGTCGATGGCGGCAAACCCTGTGGCGCCGTTGGTGGCGGTGAGCAGGAAAAACACCGATGTAAAGGAGCAGCCACCCAAAAACAGACTTGGCGACTACCTTGCAGGTGAAATGCCCTCCGACGGGGATCGTTCTCAGTTCCTGGGTGCGGCTGTATTCAGGAGGGACAGGATGGTGGGAGAGCTGACCGGTGATGAGACCCGGTACCTGAACATGATCACCGGTAAAATA
The DNA here is from genome assembly GCA_049323915.1 of Bacillota bacterium. Classification (GTDB taxonomy): domain Bacteria; phylum Bacillota; class Desulfotomaculia; order Desulfotomaculales; family Desulfocucumaceae; genus BRHc4a. The sequence goes on from JBMOPC010000128.1 coordinate 7,491, forward strand.
AGAGAAAGCTTTATAAACATTGAAGACCCGCTGCGAAAGGGGAAGTCGTTGGGGGTTACGCTGCGCCAGACCAGGTCCCCTGGGGTGAAAATAAATATTGATGGGAGCCGCCCGGAAATAAAGGTTGACATTTACCAGGAGCCGGAAATTGTAGGCATCTCCAGCGGGATCAATTATGAGAGCACTGATCTGAAGCCGGTGCTGGAGGAGGCGCTGGAGAAGATCATCAGGGACAGATGCCGGGAAGTGGTTTCCCGCGCCCAGGAGGAGTTCAGGTCCGACATTTTCGGCTTCGGCCGGTACGCCAGGATGAAATTCCTCACATTGGGGCAGTGGAGGGAATACAGTTGGGAGGATGCTTTTCCAACTGCGGCGGTGGACATACATGTTCACGTAAAAATAAGGCGCACCGGGCTGATGCTTGAAACAATGCCCCCCAGGTAGAGGCTTCAGGGAGGGATACTGATGAAGTGGATACTGGCCATAATACCGCTGATAGTATCGTTCTACACCGTGACATACGGCGTATGGGCGTGGCGGAAGGGCAACCGGTCCGGGGGGGCGGGGGTTTTCATACTGGCGGCGCTGACCGTTGCCGTTTCTTTTTACTCCATTTTCATAAGGACGGGTTTTTGAGTCAGACTCCGTGGCGCAGGCCGGCCGACATGGCCAGAGAGTAAAGGACTCCCGCCGCCATTCCGGCCCTGGCCAGGACCGGGTGCATACGGCAGGACTCGGGTATGATCTCGCTGGCGATGATATACAGCAATGTGCCCGCGCCGGTGGCCAGTATGAATGAAAGCATGCCGGGCAGCGCCGCCGTCCATATGCCGGCAGCCAGGGTGCCCAGCGGGAGCATCAGCCCGGCGGTAACCGGCACGGCAACGGCGTATGCCTTTCCGTGGCCTGCCATATAGAATATGCCGCAGAGCGCCATTCCTTCAGGAATGTTGTGAAAGCCTATGGCCGCAGCCAGAAGCATCCCCAGATCCCTCTCGGCCTCCAGCCCGGCCCCTATGGCCAGCCCCTCCGGCAGGTTGTGCATGGCCACTCCCATGGCGAACATGTATGCTGTCCTCTGAAGGCCGCCCCTTCCCCCCCCCTCAATGAACCCTCCCGGTCTGTGGGGGGAGGTCAGGTTAAGGTGCGGGAAAACCCTCCGGGCCATTTTGCCGAAGGCCAGCCCCGTAAGCAGTCCTCCCGCCGTCAGGGCCCAGGACCCCGATTTTACAGCCTGGGGCAGCAAATCAAAAAAAACCACCGTAAAGCCTATGCCGGCGGATAGTCCAAGCAGTGCCGGCATAGCCCTTACCCCCATCCTTCCGGCCAGGGAGGCCAGCAAACCCCCCAGGCCGGTGGCAAGCCCGGATATAAGCGAAACCGCCAGATTTTGTTCGGATATCAACAGTATCACCCCCCTATGCATAAACACCCATTTAACAGGATACTTAACACCGCTTACAGTTATAACCCCTAATATTTTTACCAATATAACAGGTGTCAAAACCGTCATTTAATCCTATTAGCAAAGGGATTACAATAATTATCAACAAAAAGACGAATAAATCCCTTCAGAAGGATTTTCCGGGAATAAGGCGAATGATTGAGTATCGTAGGGGAAAATAGGTCAGGGAGGGCGTTCGTTATGTCGCTTCGCCTTAAGATTATGATGGGTTTTCTAGTAATTGTCTCAGTGTTTTTTATTTCTTCAGGGATAGTCTATTACAACGTTCATGAGGCTGAGCTGGTGTCAAAGGAAATACCCCATGAGGTGAAAAGGGACAACCAGTTAAACCAGGTGAGGTACTGCGTGGCCATGCAGATATCAGCCATGAACGGCTACCTATATTACAAACAGGACGGCTTTGTTGACCAGTACAAGAAGTATTATGAGGAAAGCTCCAAAACCATACAGAACATGATTGACACCGCCAGAGTCGATTCCAACAGGCAAAAGTATATTCAGATGAAAAACTTGCAGGAAAAATTGAACGGCATGTTCCTGCAAAAGGTTGTCCCCCTGGTCAAGGAGGGAAAGGCTGCTGAAGCAGGGGAGATAGCCAGGAATGAGAGCACGGTGCTTAGCGGCAGCCTGAATGCGCTTGTCGTACAGTTGGTGGGCGAGAGGTCGCAAAAGCTGGATTCACTGGTTGAAGGTATTGCTTCGGACGTTATGAGGGCCAGTTGGGTGTCCCTGGCCGGGTCGGTGCTGGCACTGCTGGTTGGTTGCGGTATAGGTTTTCTGATGATCAGGCTGGTGGTGCTCCCGGTGCGCCGGGTTGCCGAAGAGGCTACGAAAATAGCGGCGGGTGACCTGACCGGCGGGGAATTGGAGGTAAAAACCAGGGACGAAGTGGGCCAGCTGGCCTCGGCATTCAACGCCATGAGGTCCAATCTCAAAGAAATAGCAGGCCTTCTGCAGGAGAAATCAAATGTTGTGGCACTGTCTTCGGCACAGCTTTCGGCCAGCGCGGAAAATGTGTCGGCAGGCGCCACATCAACGGCCACAACGGTTACCGAGGTGGCCGGAACGGTAGAGCAGGTATCGGCCAACGCCCGGCAAATCGCTGAGACCTCGGCAAAGGCCGCCGGACTGGCCGGCGAGGGCAGCATGGGCATAGAAAGGCTGGGCGACCAGATGCAAATAATCCGCAGCGCCACTGCCACCAGCAGCAAGGTTATATACGGGCTCAACGAATCCACCGCCAGGATTTCCCAGATAGTGGATATGATCACACAGATCGCCGAGCAGACAAATCTTCTGGCGCTGAACGCAGCCATTGAGGCGGCCAGGGCCGGCGAACAGGGGCGGGGCTTCGCCGTGGTGGCGGAAGAGGTAAGAAAGCTGGCCGAGCAGTCCGCCAGCGCTGCAAAGGATATTTATAAGCTGATAGGGTCAATACAGCAGGAGTCGGTAAAGGCGGTACACAGCATGGAAGAAGGCTCCGGCCTGGTGGAGGCGGGGTCTCTGGTGGTGAATGAGGTCGGCGGGGTTTTCAGTCGTATAATATCGTCGGTGCAGGGGCTGGCCAAGGAAATAGAGTACGTGGCCGATGCCACCGGTGAGATTTCATCGGCCGTTGAAAATGTTGCCGCTGCCAGCCAGCAGCAGACCGCCACAATGGAAGAGGTGTCTTCCACCACACAGACACTGGCATTGCTGGCCCATGACCTGGAGGAAATATCAAGGCGGTTTAAGCTGAGCTAACCCCCGTGTAAAGGAAATAACCTACTATCCATAAAAAGACCCGTTGCAAAATAACGGGTCTTTTATATACCTTCTTCTTTTTTACAATCTCTGAGGCCTCTGTGTGCTTTGTGGCTTAAATAAAACAAATTCAGTCCTGTAATTCGGCAACAGACCGGAAAGCCCTGAAGGCGGCCTCCACGGTCCTGTCAATCATTTCATCGGTGTGGGCCTCGGATATGAAAGCGGCCTCAAACTGGGACGGGGCCAGGTATATCCCCTGCTCCAGCATCGACCTGAAGAAAACAGAGTATTTTTGTGTGTCCGAACTGCAGGCGGTTTTAAAGTCCACGATCTCCCGGCCGCTGAAGAAGCCGCAAAGCATGGATCCCACCCTTGTGAAAAACACCTTGGCGCCGGCTTTGTCGGCGGCCTCCATAAGGCCGGAGGTCAGCCGGGAGGCCTTTTTGTCCAGTTCGTCATAAAAACCGGGTCTCCCCAGAGCCCTGAGGGCGGCTATGCCGGCGCTGACGGCAAGCGGGTTTCCGGACAGGGTTCCGGCCTGATAAACCGGCCCGGACGGGGAAACCATGGACATTATTTCCTTTCTGCCGCCGTATGCTCCCACCGGAAGCCCCCCGCCTATAATCTTGCCCAGGCAGGTAAGATCGGGCATTATCCCGTACAGCCCCTGGGCGCCACCGTAAGAAAGGCGGAAGCCGGTAATAACCTCGTCAAATATGAGAAGGGCGCCGTACCTGGATGCTATTTGACGGAGTCCTTCCAAAAAGCCGGGCGTCGGCGGGACCACACCCATATTTCCGGGCACAGGCTCGACGAAAATGGCCGCTATACCCTCTCCGGAAGACCTGAATATTTCTTCAACCCCTCCAAGGTCGTTGAAAGAAGCATTTATAGTGTCCGAGGCGGTTTCCGGGGTAACGCCGGGGCTGGTGGGGACTCCGTGGGTGAGAGCGCCGGACCCGGCCTTGATAAGAAACATATCGGCATGGCCGTGATAGCAGCCTTCGAATTTGACTATCTTTTTTCTGCCTGTATAGGCCCTGGCCAGCCTGGCGGCGCTCATGGCGGCCTCGGTGCCGGAGTTCACCAGACGCACCATTTCCACGGAGGGCATGGCCTCCACTATCATGCGGGCCAGCACGGTCTCCCTTTCGGTGGGTGCTCCGAAGCTGGTGCCCGCTGAAAGACACTCCATGACAGCAGCAGTAACTTCCGGGTGAAGGTGCCCCAGTATAAGTGGACCCCAGGACCCCACGTAATCTATGTACTGGTTTCCGTCGGCGTCAAATATCATGGCGCCGCGACCCTTTTCAATATAGACGGGGTTCAGGCCCACTGACTTGAAGGCCCTGACCGGGCTGTTCACACCTCCGGGGATGTACTTCTGCGCTTCTTCAAAAAGCCTTATAGAATTCTGGTTGTTCATTTTCAGATACCACCTTGCTTTCGAACTCCTTATTCAGACTTCTGAATTCTGACCCTTGATACTTACCCTTCAGTAAAATACTTCATGCTTGATTTTTTTAACTCGGCAGTACTAAAGAGCACAAGATAATCTTTAAGGCCGGAGGCCTCAGACATGGCCCCGGCCACTTCATAGCACTCATCGGGCGTCTTGCCGTGAACCATGGTAAAAAGCCTGTAAATCCAGTCTCCGGCCGGCTCCCTCTCGTAACAGTGGCTGACCTCGGAAAAGGATGAGAAAATTTCCCCTGCCTTTGAAACTCTGTCTTTTTCCACATTCCAGACAACCATAGCGTTGGCGGTGTAACCCAGGTCCTGGTGCCTTACCGCTGCTCCGAAGCGTCTTATCAGCCCTCTGGAAAGCAAGTCCATGACAGTTTCGATCAGTTCCTCCTCGGTTATATCCAGCCTTTCGGCCATCTGCTTGAAGGGTCGGCTGACCAGCGGCAGACCTTCCTGAAGGGCACGCACCACTTCAATTTCCAGCTTGCTTAACATACTAACCCTCCGTAAGGTCGAAATTTACCTTTATTTTAAACAGTTTAACCGCCGGGAGGCTGATAAGTTCTTTAATGCCGCTCTTTGTCCTGATCTCATCAAGAATTTTTTCCATTTCTCTGCTGTCCGGGGCCAGAAGGGTGAACCACATGTTGTAGCTGTGGTTTCTTATATAGTTATGGGTCACCCCCGGATAGCCGTTTATTATGCCGGCGACGAAAACTATCCGGTCCTTTGGTACCTTCATGGCGCACAGCGTCCCGGTATATCCCAGTTTCCTGGAGTCAAATATGCCCCCCAGCCTCCTGATGGTCCTGTTTGCGGTAAGTCTCCCCAGCCTGTCCAGTATGTCCTCCTCGGTGGTCCCGAGGGTGTTTGCCAGGTCCTTGAAGGGCTCTTTTGTTATAGGGAAGTCAGACTGAATGATATTCAGCAGGTCCCTGTCCAGGCTGTCAAGTTCCATTGTTAAACCCCCGTACTCTGTGGCTTAAATATCATTACCTGCCTGAGGCAAAGATTTACGGTACAGGCACCATGGTTCCTCGGCCATGTAATCGCCGTGGTAGTACATTGCCCTGGCCCTGCATCCCCCACATATCTTTCGGTACTGGCAGACTCCGCAGCCACCGCTGTACTCCAGTGACCTCAGCCTGTTAAACACCGGGTTGTCGCGCCAGATTTCGGAAAAGGGCCTTTCCCGGACGTTGCCGGCGCTTATGTCAAGGTAGGCGCAGGGCTGGACATTACCCACAGGGCTTATTATACAGTATGCCGTGCCCGCCAGGCATCCCCTGCTGAAGCGGGTCTTGACCCCCATCTCCCTGGCAATCCTCATGAACTGCGGAGCGCAGGTGGGCTTGAGCTCTATATCCACAAGGGACTGTTTTTTCATTATCCTCTCCAGCAGCTTCTCGTATCTTTCCTCCCGGAGGGACTCGCCCTCAATATCCGCTCCCCTGCCGGTGGGCACAAGGAAAAATATGTGGTGGGCCATTGCCCCCACTTTTACCGAAAAATCGGTGATTTCCTCTATCTCATCGTAATTCCAGTCCACCACGGTGGTGTGAACCTGGAAAGGAAGCCCTGCCTCACGGCAGGCGGCCATTCCGTCAACCGCCTTCTGCCAGGCGCCCTCCACTCCCCTGAAGCGGTCATGCTTTGCGGGGTCAACACTGTCTAGACTTATGCCCATTGCTGCAGCGCCCGATTCTTTGAGCTTTTTGGCCATAACGGAGTCAATCAGCATGCCGTTGGTCCCGAAAACCGGCCTTAAGCCCTTTTTGGCGGCATGTTCCACCAGTGTGAATATGTCGTTGCGCATCAGCGGCTCACCGCCGCTGAAAATCATTATTTTAAAGCCGGCCCGAGCCACCTCGTCGATAAGGTTAAGGCCCTCGTCCGTGCTCAGCTCCTCCTCTGCCTTAACCCCGGCGTCACGGTAGCAGTGCCTGCAGTACAGGTTGCATGCATTGGTTGTGTTCCATGACACTATCAATATTGCCAGCCCTCCTTAATCCAGCGGGCGGCGTCAGGGGCGTGATAGGTGATTATAATATCCGCGCCGGCCCTTTTCATTCCGGTGAGGGTTTCCATCACCACCCTGCGCTCGTCTATCCAGCCGTTGGCCGCCGCCGCCTTGACCATTGAGTACTCCCCGCTTACATTATACACCGCCAGGGGGTGGTCAAAATTCTCCTTCATAAGCCTGACGATATCGAGGTAAGGCAGGCCGGGCTTTACCATTATTATGTCGGCCCCCTCGTCTATATCCATGGTGGCCTCCCTCAGAGCCTCGGAGGCATTGGGAGGGTCCATCTGGTAAGCCCGCCGGTCGCCAAATTGTGGCGCCGAGCCTGCAGCATCCCGGAAAGGGCCATAAAAGGCCGAGGCGTATTTAACCGAATAGGACATTATCGGTATATCCTGAAAGCCGTGCCGGTCCAGCCCTTTTCTTATGGCGCCCACCCTGCCGTCCATCATGTCGCTGGGCGCCACCATGTCGGCCCCGGCCCTGGCATGGGACAGAGCGGTTCTGGCAAGCAGGTCCAGCGTGGGGTCATTGTTTACCCTGCCATCTTCAATTATGCCGCAGTGTCCGTGGTCCGTATATTCGCAAAGGCATACATCGGTTATAACCATGAGTTCCGGAAAATCCTTTTTGACCGCCCTCACGGCCTGCTGGACTATGCCTTCATCACTGTAAGCCCCGGTTCCGGCGGCGTCCTTTTTATCCGGGACACCGAATATAAGAACGGCGGGTATTTTCAGCTCCGAGGCCTTTCCAACCTCCTCGGAAAGCATGTCCACCGAAAGATTGTATATCCCGGGCATTGATTCAACAGTCTTTTTGACACCTTTCCCGGCCGCAGCGAATACCGGGTAGACAAGCTGGCCCACCGAAAGCCTTGTCTCCCTGACCATTCTTCTCATATTCTCACTTCGCCTCAGCCTGCGGGGACGGTATTCAGGAAACCTCATAGTTATAACCTCCTTGAATCGCGGGTCAGCTTTAAGCGGTAAGCTGCGGGCTATTGGTTGCAAATAGCTTATAGCTAACGGCTGACCCCAATTTCATCATCTGACAGGTAACACGCCGGGTCCTGGGCCCAAAAATCCCCGTAAACTGCCTCCGCCCTGGCCCTGAAGTTGCCGTTGCACAGCCTGAACCAGCGGCATTCGGAGCACCTTCCCCCAATCAGCCCGGCCCTGTTTTTAAGCCCTGCCATGATTGTGCTTGTGGTGTCGTTCCATATATCGCCGAATTTTCTTTCTCTTACATTGCCAAGGGTGTGGGTCCGGGTAAACTGGTCGGGGTGCACGTCTCCCCTCCAGTCCACTTCCCCTATGGCTATGCCCGACCTGTTCCCGCCGTTTCTTTCCAGTAGGTCGTATACTTCCGCCGCCCTGGGCGATTTCTCGTGCAGCAACTTCATGTAGATGTATATGGCGTCGCAGTGATTGTCCACCGTAAGGACCTCAACCTGTTTGCCTTTTCTGAAGAATTCACCTGTTCGGCTGATGATCAGGTCCAGCGCCTCCCTGGTCTCCCGGTGGGTAATGTCCTCGTCCACCATTTTGCTGCCCCTGCCGGAATATACCAGGTGGTAGAAGCAAACCCTGGGTATTCCCTCCTCGTCTATCAGGCGGAATATATCGTCCAGCTCCCCGAAATTGTGGCGGTTTATGGTAAACCTGAGGCCCATTTTCTGGCCGGCCTCGCGGCAGTTTCTGATCCCGCCGAGGGCGCTTTCGAAGGCCCCTTTCCGCCCGCGAAAACGGTCATTGTTTTCGCCTATCCCGTCAAGGCTTATACCCACGTAGCCAACGCCCAGCTCTTTTATTTTTTTAGCCGTGCCCGGGTCGATAAGGGTGCCGTTGGTTGATATTGTAACCCTCATGCCCCGTTTTACGGCGTGGCCTGCCAGATCAAAAAAGTCACCGCGCACAAGGGGCTCTCCGCCGGAAAAGAGTATTACGGGCACCCTGAACAGGGCCAAGTCATCTATAAAATTAATGGCCTCGGAGGTGGACATTTCATCGGGCGCCGATCCTCCGTCCGAGCTGGAGTAGCAGTGCCTGCACCTGAGATTGCAGGCCCGGGTGATATTCCACACCACCACCGGGCCGTAGCCGCTGGCGGCGCCGCCTGTCTGCCCCCGGACACCGTGGCTGTATCTCAGCGAATCGCCGAAATTCTCCATTCCGTGTAAAAGCCTGCTTACACTAATCATCAGTTACTCCCTTGCTGAGTCAGGGGACGGTTCTCTGACTCATTGTTTTTTGCAGTATCTTTACATGAGTCAAAGAACCGTCCCCTGACTCAGTAAAATTGCTTGCATCAGCCCGTCAATGGTATACGTGTCCGCCTCGATGTGCACCGGCAGGCCCATCTGCCTGGCGGTTTCAGCGGTTACAGGGCCTATGCAGGCTACCCTGGCACTTTTTATCAGTGCGTTAATGTCATTTTCACCCAGAGCGGACACGAAATTCTTAACGGTGGAGGAACTGGTGAAAGTAATTACGTCTATTTTACCGTCCTGCAGCATACGGCGCACAATGCCGCTGTCGCTTCCCCCGGCGACGGTGCGGTAGGCCGTCACCTCGTCAACCTCGGCCCCCTCCCGGCGAAGCAGGTCAACCAGCGCCTTTCTGGCAATGTCGGCTCTGGGGAGAAGAATACGGTCTCCCGGATTTATCCTGCCTTTAAGGCCGGCTGCTATTTCTTCGGCCCGGTACTCGGATGGAACATACTCCACCCTTATGCCGTACCCCTCCAGTTTTTCCTTTGTCTTGGGGCCGATGGCGCATATATTGACACCTTTAAGTTCTCTTATATCCATGCCCAGCTTGAAGATCCTGTCGAAGAAATACTTCACCCCGTTGGCGCTGGTGAAGATTATCCAGCTGTAGCCGGAAGAGGCTTTGGCAGCACTGTCAAGAGGGCCGTAATCAGCCGGGTCGGTAATGGTGATGGTGGGGAATTCCACTGCCGTGCCCCCCAGGTCCTCTATCCTGCGGCTGAGTTCGCTGGCCTGATCCCTTGACCTGGTGACCAGCACACGGCAGCCGAACAGGGGCCTGCTTTCAAACCAGGTGAGCTTTTCCCTTAATCTTACCACATCTCCCACAACTATAACCGACGGGTTTGTAAATCCACCTTTTATAGCCCTGGGAGCTATGTCTTCCAATGTTCCAACCAGGGTCCTCTGCTCCGGCCTGGTGCCCCACCGGATAACGGCCGCCGGGGTTTCCTTGGGCCGTCCGTTTCTTACCAGGCTGGCGGCAATCGAGGATATATTGGCCATGCCCATCAGGAATACCAGTGTGCCGGCGCTGTTGGCAATGCCCTGCCAGTCGATGTCCGACTCTGCCTTTTCCGGGTCTTCGTTTCCTGTTATAACTGAGAAACTGGAGGAAAGCCCCCTGTGGGTTACCGGTATCCCGGCATATGCCGGCACGGCCACGGCTGAGGTCACCCCCGGCACAATTTCGAAAGCTATCCCGGCGTTGTTAAGGGCCTCGGCCTCTTCACCCCCGCGGCCGAAGACAAAGGGGTCCCCGCCTTTAAGCCTGGTGACGGTTTTATCTTCAAGTGCCTTTTCAACCAGCAGGCGGTTTATGTCCTCCTGTTTCATTGTATGCCTGTCCGGTCCTTTTCCCACATATATCATTTCAGCGTCACGGCGGGCACAGGAAAGTATCCTCTCCCCCGCCAGGCGGTCGTATATCAGAACATCGGCCCTGCTCACGCAATCGATGCCCCTTACGGTAATCAGCCCCGGATCGCCCGGGCCTGCTCCCACAAGATATACCATACCCTTACCTGACATTTACATCAAACTCCTGTCTGACTTTCTTAAGTATTTCGGCGGCCCCTTCGGCGATCAGTTCCTGCGCCAGCCTTTCCCCCAGCCCTTCGGGATCTTTCTCCGGGCCGGACAGCCATTTCCTTATCATCATTTTTCCCTCTAGGTCGGCCACCATGGCGTCAAGGACTATTTCGTCAGAGTCCTGGATGGCCAGAGCGCCAATAGGCACCTGGCATCCCCCTTCCAGAGATCTCATCAGCGACCTCTCGGCGGTTATGGCCTTTCTTGTGGGGGCATGGTCCAGAATATCAAGCAGCCTTAATATTTCCCGGTCTCCTTCCCTGGCCTCGACACCAATGGCGCCCTGACCCACGGCAGGCAAGACTATATCAAAGGGCACAATTTCGGTGATCCTGTCCTTGAAGCCAAGCCTGACCAGCCCGGCGTAGGCCAGCAAAAGGGCGTCGATGTCCTGATCGTCCAGTTTTTTCAGCCTGGTGTTAAGGTTTCCCCTTACGTTGACCATTTGAAAATCCGGCCTGAACCTTTTCAACTGGGCAATCCTGCGCAGGCTGCTTGTTCCTATCACCGCGCCCGGGCGCAGGCCTGCAAGCCCGTCGCCTTTTTTGGACACCAGTACGTCCCCGGGGTGCTCGCGGCGGCATATCGCTCCGATAACCAGCCCTTCGGGAAGTTTTGTGGGCAAATCCTTCATACTGTGCACGGCGACATCCACTTCGCCTTTTAGCATGGCCACTTCCAGTTCCCTTGTAAAAAGACCCTTATCGCCTATTTTGGCCAGGGCGGCGTCCAGAATATTGTCTCCCTTGGTCTTTATCCCCACCAGCCTTACGGTGGATACGGGGCTGATTTCCCTTAATCTTTGGGCTACCCATCCGGCCTGCCATATGGCAAGCCTGCTTTCCCTGGTGCCTATTCTTATCTCACGCATCAAAATCCTCCAGGACAAGTATGAGTCAAAGAACCGTCCCCTGACTCGGACGTGGGATCAGTGCCTTTTAACAAGCATTATTTCAGGCCTGGATTTTGTTTCGTACTTTGGCTGCTGGCCGGGTACATCCAGGTCAAAGAGATTTTGCAGGACCTCGGTGTAAAGGTGTCCCTCCGGGGTAAGGGCGTACTCTTTCAGCCTGGTGACCGGTATGTGCAGCAGTTGGTTGATGATGGAGTTGGCCATGGAGCTGACCACCTTCCGGTCGTGATCCGAAATATCTCCGAGCCTGTTTAACGCCCTGGCCAGCTCCTTTTGCTTTATGCCTTCACCCAGTTGCTTGAGAGATGCTATGGTAGGCACCACAAACTGTGTCCCCAGCCATTTCATAAACTCATCCAGCTCTTCCTCAATGATGCTTTCAGCAACCACCGCGGCTTTTTTCCTTTCCGCAAGGTTCTGGTCCACCACATTCTGCAGGTCGTCAACATCGAAAAGAGTCACGCCTTCGATTTTTCCCGCCGAAGGCTCTATATCCCTGGGCACCGCGATGTCTATCATCATTATTTTTTTTCCGCCGCGCCTTTTCATCAGTTCGATAATTTCATTTTTCCTGACTACATAGTGGGACGCCGACGTACAGCTTATCACAATGTCGGCCTGCTCCATGCACCGGAACAGCTGGTCAAACCTGACCGCTCTGCCTCCAAACCTGCCGGCCATTTTCTCTGCCTTGTCGTAGGACCTGTTGGAAACAATTATTCCGGAAACACCGTTTGACACCAGGTGCACGGCTGTAAGCTCGCTCATTTTGCCGGCACCGATGATGAGCACCGACCTGCCCTGCAGGCTGCCGAAAATCTGCCTGGCCAGCTCAACCGCGGCGTAACTTATGGAAACAGAGTTTTTGTCTATTCCGGTCTCGGTCCGCACCCTTTTGCCAACTGTTATGGCCTGCTGAAACAGAGTGTTGAGAACCTTGTTGGTTGAACCGTGATTAAAGGCCGACATATATGAATTCTTAACCTGCCCCAGTATCTGGGTCTCACCCAGCACCATGGAGTCCAGCCCGGAAGCAACCCTGAAAAGGTGCCTTATGGCGTCGTAGAGGCTGTGCACGTAAGTGCAGTTTTTAATCTCGGAAATATCCACACCCGACTTGGCGGAAAGGAAATCCCACACCGCCCCCAGCCCTTCGTCCATTTCCCTGGTGGCGCAGTATATTTCCGTCCTGTTGCAGGTGGAAATTATAACGCAGCCCTCCACGGCGGAATATGAATTAAGCCTTGCCAGCCACTCGCCCAGGGAGTGATCCGAGAAGGACAGTTTTTCCCTTACCTCAACGGGAGCGGTCCTGTGGTTCACTCCCACCGCCAGTATAAGCATGCTTTATGCGCTCCTTTGCCGCGTCAAAATCGCCTTTCCACAGAAGTCCCAGGGTTTCCCCGTCCAGAAGGGACTGAAGAAGCCTTTCCTTCCGGTCCGGGTCCGGTGTTTCTTTTATGATTTCCTCCCTGTACTGGCCTATAAGGGTTACCACTTCGCCGAAGCCGGGGGGAAAGCACTCTTCCAGCCGCCGGCGTATTTTGCCTGCCAGCATCGGGCTGTTGCCGTCGGTGGAGACGGCTATCTGCAGTGGCCCCCTTCTGACCACGGCGGGGACATAAAAATTACCCCTGGGAGGGTCGTCCACCACATTCACCAGGAGTCCTCTTTCCATGCTGTCTGACGACACTCTGCCGTTTACGTCATCCTCATCGGTGGCGCCTATGACAAGGAACACTCCTTCAAGGTGGCGGCTGTGGTAGCGGTCACGTATATATTCAATCTTACCAGCTTTGGCCAGGCTTTTAATGCCGGAGGTGATTTCAGGGCTGACCAGCCTTACGGATGCGCCGCATTCCAGCAGTGAGGCCGCTTTTCTTTCGGCCACCCTGCCTCCTCCCACCACCAGGCAAAGCCTGTTTTCCAAATTCAGTGACACCGGATAACATTTAGGCAAATCATATCACATTCTTTTTGGTTTTTTTAAAACTTTCTTATGCTGATGAATTCGGCCACAGTGTAGAGAATGTCCCTGGCCGGCACCGGAGGAAGCACTGACAGTTGCTTCCTGGCGTTTTCTATATATTTCTGCACAACACTGTTTGAATAATCAACCCCACCGCAGGATACTATCAGGCGGCAGGCGTAATTTATATCCTCCTGTCTTTTTTCAGCAGTCCTTAAAAGCCTCTCCAGCCTGTCCCTCTCGGGACTGTGCCTGAGGGCGTAAATCAGGGGAAGCGTGACTATCCCCTGTCTGAGGTCGCTGCCAATGGGCTTGCCCAGCTTAGCTTGATCGGCCACCAGGTCCAGCACATCGTCTGTAATCTGGAAGGCCATCCCTATGCTGTGCCCATACCTTCTAAGGGGCATATGCACCGATTCCGGCGCTCCGCAGGCCACCGCCCCCAGTTGGCAGCTGGCCGCTATCAAAAGAGCTGTTTTGCTTTTTATCCTGTAGAAATAGTCCTTTATGCTCTGTCTTGCATCGTTGGCCGTGGAAAGCTGCTGAATTTCCCCCTCGCACATTTTAACGCTGGTGTCGGCCAGCACACTGGGAATTATATAATTATCGTATCCGGATATTAGTTTTAACGACTTTCCGAAAAGATAGTCTCCCAGGTGCGTGGATATCCTGTTTCCCCACATTGCCTTGACCGTAGGTATGTTTCTCCTGGTTTCCGAGGAGTCAACCACGTCGTCGTGCACCAGTGTGGCCATGTGTATCAGTTCCAGCGCCACCGCCAGCGGGAGTATTTTTTTGTGGTCATAGTTATAAAACTTCCCTCCCAGAAAACAGAACGCGGGCCTCAGCCTTTTTCCGCCGGCGTTTATAAGATGGACAGATGTATCCTTGATGAGTGGGTCTGCATCCCGGACAATATTGCGCAGCTCTATTTCCACGCTTAGTATTTCCTCTTTTATTTCGTTGAATATTTCCAGCAAATCCTCACCCGCTCACAATATATGGAGATATGTCAAGTGCCTCATCACATGAAAAGCCTCTTCCCGATACGATTTTAATTCGTTAATCCCATCGCAAGAAGAGGTGTTCGATATTTATATATCTTTAAAACCTTATATTAGATTATTATATTTTTTGCCATAAATCAATGGCAGAGGATGGTTTATAGCATCATTTTTAAATTGGGGGATGGGCGCCCCTTCGGACGTTATAGACGTCACATAATATTTTCCCTTGTATACCGCTAACCGTTTTGCTATAATGTTTTTTACAGCCTGTCCGGCAAGGTAAAACAAAATAATATACGGGGGTGGATGGTGCCTGGTGGTGCTCCTGGTCTTCAAAACCTGTGTCGGGCGGCCAACCCGTCCTTGGTGGGTTCGATTCCCACACACCCCCGCCAGCAAAATAACAGCCCTGCGTGTAAGAGGGCTGTTATTTTGCATATCAGTAAATTGTACTTTATCAGTCTTCCAGTGATTTTAACATACTAATAAGCTCCTGCCATGAGTCAACAATATATTCAGCGTGTATTCCCGCCAGTTCCTCACGGGTTGCCATGCCCCAGGTTACCCCCACCGTGGTTACCCCGGCCTTCCTGCCGGCAATTATATCATACCAGCTGTCGCCCACAAAAACGGCGTTGGCCGGCTGTATATCCAGCAGTTTCAGGGCCTTCAGCACCGGTTCCGGGTCGGGCTTCGGCCTTGACACGTCTTCAACCGCCACGGTAACGTCAAAATACCTGTGCAGACCGCAAACTTCCATGTCTGAAAGGGCCGGGGACCTGCGCTTTGAGGTGACCACTCCGGAGCAGTATCCGCAGGACTTTATAATCTCCAGTGCTTCCGTAGCGCCGGGGTATGGTTTGATATAGTCCGAATGCTTTTCCTTTTGATAAAAGGTATATCTTTCCACAAATTCACCGGCCCGCCCCGGCATGTACCGTTCAGCCACTTCCCTTAAGGGTATGCCGATGGTCTTTAATACCTCTCCGTTTTTCCACGGCAGTCCGAAATGCTCAAAAACCCTTTCAAAGGACCAGGTGATAAGGGGTATTGAATTTATCAGAGTTCCGTCCAGGTCAAAAAGCAATGCCTTGTCTTTCAAAATTTTTATATCCCTCCCAGTTTATATTCTAGCACATCAGTCATTTGACCGGGGAAAAAAATAAAAATGAATTGATTTTTTCTGCGGACAAATGCTATTGACGGGTGAGCTTCATGAATGTGTGCATCATAGGAGCGGGGCTGTCAGGCATGTTATACCGGCTTGCAGGACTGTGAGGGCCTGGGTGAAAAACAAAATTGACAATGTACAGCAGTATCATTTTTTTTCTCTGTGGTTATCTGTTTATACTTATAATCAACATGCATTCGGGGGGTTGAAGGTGGAAACAGCAAAATCATTGTTTTACTTCGTGCTGGCCGGATTGTTTGAAATAGGCGGCGGCTACCTGGTATGGCTTTGGATCAGGGAAGGCAAAAGTGTGTGGTTTGGAGTCATGGGGGCATTGGTTTTAATTCTTTACGGAATTGTGCCGACGCTGCAGCCGGCTAATTTTGGCCGGGTTTACGCGGCTTACGGGGGCATTTTCATTGTGCTGTCAATACTGTGGGGGTGGAAGGTGGATAAATCAGTACCCGACACCTATGACCTCGTGGGAGGCTTTGTGGCGCTGCTGGGGGTCTTAATTATAATGTACTGGCCGAGGGGGCATTAATGAAATGTATTAACGCCCCCCCCCGGAGTCACTATAGCTTAAACCGGTCAACCTGTCTTTCCAGCTCTCCGGACATGTTGATGAATTCCTGGGCGGACGATGCAACCTGGCCTGATATTGCGTTTATTTGCCTGACGGCCTCAGCTATTTGACGTATGCCCTGGCTGGATTTGACCGTGCCCTCGACGACGTCGCTTACATTTTCCACTGTTCCCCTGATCCCGTCGGTTATTTCCTCGAAAAGGCGGCCGGTGTCGCCAACCACCTTAACGCCTCCGGTAATTTCAATCCTTACAGAGTCCATCGCCCGGACAGCTTTTTCGGTCTCACCCTGAATCCTCGAAATAAGGGCGGCAATTTCCTTGGCAGCCTTTTGCGACTCCTCTGCAAGTTTCCTCACCTCTTCGGCAACCACCGCAAACCCCCTTCCCTGTTCGCCGGCCCTTGCGGCTTCGATAGCCGCGTTTAAGGCAAGAAGGTTGGTTTGTTCAGCCACCGAGGTGATCAGCTCGGTAATGCTGCCAATTCTGGACGCCAGATCGTTCAGTTGTTTTACCGAGCCGGCGGCGTTAACGGAGGAATCGTGAATTGATTTCATGGCGGTCTCGGTATTCTTAACCGAAATCACGCCACGGTCCGATACAGCCAGCACATTACCGGCCCGGGCGGCCGCTTCCCGCGCCCCGCTGGCGCTATGTTCGGAAAGGGAGGCCACTTCCGCCGCCATGCTGGTCATTTCAGCCACCGAGGCGGACACCTGCTGCCCCGCTGCTGAAAGATCCCGGCTGCTTGCGGACAGAAGGGCTGAGCTTTCTGTAATCCCCCTTACCATCATCCTTAATTTGTCACACATCTCGTTGTAGACTGCTGCCAGCTCTCCCAGTTCGTCACGGGTCTTTGCCTCCACATTCTGCCTCAGATCACCGCCTGCCGCAGCCCTCGCCGCCTTCAACAGGGACCTGCTGGGCCTTGAGATGCTGATCAGAAGCAGGTATGATACAGCGGCGGAGAGCGCAACACAGGCCGCTATAAAGATAACCGAGTTCTTCCTGGTGTTGGAAAGTATATTAAGGCTTTCCTCCCTGGCGTCGGCAGCCCCTTTGCCGCTCACCTCGGCAAGTGTGTCCAGGTAGCCGAAAATTTTCTGGTGCACGGTTTCCGACTCCACAGACAGTATTTTCATGGCGCCGTCCAGGTCGTTTTTCAGCCTTAGGTCCACCACTTTTTTATGAAGCGCCTTGTAGTACTCCCACTGCTTCAAAAAATTGGCGAATATGGTTTTTTCCTCGTCGGTGGTTATTAGTTTTTCGTAATTCTGGCATTCCTTGGTGATAAGGAAGCTGGCGTAATCAACTTTCCGCTCTATTTCGGCCTTTTCCCAGCCGTCGTTGTTAATGATGTATGTGAGCTCCCATCTCCTGTATTCAGAAACCAGCGCCCGCATTTTTTCAATTGACTGGACACGGGGAAGCCAGCTTTCGGCTATTTCGGAGGTCCTGTTGCTGAGGGTGGAAAACATTAAATTGCCATATATGCCAACCACAACAAGGGCTGCAACCATAAACCCGAAGCCCAGGAGAAGTTTGACCCGTATACTCATTTTGCCGGCCCTCCTGATGATAAATTTCTCAATTTTAATAAATATTCTCTCTCGTTTTGGGCATTTCCTCCATAGAATAATATTTTTTCTAAATATATTGTAAAATGTTTGTATATAACTGTTTTCTATGTTCTTTTTCCCGCAGTGCCCAGAAGATCTTTTTCCCTGTTGCCGATTATGCAGTACATCGCAAGCAGCAGGTTTATCACAGCGAATGCCGGGTAGCCCGCGCTGAAAGTACCGGCCTCCCCGGCGGTGTAGTAAATGGCCAGCAAAAGCCCGGCGGAATACAGATAGCTTTTCGCCTTCTCTCTTTCCAGCGCAAATCTTATCAGCTTTTTATGCCTGAGTGTACTTTTGTCTTTTTCAGCATTGCCGTTATAGCAGACGGCCGGGAATATTTCGTGCCCGGTCTCCCTGGCGAGATCTACAATCCTGTATAGGTCTGCCAGCGTTACACTCTTTTTCAATTCCAGGGCAGCTCTCCTTGCCTCTCCGGAAAATGTGCCTGAAGTTACCAGTATGCCCCCCTTTATGTCGGAACTCTTTATTTCTTCCAGTATACAGGCTATTTTTTCCGACGGCACCGGGCTGTCGCCATCGCCCGGAATAACGCATCCCACAACCACAGGGCCGCCTTCATGCAGCGCCCTGACCGCCATGCTGACGGAATTGTCCCCCTCTTTACCCGGACTATCATTGAGAACATGGACACCGGAGTACCCGGGTATCTTTTCCAAAATCTCGGCTACCAGTGTGTTAAGCCCTTCTACGTCAGATATGCTTCTTATCCTCTCCCGGCATATTCTCCCCGCCCTCCACGTTCTGTCGTGCACCGCCGCCTCTTTTTCCATGGCCTTTCGTATTTTTAAGGCCATGTATGCTGCCGGCATCATCAGCGGCACAGTCATAAGAAGGCCTTTTGACAGACTCCCGGCAAAGTGGGCGAAAATTGTGAAAACAACTATTGACGCCGCCAGAAGAAGTCCGTAGAAGTCGATATTCTTTGCCAGCGCGCTTTCGGACCGCGCAGGACTGATATAATAGCGCATGTACCTTCCCCTGGCCCTTATTTCCCGCAATCTGGCCAGTCCGATATTGAATAGCCTTTTGCTGCGGCTGTACTGCTTTAACAAAAAATAACACCCCTTCGCAGTTTTATTCAAAGCATTGCCATTTTTATCTGGCGGTGATACATGAACATTGCTGAATTAAATAATGTTAAAAAATCTAAACTAACTCTATTAACTTCGGTGCCGGGGGTGTTTAAAATAAACAGATCTGACAAGGATCTGGATAAAAAATACGGCCGCCTTGATGAAATCATCGCCCGTTTCGGGTCGGGCGGGCAGCTGATCCGCATACTGCAGGAAGCGCAAAATATTTTCGGATACCTCCCGGAAGAGGTTCAGACATATATCGCGGGTAAAACAGGCATACCGGTGAGCGAGGTGAACGGTGTGGTAACATTTTACTCGCTGTTTCACACCGAACCCAGCGGCAGGCACAGCGTTAACGTCTGCCTGGGCACCGCCTGCTACGTGCAGGGGGCAAAGTCCATAATGGAAGACTTCAGAAGGGATCTGGGATTGAAGGACGGAGATACTTCGGAGGACGGGCTTTTTACCGTTAAAAGCACCAGGTGTATCGGCGCCTGTGGACTTGCACCCGTGATAACCGTGGACGAAGAGGTGCATGGCAGGGTTAACCGGAAAGATGTTACGAAGATCCTCCGCAGATATAGTAAATTAGAGGAGGCGGCTGAAAAAGCAAATGATTACAAACAGGAAAGATTTACAGAAAATAGGGAGAAAGCTCCGGCCGGACCTTAAAATAAGGAGAGACCCGGAAATGGAGTCCCCTTATTTTCAGATAATGGCCTGCACCGGAACGGGGTGCACATCGTCGGGCAGCCACTCACTGATAGAAAGTCTGGAAAAAGAGCTGGCGGCTAAAAAAGTGGGATCGAAAGCAAGGGTTGTCAAAACCGGGTGCTTTGGCTTTTGCAAGCTGGGACCGATACTGGTAATTCACCCGGGGGCGGTTTTTTACCGCAATGTCTCTCTCTCCGACGTCCCTGATCTGGTGGACCAGCATATTGTCAACGGCAGGATACTGGAAAGGCTTTTATACGAGGAGCCGGATACCGGGGTCAGAAAAACCCGGCTTCAGGACATCCACTTTTTCAGTGCCCAGAAGAGGGTGGCGCTCAGACACTGCGGACTGATTAACCCCGAGGACATAAATGAGTACATAGCTGCCGGAGGGTATTCCACCCTGGAAAAATGCCTGACACAAAAAACCCCGGAACAGATAATAGAGACAATCAAGAAATCAGGATTAAGGGGGCGGGGTGGAGGCGGATTCCCGGTGGGGATGAAGTGGGAGGCCGCCCGGGCGGCAGAGGGGCCGGAAAAGTACGTTGTGTGCAACGCCGACGAGGGAGACCCGGGCGCCTTCATGGACCGCAGCATTCTTGAGGGCGCTCCTCACTGCGTGCTTGAGGCCATGACCATCGCCGGATACGCCATCGGGGCCTCCGAGGGATACATTTATGTAAGGGCGGAGTATCCCATAGCCGTTGGCCGCATTGAGAGATCCATCGCCCAGGCCAGGGACGGCGGGCTGCTGGGCAGGAATATATTTGAGAGCGGATTTGATTTTGACATAGACCTGCGCCTGGGAGCAGGGGCATTTGTTTGCGGCGAGGAGACAGCGCTGCTCAAGTCGGCCATGGGGATGCGGGGAGAACCCAGGCCGCGACCACCCTACCCCGCCCAGTGCGGTCTTTGGGGAAAACCCACACTGCTGAACAATGTGGAGACCTTTGCCAATATACCAGAAATACTTTCAAGGGGACATAAATGGTATTCATCAATGGGAACTGAAGGTAGCAAAGGAACGAAGGTGTTTTCGCTGGCCGGAAAAATAGTGAACACCGGTCTCATAGAGGTTCCCATGGGCACTACCTTAAGACAGGTGATTTTTGACATTGGTGGAGGAATACAGGGAGGCAAGAAATTCAAGGCCGTGCAGACCGGAGGGCCCTCCGGCGGGTGTCTGCCGGAGGAATACATTGACACTCCGATAGATTACGAGTCTTTAAAATCAATAGGATCGATGATGGGGTCCGGCGGGCTTATCATTATGGATGAGGATGACTGTATGGTGGACATAGCAAAGTTTTACCTGCAGTTCAGCCAGGACGAGTCATGCGGAAAGTGCACCCCCTGCCGGGTGGGAACAAAAAGGATGCTGGAGATACTTGAGAGGATAACCGCGGGCAAGGGGGAAATGTCAGACCTGTACGAGCTGGAGGACCTGTCCAGGGAGGTAATGGACGCCTCTTTGTGCGGGCTGGGACAGACCGCCCCCAACCCCGTGCTCTCCACCATCAAGCACTTCAGGAATGAATACGAGGCCCATATAATAAACAAGGAGTGCCCGGCCGGAGTTTGCCGGGACTTGCTGGATTACGCGGTGGACGATGATAAATGCGTTTCCTGCGGGCTTTGCGCCAGGGCGTGCGTGGCCGACGCCATAACCGGCGAAAAGAAAGGCCGGCCCTATTTCATAGACCGGCAGAAATGCCTCAAGTGCGGCGCCTGTGAGGCAAAATGCCCCAAGGGAGCGATTTACGCGCACTAATACTTGTGTTACATTTATGGTCGGAATACAGGAGACAGGAGACAGAATACAGGAGTGAAAAATCAAATAAAGATTTAAGAAATAAGCGAATGTCCTTCATTTTAACTCCTTCTATTCTGCATTCGGAATTCCGGCAATTTCAATATATATACCTCCTGTCTCCTGAAAGTACTTACTTTCCCGGAAGCCGGAAGGTGGTCTTGGAGCGGTTTTTGTCGTGGTGCCTTTCAAAGGCCAGGTCAATAAGACGGTCCAGCAGCCGGCTGTAAGGTATTCCGCTGGCCTCCCAAAGCTTTGGATACATGCTGAATTTTGTAAATCCGGGGATGGTGTTTATCTCGTTGACAAGCGCCTCCCCATCGCTTTTCCTGATGAAGAAATCGACCCTGCCAAGGCCGGCGCAGTCCAGTGCCCTGAATACCCTCACCGCCAGGTCCTGAAGGCGGGAAACGGTGCCGGCCGGCAGGTCGGCCGGTATTATCAGGTGAGACAGACCGTCAACGTACTTGGACTCATAGTCGTAAAACTCGTTGTGGGGCACTATTTCACCGGCTATGGAGGCGATGGGATCGTCGTTTCCCAGAACGCTCACCTCCACCTCCCGGGCGTCTACAAATTCTTCGATAATAATCTTGCGGTCATAAGCGGCCGCAGAGTCCATGCCCCGGACCAGTTCCTCCCGGCTGCGGGCCTTTGATATGCCCACGCTGGAGCCAAGGTTGGCGGGCTTTACAAAGCAGGGATAGCCCAGATTTTGCTCAACGGCTGCAACTACCGGACCGGGGTCCTTTTCCCAGTCCCTTCTCAGGCAGTATTGGAATCTGGCCTGGGGTAGCCCGTGCTGGGCCAGTACGGTTTTCATCAATACCTTATCCATTCCCAGGGAGGACCCCAGCACGCCGGCCCCCACATACGGCACATTGGCCAGCTCCAGCAAACCCTGGACAGTGCCGTCTTCCCCGAAGGTCCCGTGAAGAATGGGTATAACCACGTCCACCTGGCCGTATTCATTGTCTTTGTCAGTTTTCTCCCCAAATACAGCAAGCCTCCCGAAAGACGGGTCGGCGGGCAGAAAAACCTCTCCGGCGGCCTCGGCAGGGCTGGCTCCCGCCGCAATACGGGCGGGCTCCACTCCGGCAAGCCACTTCCCTTCACGGGTTATTGCCACGGGAATAACATCGTACTTTTCCCTGTCAAGCGCTTCCATCACAGACGCCGCAGAATTTATAGAAACTTCGTGTTCTCCGGAACGCCCCCCGAAAAGCAGCACAACTCGTTTTTTAAGTCCCATTGCATCATCTCCATATGTTTTGTTTTGAATAAAGCTGCGAATGATATACAATTGTCACCCTTTGTTTGCTGATATTATATATATTCCGGGCAGTATTTTCTATAACTAAATGTATCTTTGTCGCAAAAACCATAACATATAAAACACATAAACAAGGGGGTGTGCCCCCTTGCTTAGTGCGGGGTATCAGCCGGTTCCGTCCGGGTTGGCAGCCCCTTCTACGCCGGCAAACTGGATTTAAGCTCTCCCACCTTGAAGAATTTTGGCATTGTGTCTTCCACGTATCTCCAGGTCTCCTCGGCATTGGTCCTCCAGTTTGTGGGGCAGGAGGACAGAGCCTCCACGAATGAAAATCCGTTTCCCTCGATCTGGTTTTGCAGCGCCTTCTTGAGGTATGACTTGAGCTGCCGCAGGTTGGCCATGGTGCCCCTGGCCACGTAAGCGCCGTCCCCTGTTATGGCGGCAACCATTTCCGGGCCCAGCATGGGACTTCCGGTGGACGCGGAATCGCGCCCGTAGGGGCTGGTTTCTGTTTTCTGATCGGGCATTGTGGTGGGGGCCATCTGTCCTCCGGTCATGGCATATACTGTATTGTTCGCCAGTACCACTGTTATTCTTTCGTTCCTGGAGGCTGCGTTTACCAGATGCTGGGACCCTATGGCATAACCTCCCCCATCCCCCATGTAGGCTATGCAGATGGCGTCCGGATTGGCCCTCTTTATTCCGGTCATTACCGGAGTGGTCCTGCCGTGGTGGGTCTGCACCGTGTCAATATTGAAGAAATCCCATGACAGAAGCGAGCAGCCTATGTCGCAGCCAAAAACCAGCCTGCCCTGCATATCAAGCTCGTCAATGGCCTGTCCCAGAGCCTTGAGCACAAGCCCGTGGCCGCAGCCGGGACAGAATTTGTGCGGTTTCGTGATCACCCTCCAGCTTTCGGGCATGGTTAGATCGGCCATTCTATCAGCATCCTTTCCTGCTGCGGATTTTTAAATCAATAAGCCTGAAACTGGCCTCTTAATATTTTGCTTGTTAACGGCCTGGTGTCTGTTAACCATGCATGCTTTTATTTATTTTTTCCATTTGAGGCTTTATACTTTCCGGGGACTGGACCTTTTGTTCCCGGATCTTTTTTTCTATTTGCTGTATTTGGGAGAATATCTTTTTGTCGGCAGTGACGTTCACCTTATAGTCTTTGGCCAATTCCTTCACCTTCCGGCGAACATCCTGCCTGATGGATTTCAGCCGTAGCCTGTCAAAGCCCTTTACCTTGACGGCCATGGATATGTTGTTGCCGATTACCACAGCGGTGCTGTCCTCTACTCCCTTCACGGTTTTAGCCGCTTCCTTCACCTTTTCGGACAGTTCGGGGTCAATTTTCGCCTGCGCCTGTATTTGATCTGACTGGGGCCGGGGTTTGCGGTCAGGGGAGTTCATGTTGCAGCCCGCAGATATTAGTGAAAGCAACAGAATAACAGCCCAAAAAATCCTCATTGTGATATTATCACCTTTTTTCATCCTTTCGGCCTGAAGATCAATGAGGCCAGAAAGCCGAATATTATGGCGGCGGATATCCCCGCGCTGGTAACTTCAAAAATACCGGTCAGAATTCCGACTATCCCGGTTCTTTCAGCTTCGGCCAGCGCACCGTGGACCAGCGCGTTTCCGAAGCTGGTTATGGGAACAGTGGCGCCTGCCCCGGCAAAATCTATAAGGGGCTCGTAGAGCCCGAATCCGTCCAGTATTGCGCCCGATACCACCAGAATGCTCATGGTGTGGGCAGGAGTGAACTTTCCCACGTCCATCAAAAGCTGCCCGATAACACAGATTAGCCCGCCGACCACAAAGGCCCATAAATAAGCCTCCATGTTGAATCACCCCTTACAGCTTCTGTTCTATTGAAACAGCGTGGGCTATGCAGGGAATGCTCTCATTCTGCTGATAAGACAGGGGCGAAAGCAGCGCCCCGGTGGCCACTATCAGAACCTTCCCAAGCTCTCTCTTCCTCATCCTGTTCAGTATGTGCCCATAGGCAACTGTGGCTGAGCAGCCGCACCCGCTTCCCCCGGCCAGCACTTCAGGCTGATTCCCGCCGTATATGAGAATCCCGCAGTCTGTGAATATGTCTTCAGGGATTTCCAGTCCGTGTTTTTTTAAAAGGTCGGTGGCAATTCCAAATCCCACCCTGCCCAGGTCACCGGTGGCGATGAGGTCGTATTCCCCGGGAGAAATACGGAGGTCCCTGAAGTGTGCGGTTATGGTGTCCACCGCCGCCGGGGCCATGGCGCCGCCCATATTGAACGGGTCAGTTATCCCCATATCCACCACCCGGCCTATGGTGGCCGAGGTTACCCTGGGGCCGTCCCCTGCGGAGCCAAGAAGCGCCACGCCGGCCCCGGTGACCGTCCACTGTGCCGTGGGCGGCTTCTGCGAACCGTATTCGTTGGGATACCTGTATTGTTTCTCCACAGCGGCGTTATGGCTCACGGCGCCGCAGATAATGTTTTCTCCGGATCGGCTCTCCACAATTAGAGAGCCCAGGGCCAGGCTCTCCATGGAAGTGGAGCAGGCCCCGTAAAGTCCCAGATAGGGCGCTCCAATCGTCCTGGCGCAAAAGCCGCTGGATATGATCTGGTTTAAAAGGTCTCCGCAAAGTAAAAACTGAACGTCCTGTTTCTTCAGGCCTGATTTTCTGATGACTATTTCACAGGCCTCTTCCAGCATCTTTTTCTCAGCTTTTTCATAGCTGTCCTGCCCCAGCCACAAGTCGCCGTGAAGCAAATCAAAATCTTCGGCCAGAGGACCCCTGGCCTCGTGGGGCCCTCCCACCGCCGCCGTGGAAATTATCACGGGGCGGCTGGGAAATACCCATGTCTGATGACCCTGAAGCATGTCATGCCCCCCTCAGCATGGCCAGAGCCGTCCGTATCAGGGCCACCAGGAAGGCGGCAACAACTCCGAAAACAATTACCGACCCGGCCAGCTTAAACATATTGCCCCCCACCCCCAGCACAAATCCTTCGGTCCTGTGTTCGATGGCAGCCGAGGCTATGGAATTGGCGAACCCTGTCACCGGCACAGCCGTGCCCGCGCCGGCCCACTGAGCTATATGGTCATATACACCCAGCGCGGTTAAAATAACCGAAATGATGATCAGCACCGCGATGGTGGGATTACCCGCAGTTTTTTCCGTAAAGTCAAAATTCCAAAGGAAAAAATCAGAAATAGCCTGGCCCAGCAGGCATATGCCCCCGCCCACCAGAAAGGCCAGCATGCAGTTCCGCAGGACCGGCCGCTGCGGCTCCCTGGCCTTGGCAAAGGCCTGATACTCCTGCTGTGCCGGTGTTAACTTCTTCTTTTTCTTGTTTGACAGGTTTGATCATTCCTTTTTTTATCTTTTTAGCAAAGGCTCAGTTTCTTTGATTACTTCAGACAGTATCTGTGAAGATCTTTCGTACATTTTCTTCGACTCCTGATGCTGCGTGCCCAGTGCGTACAGATCACAGTCGGCCTGGCACTTTTTCAGTGTGGCAAAGACGAGTTCCTTTGTTTTTGGCTTGGGGAGCTGTATTGTGTCGTCAAAAAGGTCAATATACAGCTGCCCCGTGGAGTCAACCTGGGCGATGAATACATTTTCAGGCGCAACCCCCGCCTTTTCCAGCTCGGCGTGCAGCCACCACCTGTTAAGTCCCATTGCCGCCAAAGGCTCATCCATTACAATGCCGTCCAGCATTACAGTTTGAGGGACGCTGTCCTGGCCGACCTCTATATTAAGGGCACCGGCGGTGGCCGGCCGCTTGTCCTTTTTGAGGAGCACGCTCAGCTCCCCGGTGGGTTCCAGCACAGCGAACTCCACATCGGCAAAATTAAATACATTTTTACGGCGCAGCTGGCTCAGCAGGTCCTCCGGCGTCATCCGGGCCTCCATCAGCTTGTCTTCCAGGACCTTGCCGTGGTTGATGAGCACCCCTTCCTTTCCCTGGACAATATCTCTGACCGCCTTGAATTTTATGGACAGAATATAAATCAGCACCGGAAGAAGGGTCCACACCAGCAGGGCGATTATTCCCGCGGCCAGATTTTCAACCAGGTTCAGGGAGATGGCGGCCGCCGTCATTCCTATCACAATAACGGTAACCTGATCAAAAAAAGTAGGCCGGGAGGTCTGCCTTTTTCCGATGAGGCGGACGAGGAGCAGGGTGAGTAAAAATAAACCGGCGGACCGTAAAAGTATGTTTAACCATTCCTGCATCGGCATTCCCCTTTAATCGCTTCTGCTAAAACCCCTTGTATTGCGGTTCTTCATATTCCAAAACACCCACCCTTTTTTCCATATCCCCGATCACATCCTGTATTCGCTGTGCATTTACGGACAATACATGCTTTGCCTCATTGTTTTCTTCAATGGAAGCAAGGGTTTCAAGGGTGGCCCGGGCTCCTTTCAGGCTTGCCAGTGTCTGCTTGACCTGTGCGGCCACAGTCAAATGTTATCACCTCCGGCTTAACATATTTTGCATAATCAGCAGAGATTA
>JBMOPC010000129.1:0-7849 GCA_049323915.1 Bacillota bacterium
GTCGCTTTGGGGGTTCCAAGGGGGCAACCCCCTTGTTGAGGACGTTTATACCGTTCGAAGGGGCGTCTAGCCCCTTTAAGATAAAGTGGCCCATCTGACAATAAACCATAAGGGTGTGTTGTCAGATGGCCTTTTTAATTCAAAAAATGTGCATACGATACTGATGGCTTCTTCCGGGAGGATATTTCCATTTCTTTGGAGAAGAGCTGGTAGAGGCGATAAAAATGTGTGGCCGGATTCAGGCGGTGGAATAATATTTTAAGATTTTTAAGAAGGTATGGGAGGAATGGCGGTTTTGACTGATCCGAGACTTAAAGCTCTGGCCGGTAACCTGGTCAATTATTCGTGCGGATTAAAGCCCGGTGAAAAGATTCTTGTTGAAAACATAGGGCTGGAACCGCCCCTGGTGAGGGAGATTGTCAAAGAGGTGTACAACTGCGGCGGGATACCCTTTGTGACCATAAAGAACACTTCCGTGGAAAGGTCGCTCCTTTTGGGCGCCGGCGAGCTGCAGTTGAAAATGAGGGCAAGATTCGAGGCGGACAGGATGAGGGAAATGGACGCCTATATAGGCATCAGGTCCGGAGATAATATCTCCGAGCTTTCCGACGTGCCGCCGGACAACATGGACCTTTATCAGAAGCATTTCTGGGAAGAGGTGCACAGCAAGATCAGGGTTCCCAAGACTAGATGGGTTGTGCTGAGGTATCCGTCACCCTCCATGGCACAGCTTGCCGGGATGAGCACGGAGGCCTTCGAGGATTATTACTTTGAGGTGTGCAACCTGGATTATTCCAGGATGTCCGGGGCAATGGACCCTCTGGTGGAACTGATGGGGAAGACCGACAGGGTGAGGATTACCGGTGAGGGGACCGACCTGACCTTTTCCATCAAGGGCCTGCCGGCTATAAAGTGCGTTGGTAAAAGAAACATCCCTGACGGGGAAATTTATACCGCTCCGGTGAGGGAATCGGTGAACGGGTTTATAACCTACAACACCCCGTCCCAGTACCAGGGGTTTACCTATGAGAATACCAGGTTTGAGTTTAAGGACGGGAAAATAATAAAGGCGTCGGCCAATGACACCACAAGGATCAATAAAGTGCTGGACACCGACCAGGGGGCACGGTATGTGGGGGAGTTCGCGCTGGGAGTCAACCCCCGGATTACCAGGCCTATGAAGGATACACTTTTTGACGAAAAGATTTCCGGATCGATACATTTTACGCCGGGCAACGCCTACGACAGGTGCTTCAACGGCAACAGGTCGGCCATCCACTGGGACCTGGTGCTGATACAGACACCGGAGTACGGCGGAGGGGAGATATACTTCGACGGTGTGCTGGTCAGAAAGGACGGCCGGTTTGTGCCGCCCGAACTGGAGGGCCTTAACCCGGAAAAACTATACGAGTCTTAGCCGCCACTTTTAATTTACATAAATACCGGTTTAGTGACCGGATGTGAGTTTAAGACCTGTCACTCCAACCAGAATAAGTAGAAGGAACAGTATTCTTGAAAAGCTAATTGGTTCGTTCAGGAACATACGTGTGTTCTTTTGAAAAGGCAGGTTTTTCAGTATATTATTTTAAAAAGAAAAGTTTAACCGTTTACTTAAAATGGCAATACTCAATGCTCTTATTGCCGGAAGGAGGTGAAGTGAATGCGAACTTCAAAACTTACCATAAATAACAATGGCTTATCCCTGGAGGCCTCGCTGGCTCTTCCTGCCGTTTCCGGCCGTTATCCCGGGGTTGTCCTCTGTCACCCCCACCCCCTGTACGGCGGAAATATGGATAACAACGTAATATTGGCGGTCAGCGGGGCGCTAACCGCGTCGGGAATAGCCGGGCTGCGCTTTAATTTCCGGGGTGTGGGGCTCAGTGAGGGCTCCTTTGACAGCGGGATTGGAGAACAGGATGACGCCATGTCCGCACTTTCCTTTCTGTTGCAGCACGGGGAAATAGACCCTGCCCGTGTAGGCATCATGGGATATTCTTTCGGGGGTATGGTTGCCCTGGAGGCGGGCGGCCGGGCCGCATCCGTCAGGGCTATCGCTGCGGTTTCTCCGGTCATTTCTCCCGGTTCACTGAAAAACTGTCCAAAGCCAAAGTATGTGATTTGCGGGTCCGGAGACGACCTTATTCCCGTTTCAACCATCCGGAACGGGGTGGCCGGAATGGCGGAGCCAAAAAGGATTGAAGTGATTTCCGGCGCCGACCATTTCTGGTGGGGTTTCCAGGATGAAATGGCTGAAAAGGTGGCCGGGTTTTTCAAGGAGCACCTGGCATAATGAGCCGGCTTGAGGAACTGATGGTCAGCCATCAGTTCTTTCTCTGTGTTCTCTGTGCGCTTTGTGATTTAGTTTTGCTATTGAGCAGAACGCATGTTCCCTGATATAATTATAGTGCACAGGTTCGCAGGGGGTGCCGGTATGGCAAAAATAAAGGAGGAAAATAGCGGGAAAGAGGCGGCCCTGGCCAGGGCGCTGGCCGAAATTGAAAGGAAATGCGGCCGGGGATCGCTGATGCGCCTTGGGGAAAAGGGGGCCGCCGTCAGTGTCGAGGTTGTGTCAAGCGGCATTCTGCCCCTTGATGTGGGTTAAAACCGACGATTTGTATATCTCGCAGCCGGATTCAGGGGAGCAGGCGCTGGAAATCGCCGACACTCTCATTAACAGCGGGGTCATTGACGTGATAGTGATAGACAGCGTGGCGGCGCTGGTCCCCAGGGCCGAGATCGACGGAGAAAAGGATCACCCGGAAGTTTTCGCTGAGATTGATGGAAAGATAAGAGAGTCCGTTTTTCCTTCCGGTGCCGTAAATTTTAAAAAGTTTCAAGGCGCTGTAATATAGCGGGGCACCAGCCCCGTTTGTTCTTCGACGAAATTTATTGTTGATTAGAAGATTTGGCAAAATGCGACAGTTTTCCCGAAGGTATTTTAAGGTTAACTGTGGAAAATAGCGCAGTATATACTGTATGCCTTGGAGGCCCGGAAAAATGAGCGGCGATATTGGTGAGCGCCTGATAGGTGATCTCAGAATACTCCAGAAACTGTTAAGTTCAGAAAAACAGGTCAAACATCCCAATCCCGAGCTGGATGCCGTTTTGAGCCGGATTCAAAATGTAACCCTGGCCGATGTCACCGGGCATGTTAATGATAAAGCAACCCCCTCTGCCAACGAAGAACTGGTTGCAGCCAATGAAGAACTGACGGCTTTGAATGAGGAGCTTAGGGCCACAGGTGAAGAGCTCATAGCCGCAAACCAGGAATTGGTTGCCGCAAACGAGGAGCTGGCGGCGGTAAATGAACAGCTCCGGCTGGAGATCGCCCTGCGTGAGAAAGCCGAAGAGGAGATAAAAAAATCCCACCAGGAGATATACAGTATTCTGGAGAGCATAACAGACGCCTTTTTTGCCGTCGATCAGAGCTGGCGGTTCATCTGTGTAAACTCCGAAGCCGAGCGGTTATGGGGTATGAAGAGGGAGGATCTGATAGGCAGGGATCTGTGGGAGATATTTCCCGAGGCCGTGGGCACTATATTCCACAAGGAATATCACAGGGCAATGTCTCAACGGGCGGCGGTGCATTTTGAAGGTTTTTCGCCCGTTTTGAAAAGGTGGATTGACGTGCACGCCTACCCTTTCAGGGAAGGCCTGTCGATATATTTCAGGGACATAACCGACCGCAAGCGCAATGAGTTAGATTTAAAAATGCAAAACAAGAGGCTTGAGATTTTATGTGGAACAGCCAACCACCTGCTGTTAAGCGACGATCCCGGAGAGATTATTGGCACGGTGTTTAAAAAGCTGTCCGTCTCCCTTGAGCTGGATTTTTGCATGAATTTTATATACGATGAGAAAAAGCGAAAACTACGGCTGGACAATTATTTTGGCATACCGGAAAATATTGCGGAAAAGCATCGGTGGCTGGACTTGGATCAGGTGATATGCGGTAGCGCGGTGCGGGACAGGCGGCGGATTGTGGCTGAGAATTTGCACCAGTCCACCGACCCGCGGACTGAAAATGCGCGCAGACTGGGTATTAAGGCGTATGTATGCCATCCCCTGATATCCAGGGGCCGCTTGATAGGGGCTCTGTCTTTCGGTGTTTGCAAGCGGTTTGCCTTTCAGCCCGAGGAACTGGCGCTGATGCAAACAATCTGCGATCAGGTGGCCATTTCACTGGAACGCGCCCATCTTGTCCACCAGTTGGAACAAAACACCCTCAATTTACTTGCGGCCAACAATCAGCTGAAATCAGAAATAGCCGTGCGCAGGCGGGCTGAAGAAAAGCTTAGGCTTAACGAGTCCAGGCTTGAAGCTCTGGTAAGGCTGAACCGGATGACCGGTGCCGAGATAAAGGAGATAACCGGTTTTGTGCTGGAGCAGGGAGTGAGGCTAACCGGCAGTGACATAGGGTTTGTGGGAACTTTAAGCAGGGATGAGTCGGTGATGACCGTGCAGTCCCGGTCTGAAAAGGTGATGGATGACTGTGATATATGTGATATAAATGATAAACTTCAGGTTTATGATATAAGTTCGTCCGGTTTCTGGGCGGAGGCTGTTCGCAAAAGACAACCGCTTATATTAAACGACTATACTGCTCCCCACCCAGCGAAAAAGGGGATTCCCAACGGACATGTCCCGTTGTCCAGGGTTATGGCCATACCGGTTTTTGACGGGGACCGGATCGTTATGGTGGCGGCGGTTGCAAACAAAAAAGAGAGCTACGACGACCTGGACGTACTTCAGCTGACACTCCTGATGAGCGGACTTTGGGAGATTCTCCAGCGCAAAAAGGCCGAGGAGGAACTACGCCTTTCCAACGAGCGATTTGCCAGGTCATTTAACGCCAGCCCCGTGATGATGGCAATAAACAGCCACGCAGACCTGCGGTTCATTGACGCAAACGAGGCTTTTCTAAAGGGGGCCGAATACACCCGCCCCGAGGTGATAGGCCGTATTCCGGAGGAATTGAATATTTTGGCTGACAGCGAAGACCAGGTTGAGGAAATTAAAAGAATACTTGCGGAGCAGGGGACATTGTACAACAGGGAGTTAAGGTTTCGGACCAAAAACGGGGACAAACGGGTTGGACTGGCGTCGGTGGACACATTTTTCATAAATAACGAACAGTGCGTCCTCTGGGTTATGCAGGATATAACGGAAAAAAGGCAACTAGAAAAAGAGATTGCCAGGCTGGAGAGATTTAACCTGGTGGGGCAGATGGCCGCCGGCATAGGGCATGAAATCCGGAACCCCATGACCGCCGTAAGGGGATTCCTTCAATTGCTGGGGGGCAGGAAGGAGTATGCCGGCTACCGCCAGTACTTCGACCTGATGATAGGTGAGCTGGATAGGGCTAATTCCATTATCACGGAGTATCTCTCCCTGGCCAGAAACAGGCCCGTTGACCTGGTGGAGATCAGACTTGACTCCATACTGCGGGTATTGCACCCCCTGATCGTGGCTGACGCACTTAACGCCGGTGTTGATATTGAGCTCAAATTGGAAGATGTCCCCGGGTTTCCGCTGAATGAAAATGAAATACGCCAGCTCATACTGAATCTGGTCCGCAACGGGATCGAGGCCATGCCCGCAGGCGGTATCCTGTCCATACACACTTACAGGGAAGGTGAGGAAGTGGTTTTATCAGTGCGGGATCAGGGCATGGGAATGGATGAACACGCCGTGGAGAAGCTTGGCACACCTTTTTACACCACCAAGGACAACGGCACCGGCCTTGGGCTTGCCGTCTGCTACAGTATCGCTGCCAGGCATAAAGCCGTTATAGACGTGGAGACCGGCCCCGGCGAAACAACATTCCGCGTCCGTTTCAGGATTAATGGATTGGCATAAATTACCTATTGATCCCGGGCTATAGGAAATTATGCTTATAAGTAATTATTGTCTGCATACATAAGCTGAAGTAATCAAATTTAAAACCCCTGCGTCAATGGTGCAGGGGTTTTGTTCTATATTCTGTTTATTATTGAAGCAGGCCTTGTATTTTAAGGCCCCGCCACGGTCCCGTGCCCGTCATGAAAATGTTGATTCCTTCGGGGGCTGTAACCGCGTCCTTTGGAAGGTATACCTTTATTCCGTTGACCTCGAACATTTCGTAACTTTCAATTTTAGGCGGCTGTCCTGCATACACGGCAGGCTCATAGGAAACACCGCTTCAGCCGCCGCACATCTCCATCTGGACGGTGATGATCCCGGTCTGCTGCAGGATAAAATCCCGCGCCTCGTCTGAAATCTGAACTTTGTTCATTATAACACCCCTTGATATTGACTACGTAGTTGTACACCTATCTATAATAGCAAAGGTATGAATACTTTTGTCAAGATTTATTTCCTTATTGGTTGTCTCCTGGTTCCGACCGGTCCAGGAAGCAGCCGGGCTTTAAAAATACCGCTATAAACGTATCCCGCTGCGCAACAATCCTGAAATAACGTGGCGGTAGCCGTTAGAACCCGGGCAACAGTTGTCCGGGTTTTTTCAGACATGAAATTTGGGGTTTCAGTCAGCAATTTGATGGAGATAGCCCTTTTTGAAGGATAAATTCAAAAAAAATGATAATATATTGTTGAATTGAAGGGGGGTGAAGCGGTGAGCTGGGTAAAGCTCAACCCTGAACCGGCAGGGTCCGCCCTAGATGTCCTTATTATGCTTGAGGATTATTTATACGACAGCCACTCGCTCCGGGTGGAGAAAATGATAGGGGAACTGGCGGGGGCTTTGGGGCTTTCAGACAGCCAGATATGCAGTCTTCGCCTTCTGGCCCGCTATCACGATATAGGTAAGCTGGCAATTTCAGACTTCATTGTGCTGAAGCCCGGCCCGCTTACCCCCGAGGAGTTCCGGGAGGTGAAAAGACACAGTTACACGGGCTACTGCCTGGCCCGCTCCACCCCGGGGCTGGATCACGTTGCCGAGTGGATACTCCTGCATCATGAGTGGTGGAACGGGTGCGGCTATCCCCTGGGGCTGAAAGGGGAGGAGATTCCCCTGGAATGCCGGATACTTTCAATCGTGGACGCTTATGACGCCATGACCGGCCGCCGCCCTTACCGGAATGCCATGACGCATGACGATGCTGTGCAAGAACTCATAAGGTGCGCTGGAATACAGTTTGACCCGCGGCTGGTGGAGGCCTTTGTCAGTTTCCTGGAAAACAGGCGCGGGGACCGCCACCGCAAATAAGGCCGTTGGGAGTTAACACTCTAAGGCCTCTCATATATTATTGACCATAAGTTCGACTACTCTCACAATATTGAAAACCAGTTCCTATTTACAGCTTAAACCGGCTGGATATTCTCTCCAGCTCATCTGCCATGGCGGCCAGGTTAGAGGTGGTGGAGGAGACCTCCTCCATGGTGGCGGTCTGCTGCTGGGCGGCTGCCGCCACGTTTTCCACCGCCGAAGATATCTGGCCGATGGCCCCGGCTATTGACCGTATTTCTCCCGCCAGGCCCTGCACCGCCGAGATGATGCTTTCCAATGTTCCGCCCACTTCCTTTATCACCCGGGAGCCGGCGTTTACCTGAGATGACCCTTCATCCATACTCCGGACCGCCCTTTGGGACTCCTGCTGTATGGTGGTGATGAGGGCGTGTATTTCCTTGGCCGCTCCGGCGGACTGCTCGGAAAGGCTCCTTACCTCTTCGGCCACCACGGCGAAGCCCCTGCCCTGTTCTCCCGCCCTGGCGGCCTCTATGGCTGCGTTTAGGGCCAGCAAATTGGTCTGTTCCGCTATCTGGGTAATCATTTCAACTATTTGGGTAATCTTTCCGGCGGACTGGTTCAGCCCGTTGATGACACCGGCGCTGGCTTCGGTAGCCCTCT
>JBMOPC010000129.1:7859-32793 GCA_049323915.1 Bacillota bacterium
ATGGACTCCATCTGCGCCACAATCCGCTGTATGCCTTCGGTACCCTCCATGGCGAAAGCGGCGGCCCTTTCGGACGAAGCCGAGATCCGCCTTGCGTTTCCGGTGACCTGCTCCACCGAGGAGGCCACCTGGCTTATGGTGCTGGTGGTCTCCTCGGCCCCGGCGGACACGTTTTCGGCGCTGGCCATAAGCTCAGTGGCGGAGGCGGCCACTGACCTGGATTTTTCCTGGAGCTGCCCGGTGATATCCTTAAGGTTTGCCAGCATAGTGCTGAAGGCGCCCGCCAGCTGGCCGATCTCGTCATCGGTTTTAGCCGGTATTTCTCTGCCGGTGAGGTCCCCTTCGGCTATCTTAACCGCCTCTTTGGCCACCCGCCTCAAATTGCCCAGCATGCCGCCCAGTATCAGTGCCAGTATAACGGCTATAATTGCGGCTGTAACTATCGCGATAGAAGCATAAAGAAAGGGGAGGGAGGCCAGTTGTTCAGACAGCTCGGCCACCGGGGCGGTGACCGCCAGTGACCATTTTGTGCCGGGGACCGGGGCGTAGGCCATATACTTGTCCACACCGTCAAAGACGTAGCGGGTCACACCGGTTTCCCCGGAGGACATTTTTTTGGCCGCATCCAACAGTTTGGGATGGGCGCTGCCGTCAGTCAGGGGGTTGTATTTCATAACCAAATCCTGCCTGGGGTGGGCTATGAACATTCCATTACCCTGGGCCATGTACGCATAACCCGTTTTTCCCATTTTTATGGAGGCCACCTTTTGAGAGAGTTCATCCACCAGTACGGTTGCCCCAAAGAGTCCGCTGACTGATCCGTTTTTCATTATTGGAGCTGCCACCACTACCACCAGCTTGTTGGATGCCTTGGAGACCACGGGGTCGGAGACCACCGGTTTTCCCGTGGCCAATACTTCCTTGAAATAACCCCGGTCGCTAATATCCGTGGTTGACCCCGTTGAGGTATAGGTTTTGCCGCTTTTGTCTGAGATGATAAACATTTCGTAAGCTTTATTCCGTTTTATCTCTTCTTGCAGGTAAGCCACTATGTCATCCTGCCGGCCGGACAATACAAGGGGGGAATTGGCCATAACGGCAATCTCGGCCTTACGGGCGTCAAGCCACATACCGGTTTCCCTTCCGTTTGACTGGGCGATGGCGGTGATGGACTGCTCAAGGTTGGCGGTGAGTATCTCCCTGGTCTTCAGGAAGCTTACACCCGACAATACTCCTGTGCCGATTACCAGGAAAAAGACCACGGTGATTATTAATTTTGTTCTGACGCTCTTCATTTTTGCGACCTCCCGCTTGCCACACCCGGCTTATTATGGATATTTGGTCCGGCATACAAAATGTTAAGTAACTGTAATTTCCACCTGAAAACCGTTTTATCCTGCAGAGACTTATAAAAAAAGCAGAATATTGATGAAATAAATGATGCGTGAGTCAGGGAACGTCCCCTGACTCACCCTCATTTTCCAAAACGCAATGGTTTTTATATATTGCCTGTTAAAAAAAAAGATTGTATAATGATGTAAAATCAAGCAATTTAACGCAAACTTTCCGAAAGGGAAGGACGCAAAGCCACGGGCCTAAAGGGATAAAACCCAAGTGGCTGTTCAAAAACGAGCATGGCAAGGAAGAGCCGGTGGACGGAGCGTACATGTAGTACGTGAGCATTCGGCCGGCGGGTCTGACGAAGTCAGGCGAAGTTTTTCAACAGCCTCCCCAGGGCAGCCGGGCTACCTTAGGTGTTGTACGAAAGCCTAAGCCGGGTACTTTACTTTGGTGAGGGCTTTATATATTGTTGGGGGTGGTCATGCTGCAGGCGCGGACAGGCCCCGGCGGGTTTCCAGTGGTGGCGGGTGCAGTACAACGGACGGGGGGCGGTAGGTAAGATATTCTGTCGGTTATTAGGTTAATGGGAAAAATATCCGGGAGGAGGATTATGCAAATGTTAAGGAAATTCAAGGAGAACAGGAAAGGTTTCACCCTCATCGAGCTGATGATGGTGGTGGCGGTTATCGGCATACTGGCGTTGGTGCTGATTCCGAAGATTGGGGGAACTAAGGATCAAGCCAAATTGGCAGGGGTAGAATCCAATATGCGTGTAGCCCAGTCGGTAGTTGAAGGGAATATCATGCGGTACCAACATAAGGGTAGTAGTAATTTGTCAGCATTTGCCACCAAGATAGTGAGTGGTTTATCTGATGTGACCAATCCTTATACGAATGTAGCTGGGGCGGTATTGGATAGCACTGCTAATACAGCGGCTATAGTCACTGACTATGCTGTGACTGTAAACAGTACAGATAACCCGGCAGCAGCTGCTAATAATGCTGCCAATAAAGGATCTGTTTTGGTAATTATAGATGAGGAAGAAGTTAGTAGTAAGTTCAGCATAAAAGAGGTTAAAATCTATGGTTATGACGAAAAAGGTAATGTTTTGCCGGTAGTATCAGTAAAACCTTAAATGAGTTTAATGTATGTCTATTAACATAAACCCCCAGAACAAAAAACTCCGCCTGGGGGACATGCTGGTACAGGCGGGGCTCATTACAGAGGAACAACTTAAAGAGGCGCTGGACAGGCAAAGGGCCACTGGATTAAGGCTGGGACAGGTGTTGCTTAAAGAGGGATACATAACCCAGCAGGATCTGACCAGGGTGCTGGAGTCCCAGTTGGGCATAAGGAGTGTAAACCTCAGGCAGACCGCGGTGGACTCCAAGGCCGCCAGGATGATACCCGAGAACCTGGCCCGGCGGCACATGGTTATACCGGTGCAGGTGGAAAAAGGCCACCTGCACCTTGCCATGCGCGACCCCCTGGACCAGGTGGCCATACAGGACGTGCGCCTTCTGGTGCAGATGCAGGTTACACCTCTTCTGGCCACCGAGGACGACATAACAGCCAGCATAGAAAGGGTCTTCAGCCAGGTGAGCGCGGCCAAGGCCGCCGACGACTTCGTGCAGTCCCAGACCGGCATGCTGGAGGGGCTGGACGACGCCTCCCTGGACATAAACTCGGCCCCCATAGTGCGGCTGGTCGCTTCGCTGCTGGAAAACGCCGTCCGCAGCGGCGCCAGCGACGTGCACATAGAGCCCAACCACGACCAGCTGCGGGTGCGGGTCCGGGTGGACGGCATCCTCCGGGAGAGCCTCGCCACCAGCCTCAAGGTGCACGGCGCCGTCACCAGCCGGGTGAAGGTAATGGCCGGGCTGAACATTTCCGAAAAGAGGGTGCCCCAGGACGGGCGGATAATGATAACGGTGGACGGAAGGGACATAGACCTGAGGGTCTCCACCATGCCCACCTCCTATGGAGAAAAGGTGGTCATGAGGATTCTGGACAGGGCCGGCTTCATGGTGGGCAAGGAAAACCTGGGGCTCTCCCCCCGGGACGTGGAGAGATTTAACTCCCTGGTGGCAAAGCCGTACGGCATCATACTGGTGACCGGCCCCACCGGAAGCGGCAAGACCACCACGCTGTATTCCATGCTGGCCGAGCTTAACGACGAGAAGAAAAACATAATAACACTGGAAGACCCGGTGGAGTTCGACATGAAGGGCATCAACCAGACCCAGATAAACGTCAAGGCCGGGCTTACCTTCGCCACAGGGCTGAGGGCCATACTGCGCCAGGACCCCGACATAATAATGGTGGGAGAGATCCGGGACTCCGAAACGGCTGAGATCTCCGCCAGGGCCGCCCTCACCGGCCACCTGGTGCTGAGCACACTGCACACCAACGACGCCCCCGGGGCGGTGGCCAGGATAACCGACATGGGGGTGGAACCCTTCCTTTTATCTTCCTCGCTCATAGGGGTGGTGGCCCAGAGGCTGGTGCGCAGGATCTGCCCCGAGTGCAAGGTGGAATACGAGGCCGGGGAGAGGGAAAAGCGCATACTGCGGTCTAACCTGGGGATGCCTCTTGTACTTAAACGGGGGGCCGGCTGCGACTACTGCAACAGGACCGGATACAGGGGCCGCACCGGGGTATTCGAGATAATGGAGGTGGACAAGGACATCCGCCTGCTTATAGACAGGAGATGTCCCACCGACGAGCTGAGGGACGCCGCCGCCAGGGCCGGGATGGTTTCTCTGTGGGATGACGCCAGGGACAAAGTGCTGGCGGGTATTACCACCCTTGAGGAAATGCTAAGGGTTACGTATACGGCATGATTAATTAGAATTCAGACTCCCATGCCGCAAAGCGCGGCACCACTGGGCAATGAAAATCTGGGGCCGCATATAAGCCAGGATATGCTTCCATGTCGGGTGCGGTTTTCAGTCCGGGCTCACAGTCCTCCGGCCTGAGAGATCCTCCCCCCTACGTACACTTCAGCAAGGAATCCGGCATCCTTATTCTGGATTCTGAGTTCTGAGTTCTGAGTTCTGAGTTCTATTTTCAGGGTAGATTGGAATAAAAAATCAATTAGAAAATATCCAAGTCATTCTGACTCCTGTCTCCTGACAGCAATTTCTTTCAGTATTAGCATAGGGATGAGAGATATGCCGAAATACAGCTACCGGGCCGTTGACCCCCGGGGACAGGTGGTCTCCGGAAGCATAAGCGGCGACAGCGTCCTGGCTGTCCGGCAGGGACTGAAAAGCGACGGCCTGACGCCCCTCGAAATAAAGGAGGGGGCCGGAGGCGTTCTGGCGGCAGCGCTGCCCTCCCTTACACCGAAAAGGGAGATAAACGGAGAGGCGCTCAGTCACTTCTGCAGGCAGCTTTCAGTCATCATGATGTCCGGCGTCAACATATTAAAGGGCCTGGAAATAATGAGCCAGCAGACCCCGGACAGGCTCATGCGGGCCGAGGTATTGAGGATATTAAGGGAGGTCCAGACCGGCCGAACCATATCCGAGGCAATGCGCAGCCAGGGCTCCCGCGTACCGGAGATGCTGGCGGGGATGGTGGCCACCGGTGAGGCCAGCGGCAGCCTGGAAGACGTGCTGCGCACCATGGCCGAGTTTTATGAGAGGGAGCACCGCATAAAGCAGAAGATAAAGTCTGCCTCGGTCTACCCCGCTGTGATGGCCCTGATGGCCGTTGGAATTATAATTTTTTTCTTTAACTTTTTACTCCCTCAGATTATGGGGGTTATCACCGCCAACGGCGGCCAGCTGCCGCTGATAACCAGGGTGGTGATAGGGATATCGGAGTTTTTCAGCAGGCATTATATTGCAATTCTAAGTACACTGGCCGTGCTGGCGGTGATACTGAACAGGTATTTCAACACACCCGCCGGCCGCCTTAACAAGGATAAATTTATTTCGAGGGTGCCGGTGCTGGGGGGCATTGTCCGCAATGTCACCACCATGCGCTTCGCCCGCACTGCGTATATACTCATCCGCAGCGGAGTGCCACTCCTGCAGGGGCTTGACCTGATAAAAAAGAACGTGGGCAACGCCCTGGCCGAAAAGGCCATCGACTACGCCTCGGAGGGGCTGCAAAGGGGAGAGTCCATGGCCCTCAACCTGGCCCGTGTCAATTATTTCGACACCATGGCCATACAGATGTTCTCCATAGGCGAGGAGACAGGGGAACTGGAAAAGATGCTACATGAAATGGCCCAGTATTACAACCAGGAGTCAGAGGCCGGATTCACAAGGATGCTGGCAATGGTGGAGCCCTTAATGCTGGTTTTCATCGGGGGCATCGTCAGCGTGATTATCATCTCGGTGCTGCTTCCCATGATGGACATGTTCAGCAATATAAAGAATCTGAAACGGTAAACCCGGGGGTGGGCGCCGTGTCCTTTTTTATAAAAGCCCTTCGCTGCAGCCGGGGCATGACCCTGCTGGAAGTTATGATGGCGGTGGCGGTATTCGGTATAATAATAGCTTTTTCCTCCCAGATGTCCACCGTCAGCAGCAGGATATCCGGCGACAACCTGAAACAGGTGAAGATGATGGAGCTGGCCCAGGCCGAGATGGAGAGCATCAAGGCCGCCAGGAGCTATACTGAAGGATATCACGGGGTGGTGAATTACCCTCCGGGAACCACGGATGAAAGCTTTTATGTGACCCATAACAGAATACCGGACCCCAATAACAATGTGGTTCAGGTGGTGGTGGGGCCGGTACCCGCGACCCCCGGCCCGCTGGACCCCGCCAATCCGGATAATTTTGTGCTTGTGG
This sequence comes from Bacillota bacterium, assembly GCA_049323915.1. Lineage (GTDB taxonomy): Bacteria > Bacillota > Desulfotomaculia > Desulfotomaculales > Desulfocucumaceae > BRHc4a. The sequence continues at coordinate 14,009 of JBMOPC010000129.1, forward strand.
CCACGCTGCCATAACCCGGGAGATGTTGATATGAAAGGTATGGCTTTCGACAGGCGGGGCTTTACCCTGCTGGAGATCATGATGACCGTTGCCGTGCTGGGGATATTTTTCGGCGTGGTGTACAGCTTCCTTAATCAAAACCTAAGGTTCATGAACGAGCGGGGCAGTGAGCAGGACTACCAGCTCCAGGGAAGGATCGCCATGGCCCGGGTGGAGAATTTTCTGCGAAAATATGAAAAGATACGGATTTCCGGCACTGACGTTCAGACTACCGATGAGGCAGCCCCGTTGAACCTCATCAGCTTTGCCCAAAACACCGGGGATATAGCCGGATACGAATACTATCTGGTCTGGGACGGCTCACGGGGCGCGGGAGAGCTTAGAAAGGCCGGTAACACGGTGGCCAGGGGGATTAAAAGGTTTGAGTTTGTTGATGACGGAAACGTTATAAGGGTTACCATTGAGACTGTTCCGGAAAACAAACCGGCAGACCCCGGCCAGGTTCTTTCCACCAGATTGAGGAAGGACCGATCCTGCAGCCCCTAAAAAGGAGGGTGAGCCCTTGATCAGCAGGTTGAAAAACGACAGGGGCATAGCCCTGCTGACCGTGATGATCATAATGACGGTTCTGGTTATAACCGGGTCGCTGCTTTTAAGGATGGCCTCCTCGGAGAGCCGTATTATATACGGCTACGGCAACAATATCCGGGCCTTTTACGTTGCCGAGGCCGGGGCCGACCTGGCGATAGAGCAGTGGAACACATATATAAACAACCTCACTGCCGACCCTGATGTTATAGACAACACCAACAACAATCAGATAGTTTTCGCTCAGACGGACGTTTTTTACAGCCAGCTTAACGGATCTCCCAGGACAGGCTTGATCGATACAATAAGGACCGGCTATGGCCTGGGGGCAGGTTCGTCAATGGCCGATATTCAAATCAGCGACCCCGGGGCCTCTGCACTGAACATGACTGTGGATACCCCTCAGCTTTTAACCCTGACCATAACCGGCACTTACGACGAAAGCACCTTTGAGCAGAGGGTTCAGTTATGGTATTACTATGACAAGACAACGGGGTCTTACAAGGGGTATGGCACTGAGGTTGTACCCGGCAAGCCTTTACCCCCGCCCGGCGGCGGCGGTGGCGGCGGTGGCGGGACAGATAACCCTCTGGCAGTCAGCTATTACTGGTTGCACGGGGGGGGGCCGGGGCAATGGGAGTTTACTCAAGCTACGGGCACAATCAAAAAGACCACTGAGGCCATACACGATGATGCATTCTATATATTCCCCATCAATGTGCCCATCGACCTGAATCTGTACGTTTCTTTCGAGCTTCAGGGGACAGATCCAAACAAGTGGTACGATGATTATGCCGATTTTTACTTGTGGGATATTTTTGAGCAGGTTCGGGTAAGGTTAAAAATTATAAAACTTGGTAACAAGCCTAAGGTCCAGGTAACGACCTCCAGTTGGTTCGGCAGCCAAACCTGGACATTTGATCAGGAACTTGGCAGCAGTTCCAAATACCGTATAATCACGGCTGTGGAGAACGGAAAAATCAAAATAGATGTCAGTGACACCACAGGTCAGAAATTCAGCTACACAGCCGACACCTGGATGCAGAGAGCGTTTATTTCGCTGCATGACGGCACCGGTTCACACGTGGACCCGGTATTCACGTTCCCGCCGCCGTAACAACAACCGGCGGAACAAAAGCATGTCGCGATTTGTCAAAATAGTGAGTACCGGTTGTGAATCGGCGTGGTGATGATATGATCTCTAAGGACAGGTTATTTTCAACACTGTTCATCGACTTCCGCGGGGAGTCCGCCCGCATCGTGCAGGGACGCCCCGTGGACGACAACCTTGCCTTTACCGTGGACGGCTTCGGCAGCGTTGTGCTCCCGGGCCACATGGGCTTCAGGGCGGACGGCAGGGTGCTGGCGCAAAACGCCGCTATACTCAAGGATTTTTTAAGCAAGCACTCCATGAAGGCCGTCAAAGTGGTGGCCGGACTGGGGCAGAGCGGGGTAATCACCCGGATTGTGCGTGTCCCCAAAATGTCGCCCAAAGACCTGGACGGCATGATGAAGCTCAATATAAACGATCACCTTCCGGTAAGCCCCGAGGAATACGCCTTCGACTACAAGGTGCTGGACGAGGTGGAGGAGGAGGGCGGGCTGCAGTCACTGGAGCTTATGGTGGCGGCGGTCAACCGGGGACAGGCGGAGCAGTGCGCCTCGCTGCTGGAGGAGGCCGGGCTCAATCCCGTGGTGTTTGACATACTTCCCAGCATGCTGCACCGGCTGGTGGCCCACATGCCTTTCCGGGACAACCTGGTGGTGGACAGCGGGGCGGACGGAACCAGGCTTGCCATTTTCAAGGGTAAGACGCTGTTCATGTACGCGGATGTTCCCTTTGTGCCCGCCCCTCCGGGGGAAGGCGACTTTTCGGTGCTGGCCGGAGAACTGCGGGGCTACCTGGACTATTTTTCATCACGCAATTTCGGAAAAACCGTGGACGGAATAACCATACTGGGTGAGCTGGCGGGACAGGAAGATCCGGCGGGACTCCTGGGGCGGTACATCTCCCTCCCGGTAAGCGTCGGCCTTTCCGGAGCGGAGTATTTGAAATTCAGGGGGCGGGCGGCCGGCTTCGAAGCCCGGGCGGCGGTGTATTCCGGAAACCTGGGGCTGATGATGAGGGGCAGCAGGCACCAGTTGTCCGCGGCGGCTCCCGTCAAGACAACGGCAGAGCCTCATTCAGGGGCGTCACTGGGCGCATAGGTGGGATCGGATATTGAGGGCTGTGGCAAAGGATTTTAATTTTCTGCCTGAAAGGATACTGCAGGCCAGGCGGAAAAGAAAACAGGGTATAGTGGGGGTTGTGGCCGGCCTGCTTTTTATTGCTGTGCTGGGAGGAGCCGTCTGGCTTCCCTTTAAGGTGGCCCGGGCCTGCCAGTCAGACCTCGATTCGGTCAGGCGGGAAATATCGCGCCTGGAGCCGGCAAAGTCTTTTTACGAGGAAAAGGAAGCGCTACTAAAGGACTTGTCGGTAAAAGAGCTGGCAATAAAGGATATTGAAGGCAGGCAGCAGAAAATAACATATATCCTCAAAAAAATCGACTCCATACTCCCCAGGGGCTGTTATGTCTCCTTTCTGTCGGTAAAGGCCAGGGAGGAGATGAATATAAAGGTTGTGACCAACGACCCTGTTGATACGGCCCGCATACTGGTGGGGCTCAGGAAGCTGGAAATGTTCAAGAAGGTTGAGCTTTCCGCATTGCCCGGGGTGCCCTTCACCGCCGGCCCCCGGGAGATTGAATTCAATCTGGTGTTTATTGGCGCCAGTGAGAATACAGATAAAGAGAAAGAGAAAAACACAAAAAGTGTAAGTTCGGAAGCGGGAAAGAAGGTCGATAACGCGGCCGGAAAGACCCAGAAATTAGAAGAAGCCAAACCGGCGACTAATAACAGGTAACCGGAAAAGGATGACGCTTAGATTGAAGCTAAGACGTTCACCAGCGTTAAAATTGTCCAGCCTGAGCAAGCGGGAACTGATACTGGTTGCTCTGTTCCTGCTTGCCGTTATGGCAGGCGCTTATTATAAATTTATTTTTGAGCCCCAGTGGAGCATCATCAATAAACTGAAAAGCGACCTCAGGTCACAGCAGCAGGTTCTCAGCCAAAGAAAGGCCCAGGGGTGGGACGATATTCAGTCACTTAAGGAACAGTCCCGCCAGTTAAGGGAAAAAATAAACAAAACCTATGCAAAGGTTACAAATATAAAGGACGAGCCGGGACTGCTGGTGGATTTCTACAAACTGTCCGTGGCCAACAACCTGCTGGCGGACGCTATAAAATTCAGCGAGCTGAAAGAAGTCGGCGGGAAAGGGTACAGCACTTTCAGCATTTCCTTGGATTTCATGGGCCGCAACAGTGACATATACAAGTTTGTCGAGGATCTGGAGGGCTATTCCAGGCTTAACAGAATAACAGAAATCAAGTTTGAGCCGTTAAGCTCCGATGAAAGCAAATGCTCTTTGACGGTGGAGTTTTACGTGTTGCATGAGATAAAGCCGGACCCGCTGGCCTATCCATTTATGGCGGGTGAATACCGGAGAAACCATCCATATAAAATATTTGACCTTTATAACAGATTGAATGACATTAAGATGTTGTTGGTCCCGGGTCCGCCCGGCTCCGCCCCCGTTCCCATACCGGCGCCTGCCCCGAAATTGGAGACCCCGGTTCCTCCCAATGTGGAGGCGCCCGGCCAGCCGAACACCGGGGGTTTCCCGCAGGCAAAAAGCAGTTTTTCCAGGTCCGGGGCCGGAGGGGGGGAAAATAACGACACCATGATGGTATCAAAGAACGGGATATTCTGGTATCCAAGCGCTCCCGGATTTCTTAACGGCACAGTGGTTCCGCCTGAAAAAGCAAGGTAACGTGTTTTTATGCCCGGCGGTGATCCGGGTTTTATTATGTCCGGCTTAAATTGGGACTTGCCAAGAAAACCACGAACTGTTATTATCAACTCAAACAGTAATTGATTGTAAAAAAACAATACTCAGTGGGGGAGCTCATGTTATGGGCTGAGAAAGGGCTGTTTATAGCACCTGACCCTTATAACCTGATCGGGGTAATGCCCGCGTAGGGAAAGGTAATGAACGCGCACCTGACCTTATGAGGGTGCGCTTGATGTTTTTATGGGGCTGTAACATAGACGGGGCAGAGGGGGGAGTTTATGAATGTTATTATAAACGGTAAGAGCGCCAGCCTGTCCGAAGGCGCCACCGTTGAGGGGCTGGTCCGGCTAAGGGGGCTGGACCCCGGCACTGTTATAATTGAATACAATTTCGCGCCTCTGAAAAGGGACGAATGGGCCGGCACGGTGCTCAAGGAAGGCGACAGGGTCGAAATACTGCGTTTTGTGGGAGGTGGGTAGACATGAAGGATGTTTTGAAAATCGGCGGGCGGGAAATTACAAACCGCCTTTTTCTGGGAACCGGAAAATTTTCAACCAACAGGCTGATTCCCGAAATTGTCAGGGCTTCGGGAGTTCAGGTGGTTACAGTGGCCTTAAGGAGGGTGGACCTGGATTACGAGGAGGAAAACATAGCCTCTTATGTCCCCCGGGAGTGTATACTGATGCCCAATACATCAGGGGCCAGGAACGCCATGGAGGCGGTGCGGATAGCCAGGCTTGCCCGGGCTGCGGGCTGCGGGGACTGGGTCAAGATAGAGGTTATCACCGATAACAGGTACCTTTTACCCGACAATTTTGAAACCATCAAGGCCACAGAAATACTGGCGGCCGAGGGTTTTGTGGTCCTTCCGTACATGAGCCCCGACCTGGCGGCGGCCAAGAGGCTTGCGGAGGCCGGGGCTGCGGCGGTAATGCCCCTGGGGGCGCCCATAGGCAGCAACAGGGGGCTCAAGACCAGGGAGCTTGTCCGGATAATGATAGAGGAAATCCCCCTTCCCATAATTGTGGACGCCGGTATCGGCAGGCCTTCCGAGGCCGCCGAGGCCATGGAGATGGGGGCGGCTGCAGTGCTGGTGAACACCGCCATAGCCACCTCGGGAGACCCGGTGTCAATGGCCGGGGCCTTCAGCCTGGCTGTTCAGGCCGGACGCGCGGCGTTCCTGGCCGAGCCGGGGGAGACAGTGGAGTATGCCAGGGCCTCTTCGCCCCTTACCGGATTTCTCAGGGATTGAGGTATGCAGATGAGCTTTTATAATGTGATTGAAAGATATGAAGGATTTGATTTCAACCGGTTTTTCGATCAGGTCACCGGTTCCGGTGTGATAAGGGCCGTCAATAAAAGCCGTCTTACGGAAATGGACTATCTGGCGCTGCTGTCTCCCAGGGCCGGGGATTATCTGGAGGAAATGGCCCGAAGGGCCCACCGCCTTACCGTACAGCATTTCGGACGCGTGATACTGCTGTATACTCCACTGTACCTGTCCAATCACTGCGTTAACCACTGTGTTTACTGCGGGTTTCAGGTTCACAACAGCCTGGAAAGGAAAAAGCTCACCCCGGAAGAAGTGGGGACTGAGGCCGGGATAATAGCGTCCACCGGGTTAAAGCACATACTGATACTGACCGGCGAGTCCCGTAAACATTCTCCTGTTTCATACATTAGGGAATGTGTGGAGATTTTGAAAAAACATTTCACCTCCATCAGCATCGAGGTGTACCCGCTGGAAGAAGAGGAGTATGCGGAACTTGTATCCGCCGGGGTGGACGGCCTTACCATATATCAGGAGGTTTACGACAGGGAGGTATACGGTGAGCTTCACCCGGCAGGGCCCAAGCGCAATTACCGTTTCAGGCTGGAGGCCCCGGAGCGGGCCTGCCGGGCCGGGATTCGTTCTGTCAACGTGGGGGCCCTTCTGGGGCTGAACCAGTGGCGGTCCGAGGCGTTTTTCACCGGGCTCCACGCCAATTACCTGCAAAACAGCTTTCCGGACGTGGAGGTGGGTATTTCACCGCCCAGGATGAGGCCCCACCTGGGGAGCTACCAGACCAGGGAACAGGTGACCGACAAAGACCTTGTGCAGTACATGCTGGCCTTCAGACTGTTCATGCCCAGGGGGGGAATAACCATCTCCACCAGGGAGAGAAGGGAGCTGCGGGATCACCTCATCAAGCTGGGGGCCACCAGGATGTCCGCCGGCTCCTGCACCTCGGTGGGGGGCAGGTACGATACCGAAAGCCAGTCAACCGGCCAGTTTGAAATATCCGACTCCCGGAGCGTGGCAGAGATGGCCCGGGCCATTTATTCCCAGGGCTACCAGCCGGTGTACAAGGACTGGCAGATGATATGACCCGGAATTCTGTAGTAATTGGTGATAAGTAATTGGCTATAGGCTATTGGCATTTGGTAATTGGTAACTGTCTTTTAATCTAATACATACAGCTTGCAGAATTAAAGCTAATAGCCAATAGCTGATAGCCAAAAACCAATAACCATTTGGGAGTCTGACATGTCTGGTTTGAATCCTTTTGAAAAGGCTCTGGTGAAATTTCTGGGGAAAGAAAAACTTGAAAGAATTCAGGGGGTTAAGGTGGGCATCGCCGGCGCCGGGGGACTTGGGTCGAACTGCGCCCAGTTTCTGGTCAGGAGCGGCTTTAAAAGGCTTTGCATAGTGGATTTTGACACAGTGGAGGAGAGCAACCTTAACCGGCAGTTCTACTTCTCCGGGCAGATAGGCAGGAAAAAGGTGGATGCGCTGAAGGAAAACCTTTTTTCCATCAATCCCGGCCTGGAAATAGAGATCCTGGAACTGAAAATAGAAGAGGATAACATCGGAGATCTTTTTAACGACTGCCGCGCCGTGGTGGAGGCTCTGGACAGCGCCGTCTGCAAGAGGATGCTGGTGGAGCATTTCATGGGAACCGGGAAACTCCTGGTGGCGGCCTCGGGCCTTGCCGGATGGGGTAAAAGCGATGATATTAGGATACACCGGATCAGGGAAAATTTTTTCCTGGTGGGGGACCTTGTTTCAGGGGTGGGGCCGGACCGTCCCCCCATGGCCCCCATGGTTGTTACCGCGGCGGCCAAGCAGGCCGACATTGTGCTGGGTTATTTTCTGGCAAATCCGGATGGAGGTGTGTCGGATGGGGATTAAAAAGGGAATGGCCCCCTTTTTAGAGGGCGGTATTTACGGTATAACCGCGGAAGAGTATTCCCTGGGCAGGAGCAACACCTATGTAGTGGCCCGTATGATCGAGTCCGGGATTAGGATTGTACAGTACCGGGAAAAGGAAAAGAGCATGGGGGAGAAATACCGGGAGTGCCTTAAAATAAGGGAAATGACCGCTAAGGCCGGGGTAACGTTCATTGTCAACGACCATGCCGACCTGGCCCTTCTGGTGGGCGCCGACGGGGTACATATCGGCCAGGACGACCTGCCTCCGGAAAGAGTCAGGGAACTGGTGGGAGACGGGATGATAATGGGGCTCTCCACCCACTCGCCGGCCCAGGCTGAAGCCGCCGTGCTGTCGGGGGCCGACTACATAGGAGTGGGGCCCATATTTCCCACCAGGACAAAAAAGGATGTTTGTGACCCGGTGGGTCTGGAATATCTTGAATACGCGGTAAAGAACATAAAAATTCCCCTGGTGGCCATCGGCGGCATCAAGGGTCACAACATTGGCCAGGTGGTCAGCCGGGGAGCCAGGTGCATAGCACTGGTAACGGAAATAGTGGGAGCTGAGGACATAGCCGCCAAGGTGCGTGAGCTTAAAGAAGCCCTCAGCCGTAAGGAGGTTTAGCATTGGATTACACCACCCAGATGGACGCTGCCCGAAAGGGTATTGTCACAAAAGAGATGGAGGCAGTGGCCCGGAAGGAAAGAATTGACGTTAATAAACTCATGGGACTGGTGGCCGAAGGAAAAGTGGTAATACCGGCCAACAGGAACCACGCTTCCCTTGAGCCATGCGGCATAGGTCAGGGACTTAAAACCAAGATAAATGTCAACCTTGGTGTATCCAAGGACTGCTGCGACGTGGAATCGGAAATGGAAAAGGTGCGCATGGCCATTCAATTAAAAGCCGACGCCATTATGGACCTGAGCTGCTACGGCAAAACGGAGGAGTTCAGGCGCCGCCTGATAGAAATATCACCCGCCGCCATCGGCACCGTTCCGGTGTATGACGCCGTGGGCTTCCTGGAAAAAGAGCTGAAGGATATAACCGCCGAAGAGTTTATGGGTGTGGTTGAAAAGCACGCCCGGGACGGTGTGGACTTCATGACCATTCACGCCGGGATGAACCGCGAGGCGGCAGCCAGGTTCAGGAAAAACCCCCGGCTCACCAACATAGTCTCCCGGGGAGGGTCCCTGCTTTTCGCCTGGATGGAGCTTAACGGCAGGGAAAACCCTTTCTATGAGTATTATGACCAACTGCTGGAAATCTGCAGGAAGTATGATGTCACCATAAGCCTGGGGGACGCCTGCCGCCCCGGAAGCCTCAAGGACGCCACCGACGCCTCACAGATACAGGAGCTTATTGTACTGGGAGAGCTGACCAAAAGGGCCTGGGAGAAGGACGTGCAGGTGATGATCGAAGGCCCGGGGCACATGGCCCTCAACGAGATAGAGGCCAACATGCTGCTGGAGAAAAAGCTGTGCCACGGGGCGCCCTTTTACGTGCTGGGCCCCCTTGTCACCGACATAGCCCCCGGCTACGACCATATCACCAGCGCCATAGGCGGTGCCATAGCGGCCGCCAGCGGGGCCGACTTCCTCTGCTACGTCACCCCGGCAGAGCACCTGCGGCTGCCCACCCTGGAGGACATGAAAGAAGGTATAATAGCCTCCCGCATAGCGGCCCACGCCGCCGACATAGCCAAGGGGATACCCGGGGCCAGGCTGTGGGATGATGAAATGAGCGAGGCCAGGCGCAATCTGGACTGGGAAAAGATGTTCGAACTGTCCATCGACCCGGAAAAGGCCAGGCGCTATAGGGCCGAGTCGGTGCCTGAGAACGAGGACTCCTGCACCATGTGCGGCAAGATGTGCGCCGTCCGCAGCATGAACAAGGTGCTGGCCGGTGTTGATCCGCTGTGAGCATTTAGTGACAGGACAATGAGAATATTGTCAAGTTATTCTGAAATTTTTTAAGATAAAGGTTGACAAAGTATTTGCCGGGTATTAATCTTTAATTAACAATCAAAAGTCAGCTGGCTGTTTACGGGGTTGTTAAAAGCGAACTCGGTAGTAAATAGGATCCAGCACGTGATAGCTCTTAAAGGGTATTGCGTGCTGGATTTTTTATTTTGTGTCAAAGGGGAAAGAGGGTGGTTTAACAATAATTAAAATTTCGACGCCAAGAATTGAAGCTGGTTGTTAAAAAGCATTAATCAGGAGGGATAAATAAAATGAATATCGGCCGGTTGATTACCGATGCGGTTAATCGTTTTCCTGACCGGATAGCGATATCTTTTTTGGACAATAAACGCACCTTTTCCGAGTTTAACAAGAGAGTTAACCGGTTGGCAAACTCGCTATTGCAGCTGGGGCTTCAAAAAGGAGACAGGGTGGCCGATATTTTGCAAAACTCCGACAACACCCTCGAGGTTGATTTTGCCCTTGCCAAGGCCGGACTTATAAGGATTGCTGTAAATTACCGCCTCACTCCGGAAGAGGTTTTGCACAGCGTAAACGACTCTGGTGCTCTGGCCGTTATCGCCCATGAAAAGTTCATGAATCAGGTGTCCTTTGTCAAAGAGAACTCGCCCAGGGCCAAATGGTTTATAGGTATTGGCAAGTCTTTGGATAAAAGCGTTTTCAACCACTCGTACCAGGACTTGATGGAAACGGGAGACGAAAGGGAGCCTGACATTTATATTGATGAAAATGACATTGTCAGTCTCAATTATACCGGGGGGACCACCGGGAGATCCAAGGGAGCAATCAGGACTCACCGGATGAGGCTTGAGGGGGTAAGAAACGCCCTCATGGCATTCAATCATGAAACATCCCCGGACGATGTGTTTCTCCACGCCGGACCCATGAACCATATGAGCGGGCTGTTTGCTCTGCCGCATTTTGTCATGGGCGCGAAAAATGTTATAATGCCAAAGTTTGACGCCAGGGTTGTACTTGAAACGATAGAAAAGGAAAAGGTGACAAGGACGGCCCTGGTGCCCACCATGATTGTGCGGCTGTTGAATGAGACTGAACTGAACCGGTATGATTTGTCCAGCCTTAAATTCGTAATATATGGCGGAGCCCCGATGCCTTTGGGGATCCTTCAGCAGGCCATCGGTGTTATGGGTAACAAGTTTTTGCAGATTTACGGCATGGCGGAGTGTATTCCTCCTGTTACTGTCCTCAGGCCAGGCGACCATGAAGGAAGTATCACAGAAATTATGAATTCCACCGGCCGCCCTGTTTTGGGCGTTGACCTGAAGGTGGTGGATAAAAGCGGTTCCGAGGCGCCTGTGGGTGAGATCGGAGAGATAGTGACCAGGGGGCCTCACGTGATGAGAGGTTACTGGAATGACTATATCAAGACCAGGGATGCTATCGTCAACGGCTGGCTTTATACCGGAGACCTGGGTTTCCGTGACGAAAAAGGTTTCATACACTTGGTGGACCGGAGTAAGGATATGATCATCAGCGGAGGTTACAACATTTATCCAAAAGAGCTGGAGGAAGTCCTCTACCAGCACCCGGCTGTGCTGGAGGCTGCGGTGGTGGGAATTCCCGACCCCGAATGGGGGGAGGTGGTCAAAGCTTTTGTGGTCCTCCAAGAGGGTATGAAGGCCTCGGAAGACGATCTTATACAGTATGTCAAAAAACATCTGGCAAGTTATAAAAAGCCGAAGTATGTCCAGTTTATGAAAGAACTCCCCAAGAGTTCCCTGGGTAAGATTCTCAAGCGGGAGCTGAGAAAACTGGGAAACAGCGAGGGTCAATAACATTTAAAATTTATTCCGGGGGGAATCAGATGGACCGCAAGATAAAGGTCTTAATCGCCAAAGCAGGGCTGGACGGCCATGACCGGGGCGCCAAAATGGTTTCTCACGCATTAAGAGACGCCGGGATGGAGGTAATATACACCGGCCTGCACCAGACTCCCGAAGCCATTGTCTCGGCGGCCGTTCAGGAGGATGTGGATGTGATTGGGCTGTCAATCCTTTCCGGGGCCCACAGGACCCTGGTCTCAAGGACAATGTCTCTCCTCCGTGACGGCGGAATGGAGGATGTTGTCGTGCTGGTGGGAGGAATTATTCCCGACGAGGATGTCGATGTGCTTGTTAAGGAGGGTGTTGCGGCTGTATTCGGGCCCGGGGCCGACACTGGCGCCATCGCAGGGTTGATAAAAGATAAGGTTGCTGGCAAAGAAAACCACTAAGATAACCGAAGGAGGACGTCTTATGTCCGGGCAAAACCATCCGGAAGACATTCTTGCGCAAAAAAGATTGTGGGAGGACACCCACCGGGAAAAAAGAGATGATTTTAAAACCCAGTCCGGAATACCGGTACAAAGGCTGTATACGCCCTGTGACGCCGAGGTGAACTACCTTAATGACTTGGGCTTCCCCGGTCAATATCCATACACCCGGGGAATAAGCCCCGATATGTATAGGGAAAAGCTGTGGGTTTTGGGCAATTACTCCGGATACGGAACCGCCGAGGAAACTAACGAGAGGTTCAAATACCTGATAAAGAACGGGGAAACCAGCCTTTCCATTGCCCTGGACCTCCCAACTCAAATGGGTTATGATTCGGACCATCCGCTGGCCCTTGGCGAAGTGGGGAGGGTTGGAGTCGCCATCAATTCCCTGGAAGACTTCGAGCAGATTTTTGACGGGATACCAATGGAAAATTCACGCCTGGTGACGACCGCCAATGCCATCAGCCCTATTATTCTGGCAATGTTTATAGCCCTTGCTGAAAAAAGGGGCGTCGGCCCGGACACCTTCGTTCTGAATCTGCAAAATGATATTTTAAAAGAATACATGGCCAGGGGAACTTACATTTTTCCGGTTGAGGCCGGTCTCAAATGCACAATAGACACGGTTGAGTACTGCTGCCGGAACATACCCAACTGGGTTCCGATAAATTTCTGCGGCTATCATATCCGGGAAGCGGGTTCCGCAGCCCACCAGGAAGTGGCCTATACCATCGCCAACGCGCTGGTTTACATTAACCTGCTTTTACAAAGAGGGTTAAGCATAGACCAGTTCGCACCGCAGGTAGCCACGGTGTTTATGGCGGTCCAAATGGACTTCTGTGAGGAAATAGCGAAGTTCAGGGCCATGAGGCGCATCTGGGCCAAGCTTCTCAGGGACAAACTGGGGGCCAGGGATCCCCGCTCATGGAGGCTTGCCATAAGGACTTACACGGCCGGAAGCGCCCTAACCGCCAAGCAGCCCCATAATAACTTAATCCGTGTTGCCGTAATGGTTCTGGCCGGCGCTTTGGGCGGGGTGCAGAGGATTGCGGCCTCAAGCATGGATGAGGCCCTGTGTTTGCCTTCCGAGGAAGCAGTCCGGCTGGCGATGAGGACACAGCAGATAATAGCCGGTGAGACAGGGGTTACCAATACGGTTGATCCCCTGGGAGGATCATATTATATAGAGTATTTGACAGATACCATTGAGGCGATGGTTAATTCCGAACTGGAAAAAATAGAGGGGCTGGGAGGCGCTGTAAACTGTATCAAATCCGGCCTCCTGCAAAAGGAAATAACAGCGGAAGCTTACAGGCAGCATAACATGGTCAGGGAAGGAAAAAAGACCATTGTAGGGGTCAATAAATACATAGAAGAAGAAAACGTTACCGTAAAACCTTTTATTATTGATCCGAAACTGGAAGAAAAACAGATCAGGAAGCTTAACTCACTGAGGGAAAGACGTGATAACGCCGGGGTTAAGATTGTGCTGAACAAGGTCCGGGAGGCGGCCTCGGAAGGGGCAAACATAGTCCCGGCAGTGTTGGAGGCGGTTAAGGCATATGCCACCGTGGGTGAAATATGTGACGCCCTCAGGGATGTGTACGGGACATTTGAGGAGTTATCCGCTTTGTAAGGAAAAAACCGGGTAAAGCGAGGTTTTCCCGCTGTGAAGCTGTATGAATATGAAGGAAAAAAACTATTCAGACACTACGGAATCCCTACCCCTAGGGGATGCATGGTGACTTGCCCCGAGGGAGCCGCTGAGGCACACGGGGCCGTGGGGTTGCCGGCGGTTGTTAAAAGCCAGGTTCTTTCCGGGGGCAGGGGTAAAGCCGGCGGCATAAGGTTTGCCGGTACGCCGGAGGAATTGAAGGAGACCATTGCTTCTCTGCTCTCCGGGAGAATTTGCGGCGAAAAGGTTGACAGACTCCTGGTGGAAGAAAAAATAGAAATAAAAAAAGAATTCTATTTGGGTATCACCATTGACCCGGCCAAAGGATTACCGGTAATTATAGCGTCTGATCATGGCGGTATGGATGTTGAATATGCGGCCCAACACACGGGCGGTATTCACAAGTATTATATTGATCCACTGGATCAGCCGGGCTTAATCAAATTGATTGATTTTCTCCGGAAGACCGGAATGGACTCGCAGGTGCTTTGGAGCACCGCGGAGATACTTGTTAAGCTTGTAAGGCTGTTCTTCGATTATGACGCCCTGACCGTGGAAATCAACCCATTGATTATGGACAACAGAGGAAACCTGATAGCCGGGGACTCCAAAGTTGTTATCGATGATTCCTCGCTTTTCAGATTAAGTGAAAAGTTGATTGAAAGGGAGGAAAAGCCCGGCAATGAACTGGAGGCGGAAGCCAGGGCGGCAGGCTTGGCCTACGTCGACATGGAAGGCGGTGACATTGGCCTCATAGCCGGCGGCGCCGGGCTTGGTATGGCCTCCATGGATATGATTTCAGCCAATGGGGGAATGCCGGCAAATTTCCTTGATTTGGGCGGGGGCGGAACATCGGAGAAGATGTCTGCGGCGCTGAGGATAGTTCTTAAAAAACCAGGTATTAGGGGCGTTTTGGTCAATGTCTATGGAGGAATAAACAACTGCAGGGAAATGGCCAAAGGCATTGTGAAGGTATTTGATAAAGACAATCCCAAACAGGCAATTGTAGTTAAAATGCGGGGCCACTCCCAGGATGAAGGCTGGGCCCTGCTGGAGAAAAAAAACATACCAGTCGTCAAACGTGGTTCAACTGAGGATGCTGTGCGCTTGTTGCTGAATGAAATGGCTAATCGGCGGTGATAAAATGGCTGTATTAATTGGTAAGGACACGCAGGTTTTAATCCAGGGGATCACCGGCAGGCAAGGAAATTACCATACATTAAAAATGCTTGAATATGGTGTCAGGGTGGTAGGAGGGGTAACTCCGGGAAGGGGCGGGCAGGAGGTTCACAGGATTCCTGTCTTCAGCAGCATATCTGAGGCTAGGGAAAGATTCCTGATCGATGCCTCCATGATACTGGTGCCTCCCACCGGTGTACTGAGGGCCGCTTTTGAAGCCATTGAGAACAAAATTCCCCTCATCGTTATAATAACCGAGTTTGTTCCGGTTCATGACGTTATGATTATAAACAGCCTTGCAAGGAGAAACGGCTGCAGGGTGGTGGGCCCCAACACAATAGGGCTTATAAGTCCCGGTAAAAGCAAGGTGGGCATTATGCCCGGCAACCTCTACAACGAAGGAAATGTAGGTATAATCTCCAGAAGTGGCACGCTGACTCATGAAATTTCATCAAACCTTACCTTTAACGGTATGGGGCAATCCACCGCCATTGGCATAGGTGGAGACCCGGTGAAGGGAATGGACTTTACGGATGCCCTTGATTTATTCCGGTATGACGGGGAGACAGAGTCGGTAATTATGATTGGCGAAATTGGAGGGACAGGGGAGGAGGAGGCTGCCAGGTATATAAAGGAGACCTCTTATCCAAAGCCGGTGTTTGCCTTTATAGCCGGTAGGACAGCCCCTCCCGAAAAGAAAATGGGCCATGCCGGGGCGATGGTACAGAAGGGGGCCGGCACGGTTCAGTCGAAGGTAAAAAGCCTTGCCGATAGTGGGGTTATGGTTGCTCAAACATTGGAGGAGCTGGTTCAAATGGTAAAATCGGTTGATTAGCAACAGAAGTGGTGTTTATGTCAGTTGTCTACTTTATTGATTAGTGTTGTATCTGCCAATGCGTCTGGTGTATAATGAATATATAGCCAGAGAGGGGTTAAGATGCAGGAAAAAACATATCCGACAAATACTGTATTAGTCACCGGATTTGCACAACTGCCCAAAGGAACCACTCTTTACGAAAGATATAAAATTATTGGTGTGGTCCTTGTGATCGATCTGGACACATCTGAAATAGTTGATGCAGAACTTACTTTTATAGCCGATTTGCCGAATATATTCCTGGTTTCAATGATAAAGGGTTATTTTTTGAACCAGGGAATAGACCTGTTGCTTGAAAAAGTCAAAAGCAGGTTTAGAACCCCGTCCCAAGGTGCAATAATTCAAGCAATTCGGTCAGCCTATGACCGATATATTGAAAGCTTTAAGAACTGACACTTTATTTCTTCTTGTTGAATAATTAAGCCATGGTTTTACATTGTTATTCATGAGTATTAAATTTTCTCAGTAACCCATTGCCCTACAGAACATTTGTTTGCTATAATTAAAGCAAATATATGTTCGGGGTGATAAGATGGCACAGCAAGAAACCATGAGTCTAAGGAAATTCAAAGAAAAATTTCCTGATGAGGATGCTTGCTGCAAGCATATGTTTCAGATTCGGTGGCCAGAGGGATATCGTTGCCCAAAGTGTGGCCACGAACAGTTCTATTACATCGGTACCCGAAAACTGTACGAGTGCAAGGCTTGCAGATATCAAACATCTGTGACTGCAGGCACAGTAATGCATAAATCTCACACAAAACTTGATGTATGGTTTTTTGCCATATACCTGACTGCCCATGATAAGAGGGGCATATCAGCCAGAAAGCTAGAACAAGACCTCGAAGTCAGTTACCCCACAGCATGGCTGATGCTGCATAAGATCCGTAAGGCTATGGGTGATCGTGACGCCCACTATCTACTGGCAGGTATTGTTGAACTTGACGATGCATTTTTTGGCGGCCCCACCGAAGGTGGAAAACGAGGACGGGGAACTGACAAAACAAAAGCGGTTATTGGCCTATCACTGGATAAGCAAGGCCGTCCACAGTTTATTAAAGCCACTGTAATTGAAAACCTTAAAGCGAGCACCCTGACTGAAACTGTAAAAAGAATGGTTCAGCCGAATTCAGTTATCTCTTCGGATTTGCACAGGAGTTATCCCTGCCTGGAAAAAGAAGGATATATATTATACAGCCAAGAGTTTAATCCGAAGGAAAACCCTGATCACTTGAAATGGCTACATACCGCCATTTCAAACCTCAAAGCACTGATTGTAGGGACTTATCATGGACTGGATTCAAAACATTTACAGGCATACTTTAACGAGTATTGCTATCGGTTTAATCGCCGCAGGTTCAAGGGCCAGTTGTTCAACAGGCTTCTGAACGCCTGTCTTGGAACTACCACCATTACTTACCGCCAATTAGTGGATGGGGTTCCTGTTTTAACTTGATACTCATGTTGTTATTTATAAACCTGCTGGCCGTTTACGGGGTAGCCAAAAGCTCACTCTATTAGTAGGTGGAAACCAGCTCTCAATGCCTCATTTGAGGCTTTGTGGGTTGGTTTTTGTTTTTAAGGCTAAGAATTGATGTTTAATGAAACTGATATGTCTTTTCAAGGCCAAATTATCAAAATATTTTGTAAGGTTGAAAAATTCACTATTAATCCAACACTGTAATCATGATGAAGGGGCATGTCAGAGAAGGCAGCATTATGGTTTAAGTTTTGCGGAGCGCTAAAATGAATTCACTTCAACAGGCCTCGACCAAATCATCGGTTGCCGTAGAAATTGCCCGCAGCGGTTCTGTAGTAGCGCTGGCAATATGCTACGTTCTTTTTAAGTTGCAGTTTTATCACGGGCTCAAATACCTAATGCAAGCGCTTGCGCTGCTGGTGTTGGTAATTATGTTACCCTCAGCGCGGGGCATGCCCCGCAGGGTTTCGATCGTTCTGCTGGCCATGGGATCCATTTTGATGTGTCGTGCGGGGGCTGATGCTGCAACCTGGTTATCAGGTCTGGGACAAAACGTCGTAATAATTGCGATACTGGTTTTCACACCCCAGTTGGCAATACCTTTAAGGTCCGAAAGGTATATGTCCGCCCTTGCCGGTTTTTACCGGACTTACGTTAACACCAGCGGCCGTCTCTGTTTGTTTTCAATGTTTTTCACTCATTTTCTCGGCATTATCCTCAATTTCGGGTCGGTACCGCTGGTATGCGGCCTTGTAAAGGACAACCTCAAAAAAGATAACCTGAGACCGGTACTGGCAGCAATTAACAGGGGATTTGCCACCTCCATAATGTGGTCCCCTTATTTTGCGGCTATGGCGCTGGTACCCAACAGGATGGGGGTCTCCTGGGCTTCTATTCTGCCGGTTTGTTTCAGTACAGCCATGATTTGTCTTTTGTTTAGTTTTTTATTGGACTGCCGGGGGAGATGCGGGAAAGGCGGAGGAGAGGGACGGCCCCCTCTTGACAGTGAAAACAGGGGAGCGCTGGCGTCCATCCTTGCAGCCGGATTGGGGGGATCCCTCTCCATTCTTTCGGTGGAGTGGCTGACCGGCATCGATATGGTTATAATCGTGTGCTTTGCAGCTACGGCTTTTCCTTTTCTTTGGGGTTTAAAGCAGGAATACCGGCCGGTGTACCGGAGTGAGATTAAAAGGCATTTAACTGAAACTGTTCCAATGATGAAAAATGAATCAATACTCTTCTTGAGTTCCGGGTTTTTTGGCAGTTCTGTGGCTGCCAGCGGGTGGGGCGATTATCTTTCCTCCGGTGTTCAACTGATAGCCGGCTATAGTTTTTTTCTGGCCCAGCTGGCGATCATAATGACCATGGTATTGTTGGCGGTGGCGGGAGTTCATCCTGTGGTTTCGGCAAGTGTGCTGGTGGCGACACTTTATCCGCCGGTGGGAGGTTTTACGCCCCAGTCACTCGCCGTCATCCTGCTCATCAGTTGGTCATTATCCATTATGAGTTCCCCCTTTACCGCTGTTAACATGCTCCTTGCCGGGCTGGCCGGAAAAACCCCGGTGGAGGTGGGCCTGAAATGGAATATATCCTATGTTTTACTGGCGGGGCTGTTTGCCGCCGTATTTCTGACAATAAACTAGGA
>JBMOPC010000130.1:0-2422 GCA_049323915.1 Bacillota bacterium
ACATTTCATCCCGCTGCTCCCGGCTTTTTATCCGCGCTTTTTCGGAAAACTCTTGGGATGGAGCAAAAACCCTGGTTTCGGTCATTAGATTTTGTACACTGCCGGCTGACATATTGTACCCTCCTTAATATGGTTTTAAAAATAAAATGTTATTGTCAAAGCCATAGGCATTTTGGTTTCACCATAAAAAACGCTGTGCCATATTTATAACTCATTGCAGTCTGAATGTTAAGAAGAATCAGGCAAAAAGTATTTATTCCGGCCTAAAAGTTGTCCTGAAGAGGTCGAACAGCATTAGGGCGTTTTTAGGTTAGTGCAGGTGGTATAGCAGTGTTTTCATGAGATATTTATCCCCCGGGATATTAAATATTCCTGAACCGTTTTAGTTATAGTTGCCATAAGTGTACATAATGCATTTGGTCAAGCGGACAATTCCCGGCCTTAAAGGTTTTTAAGCGAGGCAAGCGGTAATTGGCGGCTATGGATATTTTACCTTTTTGACCGGCATGGACATTTCTATTTTGCATACAGGGGCCTTGGTGAAGAAGGACAGCACGGCAGATACAAGAAGCAGTGCTCCGGAGATGGAGTAGCTGGCGCTGTAACTTCCCGTAAGGTCTACCGCCCTTCCGGCAATGATTGGCCCGATGAGGGCCGCGGCGCCCCAGGCTGTAAATACGAATCCGTAGTTTACCCCGGCGTTTTTGAGGCCGAAGTAATCATAGGTGGCCGAAGGGAACAGGGAAAGGCATGAGCCGTACGCCAGTCCCGTTATGATTGAGCCTATCAGAAGAAGTGTGGCTGTGTTGTAGTATGAGAAAAGAAACATGTTGGTGGCCTGGAGGCAGAATACAAACAGCATTGTATTGGTGCGGCCCAGTGTGTCCGAGAGCCAGCCCGCCATTATCCTGCCGCCGGCGTTGGCTACGGCCAGCACGGCCACCAGAATGAATCCCCAGCTGATTTCCCCCTGTATCTGTGAGATTTTCGCCAGGTGGCCGATGATCATCAGCCCGGCTGAGGCCGCGAAGCAGAACATAATCCAGAGCAGGTAAAACTGGGGTGTGGCCAGCATCTCCCTTGGACTGAACTCAGTTTTTGATGGCGTTGAAGCCCCGGCCTTCGTTTGGGGAGGCGGACCGCCATAGGGTACATAGCCCTGGGGCGGGTAGGAAAGAAACTGGGACAGCACAATAATAACGATGAAAAAGAGCATTCCTTCAATTATAAAAGATTTGGATATTCCGAAATTTGCCATCAGATAGTTGGTCAGGGGTGCTGTGTATACCGACGCCAAGCCGAAACCGGCCACCACTATTCCTGCTATCTGACCTTTTTTGTGGGGCTGAAACCACTTTATGGCGGCCGGTGTGGGCGCGGAGTACCCAAAACCGATGGCGGCTCCCACGATAAGTCCGAATCCTATGGTTATGCCGGTAACGGATTGGGTAATTCCTGCCAGAATCATGCCGGCGCCGGCAAGAACCCCGCCTATGGTGGAAATAAGCCGGGGTCCGGCCTTGTCAACCCACCGGCCGGCGATTACCATGAATATTGAAAACACTACACAGGCCAGGGTATAGGGAAACTGTGACTCGGTTTTTGTCCAGTTAAGCTGGTCTGTAAGGGCTTTGGCAAAGACGCTCCAGCTGTAGAGAACGCCCAGGGCCAGGTTTACCCCCGTGCCCGCCGCCACTACGGACCAGGCTTTTCCCAAGCCGGGCTGGGATGGAGTGTTCATGATTGCACCTCCATGAATTAATTGCCATTTAATTGTTTTGCAGCGCTCCGTGAAGCCGGCCAGTCCAAGAAACTCTCCCTTTTTTCTCCGCCATTCCGTCAGCTTTTTATCTTTATTTTTGACTGGCCGTCTATTTCCGGTCCTCTTGATGCTGCGCCTGTCAGGTCCTTGCGTTAATACATGTGACCCACCTCCCTGCACTAACTGTTATGATGTTGCGCTCTACGAAACGCAGTTTTATATATACTATATCCTGGATAAGTCACGCAGTTAAGAAAAATCAGTCAAGTGGGAATATTGCGGGGTTTATTCGTCCCTGTGGGAGGGTGAATGGCTATTCGTTGGTATTTATGTTTCAATAAGCGGGAAGCTGTTTCATTATAACCTGCAGTTCGAGGTCACAATTAGTGGGGTTTGGGTATTCAGAGGGGGATATTGGTATAATGTTGTTTCAAAAAAATAAGCCGGTGTTTGAGAGGCAATCGCCCGGGAGGCAATTGCAACAAACATCCGGCTTATTTTTCTTGATGATTATCATTCTTTATGGATATCAGTTTTACTGCTTTCCATCCACCAGAGAACCAACCACCGTCGGGTCGGCCAGGGTGGAGGTGTCGCCGAGCTGGTCTATCTCGCCGGCGGCAATTTTTCTGAGGATCCTCCTCATAATCTTGCCGCTCC
>JBMOPC010000131.1:0-153296 GCA_049323915.1 Bacillota bacterium
TGGCAACAATCAGGCAGGAACTGGCCAGGGATACCGCCCGGCCCAGCCGGCCGCCGGAATTGATGCCGGCGGCCGAATAAAAGCGGACGAAAATCAGCCCCACCAGCACCAGGGTGGCTGCCCCCCCGATTCCGAAGGCCAGTACCAGCCAGAATCCAGACCAGAGATTTCCGGCGCTGAGTGACATTAGTGCCACCGCCAGTGATCCCGGGCAGGGCACCAGCCCATTGCTCACTCCCACCAGAAAGGCCCCGGCGGAGGGGCTGGACGTCCGCCGTCGCGGCGAGCTGTGGCAGCCGCACCCGCAGCTGCCAAGGTGTTTCCGGGATATTGATCGCCGCAGCATAAATAAGCCGATGGCCGTAATCATAAGGCCTGAAAAAAGTTGAAGATATCTTTCGAACTGGACAGCCGGGACTCCTGATCCTGTTGAGACGGCGCCCGCCGCCGAGTGGAGGGCAAGGGCCAGCAGCATTACCACCACAGTGTGGGTGGCGGCGGCGCTGAACCCCAGCGCCAGAACATCCCTCAGCCTTCCCCCGGAGACTGCAAGATACGCACCCATCAAACCCTTGCCGTGGCCCGGCTCCAGTGAATGCAGGGCGCCAAGCCCCATTGCCGTAAAAAAGGACACAATAATGCTCATCGCGGGCCGTCTCCTCCTGAACATATCAATTAATGGTATTCCCCGCCGCCTGCCGGTATTCTATAAGCACCATTTTTGTGATATACTACTTTAATACGATGCGGGGTGTAATAATGGATCCAGGTTACAAGTACACTTATTTATGGCAGGTGGATAAACAGTGCCCGGACCCGGAAACAATCCGGCAGGCCGGGCTTATTTTACGCCGGGGCGGGCTGGTGGCCTTCCCCACTGAAACAGTTTACGGCCTGGGCGCCAATGCCCTGGACAGTGAGGCGGTGAAAGGCATTTTTACAGCCAAGGGCCGGCCCCAGGACAATCCCCTGATAGTTCATGTGGCGGATTTGGAAGCCGTTTATGAATACGCCGGGCATGTGCCGCCAATGGCCTGGAGGCTGATGAAGGAGTTCTGGCCGGGCCCGTTTACGTTGATATTGGAGGGGAATGGAAAAATATGCGGTCCTGCCTCGGCGGGCCTTTCCACCATAGCCTTCCGGATGCCTGATCACCCGGTGGCACTGGCACTGATCAGAGAGGCCGGAGTCCCGGTGGCGGCCCCCAGCGCCAACGTTTCAGGGAGGCCGAGCCCGACCACGGCGGGGCATGTGATATCCGATCTCCAGGGGAAAATAGACGTTATACTGGACGGCGGGGCGGCCGGAATGGGGGTTGAGTCCACGGTGCTTGACGTAACGGGGGACATTCCGGTAATACTTCGCCCCGGCGGAGTGACACCTGAACAGATCACCCGGGTAGTGGGGCCTGTTGACCGGGACGCCTCCCTGGAGGACCACGGCGCCGCCCCTGCAAGTCCCCGTTCGCCGGGTATGAAATACAGGCACTATGCGCCAACCGCTCCGCTTGTATTGGTGGAGGGATGGCACCCGGGGGTTGTGCTGGAGATACAGAGGCTGGCCCGGGAATATGTGCTACAGGGGAAAAAGGTAGGGGTTCTCTGCAGGTCGGGTAATTGCGGCCAATACCAGGGTGTGGTTGTTATTACGGCCGGCGCTGAGGACGACCACGCCTCGGTGGCTGCGGAACTCTACGGCGCTCTGCGCAGGTTTGAAGCAACAGGGGTGGATGTGATACTGGCCGAGGGGGTTGAAGATCGGGGGATGGGCATGGCTGTGGCCAACCGCCTGAGAAGGGCTGCCGGCGGCAGGGTTGTTAAAGTGGACAATTCAGAGGGGGGATAAGTAATTGGTAATAGGTATTAGGTATTAGAGGTATTAGGTATTAGGTAGTGGCTTATAGCTAATAACTAATAACCAATAACTAATGACCGATAACCAACAGCCGGTTACCGGCCAATTCTTACGTCCTGAGGATTTGAATTCTGAATTCTGAATTCTGAGTTCTGATTTCTGATTAATAATACATTCATGGGGGCAATATGTCGTCTACAACTATTTTTTTACTTGCCGTGGCTTTGGGAACCGACGCTTTTTCCATGTGCCTCGGCATTGGAATTGCCGGAGTCAGGCGGATTCAGATGTTCCTTATCAGCGGGACTGTTCTGGTGTTTCACGTATTGATGCCGCTTTTCGGCTGGTATATTGGACAGCTTGCCGGAGAACTGGTGGGAAGGGCCGCCGGCATTGCCGGGGCGCTGGTGCTTATGTTCCTGGGGGCAAGGATGCTCTGGAATGCCTACAAAAAAGATGCCGAGGATCCCAAGGTGGCCCTTGTGAACACGTGGGGACTGCTTCTTCTGGCCACCAGTGTAAGCATGGATGCGTTAAGCGTTGGTTTTACCCTGGGAACATACAAGGTCAACCTTTTGCTGGTGGCGCTTACTTTTGGGATAGTGGCGGGGCTGATGACTTTCGCAGGACTGCTGCTTGGCCGGATGCTGGGCCACTGGGTGGGTGAAAGGGCGCAATTGGTGGGAGGACTTATTCTTTTCGGGATCGGAGTTAAGCTGCTTGTTTTCTGATACATTCTCCGGTTTTTGGGGAGGTTCTTATGAAGGTTCTGTTTGTATGCACGGGAAATACCTGCCGGAGCTGCATGGCCCGGGTTATTGCCGAAAGGGAACTGGCAAGGGCCGGTCTGGGCGGAGTGGAGGTTTTGTCCGCAGGCACTTTCGCTGTTTCAGGCCGGCCTGCCTCTGAAAATGCGCTGGCGGTGATGGAGGAAATGGGAATGGACCTTAAGGGTCACCGTTCTTCTGCCCTTGATAAAAAATTGATTGAAGAGTCCCGCCTGGTTCTCACCATGACCGCAAGGCACAGGCAGACAATCTTGAGTATTTGTCCCGGTGCGGCCGCAAAGGTTTTCACCCTGGCCGAATATGCCGGAGCGGCGGGAGATGTGCCCGACCCATTTGGGGGAGGGCCGGACATATACAGGCGGGTGGCCGACCAGATGGAGGGTATGATCAGGCTGGCGGTGGACAGGCTGGCCAAAGAAAAGAATACAGGAGACAGCAGGTCATAAATTTATTGGAGGGATACGTAGATTATTGTAGAATTTCTATATGGATTCAGTTATTGAGAACAGTGAAGGGAAGATGAATTTTGCGGCTGGCGGTGGCAAGCGATCACGGCGGGTTCGGCCTCAAGGCCGAAGTGATAAAATACTTTGAGGAAAACGGCATAGAATACAGGGATTTCGGAGCCCATTCCGAGGAATCGGTGGATTACCCGGACTTTGCCCTGGCAGTGGCAGAATCGGTGGCATCCGGGCAGTTTGACCTGGGGGTGGTGTGCTGCGGCACAGGCATAGGCGTTTCCATGACAGCCAACAAGGTGCCCGGTGTAAGGGCAGCCCTCTGCCATGACACTTTTTCCGCCAGGATGGCCCGGGAACATAACGACGCCAATGTGCTCACCATGGGGCAGAGGGTAATCGGAACCGGCCTCGCCCTGGAGGTGGTCAGGTCATTTCTGGAGGGAAATTTCCAGGGAGGCAGGCATTCCCGAAGGGTTGCCAAGATGTGTGACGTGGAAGCCAAGTACTGCGGTAAGTAGCCGTTGTAACCGAAAAGGCCTATGACAAATGGTTGGGGAGGAGAACCTATGAATTTGAAAAGGACCCTGTCCGAGGCGGATCCTGAAATATACAGGGCGATCAACCTTGAGCTTGATCGCCAGCGCAACACTCTTGAGCTGATAGCTTCGGAAAACGTGGTCAGCGCGGCGGTGTTGGAAGCCCAGGGATCGGTGCTGACAAACAAGTACGCCGAGGGGTATCCCGGCCGCAGATATTACGGCGGCTGTCATTATGTCGATATAGCCGAAGAGGTGGCCATCAAGCGGGCCAAGGAGCTTTTCGGAGCCGAATATGTCAATGTTCAGCCCCATTCCGGGGCACAGGCAAATCTTTCGGCATACTTCGCCCTTCTTAAGCCGGGCGATACAATACTGGGAATGAACCTGTCCCACGGGGGGCACCTTACCCACGGAAGCCCGCTGAACATATCAGGCAAGTATTTTAATATTGCCTTTTACGGGGTGGATCAGGAGACCGGGAGAATCAACTACGAAAAGGTGTTCGAGGCGGCCCGCCAGAGCAAGCCAAAGCTTATCGTGGGAGGGGCCAGCGCGTACCCCAGGGCCATAGACTTTGACAAGCTCAGGGAAATAGCCGACGAGGTTGGAGCGTACCTGATGGTGGATATGGCCCATATCGCCGGGCTGGTGGCTGCCGGGCTGCATATGAGCCCGGTTCCATACGCCGACATAGTCACCACCACCACCCACAAGACACTGAGGGGCCCCAGGGGCGGCCTTATACTGAGCGGTGAAAAGTACGGCCAGGCCATTGACAAGGCGGTGTTCCCGGGAATACAGGGAGGCCCTTTGATGCATGTCATAGCGGCCAAGGCTGTGTCTTTCGGGGAAGCCCTCCAGCCCGATTTCAAAGAATATCAGAAAAGCATAGTAGTTAATGCCGCAGCCCTGGCGTCCGCGCTTGCGGACCTTGGCTTCAACCTGGTCACGGGCGGCACCGACAATCACCTGATGCTGGTGGACCTGAGAAACAAGGGAGTCACCGGCAGGGACGCTGAAAAAATACTGGATGGCGTCGGGGTAACCGTAAATAAAAACGCCATTCCTTATGACCCGCAGCCGCCGGCGGTTTCCAGCGGGATCAGGATTGGCACTCCCGCAGTCACCACGCGGGGACTCAGTGAAGATGACATGAAGACACTGGCCCTTATAATTCACTACGCCTTAAGCTTCGGCGGCGACAGTAAGTACCTGGACCAGGCCAAGTCCATGTCCGTGGAGCTGTGCGAAAAGCACCCTATCTACTAGGATATTAAGGAGACAGGAGACAGGAGACAGAATTCAGAATTAATAACTGATTCAATAGCTAATGTAATCAACGCAGCCAACCGCCTGAAAAATAAAGGTAAATACTTCAGCATAAAACAGGTGCTAGCCATTCTGTCTCCTGGCTCCTGTCTTCTGAATTCTGACGTAAAGGTGGTCATATGATCAATACAGATCGTCCTTCTTTTGATGAAACATACATGGACGTGGTGGACATCATAGCCCGCCGCTCCACCTGCCTCCGGAAAAAAGTGGGGGCGGTGGTGGTGGTGGACAGGAGGATACTGTCCCACGGATATAATGGGGTGGTGGCCGGCCAGGAGCACTGCTGCGACACCGGGCAGTGCCTGAAGGACATGGCCGGACGGGAGGAGTACAAGCCCTGCGTTCATGCCGAGCAGAACGCCATCAGCCTGTGCGCAAAAAGGGGGCTGGCGGTAAAAGGCGCAACCCTTTATGTGAACGCCGACATCTGCATGACCTGCGCAAAGCTGATTGTGTCGTGCGAAATGTCCAGGGTTGTGGTCCGGAGGGATTACAAGGGCTCCTCCGAAGGGGTTGAATTCCTGAGGCGTTACGGGGTGGAAGTGGTGCTGTGGCCTTATTGACAATTAATGGGGAGGTAACTTGAATTGGGAGCCGTTTTGTTTGATATTGGTTCCACCCTGGTGCAGGGGCCGGAGATTTCCCCGGCCAAAATGATAGCCCGGGCGCTGGGCTTTTCCGACTCCGAGAAGGGGCGGGTGGCTGATGTCATAATGTGTAATGCTTTTGAAGACTCCCTCCAAATGTGCGGCATGCTCAAAAAACACTTTTCAGTGGAGGATTTTCCGGAAGAAAGGATAAGGAAAATATGGCAGGAGCAGGAAGCCGCTCCCGGAGAGATACCCGGGGCCACCGGCGCAGTCAGGCATATAAAAAAAGCCGGGCTGAAGGTGGGGCTGATATCCGACATCTGGGCGCCTTATTATAAAGGATTTGTTTCTGCCTGCCCTGAGCTGATCTCCATGGTTGACTTCTCCGGGCTCAGCTTCCGGGAGGGAAGGCGGAAGCCCTCTGCGGACATTCTCAAAAAGGCCATGGGGTTCCTTGGGGTTACCCCCCGCTGCACGTGGATGGTGGGGGACACGTATGTAAACGACCTGGCCCCCGCCATGGAGCTGGGAATGCGCACTGTGTGGGTTCTCAGCCGGCCGGAAAAGGAGCACAGGGCAATGGAGGGAGTATTGAAAGGCCGCCTGCCCCGCCCTGACATAATCATAGACACCGTTGCCGACCTGTGCCGGATAGATCTGGCGGGCTTTTGATTTTTATGAGCGACTGGCGACTAGAGCTAGCACCCAGCTAGAAGCTAGCAGCTAATACCAGCGAAGGGAAATGAATATGAAAATATTAAGTGTGAAAAGGCATGGCACAGAAGAACTGATCGAGAGGATGCGCCGGGTGAGTATGCTTACCGACCCGGAAGTTTTTATTTACGGGGAGTCTTTTATTTCTCTTGAGAAAATAAGGGCGGAACTGCTGTCTCCCCCCCAGTCGTACATACTTTCGTCCGAATTGCAAAAGGTCCGTAATCTGCGCTGGCAGCTCCGGGAGTTCGGGGTGGAGCTTTTCTGCCTGGACGGATATGTGACTGTATACCTTGAGGGCTGCGACGAGCCTGTGGACGTGCTGCCCCCCGTGGTGGAGGAAGCGGTGGAGATGGACGGCACCGTTCACAATATTATTTGTGACGGAATGCACCGGATATCCCTTGCCAGAATGGAATGGTGCGTGCCTCAGGTTGTTTTTATAAGGGGCATCCCCAGGGACAAGCCTTATTATGCCTACCCGGTTCCGGGGGGGTGGAGCCAGGTTGTTGTCAGGGAGGACCTGCCTGACGGGTTTATAAAAAAATGGCACAGGATCAAGGAGTACAAGACACTCTACCGCAACTTCAACTCGGCCTTCATTAACGTTGGGGGGCCCAGGGGAAGGTTTGTCAAGTAGCTCTAAGCGATAGGCTGTATGCTATAAGCCATTGGCTATTAGCTTTTGGCTTTTGGCTATTGGCAATCGGCAATAATCCATGGTTTTAAATAGAGTCTATCTCCTTGCTTATAAATAATACAGTGTGAGTATTACCAAGCTGTTGACTAACAGTTATTAGCTTACCGCTTATAGCTTATAGCCAACAGCCAACCCAAGCGTGTACATTTTAAACGGAATAAAAAAAGGCCAGGCTGGATAACTTTTAAGGTAGCAGTCTGCCCTGGACCAATAGGAGATGTGGCATGATAAAAGTTCTGGCAGTCTTCGGCACCAGGCCGGAAGCCATTAAAATGGCGCCGCTGATTAAAGAGCTGAAACGGTGCGGGGACCGTATAAGATGCCTGGTGGCGGTTACGGCCCAGCACAGGGAAATGCTTGACCAGGTGCTTGACCTTTTTGAAATAACACCTGATTATGATCTTGATATAATGCAGCCGGGACAGACGCTGTTTGATATCACAACCAGGTCGCTCAGCGGGCTGAAAGAGGTGCTGGAGGCCGACAAGCCCGATCTCACCCTTGTGCACGGGGATACCGCCACCACCTTTGTGGCGGCCCTGGCCTCGTATTATCTCCAGATTCCCGTGGGGCACGTGGAGGCCGGGCTTAGGACCGGCAACAAGTATTCTCCTTTTCCCGAGGAGATGAACAGGCGCCTTGCCGGAGCCCTGACCGACATTCATTTCGCCCCCACCGGCAAGGCCGGAAAAAACCTTCTTGCCGAGAACGTCAGGGCTGAAGACATATTCGTTACCGGCAACACGGTGATCGACGCCCTGCTGGCCACCGTTAAAAAAGACTACCGCTTTAACGACCCGGTTTTGGACGGGATTGATTTCGGCAAGAAAAGGGTTTTGCTGCTTACCACCCACCGCCGTGAGAACCTGGGGGATCCTATGCGGGACATCTACCTGGCATTGAAGGAAATACTGGGGTTGCATCCGGATGTGGAGATAGTTTTCCCGGTGCACAAGAACCCTGCGGTGAGAACCGTGGTGTCCGAAGTAATCGGGGGAATGGACCGGGTTCACCTGATCGAGCCCATGGATTATGACCCCTTTATGAACCTTATGCAGAAATGCTACATGGTGCTGACAGATTCCGGCGGCATACAGGAGGAGGCGCCCTCCCTGGGCAAGCCGGTACTGGTGCTGCGCAACACCACCGAGCGCCCGGAAGCGGTGGAGGCCGGCACTGTGGCCCTTGTGGGCACCGGCAGGGAGGCCGTTTTTAGAGAAGCAAACAGGCTTTTAAGCGACCCGGGCCATTACAGGGCGATGGCCGAGGCCGTCAACCCCTATGGTGACGGAAAAGCTTCGAAAAGGATTGTTCAGGCGATACTTTACAGGTTTGGGGTGGCGGCTGATCCCCCCGTTGAGTTCCGGCCGTGAACGGGTTAAATCAGGAGGTTTTTGGCGATTCGGCAAAAACCGTGCCAGAAAACAGCCATTGGGGCGTAAATACTGACCTTTAGGCATGAAAAAAATCATCCCCCGTGAAAAAAGTTTAATGCCGGGTGGAGGAATAATATCGTTTTTGTAGAACAGTAATTGTGTATAAGGTCTTTAAGAGCCACAGGTATTTGGCATTATATTCCAGCATCCCTGATGACAAATATTACAGAGGGGATAGGGTTGCCAGTATATGGATGAACAAAAGACCAAGTGGTCGGCAGTATTTCAGGCCATGGCCGTCACCACCGCCATAGGGGTGGAGATGGCGATTACAGTAACCCTCGGGTATTATGGCGGCAAGCTTCTGGACGCGCAGTTCAACACAGATCCGTGGCTTATGATTACAGGCATTTTGCTTGGTGTGGCGGCCGGCATCTGGGGAATAATCACCATAGTAAAGAGATTCCTGGACAGCTGATTATACGCGGTAAGCCATAAAAGGCAAGGGGTGAAAGGCGATGTTGGGTCAGCCGGTACCGGAATTAGACAATCAACTGAGATACGTTTTAAGGTTCTCCGGGTATTTGCTGGTTGGAATTTGCATTACCCTTTTTATTTATCCCGGTGACAGTATGCTGTGGGGGCTGGCAGTGGGGACAGTCACGGGAATATATAATTCTGTTGTGCTGGCCAGGAGAATTAAAAGGCTGCCGGATCTGAGCCCCGGCGCTGCCAGAAAGCATATGAACCGGGGGCTTGCCATCCGCCTTACGATGATTATGGCCGTTTTGTTTTTTGTGAGCCAGCGGCTGCCCTTTGTAAACCTTTTTGGGGTCGGCGCCGGAATACTGATTCCCTCCTGCATATCAATAGTAGTCTCGGTTGCTGACACGTACAGGATGAATAAGCAGTCAGAGGCATTTTTGAAGAAGTATTACGGTAAATAAACTGTTTGTTATAGATAGATAAACATAAAAAATTTAAAGGGGAAAGGGGTGAGAAAAGAGATATGAAAAGTCTGGAGGAAATCCATAAGGAATTGGACCTGTGGGGTTTTCTGGAGGTAGGTCACCATGGGATGGTGCACACGCCCATTGGTGATGTCAACCTGAAAACCCTGGTTATGACATGGGTGGTTATGATCCTTGTCGGACTGTTCACGGTGGCCGCTACCAGGAGCATGCGGCTGGACAGACCCGGTAAGATGCAGTTGATGGTGGAGGAGCTTTTCCAATTCTTGCGCGGGCTAGTTTATGAAAACATGGACTACAAAAAAGGCGCAGGGTTGATGTGCCTTATATTCACTCTTTTTATTTTCCTTCTGTTCAGCAACCTCTGGGGCCTGGTGCCATCCATGATGTCGCCCACCGCAGACATCAACACAACTCTTGGCATGGCGCTGACGGTATTCCTTCTGGTGCAGGTGCTCGGCTTCAGGTACAAGGGGGTAGGCTTCCTCAGCCACTTTGTGCAGCCAAGCTTTTTGTTCCTGCCGATAACGATCATTGAGGAGCTGTCCAAGCCCGTTACTCTGGCCCTTCGTCTTTACGGAAACATATACGCCGGCGAGGTTCTAATCGCTGTGCTGCTGGCCCTCTTCGGCCTGGTAGCCACAATGCTGGGCGGCTTCACCGCTTCGGTGATCTGGCTGGCCTTCAGTATTTTTGTCGGCTTTGTTCAGGCGTTTATATTTACTATGCTGACTATTGCGTACGTTGGCAAAGCCATAGCCGACCACCATTAACGTGCTGTTTTCTCACAAAATAGATAGCTCCTTGGTAAGAAAGTGTGCCACTAAAAAAGATTTCAAAATTTGGGAAGGGAGGGGAACAAGTATGGATAACGCAGGTGCTGCAATGATCGGTATGGCCCTTGCTGCAGGTCTGGCTTCCATCGGCGCCGGTATCGGTGACGGTCTCGTTATGGGAAGGACCGTTGAAGGTATTGCCCGCCAGCCGGAACTCAAAGGTACCCTGATGACCACCATGTTCATTTCGGTAGGTATCATCGAGGCTCTGCCCATTATCTCCATCGTTATTGCATTCATCCTTATGGGTAAAATCGGTTAATAACGGAGACCCGTTGTTACCAGATGGAAAAAGGTGTTGTAGCGGGACCGCCATAAACAAGCCTTTTGGCAGGCCCGCTACCGCAGCTTTTTTCCACGGCATGGGTAAACGGAAGGAGGGTTAGCAGTTATTTATGGAACAAATAATCACGGCCTTAGGCCTTAACTCTACCTTGGTGGCACAAATCTTTAACTTTATAATTCTTTTAATCTTTCTTCGCGTTGTTGTTTATAAGCCCCTTGTTAGTGTCCTTGAAAAGCGGCAGCAGTTCATTCATGACAATGTGAAGGCTGCCGAGGAAGAAAGAAAGCAGGCCGAGGCCCTGCGCCAGAGCTACCTGGCCGACATGCAGAAGGCCAAGGAGGAGGCCCAGGCCATAATCCAGCAGGCCACCAAGGCCGGCGAGGCCCAGGCCCAGCAGATTTTAGAGGCTGCGCGGGCTGAGGCGGGCCGGATCAAGGATGTCGCCCTGCAGGAAATCGAGCGGGAGAAGGAGAAAGCGGTTGCAGAATTGCGCGATCAGGTGGTTTCGCTCTCCATTCTGGTGGCGGATAGAATTATCGGCAGGCAAATCACTCAGGATCTCCAGCATGGTTTGGTGCAGGAATTTATTAAAGAGGCAGGGGATCTCCCATGCTAAGAGGCGCGGTAGGCGGCCGCTACGCCGAGGCCCTTTACCAGATTGCTGTGAGGGACAATGCCGTTGACACCATCGAGAAAGAGCTTTCGTCTGTTGAGGCGTTGATCCGGGAAAGCCGCGATCTTCAAAAGGTACTGTATCACCCGAGGATTACCACCGACGAAAAGAAGTCTTTGCTGAGTGAGCTTCTTTCCGGGAAGGTGTCCGGGGTGACGATGGAGTTTTTAAAGCTCCTGGTGGACCGTCAGCGTGAACAATTTCTTTCGGATATAGTCAGTTATTTCGTCAGTCTGGCCAACAAGGCCCGTAACATAACCGAGGCAGTGGTAACCTCCGCCGTGGAGATGACCAGTGACGAGAAACAAAGTCTGGCCGAAATACTGAACAAGATTACGGGCCAAAAAGTGGAGACCAGTTACAGCGTGGACCCGTCTCTGATCGGCGGGGTAGTGGTGCGTATCGGGGACCGGGTAATCGACGGCAGCATCCGTACCCGCCTGGCCACCCTGAGAGAGCATCTCAGGCAAATAAGTTAACGGATAGGGGTGAACCAGTAGCATGAATTTGCGTCCTGAAGAAATCAGCTCCATAATCAGGCAGCAGATAGATAAATATAAAGCGCAAATAGAAATGGCCGACGTGGGCACCGTTATCCAGGTCGGTGACGGTATTGCCCGTGTTTATGGCCTGGAAAAATGCATGTCCATGGAACTTCTGGAGTTTCCGGCGCCCGGCCCCGGCCAGGAGCCGACGCTGGGTATGGCCCTGAACCTGGAAGAGGACAATATCGGATGCGTCTTACTGGGCGCATACACACACATTAAAGAAGGCGACACAGTCAAGCGTACCGGAAGAATTATTTCGGTGCCCGTAGGGGATGCCCTGCTGGGCCGTGTGGTGAACCCACTGGGACGCCCGCTGGACGGCAAGGGGCCCATTGTAACCGACCGCTTCCGCCCGGTGGAGCGTATCGCCCCCGGCGTTATGAAGCGTAAGCCGGTGCACCAGCCTCTGCAGACCGGGCTTAAGGCCATCGACGCCATGATTCCCATTGGCCGAGGCCAGCGGGAACTTATCCTCGGCGACCGCCAGACCGGTAAGACCGCCATCGGCGTTGACGCCATAATCAACCAGAAGGGCAAAGACGTAATCTGCATCTACGTGGCCGTCGGGCAGAAGAACTCCACCGTGGCCAACGTGGTTCAGAGACTGACCGATACCGGGTCCATGGACTACACCATAGTGGTTTCTGCCACCGCCTCCGACCCGGCTCCGCTTCTGTTCATAGCCCCCTTCGCAGGGGCCGCCATGGGCGAGGAGTTTATGCACCAGGGCAAGCACGTGCTGATAATTTACGACGACCTGTCCAAGCAGGCTGCCGCATACCGCGAACTCTCCCTGCTTTTGCGCAGGCCGCCCGGACGCGAGGCCTACCCCGGCGACGTATTCAACCTGCACTCACGGCTCCTGGAGCGCGCCTGCAAGCTTTCCGATGCAGAGGGCGCCGGATCGATGACCGCTCTGCCTGTTATTGAAACCCAGGCCGGCGACGTGTCAGCTTACATTCCCACCAACGTTATCTCAATTACTGACGGCCAGATTTACCTGGAGCCCGACCTGTTCTACGCCGGGCAGCGTCCCGCCGTTAACGTGGGCCTGTCGGTTTCCCGGGTGGGCGGCGCGGCCCAGATCAAGGCCATGAAGGCAGTGGCCGGAAGTCTCCGGCTGGACCTGGCCCAGTACCGTGAGCTGGCGGCCTTCGCGCAGTTTGGATCCGACCTGGACAAGGCCACACAGGCAAGGCTTACCAGGGGCCAGCGTATGATGGAACTGCTCAAGCAGAACCAGTTCGTCCCCATGGATGTTGAGGATCAGGTTATGTCTATTTACGCCGCTGCCAAGGGCTACCTGGACGACATGCCGGTGGAAAAGGTGCTGTCCTTTGAGGCCGAGTTCCACAAGTACATGAGGGCCAACAGGCCGGAAGTGGGCAGGGCCATCGCCGAGTCCGGACAGCTCAGCAAGGAGACTGAAGAGAAACTACAGGCAGCAATCAAGGACTTCAAAGCCATATTTAACAAGTAAATCCTGTCCGTTATGACTTAACGGCGAGGTGGTGAGATAATAGATGCCAAGTTTACGTGATTTGCGGCGCCGCATCAAGAGTATCAAGAGCACCCAGCAGATAACCAAGGCCATGAAGGCTGTTTCCGCCGCCAAGATGCGCCGGGCTCAGGATTCGGTCACTATGGCCAGGCCTTATGCCAAGAGGCTGATTAGTGTGCTGGGCCGGGTGGCGTCGGTTACTTCAGGTGTCAGGCACCCGCTCCTGGAGGTGCGTGAGCCGAAGAAGACAGCATACGTGATAATAACAGCCGACCGTGGGCTGTGCGGAGGATTCAATGCCAACGTTATCCGTAAGGCTTACATGGAGATCCGGAATATTCCCGATGTCAGCCTGATATGTGTGGGCCGCAAGGGACGGGACTATTTCCGCAAGCGGGGATACAAGATAGCCCAGCAGTACGTCGGTCTCGGGGAAAACGTCAACGCCGCCCAGGCCAGGGAAATAGCCCAATATATCATCAGCAAATATTCCGAAGGCGAATTTGACGCCGTATATGTGGTATACAGCGAGTTCGTAAACGTTCTGGTGCAGCGCCCCATAGTGGTGAAACTGCTTCCCGCCGAACCGCCGAAGGGTGAGGAGGGAGAAAAGGGCCCGGGCAAGGTGGATTATATATTTGAGCCCTCGGCCGAGGAAGTGCTGGCCGCGCTTCTGCCCAAGTACGTTACAAACACGGTGTTTCAGGGTCTGTTGGAGTCCAAGGCCGGCGAGCACAGCGCCCGCATGACGGCCATGGACAACGCCACCAAGAACGCGTCGGAAATGATATCCAAGCTCACCCTGACCATGAACAGGGCGCGCCAGGCCGCCATTACCAAGGAGATTTCCGAGATTGTCGGCGGAGCGGCGGCTCTGGAGTAAGTAAGGCAGGCATTGAATCAAGAAGTGGGAAATGAGGAGTGGGACCCCACCTCTAACCTCTCGCTTCTCACATCTCAGTAAAGGAGGTAGCACAAGCTAATGAGCGTAGGTCACATTGTTCAGGTTATCGGCGTCGTGGTGGACGTTCGCTTTCCGCCCGGCCAGGTGCCTGAAATATATAACGCGCTGAAGGTTGCCAGGGGCGAGAACGACTTAATCACCCTGGAGGTGGCCCAGCACCTCGGCAACAACTGCGTTCGCACCGTTGCTATGACCGCCACCGACGGTCTGGTGCGGGGCATGGAAGTTACCGACACGGGCAAGCCCATTACAGTGCCGGTGGGAAAATCGGTTCTGGGACGCCTTGTTGACGTTCTGGGCGAGCCAATCGACGGCATTGGCGAAATTCAAAGCGACTTCTATTACCCCATCCACCGCCCGGCCCCTCCCCTGGTGGACCAGTCCACAAGGGCCGAGCAGCTTGAAACCGGAATTAAGGTTGTCGACCTTCTGGTGCCTTTCCTCAAGGGAGGAAAAATCGGAATGTTCGGGGGCGCCGGAGTGGGTAAAACCGTTATAGTTATGGAGCTCATCAACAACATTGCCAAGCAGCACGGTGGTATCTCGGTGTTTGCCGGCGTGGGAGAGCGCACCCGCGAGGGCAACGACCTGTACCGTGAGATGCATGAGGCCGGTGTTCTGGATAAGACCACCATGGTGTTCGGCCAGATGAACGAGCCTCCCGGAGCCCGTCTGCGGGTTGCCCTTACCGGACTGTGCATGGCCGAGTTCTTCAGAGATGAGCTGGGAGCAGACACACTGCTGTTTATTGATAACATCTTCCGCTTTACCCAGGCCGGTTCCGAGGTTTCCGCCCTCCTGGGACGGATGCCCAGCGCCGTGGGTTACCAGCCAACGCTGGCCACAGAAATGGGCCAGATGCAGGAGCGGATCACATCCACCGTCAAGGGATCGGTTACATCCGTGCAGGCCGTGTACGTGCCCGCCGACGACCTGACCGACCCGGCGCCTGCCACCACCTTCGCCCACCTGGACGCCACTGTGGTGTTGTCCCGCGCCATTTCCGAGCTGGGCATCTACCCTGCGGTGGACCCCCTGGACTCAACCTCCAGGATACTTGACCCCAACGTGGTGGGCAACGAGCACTACGGGGTGGCGCGCGGTGTGCAGAAGGTGTTGCAGCGCTACAAAGAGCTGCAGGACATCATCGCCATACTCGGTATGGAAGAACTTTCCGACGATGACAAGCTGGTGGTGGCCCGGGCAAGGAAACTGCAGCGCTTCCTGTCACAGCCCTTCAACGTGGCCGAGACATTTACAGGCCAGCCGGGCAGATACGTGCCTCTGAAGGAGACCATCAGGGGCTTCCAGGAGATACTGGACGGCAAGCACGATGAACTGCCCGAAGGCGCCTTCCACATGGTGGGAGCTATTGAGGAGGCAGTGGAGAAAGGAAAACGCATGCTAGAGGGAAGTGTGTAAAACATGGCGGAAACTACTCAGCGCCTGGAAATTGTCACTCCCGAAAAAAAGGTGTTCAGCGGCGACGTCAATTTCGTAGTGGTTCCCGGCGAACTGGGGGAACTGGGCTTCCTGCCCAACCACGCTCCCCTGATGAGCGGTTTGAAAATAGGTCTCGTCAGAGTGCAGCATGAAGGCAAAACATTTAAGGTGGCGGTCAGCGGCGGCTTCGTGGAGGTGCGCGGCAACAGGGTCACTTTACTGGCCGACACCGCCGAGCGCGATGAGAGCATTAACCGCGACCGGGCTGAAGCCGCAAGGGAAAGGGCCGAAAAGCGCCTCTCTGAAAAGACTGCCGACCTGGACATCAAAAGGGCGGAGATGGCCCTGCAGAGGGCCCTTAACAGGCTCAAAGCACTGCAATAGACATTCAATATAATCAGCAATAAATAAACCGGGATCAGATAATGGTCCCGGTTTCTTATTCAGCCGGGAAAATAGCTACTAGCTCCTAGCTGCTAGCCGCTAGCTTCTGACTACTGACTTCTGTATTCTGACAATTAAGGACCTCCCATAAGCTCTTTGATGTATTCCAATTAGTTTATTTGGGAAAGCTTTTAACAGCTGCCGGCCACCAGCCGCTAGCAGCCAGGAGCTAATAGTCATTCATTCATGATCCCAGGAGGACTATGAGCAGGCTTATCATAAGAGGAAAAAAAGAGCTTTCAGGAACAGTAAAAATCAGTCCTGCCAAGAATGCGGTATTGCCGATAATAACAGCTTCCCTGCTGTCCAAAACGCCCTGTTTTCTAGAAGAAGTTCCGGATCTGGCGGATGTGAGGACCATATGTTCGGCTATAGAATTTTTGGGAGCCGGAGTTGAAAGGGTGAATGGCGGACTTAAGATATCGGTGCCTGAAGTGGTGCACAATGAGGCGCCTTATGAATTTGTAAGAAAAATGAGGGCCTCCTTCCTTATTATGGGACCGCTTCTGGCCAGGACCGGGCGTGCCCGTATTTCCACCCCCGGAGGCTGTGCCATCGGCAGCAGGCCCATTGACCTGCACCTCAAAGGATTTTGCCTTTTGGGAGCCGATATAAAGCAGGGGCAGGGATATATCGACGCCAGTGCGGACAGGCTGGTGGGGTCAAGAATTTACCTTGACTACCCCAGTGTGGGGGCCACAGAGAATCTGATGATGGCCGCCTCGCTGGCCCGGGGCACTTCAGTAATCGAAAACGCCGCCGAGGAGCCGGAAGTGGTGGACCTGGCCAACTTCCTCAATACAATGGGGGCCAGGATTAAAGGAGCCGGCACCAAGGTTATAAGGGTGGAGGGCGTCAGCGATCTTTACGGCGCAAATTACAGCGTCATTCCGGACAGGATTGAAGCGGGCACCTTTTTGATTGCCGCCGCAATTGCCGGGGGGGACGTGCTGGTGGACAATGTCATATGCGGCCATATAAACCCCATCCTGGCCAAGCTGTACGAGGCGGGGGTCCGCCTTGAGGAGGGTGAGAGCCGGGTCAGGGTTACCGGGGGGGGCGAAATAAGGCCCACCGATATAAAAACAATGCCTTATCCCGGATTTCCCACCGACATGCAGCCACAGTTCATGACTATGATGACTCTGTCAGGGGGCACCAGTGTTATAACTGAAACTGTTTTCGAAAACCGGTTCATGCATGTCAATGAGCTCAAAAGAATGGGCGCCCGCATAAAGGTGAGCGGCAGAACCGCAATAGTGCAGGGGGTAGAAAAGCTGTCCGGGGCCAGGGTTAAAGCCACTGACCTGCGTGCCGGAGCGGCCCTGGTGCTGGCCGGGCTGGCGGCCGACGGAGTTACCGAGGTAGGCAACGTGGGCCATATAGACCGGGGCTACGAGAGCTTTGTGGAAAAGCTTAAGGGACTGGGGGCCGAGATCACGAGGAAGGAAGAGTGATTATCGGGTGGGAATTCAGAAAGAATCCAGAATAAAGGCGAATTTTCTATTTTATTGATGAATTAATGTTGCAAGGTAATTAATGGTAATTATGTCTGTTGTAAGGGAATACAAATAGAACAGAAAGTCTTATCTTAAATTCTATTCTGAGTCCTGAGTTCTGAATTCTGTATTCTGACGCAGAAGCGAGGCGGATAAGCTATGAAAAGGCGTCTGGCTATTTTTGTCATATTAACTTTGGCGGCTGTAATAGGTATCCCGGCCGCAGTCAACTGGTTCAGTCCGGCAAAAATTGAGAAAACCGGAACTCTGGTGCATATGTATTCCCATGACAGTGGTAAAATAATCAACTTACCGGTTGAGGACTACGTTATAGGGGTCCTGGCCGCCGAAATGCCGGCGGAATTTCCCGAGGAGGCCTTAAAAGCCCAGGCGGTGGCTGCCAGGACATATATAATAAAAAGGCTTA
Organism: Bacillota bacterium; assembly: GCA_049323915.1. Classification (GTDB taxonomy): domain Bacteria; phylum Bacillota; class Desulfotomaculia; order Desulfotomaculales; family Desulfocucumaceae; genus BRHc4a. The sequence goes on from JBMOPC010000131.1 coordinate 17,947, forward strand.
CAGGCGGCGGGGTGGTCAACCCCGTTCATCCCGGCGCCGACGTGTGTGACGACCACAGGCACTACCAGGCCTGGATTTCCAGGGAGGAAATGAAAAAGCGATGGGGGTCGCTAAAGTACTATCAATATTATTTAAAGATAGCCCTGGCGGTGTACTCCACAGAAAATGAGGTTTTGACCCATGGCGGTCAGCTGGTGGACCCCGTATATCATTCCTCCTGCGGGGGGGCAGGGACGGTGAGCGCCGCTGAGGTCTGGAAGTTTGACGTTCCATATTTAAAGGGTGTTGACTGCCCCTTCTGCGCCGACCCCGATCCGGTCCGTGCGGTTACATTTTCACTTGCGGAATTCAGGAAGGCAACAGGGGAGGATGTCAGCGCCACCCCTGTCGCTGCCGGCAGGAAAGGCTTTTACGAGGTGATCGAAAAGACTTCCGCAGGCCATCCCAAAACCGTCAGAATAGGAAGCAAGGCGCTTCACTCCACGGTGGTGAGGGAAATGCTGGGGCTTCGCTCAGCCCGGTTCGTAATGGTCATGGAATCAGGCCGGATAAAGGTTACCACGGTAGGGTACGGACATGGGGTGGGCATGTGCCAGTACGGTGCAAAAGGATTGGCGTTAAAAGGAAAAAATTATCGTGATATACTCAGGCATTACTACACAGGAGTGGAAATTAACGAGCTTAAAAGCGGGACTTAGGGTCAGAACTCAGAACTCAGAATCAAATGAGTTCTGAGTTCTGTATTCTTGACAGCATCAGCACCGGCCCAAAAGTTTGGCAACCCGGTATTTATCACCGCACCCGGCATATATATCTTATAGAGCCTGTCGACAAACCGTCAGTCAAAGCATTCGCAGCCATTAAACACTCACTGGAGCGGTCCTCTGTCACTACAGTACTGCACCGGCTGGAAATCGGGCGGAGGATGCTTTTGTTAAGACATAGGAAATTATGCTTCATAGGGATTCTGTGGATAATTTCCTATGCACGGGGGTTCCAAGGGGGGGCGTCCCCCTTGCTTTAGTGGGGGTAGGACGTCTATACCGTCCGAAGGGGCGGAGCCCCTTTATTTTTGAAGCTATACAGCCGCAGCCATAAGAAGCAGTTGTCATTTCGAGGGCTTTTATTAGTTTGAGCCGGCAGGAGGGCAAGGCCATGCAGGAATATATACAGAAGCGGGTGCTTGATATCTGCGCCTACATCCTGGATACCCGGGCAACAGTGCGGCAGACTGCACAGGTTTTCGAAGTCAGTAAAAGTACTGTGCACAAAGATATGACCGAACGGCTACCTTCTCTTAATAAAGAACTGGCCATAGAAGTCAAGAGGGTTCTTGATTTTAACAAATCCGAACGCCACCTTCGCGGAGGGGAGGCCACAAAGAGGAAGTATAAGGACCTGGCATAAGATGATAATCCAGGCCAAAATAAACTAACTATAAAGTAAGAATATAGAGGAATTCCCCTGATCCTGTAGAATAATATCACAGACCGCGCCGGCTCAACAGGCTCCCATGGTGAAGCCCCGGGGACGGTACGGCTTCAGGTTCCTTAAAGGAAAGGGGAATACTAATGTTTGGCTTTAATGTAGATATAGGGGTTGATCTGGGCACCGCCAATGTTCTGGTGTATGTCAAGGGCAAGGGTATAGTGCTGCAGGAGCCTTCGGTGGTGGCCATCAACAAGGACACCGGAAAAGTTATTGCAGTCGGGGCAGAAGCCCGGCGCATGCTTGGAAGGACACCGGGAAATATAATAGCCACCAGGCCTTTGAGGGATGGTGTAATAGCAGACTATGAAGTAACCGAAAAAATGCTCCGCTATTTTATAAATAAGGCAGAAGGCAGAAAGCTTCTCTTCCGGCCGAGGGTTATGGTATCCATTCCTTCCGGAGTGACAGGGGTTGAGGAAAGGGCCGTCCGGCAGGCGGCAATACAGGCCGGGGCCCGATCCGCCTACGTTATTGAGGAAACTCTGGCCGCCGCTCTGGGAGCCGGGCTTGATATTTCCGAGCCCAGCGGCACCATGGTGGTGGACATAGGGGGCGGAACGACAGATGTTGCCGTGCTGTCATTGGGGGGAATCGTCTGCAGCCGTTCTCTCAGGGTGGGCGGGAACAGGTTTGACGAGGCCATTGTAAGGTATGTCAGGCGGGAATTTAACCTGGCCATAGGGGAGCGCACCGGTGAGGAGATCAAGATAGAAATTGGCACCGCCTTCCCCAATGGCACGCCCGAAAAGGTTAATGAAATAAAGGGCAGGGATCTTGTCAGCGGGCTTCCCAGGGCGGTCAATATCACCAGCCTGCAGGTGCATGAGGCTATAAAGGAGACCCTTGAGGCAGTTGTCGGGGCGGTAAAGGAAGTTCTGGAAAACACCCCGCCTGAACTGGCGGCGGATATCGTAAACAAAGGAATTGTTATGACAGGAGGAGGAGCCTGCCTGCAGGGGATGGACAGGCTGCTGAGCAAGGAGACAGGACTGCCGGTGTATGTGGCCGACGACCCGCTGTGCTGCGTCGCCCGGGGTACAGGAAGGGCGCTGAGCATGTTGAATGTGCTTTCCAGGGACTTCAAGGTTAGAGGGCATATACCCAACCAGTAATGCAAAAGGAACAGGACAGGAGCTGTTGACCGGTGTCAACAGCTTTAATTATTGCCGATAGTTAATGTGCTGTATAGTTTGACCATTTAACTATTTTTGAAGGAAGAGTCCGGGTGGTGTCGAATAAATATACTTACAAAAAATTTTCCCAGGGGGTAACATTTACGGCTTCTTTTTCGTCAGTATAAAAGGGGCCTGTTCCTTGCATTTACATACCGGAGGATTTTCACTTTGATATTGAGAAAAACATTGCTGCTCGCCGCCGCTCTTTTTATGGCGGCCGGCATATGGGCCGGGTATTCATACTGGGCCCCGGGCCGGGCACAGTTTCTTAACGACAGGAGCAGAGAGATAATAGGGGCCGACCTTTTGAACGCTCCCGGATTTATCACTCCCGCCGGGCTGACGGGTAAGGGCCAGGTGGTGGCCGTGGCCGACAGCGGCATTGACAAAGGGTCACTGGACGACATACACCCGGACCTTGCCAATGAATCCGGCAAAAAGCCCAAGATAATCATGCTCAGGTCATGGGCCGGGAGGCAGATGGCGGACGACCCGGTGGGACACGGGACTCACATGGTGGGCACCATTGCCGGCAGCGGCATTTCTTCAGGAGGGGAGTTCAGGGGAGTGGCCCCGGACGCCAGCATTTATTTCCAGGGAATACTGGACGATAAAGGAAGGGTCGTTCCCCCCCAGGACGTGGAGAAACTGTTTCTCCCCGCATATCAGGCCAATGCCAGGATACACGTAAACGCATGGGGCACCGACGGCAACTCCTATACGGAAAGCTCCAGGAAGGCCGACTCCTTTGTAAGGGGCCACCCGGATTTTCTTGTAATATTCGGCGCGGGTAATTCCGGGCCCGGCGCAAAAACACTCACCTCCGAGGCCAACAGCAAAAACTCCCTGGTGGTGGGGTCATCGTTAAGCCCCAGGCCGGCACTGGACTTCTCCACGGGGGATACCCTGGACACGGCCCAGTTTTCCAGCCGGGGGCCGGCCGCGGACGGGAGGATCAAGCCCGACCTGCTGGCGCCGGGCACATCCATTATTTCTACGAGATCCAGCCTGGTGAAAGGGAACCTGCCGGGATTTCCCATGTACACACGCATGCAGGGGTCCAGCATGGCGTCGGCGGTGGCGGCCGGATCGGCGGCGCTGATGAGGGAGTACATGCAGAGGGAAATGGCCATTCCCCGGCCCCATGCGGCGTCTGTGAAAGCGGCGCTGATAAACGGCGCCAGAACTCCGGAAACAGGCCCGTCAGGACAGGGATTCGGCGTGCTGGACCTGGCCGGGACAGTGCTGGCGCTGAAGGAAAAGACAATGGCCCTTGAAGAGGAGATATGGGGGCTGCCCGATGGCGGTATAAAGACCTATAAGATAAAGGTTGAAGACCCGGGGTCTCCATTCAAGGCCACCCTTGCCTGGACCGACCCTGCGGGAGACCCGCAGTCCAAAAGCGCCCTGGTCAACAACCTTGATCTCATTGTAACCGCCCCGGACGGCAGGGAATACTACGGAAACGGCTTTCTTGGAGCGGGCCCCGACGCTATAAACAACGTCGAGCAGGTATACATAAACAACCCCACGCCGGGGGAATACCTGGTGCAGGTCAGGGCGGCGTCGGTTAAGGTCCCGGCGGTAAGATACGTGAATGTTGATTTGCAGGACTATTCCCTGGCCTACGGGCAGCTGCTCTCCACCGGGATTGTCCGGCAGCCGGGGGCGGGTGGAGTCATAGACCTGCAGGGGGGAAAGCGCGTTAATACCTCGGGAAAGGAAGTCCACTACATTTTTAACGGCAGCTCATCGGAGCAACTGCCGCTGGAGCCCGGCTACAGGGTATACCACAGCGTCAAGTCGGTGTACGTTGTAGGCCGTCAGTGGAGCCCCGACAGCGCACAGTTCCGCGAAGGGGCAGGGGGAAGGGTCTGGTTTGAGTCCGACCGCGACAGCCTGATGGGAGGATACTACCAGAACAGAGACTCACCCCGGGGAGCAACGGTCAATGGCATATACAGCGATGACCTGTCCGGCCTCCCTCCCGGAATAGGGCTTAAGGCCAGCCTGGACGGCCTGACCCAGACCCTTTGGCGGGTGGTCACAGGCTACGCCACTGTAAAGGGCAACGTGGAAAGGACAGTCCGGGGGGAAAACGGGGAAATAATTTCGGTTGCCCTGTTCAGGGACAACAGGGAATACCGGGTGTCCCCCGGGGCCAGTTACATATACAGCGACACCTTCGGTGGTGGAGACCCCGCCGAGACGGTGTTCGGGGCGGTCAGGCTGGACGGGCTGGACAGGATAATGCCCGGCCAGCAGGTGACCCTGGTGCTTGCACCGGTTTCGGGCACGGTCAATTCCATACTGGTCAACAGGACAATAGTGAGCGGCTATGTTGCCGGAGTGAACCCCGAAGAGAGTAAAATCACCATCGGAAGCGGCCAGGTTTATAAGGTGTTTGCCGGCGCCGGGGTGCAAAAGGACCGGGCCCCCTCGTCGCTTAAAAATATCGCGCCGGGCGATTACGTGACGGCGGTGACATTGCCCGGGGCCCGGGATATTATAGGCATTCTGGCATACAGCAACGTGGCGCACGGGCAGGTGCTGTTCACCAGCGACAAAGAAAAGACCATATATGTCAACGATCACAAAAATGGCTTTCAGATGTACGGGATAACGCCGGACACCGAGGTGAGGCGGTGGGGACTGGTTACCGACGCCTCCACCCTGACCTCGGGCACCTGGGTCAGGTCGATACTGTCGCCGGACGGCAGGGAAATGTGGTACATGGACGTGGCCGAACTGCTGGAGGACGAGCAGAAAGAACTGGCTTCGCTGGATTCCGGAGCCCTGGTGACCCGTGATGGCGAATTGTACCGCATAAGCGATACAATAACCCGCATTACCAAAGAGGGACTGCCCGTAACCCTGGAAGACTTAAGGCCCGGCGAAAAGGCCACCCTTGTGTCGCTGCTGGCCCCGGCCCCATACAAGAAGGTGCTGGTGTCGGTGAGGGTCAGGCAGCTGGAGGGAGTCAGGAAACCTTTCCTGGTGGCCGGGGTGCGGGAAGACAGCGGGAGGCTGACGCTTACCGGCAATACCACAGCCAACAGGGTGTACGTCTGGCACGAAAGCGGCTTGCGGGAGGACATACCCGTGGACCCGCGGCAGGGCACCTTTGCGGCGCCCCTTAAATTCCTGGGTGACGAGGCTGCGGTAAAAGTGGTGGCGGTGAATAACGTGACCGGGGCCGTGGCGGGCAAGACCATCCTGAAGTCGGAGGTAACCGCCCGGGGATTCCGGGACATAGAGGGGCACTGGGCCGAAGAGGCCATAGCCTCGGCAGTGTCACTCGGCATAATGGCAGGGTACGGTGACGGTACCTTCAGGCCGGACACGCCTGTTACCGTTGAACAGCTATCCGCCGTTGTGGCCGCATTAACCGGGGCAGGTCAGCATCACCCTGCCGAGGGCGACCTGAGCGGAAGTGTAACACGGGCATCCTTCATGGTAACCCTTAAAAAGCTGTTTAACGGAAATGATAAAGACAAGCCGCCAAACAGATACGTTATACCCTTCAGTGACTGCTATAATTTAAAGAAGGAAGAAAAAGAGGCCATAGCCTGGGGGTACCACAGGGGCATTATTAAAGGAAGGACACAGCAAATATTTGACCCTGATGCCCTGCTGACCAGGTCCGAGGCGGCGGCCCTGATATCCCGCATCCGCCAGAAGTTCATAGAGCAATAAAAAAGGGGGCATGCTAAAACGCCCCTTTTTTATTCTCTATCATTTTATAATCATTCTGAGTTCTGAGTTCCTATTTCTGAATCCACAGTATCACAACATATGATTTCAGCTCATTGTTCCACGATTCTATCTGCCTCTTCAACCCCGATGCCTCGGCTTCCAGCCGGCTTTTCTCAGAAAGTCCGGCGCCGGCCTCCAGCATTCCCTGAATCTCGTTCAGCCTGTTGGCGGCCTCGGTGTAGCTGGAGGCTATATTTCTCCGTTCATCTGCCCTGTCTATCACCCCGCCGAGCCCGGACAGCCGGGCCACCAGACTAAGCCCGTCATCCCGGGGAACGGTCAGCCGCAGAATGGCAACTTCACTCCCGTTTACCTTCTGACTGGAGAGCAGCTGCCCCCCTCCGCCCATTACACCGGCAATATTTATGGCGGTGCCGGCGGCGTCGGGGACGTTGGATACCGAAACCTTAAGGATTGTGCTTAGAATATCCTTATTGGTCTCCAGCAGCACAACATCATTTACCCGGGCTGCATTCAGAGGCTTTATTGCATTGGGTTGGGCCGCAGACTCGGAATTTGGTCCTGTATTATTGCCACCGGGCTCCGCCACAGGCGTTCCGGCGTTGTCCAACCTTTCCGGACCTTCCGGCCGGGGGGTGTTTTCCGGCACTGGATCCACCCGGTTGTCTGTTCCGGAATCATTGTTTCCAGAAGGCTGGTTTATGACTATCTCGGTTTTGGGCTTCTCCGGGCTCAGGGCCACATGGACTCCCCAGGACCCCGCGAAGATCATCACCGCAGCCGCTGCCGCAGCCGCCGGCGCCCGAAGCTTATTTATGATTGCAAACTTGGGCATCGGCTTGGCCTCGTGCACTGTCTCCAGCCTCAGCCGGGCCATTACCCCGGCGCTGAAATCCGGGGAAGGTCCCCCGGAATATAAATCATCCTTCAGGGTTGCGGATATGCTTTTCCATATCTCCAGTTCCCGCCTGCAGTGTTCGCATATCAGGAGGTGGCCTTCCAAAAGGTCTTTTTCCTCTCCGGAAATCTCACTGTCCAGCCAGGGTGAGAACAACTCCCTCACCGCTTCACACCGGCCGGCTCCGTCGCGCTTTTCAATTCCGGACTTCATCATATCGGTCATGGCCATCACCTCCCTTTCTTTGAGAATCCAGAAGTCAGAATCCAGAATCCAGAATTGTATTGATATAGGCTTCAAGCAACTTGCTGGTTTCTCCAAGCAGCAAGGCAAGTTGTGATGTGTCACCGTAACCTAAGTCATTTGCCAATATCAAATAATACCGTGATTCTTCCAAAGATCCCTGGGCAATGTTAAAAAAGCGTATTTTATCGGCCTTGCCTTTTTTCTTAAACCCTTCAGCAATATTAGCCGGGACGGAAACTGCCGCCCGCCTAAGTTGCGAAGTCAATCCATAGAGTTCTGAACCGGGAAATGTGCTGGTATATTTATATATATTCAGAACAAACTGATGTGCTTTCTTCCAAACTATTAAATCCTCAAAACTTCTCGCAGTTTCCCTCATTGCATCCTCATAACTTATTCTGGATTCTGGATTCTGGATTCTGAATTCCTATCCCAAAACCCATCTCCCGGGTCATTAGCTCCCTCATCGCCTGCCTGGCCCTATTAATCCTGGATTTCACCGTCCCCAGCGAACACTGAGTGATTTGGGCTATTTCCTCGTATGAGTATCCTTCCATATCTCTCAGCACCAGCACGGCCCGATGCTCCTGACTCAGCATTTCAAGGGCCCGCCTCACCTGTCCCCGGAACTCAACCTCCTCCAGGGAGGCCAGGGGGTTGCTGGAAGTGTCCTCATCGGCCACCTCCCGGTTGAACTCCCCGCTGCCGGTGGAGATGGGGTCGTCCAGTGAGACGTATGTAGCCCGGGAGTTGCGCTTCTTGATGTTCAGCCACATGTTCACCGCGATGCGGTGCAGCCAGGTGCCGAAGTCGGCCTCAAGACGGAATCCCTTCAGTGCGTGGTACGCCTTTATAAATACCTCCTGGGCCAGGTCCTCCGCATCGTCCCGGTTCCCGGTAAGCTTGAGGCACAGCCCGAAAACCCTGGACTGGTACATTGACACCAGACGCTCGAAGGTGGCGGCGTCCCCTCTCTGGGACCGCCTGATAAGCTCCGCCGTTATGCTCTTTGTATTAGACCGGTCCATTATTTCCAAAGGATACACTCCTCCGGAGCCGGTGGAAGACTTTCCATCCGACACCTGTTAGACAAAAATAATACCGTGAAAGTTCCATAGGAAGTTCCACGGATTTTGTTCTTCAACAAAAAAATTCTTTATATATGGAAGATTTCCTTCCGGTATAAACTGTAAAAACAAAAGCATCCGGACTACAGCACTTCCGCCTTCTTATGTTTTTGCAAATCAGTATCCAGATGTTCAACGTATTGCAGTATATTGTCAGTCTTCTTGTCTATGCGCTTAACGTCAGCCTGCAGTTGTTTGATGTCAGACCTTATATCCTTCTGGCCGGCCTGCAACTGCTTTATATCTGACTGCATACCTATCTGGCCGGCCTGCAATTGCTTTATATCTGACTGCATACCTATCTGACCGGCCTGCATCTGCTCTTGTTTCTTAACTAATTGAGATAACGCATTTATTACATATTCCTTGAATTCCCTATCATCCAAAGAGTGCACCCCATTCCAAACCCCGATGCCTTATTTTAACAAAAATGTCGAAGGTATTCAATAATCAATAATGAGTTAAGGATTTCAGGAATTCCGCCGGCGTGACAATTCGAATTCTCCGGAACTCCTTTAGCCCTAAAAGATGGCTGTCACCGGAAATTATAAATTCAGCTGCGCCTTCGGCGGCGCATTCAAGCACACGGTTGTCCTCCGGGTCATCCTGAATCACCACGAGCGACTCCTTTGGGTTTACAAAAACAGTTCTGTTAAGTTCTATTAAATTTATTAATATATCCTGTCTGTCAAGTAGTGTCCCCATATTTTTAAATTTGGGGCGGCTAATAACTTCCAGGTATTCCTCTATCAAGGCCTGACTTAAAACAACTGTTAACTTATTTTCAATCCACAGGTGAATGATTTCCCCAGGCGGTCCGTCGGGAACCAGAAGGCCGGAGATGATCACATTGGTATCCAACACTACTTTCATTAGCTTTTTCCTCTTTTTGAATTCCTGACTGCTCGAACCTCATTCATCACGTCTTCTTCGGTCAAACCTGATTCCCTTGCCTTTGCCCTGATTTTTTCAATAGCCAGTTTGAGTGAAAGCTTTTTATACTCCTTTTCTGTTTCCTGGAGCCGGCGGTATTCTTCATAGCTGATTAACACGCTCTTGGGTTCACTGTTGACGGTAATTATCACGGGCTCCGCCCCTTCCATCAGTGAATCAATAAGATGGGTAAGCTTTGGACGGGCGTCATTAATACCAATAATTCTTTCCATAAAAATAACACCTCATAAAAACATTAATGTTTACATTAATTATAAGCGCCAGGCTCACTTTAAATCAACCGGCATGTTCGTCTGCTTTTGAATTCTGAGTTCTGAGTTCTGAATTCTCTTTAAAGAAAATTTTTTTCTAGATCCACGGAACTTTAACATCTGACCCGTTGTCTAACGAAACAGGGAAAAGGGAGAAACCAAACCTTTTAATCCCGGGCCGGAAGGAATATGGCCGCTGGTGTAGAATATACCATTTTGGCCGTATCCGACCATTCAGTTGGTTGGCCAGGTGCAGATGCACCTAATTCGCAGCAGACATCGTGGCCAAAAACACAGCAAATTCTGTGAGACCTTGACAGGGGGGGATGAATTTAAAAGTGCCCGCGGCATGCCGGAGGCAATCGGCACCCGCGGCAAAACGAACCTACAAACAAATTAGTTAAGGAGGCAAAGTCTTGAAGAAGAGAAGCAGAAAATTAATCTCGGTCCTGCTGACCCTGGCGCTGCTGGCAACCCTGCTGGTGCCCATGGCGACACCGGCCGCAGCCGGCTCAACCTACTCGGTCAGTAACGCCCCCACACTGGCTCCCAGTGTTAAAGGCGGGACTCCTGCAGCCCTTGGAACATTTACTATCACTTTGGATGCGGCATCTGTAACTTCGGCGGCTTACGGCAAGTATGTATACCTTGAGCTGCCCGCCGACTTCCAGTTCAGGAAGTCCGACGGAACTGCGTTCGCTGACGGAGACAACCTGGGAACTCTGGGTTACCTCTCCCTGCCTACCCAGGGTACCGATTACGCATTCTCCACCGCTGGCACTGACCTGACGGTCACCACTGAAAACGGCGGTAACAGGGTTAAGGTTCTGATAAATGCCGCACCTGGAGATGCTGATGGTCTGCTGTACCTGAAGCCAGGTATTGTTATCCTGCAAAACCTTAAGCTGTTTGTGCCCTCCGGCGCGGCTGACGGCCCTGTGCAGGTGACCACCATAGCTCCCAGCAGCTCGGTGTTCACCGGCGGCCAGAAGATCGACATCGCCAAGATCGGCGCATCTTCCGTCAAGGTCTTCATCAGCGGCTCACCCGCCACCATCGGCCCTGATGGCGATTTTGTAACCATGTACGTGCAGGAAGCTTCAGCCGGCGCAATGGCTTACTCAGCTTCCGCTATGAAGTTCACACTGCCCTCCGGGTTCCAGTGGACCACTACCGGCGCCACCTCGGAAACATACTGGAACGCTGGTACTGTAGGATCGGCTGCCAACTCGGTAGTTGCCCGGTTGGCCCTGTCCAACGACAACCGCACCTTGGCTATTGACAACTTAACCGGTTTAGCCAGCGCTGGTTTGAGCGGAAGCTACTTCAAGCTCAAGGTTAAAGTTGTGCCCGACGCCACCTCCGCCAGGACCGGCGATCTGGAAGTGACCCTGGGCGGCGACAGCACCTATACTCCTTCCACTCTGGTCGTGGGTACCTACGGAGACTACGGCACCAAGCTTTCCGCAGGCAGCACCCCGGACATTTATGCCGGTAAATACGGTCAGAAAGTTGGCACCATTGTTATCGAGGAGACCCTGAAGGGCAGCCTGCTCAACGGCAGGACCCTGTACCTGACCCTGCCCTCCGGCGCCAAGTGGAACAAGATGCCTGTACTCGACACCACGGTTTCCACCACCGGCGGCATCACTAACAACGCCTTCACCGCTTCGAGCACTGACGCCAGGGTGGCCAAGCTGACCATTGCAGGCGCTCCTACAACCGACAAGGCCAAGCTGGTCTTCAAAGACGGCGAAGTCATCACCGCTGCGGACTTCACCGGCGAACTGAAGGTAACCGCCACCGGCAGCCTCGGCTTCACCGGCGATATCGCCATAGCCAAGGTCAAGCCCGCTGTCACCGCAACCGTAGCCTCCAAGTCGGAGCTTAAGATCGGTGTGGCCGGCCAGGCTGTCAGCGATATCGTAATCGAAGAGGCCACCAAGGAAATGTTTGCCCTTAACTCCAAGCCCATGGACGTCAACGGGATTGCCGCCAACTTGGTAGGACAGCCTGCCGCCGCCGCCGTTACCGGCGCTGTGGTGGTAACTGCTCCCAGCGGCGTGACCTTTGCATCCATGCCCACTGTTGTAGTGGAAGGCGATGTCAAGGTTGACTCCTCTTCAACCGCAGCCAGCCTGACTGCTAATAAGAATGCTGTAACCATACCCATTCAGTCCACCAGCACCAAGGCGAGCAAGATAGTCCTTAAGAACGTCAAGCTTAATGTCGACCGTACCGTTGTGGAAGGCGACCTCAAGCTGAACGTCGGCGGAGCTGCGGTCCTCGACGACACCCTGAATGGTGTTACCAGCAAGCTGTTCGAGCCTGCACGTAACGCGGCCGAAGTGGTTGTCGGCGCAGTTGTAACCCCGGCTCCCGGCGAGACCAAAGCCAACGCTTCCTTTACAATCGGCAGCACCACCTACAAGGTAGCCGGTGTTGAGCAGACCATGGACGTTGCCCCGTACATCAAGGACGGCCGCACCTACCTGCCCGTCAGGTACGTTGCCCAGGCTCTGGGCGTGGTTGACTCCAACATCCTCTGGGATGGCGCCAACCAAACCGTAACCCTGCTCAAGGGCGACAAGGTTGTCCAGCTGAAGATCGGCAGCAAGGCCATGATCGTAAACGGCGTGACCATCACCATGGACACCGCTCCTGAAATCACCAGCGGCCGCACCATGCTCCCGTTCCGCTTCATCGCCCAGGCCATGGGCGCCAGCGTAGCATGGGACGAGGCAACCCAAACCGTGACTCTGAACTAAATCACTAGAAAAAAAGGGAACCTCTCCGGAGGTTCCCTTTTTTCTTCTAAGAGGGGGTCCCTTTTAATAAGTGACATAGAGTAAGCACCTTCAGATGCGGGTAGTTACTTTATTTCATTTAATATTATTGACTGCTTGCTTAATTAAAGGTAAAATTTAAATACATATATATTTAACCATGTTAACAAATTTTTAGGGGGCTTGGCACATTGAAGAAAATCCTAGTATTACTGATTACCATAGCCATGACAATAACATTATCCGGCGCGGCTGCCGCCTCGGAGCAGGTTACCCTCACGTACCAGCAGGCAATAGATATGGCCCTGGCTAACAGCAAGACCTTAAAAAACGTCGCGGCGGACGTGGACCGTTCATTTGAAATACGGCAAGACGCCGGCAAGGAGGTAAAAATAACGCCTCTTGAGCCGGGCGATCCCGGTGTGGTAGGTACATATCTGGGCTCAATCAAGGCCGACCTTGCCTGGCAGATGTCTAAAAGGACCTTGGAGATTAGCAGGGACACAGTGGCTTATTCTGTAAAGCAGACTTACAACGCGGTAATATTGGCCGAAAAAAAGAAAAAAGTTGCTGACCTTGCGGTGGAAAACGCATACTGGCAGAACAGGCTGGCAGAGCTGAAGTACCAGAACGGGATGGCCAGTTTATTGGAGCGGATGCAGGCAAACAGCGGCTACAGCGGGGCCAAAGAGAGCCAGGATGCCGCGGCCAAGGCCCTTAACGACGCGTATCAAAAGTTTAATAACCTGGTGGGACTTTCACCGGAAGCCAGGCCAAAGCTTACGGAACAGCCGGTGCTTGATAAAATGAAAGAAATTAATTTGGAGAACAAGATAAGCCAGGTTACGTCAGACAGCTATACAGTTTGGCTTGCAGACCAGAAAATAAACCTGGCGAGGCTCGATCTAGACCTGTACAGTTCCAGGACATCTTCAGAACCATACTCTGCTAAGGCAATTGACTTAAAAAAAGCGGAGAATACGGCAACCGACGCCAGGAGCAGCCTGGACAAACTGGTGAGAACTCTGTATTATACTATTAAACAGCTGGAGGACAGCTACAGCGCCTTACAAGCAAAGATGGGCGTGGCCGAACAGGGATACAAATTAGCACAGGTTAAATATGACATAGGCATGACCATAAAGGCAGAGGTGATTTCTTCGCAGTTGGAGCTGGAGCAGCTTAAACAGCAAATGCTGGAAATCAGCATCAACCACGCTAACCAGATGTATGTATTTGAAAAGCCGTGGGTATATTCAGGGGCTTCACAATAGATATACATAGATTAATAACGAGGCATAAAAGCCGGGAGCAATCCCGGTTTTTTTTGCCGATGTTGTTGCAAAAAAATTACTCAAAGCTTCCGATTTTCTACGGATCATTATTGTAGCTTTGCCATTATTTTAAAACAATTTTAGACAAGGATTTATGCCTCACATGTTGAATAAGTAACGGTTAATAAAACTGAACAAAAAAGGTGCTGATGCAAACATGAGTAAAAAGCGCCAGGAAAAAAAGAGATTGGTAAAACTGGCAAATAAGATAGATTGGATATTTCAGTCAATAATATATAGCGCTGCCCTTTTACTGATTATGACCCCGCTTTTCAAAGGAACTTTTTTTCCATCGGCTCAGTACAAGGCGCTTATATTTGTCTCTCTGTTGTTTTTTCTTGTTTTATATGACAGAAATAAAAACGGAGAAACGAGCCTGAGGATTAACTGTTTGGACATTTTGATTCTCGCGCTACCAATAATATATTTGTTGTCAATGTTAAAGGCTGCCAATTACGGATTGGCGCTTACTGAGGTTGTAAAGTACACATTGTATTGCCTTACATATTTTGTTGCCAAACATATTTCGGCTAAAAGCGGACCGGATTTTCTGCTAAGGGCGATATTCATTTCCTCGGTTATAGTATCACTGGTTGGTTTTTTTTCAGCGGCAGGTATTGTTGAAATCAGGGACAGCTTCTATAGTAATAGAATATCTTCGTCCTTGCAGTATCCCAATGCGCTGGCATGCTATCTTGGTGCTGCGGTTTTGCCAGGCATGTATTTATGGGCAAAGTCAAATACGGGAATAGAAAACAGGCTCCTGAAAAAGGTTCCGGAATATTACTTCTATAACGTTGGCATTTACATTGTCCTTGCGGCCTTAGCAGGGACAAGATCGGTCGGCGGATTGGCGGTTTTTGCTGTTGCATTTACCATCTTGTTGTTGCTCTCAGAATTTCGTACCCGTCTATTAATTCTGGTCAATATGATTTTGGTTGGGGCGGTTTCGTTTTTCACGGCGAAAAAGGCCCTGGACAGTCTAATATCTGACGGAAAAGGCCCGATGGTTTGGCTGTGGCTTCTGCTGGGATTGATAGCCGTTGTTTTCGTGCAGTATATGCTAACCAGTACCAACAAAAGGTTTTCCGATAAGCTGGAAGGCGGCAAGAAAATTATTAATTATTTCCTGGCCTCATCTCTTACTCTGGCGGTAGTGGTGACCGGATGGTACATATCAGCTCTTGACTTTGGAGGAAGGTTTATAACGGGGGTTTACCGGGTGGACTACCTCAGGGACGCTTTAAAGATGTATCTGGACAGGCCTTTGTTAGGCTGGGGTGGAGGAGCATGGGAGGATATTTACAGGTTATACCAGGAGTATCTTTATAACACTACGCAGGTCCACAGCTTTATAGGCCAGGTCGCTGTTGAAACAGGAACCATGGGGCTTGTTGCCGTGGCCGGGATATGGTTTGCCTTCCTGTTAGCTGCTGTCAGGTTATACAGGAGCATGGAAGAAAAAGGCCCGGTGGCTGCTGTGGCAGCCTCCGCCTTAATGATAGGACTGCACTCGGCCCTGGATTTCGACTTATCGCTTTCCGCAATTGCGCTGGTGCTGTGGGCGGTGTTCGGAATAGCATCCGGGATGGCGTCATCTTTGATGCCGGGTAAGTCTGTTAAGGGGGAAAAACTCATTCCGGCATTATCCGTCCTTACAGCCGTTATACTAACAGCCTCTTTCTGCCTTGCGGTTTCTGACAGCATGTTCAAGTCGGCGTATCCGAAAGACTTACGTGGGATGGAGTCCGCTATAAACTTAAATCCACTGAATTCCAGGTTTAATTATCTGCTGGCCAGGACTTATTTTTCATTAAATGAAAAGGAGAAATCCCTGGAAAAGGCAAAAAGGGCTGTGGAACTTGCCACGTATGATGTAAATTACCGTATGCTCCTTTCCAGCGTGGCCCTTGCCACGGGTGATAACGGCTTGGCATATGAAAACGCGGAAAAGGCTCTCAAATACTCTCCCATGACCTGGACCACATATGAAAACTATTCACGTGTCTGCTACAGCATTGGGCTGGAAAAGTTGAAGGCTGGAGATAAGAAAAGCGCGCGGGAATTGTTTGTTAAAACATTGTCTGTAAATGATAAACTTGTAAATCAAATCAACTCCTTAACAGAGGATAAAAAGAAGAAATGGGAAGGGGGGGTGTTGCCCGCTCCTACTGACTTAATGATACTTACTGCGGGTGCTGCCAGTGTTTTTTTAGGTGATTTGGATATGGCTTTTAAAAATATGGAGAAAGTTACGGCAAGCCGGGATAAAAGTTTTAAATCCCAGGCTATTCTTTGGCTGAGCGCCTTAAACAATGATTTGGGATATAAGGACAAGTCAACGGAATTACTTAATCAGGCGGTTGAGTTGGATCCGGCGGCAATCAAACATTATGAAACTATTTCTAGCATGGTTAGAGAAAGAGTTTGATTAGTGAGTGCTATATTTCCAGGGGTGTTTTTATTGACTAATAAGCTAAGGCTATTATCTCTATTTTTTATTGATTTTTTGTTGGTATCTGCATCGGGCTATGCTGCCTTATGGATAAGGTTTGACGGGCAAATACAGCAGGGCCACCAGTTGACCGACTATATTTTTATCCCGGCGTTTTTGTGGGTAGCCAGTTACTTTTTTTTCGGCATTTACAAGAAACTATGGCGGTACGCCAGCCTCAACGAACTGGTGGTTATTATTACCTCAAACACAGCCGGACTCCTGGTAAACATGGGCCTGGCATATACCGTATACAGCGGCGGGCTTCTCCCGATTCCCCGTTCGGTATTGGTAATATGGTGGATTTTAAACATATTTGCCATTGGGGGGTCAAGGCTGATGTGGCGGATATGGGTCACCGGCGAGATTCCTATGTTAGGCAGAAGGACCGGGCTCCCGGTGGTAATATACGGAGCAGGGAACGCAGGGGCCATGGTGGCAAAGGAGCTTCATGTACATAAAGAACTTGATTTATTTCCTGTTGGCTTCATAGACGACGATGAGACCAAAAAAGACATGCAAATTGCGGGATTAAGAGTTTTAGGGGACAGGAAGGAATTAAAAGAGATTGTAAAGAAATACGGCATCGAACAGGTGATACTGGCTTTACCAAAGGCAGGAGGGAAGACGGCCAGAGAAATAGTCAGGATATGCGAGGGTTTGAACGTTAAAGTTAAGGTTTTTCCCGGAATCTACAGCATGATAAACGGCAATGTATCAGTCAAAACCATAAGGGAAGTTCAGATAGAGGACTTGCTGGGCAGAGAGGAAGCAAAACTGGATCTGGATAAGATTAAAGGTTACATCACGGGAAAAACGGTGCTGGTTACGGGGGCGGGGGGGTCAATCGGGTCAGAGATAAGCAGACAAATAATGAAGTTTTCTCCCGGGCGGATTCTCCTGCTGGGAAAAGGAGAAAACAGTATTTATGACATTACAATTGAACTTAGCGAACGATACAAGGAATACTATATCAGGCCGGTTATAGCGGATATAAGGGATGAGCCGAGGATCAAGGGGATATTTAATGAATACAGGCCCGATGTGGTATACCATGCGGCCGCGCACAAGCATGTCCCGCTGATGGAAGACAGCCCCGAAGAGGCGCTGAAAAATAATGTTCTTGGTACTCTCAACCTGGCAAGGGCGGCCTCTTCTGTTGGAACACGCACATTTGTTCTTATCTCCACCGATAAGGCAGTTAACCCGTCAAATATAATGGGCGCCACCAAGTCTATATCGGAAACGATAATCAGCTACTACAACAGCATTTCTGATACAGATTATGCCGCAGTCCGTTTTGGAAACGTGCTTGGCAGCAGGGGAAGCGTACTTCCTCTTTTCAGAAAACAGATAGAAAAAGGAGGTCCGGTTACGGTAACTCACCCCGATATGATCCGGTATTTCATGACCATATCCGAGGCGGCCCAACTGGTCATACAATCCGGGGCCTTGGCTAGCGGAGGGGAGATATTCGTTTTGGATATGGGGGACCCTGTTAAAATAGTCGAGTTGGCCGAAACACTTATAAGGCTTTCGGGCCTCGAACCGGGAAAAGACATAGAGATCGTTTTTACCGGTGTAAGGCCTGGTGAAAAACTTAGCGAGGAGCTTACAGCCGAGTGGGAAGATGTAATTCCCACGGAAAATGAAAGGATTTTCCTGGTTAAGCCGCAGGCGGTTAATTGCAGGCAAGTAGAAAGCTTGATTGAAAACATTGAAAAAGACATATACTGCCTGAATGACCAGAGGGCGCTTGAGATAATCAGAGCGGTAGTGCCAGATTATAAAGCCGGAGAACAATGTTTTAAGGAGATTTTTTCGCAAACAGGTTAGTAATTTTTATGGTAGGTACCATCTATTATTCATTGACTAATAAAATTTGTATAAATATAATGGTTAATGAGTAATTATATTACTCGAATGGGTGGTTGTTTACTTGCTAGATTCGTTAATCACATCTAAAACAAGAATACAGCTTCTCCTAAGGTTTTTCCTCAATCCCGACAGGGTTTCATACCTTAGAGAGTTGTCGGATGAATTAGGGGAATCAACCAATGGCATAAGAGTAGAGCTTAACAGGCTGGCGGATGCTAAGTTGCTGATAGCCGAGCAAAAAGGAAGGGTAAAGCGGTACCAGGCCAATATAAACCATCCCCTGTTCCCGGAAATAAACAGCCTGGTAAGGAAGACCCTGGGACTGGACAGGCTGGTGGAGGATGTTGTAAAAAAGTTGGGGGATATCCAACTTGCTATATTGACCGGGGACTACGCCAGGGGGATCGACTCAGGCATTATAGATATCATTATTGTTGGGGAAACGGATACAATAGACGCCTCGTACTTGCAGGTGCTGGTCAACAAGGTAGAGGGATTGATTGCCAGAAAAATCCGAGTGTTATTATTAAGAATGGAAGAATACGAAAAACTCTCGATCACATTGTATTCCAAAGGGATTCTTGTTATATGGAACGGCACTGAAAATAAAAAATAAGAAAAGGTATACACTCTTATGAAAGAAAAAATTATAAGTAAAATAAACGCTAAAACTGCAAAAATCTGTGTGATAGGTCTGGGGTATGTTGGACTTCCTCTTGCCGTTGGCTTTTGCAAAGCGGGATTTTCAGTATCGGCAATTGATATATCAGAAGAAAAAGTTAAACGAATTAATGAAGGCCGTTCTCCTGTACTAGATGTAACGGATGACGAGCTTACGGAAGCGTTACTAGGAAGAAAGCTTGAAGCAAGCAATGATTTTGAGGATATCAGGAATTCCGACGTTATTATTATTTGTGTTCCAACTCCGCTTAGAAAGACAAAGGAACCGGATATCTCATACATAGTTTCTGCTGTTTTAGAGATACAAAAGAGACTGGTAAGGGGACAGATAGTGATACTTGAGTCCACAACCTATCCTGGAACGACTGATGAAGTTGTATTGCCAATGCTGGAAGAGACCGGCTTGCAAGTTGATAAGGATTTCTTTTTGGCCTTCAGCCCTGAAAGGGTAGACCCCGGCAATAAGAAGTTTAATACTGCAAATATACCAAAAGTTGTTGGGGGAGTTACAGAAGCAAGCACTGAGGTTGCAGCAGCGGTTTACAGCAAGATTGTTGAAAAGGTGTATCCCGTTTCGTCCTCCAGGGTGGCGGAAACCGCCAAGCTGTTGGAAAACACTTTTAGAGCGGTTAACATTGGAATGGTCAATGAGCTTGCTTTACTGTGTCACACAATGGGGATCGATGTCTGGGAAGTAATAAATGCTGCTGCTACTAAGCCGTTCGGGTTCATGCCCTTTTATCCGGGGCCTGGCATAGGGGGTCACTGCATACCTCTTGACCCGCATTACTTAGCATGGAAAGCCAGGTTAAACGGCTTTGAGCCGCGTTTTATCGATCTGGCTGATCAAATTAATTCCTACATGCCAAAGTATGTTGTTGAAAGGGTACAGGATATATTGAATGAGCACGGGAAGCCTCTTAAGGGATCGAATGTGCTGATTTTTGGCGTCGCATACAAAAAGGATATTGATGATGTCAGGGAGTCTCCGGCAATTAACGTAATTGAATTACTTGTTTTAAAGGGTGCGAATGTAAGTTTCATTGATCCGTATGTTAATTCTATAAGGATAAAAAATCTCAAAATTAAGAGCCAGGAAATCAAATCATGCTTGGATAGTACGGATATTGGTGTTGTTATAACGGACCATACTTGCTTTAACTGGGTTGAGATATTATCTTCAAGCATTCCGGTTCTCTTGGATACCAGAGGGAATGTCAAAGCGGTTGATAGCAAGGTAATTAAAATGTAAGAAGGGAGATTGAAAATGTATAAGTCAAAAGAGAGAACCGCGGATGGTGGGCATTTTCCCAAGGTTGTTTTGATAGACACAGTAAGTTATTGTAATTTGCGGTGTTCAATGTGTGGCCATAGGGATATGAAAAGAAAAAAGGGGATAATGGATATTAATCTATACAAAAAGATAATAGATGAAATATCTGAGCAAGATAAAAGTGTTAGAGTGTGGCTTGTATTCTTTGGTGAGGCCTTAATACTAAGGCGAAAAGGTTTGTTTGATATGATTGCCT
Source organism: Bacillota bacterium (assembly GCA_049323915.1). Classification (GTDB taxonomy): domain Bacteria; phylum Bacillota; class Desulfotomaculia; order Desulfotomaculales; family Desulfocucumaceae; genus BRHc4a. Next base: position 38,508 of record JBMOPC010000131.1, read on the forward strand.
ACGCCAAGAACAAGGGGCTAACTGATGTTGTTTTGAACTCCAATGGCAATCTTTTGGACGAAGAAACTGCGAGGGGACTTATTTATTCAGGCTTAGATGCCATATATTTTGGCATAGATGCACATAGCGATGATACTTATTCAAAATATAGGGTTGGAGGGAATTATAATAGGGTAGTAGATAATATACTAAGACTTGTACATTTAAAAGAAAAAAATAATTCGGAGAGTCCTGATGTTTATGTGCAATTTGTTGAGATGGATGGAAATAGGCATGAATTAAACGGTTTTATAGATTTCTGGAAAAATAAGAATGTAACCGTTAAGATCAGACCAATGGTGAGTTGGGCAGGGCTTGTTCAGGCTCCTAATTTAAATGAGGAACTAAAACGTTGGCCATGTTACTGGGCTATGCAGACTATGTCTATAGCTGATGACGGAAGAGTTGTTATGTGTGCTGTTGATGTGGATGCTAGGTATGTAGCTGGAGACATTAAAAACCAATCTCTAGAAGAAGTGTGGAATGGCAGACTAAAAGAAATTAGGGATTTGCATAATAGCGGTCAATTCTCAAAACTACCCCACCCATGCAATGAGTGTTTGGATTGGCAATCAGCATCAGCAGATTTCTATAAAATGGAGAAATAAAAAATGTGCGGTATTTGTGGTTTTACCGGTTATCAGGACAGTAGAGTTATAAAGAACATGACATCTAGATTATATCATCGAGGCCCTGATGAAGACGGCTTTTACTGTGATGAATATGTTAGTCTTGGTATGAGGCGACTAAGCATTATAGACTTAAAAACGGGAAAGCAGCCTGTCTATAATGAAGAAAAAAATGTCTGGGTGATTTTTAATGGTGAGATATACAATCACAAACTCATAAGGCAAGAGTTGCAAAAAAAGGGGCATGAATTTTATACACATCACTCGGATACGGAAGTGATTGTTCACCTTTATGAGGAATATGGTGATGGTTTTCCTAATTATATAAACGGGATGTTCGCCATAGCCTTATGGGATACTAGCAAGAGAAGGTTATTACTGGTAAGGGACCGCATGGGGGTAAAGCCTTTATTCTATACATTGGTTAGCGGAAACCTGGTTTTTGCGTCTGAAATTAAATCTATCCTTTGTTATCCAGAGTATAAAAAAGATATATGTTATGAAGGCGTTTTCCATTATTTCAGCTATAAAAATGTCCCATCGCCATTGACTGCTTTTAAGGACGTCTATACTGTTCAACCTGGTCAGGTTGTCAGTTTTGAAAACGGTGTAATTGAAAGCAGAAGGTACTGGAGAATTAACTTTTCATTAAGCAACAGTTACAATGAAGAAGAATTAAAGGAAAAAATAGGTTATCTTCTTGAGGATTCAGTTAAGATAAGAATGAATAGTGATGTTCCTTTTGGTGCATATTTAAGTGGTGGTGTTGACTCTAGTGCTGTTGTTGCCTATATGAGCAAATACCATGATAAGCCTATTAAAACTTTCTCTTTAGGTTATAAGGATCAGCTAACGAATAAGGACGAAGATTTATACTATGCCAGAAAAGTTTCGAAAGTATTCAATACCGATCATTACGAATATATAATGTCATCAAGAGAACTGATGGAGGATATTGACAGTATTATAGAATCATTTGATCAGCCTTTTTCAGGTACCATCTCCACTTATTTTTTATCAAAACTGATAAAAAAACACGTTAAAGTGGCCCTTTCTGGTGATGGGGCAGATGAATTGTTTGGAAGTTATTTGGCACACAGATTAGCACAGCCAATGTATCATTTTTCTCGTTTATATGATAAATATAAAAACAATAAACTGAGTCTTGACGAGATAGCATTGCTTGAGCCATACTCTTCAAACATCCAATACCTTGTAGATTTACACAATGCTTCTGGTGGAAATCGTTCAGATTGGCGAAGCATGTTGTTTGTTTTTTCGGATGTCGAAAAAACAAACATTCTCGCAAAGAGTTTTATGGAAAATTTAAATAATTATTCTTCGTCAAAAAAGCTGATAGAAGAACAGTTTAATGACGGAACCACAGATGATCCTTTAAACTCAATACTTGAGCTCGATTGGAACACATTACTACCAGATCAAGTATTAGCATTTGTTGATTTTTTGTCAATGGCTCACTCAATTGAGGTAAGATCACCTTTTCTTGATTACAGATTAGTTGAGTTAGTTTCCTCAATTCCCGGGTCGTATAAAATAAGAAATGGCGTTGTTAAAAGTATTCTAAAGAAGAGTGTCGAAGGGGTTCTTCCTGAGGGTATAACGCAGAGACCGAAAGAAGGATTTGTTCTCCCTATTTTTTATTGGATGATGGGTCAGTTAAAAAACTATATTTCAAGTGAGCTTTCAAAAGAAAAGCTAAGTCAACATACTTTTTTTAATGTTGAGAGTATAACCGGACTGTTAAATAGTTTTGAATCTGGGAACATGTCAGTAGCCCCTAAATTATGGAATATAGTAATGTTTCAGGTTTGGTATAGGCGCTATTTTGGAGGTGCCTAATGATTAAAAGAGAAAGAGTTAGTTTAGTGCCATATGATCGCGAGTTTTTTAAAAGTACACTGAGCATGGTTAATGATGCCCAGACAATGGCTTTTATAAATAGAGTATTGCCAGTAACAGAAATGGAACATGAAGAATGGTCAAAAAAAGTGTTATTTGATAAAAAATGGATATTATTCGCTATAACTGCTGGAAAAGAGCCCAGACATATAGGAAATTGTGGTTTGAAAGATATTGATGAAAGGTCGAGGAAGGCAGAGCTCTGGATATACTTGACACCGCAGGATACCGATAAGGGATATGGAATTGAGGCAATAAGTGCACTTGTCGAATACGGCTTTAACTCATTAAATTTAAATAGAATATCGGCTTATTGCCTCGACCGTAATGTGCGGGCTCAGAATGCATTTAAAAAATGTGGTTTTATCCAGGAAGGTGTTTTTAGGGAGGATGTTTATATTGGAGGCAAATATCGGGATACAATGAGGTTAGCAATATTAAAAAAAGATTTTATGAAAGGAAATGGATCAGATGTCGCAGAACGAAATTAAACATACCCAGGAACATTACGGGATAAGGCCGGAGGCTATGGCATTCCCCATGATGTGTGTTTTGTCTTTTGTCTACGTATGTAATGCAAAATGCCCGAATTGCCCCTATACTCTTTCAAGAATAAGAGAAGACTATAAAGACAGTCTGTATATGAGTGAGGAAACATTTAAAATAATTGCGGATCAGTGTGGTAAATACGGAGCATTCATAAGGATTTCTGGCGGAGGCGAGCCAATGCTTCATCCAAAGGCAGTAGAACTTATAGAATATGCCAAAAAGGTCGGTGCAAAGGTTGGGTTAATAACTAACGGCTCCAAATTTGTCGAGAAAAACTCCAGAAGACTTATTGATGCAAATATCGATGTTATAGAGTTTAGTGTAGATGCAGGGGATAAAAAAACTTATTCGAAAGTACGTCCAGGCCTTTGCTGGGATACTTTGATAAAAAATGTTGAAATTGTTTTAGATTTGAGAAATAAATTTAATTCAAAAACAAAAATAATAGCCAGCGTGATTAATCAAGAAGGCGTTGATGTTGATGCTGCGGAAGAATTTTGGAAAACAAAAGTGGACGTAGTTCAAAAAAGGAAGTTTTTAACCTGGGGAATAGGAGATCCATTAAAATCTGCCGATCCTTCTCCATACCTTAAACCGGATGAGTTGATTCCCTGTCCATTCATTTTTGAAAGGCTGAACATTGATTCAAGAGGTAAAGTTATGGTGTGTGGGTTTGATATTGCCGCCAGAACTGATATGGGAAATGTACATGAAAAATCAATTGAAGAAATCTGGCATGGAGAGGAATTTAATTATTATAGGCAGAAGCACTTGGAAAAAAGAGGTGCAGACATTGAAATGTGCAGGGATTGTCCGGATTGGAAATATAGATCATGGAAACACAACTATTGGAAATTAATAGCCAATGCTGAAGAATCTAGAAAAAGCAAAATTTTAGGTAGTTAGTATGATAATTGGCATACTACAACCGGGATACTTGCCATGGCTGGGATTTTTTGAACAATTATATAGAAGCGATATTTTTGTCATATATGATGATGTTCAATATGATAAAAATGGGTGGCGAAATAGAAATAGAATTAAAACACCTAATGGTATTCAGTGGCTCACAGTACCAGTTTTGTTAAAGGGAGATAGTAAATCCCTCATTAGAGATGTTAAAATAAACAACCAGGAAAGCTGGAGGAAAAAGCATTGCCAAAGCATTAAGACCAATTACTCCAAGTCAAAGTTTTACAATCACTATTTTTACTTATTTGAGAAGGTTTATTCAAAAGAATGGAATTTTTTAATTGATTTAGATATGGAATTAATATATGTTCTTTGCGATTTGCTGGGCCTGAAAAGAAAAATTGTGTATTCATCTGATCTGGGTGTTCAAGGAGATAAGAACGAAAGATTGATAAAGATTTGCAAGAAGTTTGGTGCCAGCATTTTTTATGAGGGACATGCTGGCAAGGACTATATAGACAAAAAGGTTTTTATTGAGTCCGGTATAGAAGTTAAATTTCAGGATTATAGACACCCTGAATACAACCAGTTATATGGAGATTTTGTTCCATATCTCTCGGTGATTGACTTGCTTTTTAATGAAGGAGATAGTAGCTTAAAAATTTTGACTAAGGAGCAAGAGTTATGAAAACATTGTTAGTAACGGGTGGAGCAGGTTTTATAGGGAGTAATTTTGTAAGATATATATATGAAAAGTATCCGGAATATAAGATTATAGTTTTAGATGCGTTGACATATGCTGGAAGCATTGATAATATGCCAGTTAATATTAATAATATATGGAAAGAAAATGGAAGATTTATCTTTTGGTATGGTAATATCAGGAATGCAGATTTGGTTGATACATTAACGTCCCAGGCTGATGCAGTTGTCCATTTTGCTGCAGAGTCTCATGTCACGAGGTCAATATACGACAATAGGCTCTTTTTTGAAACGGATGTGTTGGGTACGCAGGTGATAGCCAATGCAGTTCTAAAATATGCTGATAGAATCGAAAGATTTATACACATTTCGACTTCAGAGGTTTATGGCACTGCAAAGGCTGAAGTTATTGATGAGGAGCACCCCCTAATGCCAATGAGCCCTTATGCCAGCGCGAAAGCCGGGGCAGACAGGTTGGTGTATTCTTATTGGGCTACATACAAAATACCTGCGGTAATTTTGCGTCCGTTTAATAATTATGGAGCTTATCAACATTTAGAAAAAGTAATACCTAGATTTATCACAAGCTGTGTTATGGACGAAAAGCTGACTGTCCACGGAGATGGCAAGGCGATGAGGGATTGGCTTTTTGTAGAGGATCACTGCAGGGCTATTGATTTTGCCCTTCATTGCGATATTGATAAGGTAAAGGGTGAAGTAATAAATATCGGGACAGGACGGAGTATAGACATCGAGACAGTGGCATTCACGATTCTTGATAAGATGGGTAAGGACAAATCTTTAATTGAATATGTAGGGGACAGGCCTGGCCAGGTATTCAGGCATACATCTTCCACGGAGAAGGCTAAAAAACTTCTTGGTTGGGAGGCGACCACCAAATTCGAAAAGGGTCTGGACACAACCATAGAATGGTATAAGAATAACAAAGCATGGTGGGAAAAACAGTTGTGGATGAGATCGATACCTATAATTACATCCTCAGGCAAAAAAGAGCTTCATTGATAGGTGGAGAAGTTAAAATGAAAATAGAGTTTTTCAGGCATTCCATATCAGATGATGATATAGTAAGGGTTAACCAAGTATTAAAATCAATTTTCCTAACTACAGGAGAATATGTATGCCAATTTGAGAAACAGTTTGCCAGTTACCTGGGTTGTAGGGAAGTAGTGGGCTTGACGAGCTGTACCGCCGCCCTTCACTTGTCACTATTAGCTTGTGGTATTGGTCATGGCGACGAGGTAATTACTACCCCTCAAACCTTTATAGCCACAGCCAACGCTGTTCTTCATGCTGGTGCAACACCTGTATTTATAGATGTCGAGCCGGATACCGGGAACATTGACGCCTCTTTGATAGAGTATGCCATTACGCCAAAAACTAAGGCAATAATCCCGGTTCATCTATATGGACAGCTTTGCGACATGATTTCGATAAGAAAAATTGCTGACAGATATGGACTCGTTATAATTGAAGACGCCGCCCATTCTATAGAGTCGGTAAGGGATGGAATAAGGCCAGGGCAACTAGGTGATGCCGCATGCTTCAGTTTTTACGCAACTAAAAATATTACTTCCGGTGAGGGGGGGGCGGTTGCAACCAATAGTCCCGAAATCGCAGAAAAAATAAGATTGCTTCGGCTTCATGGAATGACTAAGGGCGCCTCAGATAGATATACAGGAAGATATCAACACTGGGATATGGAAGTCTGCGGGTGGAAATATAATATGGATAACATTCAGGCGGCACTCTTGTTAGGCCAACTTGAAAGGATAGAGGAGCAACTTGGAAAAAGAGAAAGAATTGCAAGAAGGTATGAAGAAGAATTTAAAAATATTGAGGTACTGGATTTTCCAAAAATAAAACCGGACGCAAAAAGTGCAAGGCACCTTTTTACGATTTGGGTAGAACCGAAAGAAAGAGACAGGGTTTTATGGGGTTTACAGGACCAGGGTATTGGCGTTGCGGTTAATTTTAGGGCTATCCATCTACTAAAATTTTATCGCGAAAAATATCATTATAAAAGAGGTATGTTCCCAGAAGCAGAAAGAATAGGAGATTCAACAATAAGCATACCCCTTTATCCAGATTTGAAAAAAGAAGAGATCGAATTCATTATTAATTCTGTAAAAAAGGTTATTTTGCCATGAAATTTAAAAACCCCAGTATAAAGGATATTATTGCGTGCCCATTATGTAAAGAGACATTAGCTTATAATGAAAGTGACAATTTTTTGTCATGTGGTGCATGTAATAATATGTATGAGACATATGATGGTGTTCCCGTATTTACTGAAAAACATAAGATTATACAAATCGACATTCAGCAGAACAGCATAGCACGAAAAATATACAATACTATTCCTGAAGCAACCACTTGGATTGATAATACCGCTTTTGATTTCATAAATAAATTGCCAGACAGTCATGTTATTTTAAATCTGGGTTCCGGACAGGGCATATTTGATAGAAAAATAACAAAAAAAATGATTAACCTAGATATCGTTGTGAATGAGCGAACTGAAGTGGTAGCTGATGCTCACTATCTTCCTTTCAAGAATAATAGTATTGACTGTATTTTTTCCAATGCTGTTCTTGAACACGTGAAAAAACCGTGGATTGTAGCTTCTGAAATTGAACGTGTCCTCAAGGTGGGTGGCTATGTTGTTATTAACCTTCCTTTTTTGAATATAATTCATGATGATGAAGATTACTTCAGGTTTACGCTTAAAGGTATCAGAGAGCTATTTCCTAATTGCAAACAAATTTATGGTGGCGTAAGTAGCGGCTGTGCCTCCTTTTTGCCTATTTGTGCCCTTGAATACTTCAAACTTTTTATTCCTACAGACATTTTAAAAAAAGCTTTCTCATTTGTGTGGGGTCACCTTTTCTATCGATTAAAAAGTGTCGATAGAATGGTTTCTCATAAAGAGAAATATTGCTATACTGCTAACTCTTTCTATTTTATTGGAACTAGGCTGAATGGTTAGATGGCAGGGCTATTATGATTAAGGAAAGTATTTACACTTTAATGGCTAGGGTTGTCGATTTATTGGTTGCTTTTGGAGCAGGCATAATAATTAATCGGCATCTTGGTCCAGAAGGCAGAGGCGAGTTAGCAGGATTAATAATCGTTTTTGAGCTTGCGATAATTGTCTTTAGTTTTGGAGTTGATATTAGTATTTATCACTATTTGGATAAACAAAAGTTAAAATATAATGAACTTAATGTGATAAATACGGCCTTAATATTATTCATTTCTTTTGGAGCTATGGCTGCCACATCAGTGATTTTATTATTTTTTGCCTTTCCAAATACATACCATGCCGAGAATAATTTGCTCTACCTTTTGAGTCTTCTGATTTTTTCCAGTGTCTTAAATAAGTTACTATATGTTATCCAGCAGGTAAAGGGAACAGTAAGTAGTTTAGCGTTAATTCAGATTCTTTCTTCGCTTTTATATATTGTTTTTATTATTTTGCTTAATTTTGATAAAATAACATTACAATATATAATTATGGCAATGTCAGTGCAGGCACTGGTTAGGACTATTTTCTTCCTTTACTGCTTGCATAGTATTATTTCGGTTAATGTCAAGCTTTTCACCATGAAAACTGCTAGCAGCCTATTGAAGTCAGGATTACTAGTGTATCCTGCCGCAATTACTACTTATTGTTACGTTAAATTTGATCAGTTGATGCTATTGCACATGGGTGGCCCAGAAGAAGTTGGGTATTATAGTGTAGCTGTTGCGCTAGCAATGGTAATTATGATAGTTCCCCAATCGGTGCAGGTTGTATTATATAATAAGATAATGCAGATTAATCGGGAGGCAGAGGCTGAATTAATTCAATTAAGTGCAAAATATACATTTTGGTTAATAGTGATAATTTCAATAATTTTTATAATATTAGCTGAACAAGTTATATATATATACGGTGGACCTGAATTTTATCCAGCAATTAATTTGTTTCGTATATTGATAGTGGGTGTGGTCTTTTTTTCTGTGGCAAATTTACTGTCTCCCATTTGGGTAAAGAGGGGTTATTTTAAAATGGGCGGAATGTCAGCGGTTATTCTGTTTGTTATTAATGTAGGGTTAAATTATGTTTTGATTCCTAAATATGGTGCATTAGGCAGCAGTGTAGCAACAAACATAACGTATGGAGCGGGCATGGTAATTTCGCTGATGATGTTCTATGTGGTAACAAAAGAAAGCCCAATTAAAATATTCACTCTTGGAAAGAAGGATCTTGTTTTATTGCGTAGGTATATATTATGTAGGTGATAATTATGGTTAAGTGCAAAATACTTGTATTAACTGATGTTAATGTGTCTGGTGTCTACAGTATCATTGCAAAGATGCTTAGCGAAGACGACCAATTTGATGTTTGCTTTATTGATATTAACTCAAAAAAAAGCATTTTCGATGACTATAGATGGTATGATATGGAATTCAATAATGACTACTCTGATAAGTCTAAGTTGTTTGGAAGTATATGTAATTATTTTTACATTGTCAGGTCTATACAAAAAGCGGATATATGTTTTTGCTCCGGAGCAATTTCTTGGTTAGTTAGATTTCTGAATAAGCCATACATATATTTTTGCTATGGCTCTGATCTTGATCAGTATTCAAAATTTGGGTGCAGTATTTTTCAAAAAGTAAATAATCATAGAAAGATAGGCAGAAAAATACTTTATAAAATCTTAAAAATATATTTTTTTTTAAAAAAACAACAATATCGTTATGGTATAGGTGGCGCTAATATTACAGTTGTTTCACCTTATCAGTTTGAAGATATCAAAAATTTGGGATATAAAGAATTGGGCTTTTTCCCACACGTAATAGAAAGTCAATTTATGTTCTATGATATAGAGGACAAGAGTAGAGACAAAAATGAAATATGTGCTGAGTATAATTGTGAATATGTGTTATTCTCCCCTACAAGACATGTGTGGAATGAAAAATTTAAGGATGAAAATGATTATAAAGGCAATGATGTCGTCATTAGATCATTTGCAGAGTTATTAAAGAAATCGATATATAAAAATTCCAAACTATTTTTAATAAATAAAGGGCAGGACGTTTCACAAAGCAAGGAATTAGTATTTAAAATGGGAATAAGTGATAGTGTTGTTTGGCTTGATCCAATGAACAGGCATAAGTTAATAAAATTCTATGGTGCCTCGGATTTTTGTTTCGACCAGTTTTCGCGTGGGTGCCTTGCAATGTGTGCAGTTGAAGCAATGGCATGTGGAACACCTGTAATATCATATATTGGCGAATATAATTATAATATTACCCCTTTCTACAAAGAAGCGCCCCCTGTGTTTAATAATAAAAATCCCGAAGAAATTGCTAGCTATATAGAAAGATTGCTGTCGAATAAAGAAATGTGGAAAAATATTGGAGGAGAGTCGCAAAAGTGGGTCAGAAAAAACTGTGCGCCAAGTAATTTTAGAAATGCAATTAGGAATATGATTGTGTTATTAAGAGGTTGTGAATAGGATCTTAGCTGAGATCTTTAAAGAATCATATGTTGGCATATTTTATGTACTTTAAATGAAGCAACTAAGAGAGGATAATTGTTATTGCAATCATTCTAGCTATATAAAAAGGCAGAAGTAGACGTTTTCGATCGAATTTGTTAAATTTAAGGTGCTTTTTTATGATAAAAATATTTCACCTTATCACCGACCTTGAAACAGGCGGCTCGGAGATGATGCTTTTTAAATTAATTTCGTTTATGAACCTCAATGATTTTTCCAATGTGGTTGTGTCTATGACCGATGAAGGTACTTTGGGAAATAAATTTAAAGACCTTGGAATACCGGTGTACACCCTGGATATGAGCCGGGGGATCCCCAGTCCTTTTGCCATGCTAAGATTGCTTCGTATACTATGGGAGGAGCGGCCTAGTGTTTTGCAAACATGGCTTTATCATGCAGACCTGCTGGGGTTATTGGCAGGCAAATTGGCTGGAGTGCCATGTATTCTATGGAACCTGCGCTGCTCAGACATGGATATGAGTCATTACTCCAGGCTTTCTTCTCTGGTAATGAGCATTCTTGCAAGATTATCATCCCTTCCACAGGGTGTTATTGTTAATTCCATGGCCGGGAAAAGGTTCCATGAGGGTTTGGGGTACCGACCCCGGCGGTGGGAATTGCTTCCGAACGGGTTTGATATTGAACGTTTTCGGCCTGATTCCGAGTCGAGAGTGATATTTCGCCGTGAACTTGGACTTTCTGAAGATGCGCTTTTGATTGGTTTGGTGGCCAGGTTTGATCCTATGAAGGATCATTCTACTTTTTTACAGGCAGCCGGTAAATTAGTGAAAAAGTTAAGCGGTACTGAAATACATTTTGTTTTGGCCGGCCGTGGCGTGGACCACCAGAATAAAGAAATTATGGGAATGGTAAAAGGTTTGAATATTGAAAGTAATGTTCACCTCTTGGGAGAACGGACTGATATATCATTTATTACGGCGGCATTTGATATCGCATCCTCATCCTCATATACGGAAGGCTTTCCTAATGTTATTGGAGAAGCCATGGCCTGCGGTGTGCCGTGTGTGGTTACAGATGCCGGGGATTCAGGTATATTAGTGGGGGATACCGGTAAGGTGGTGCCTCCCAAGGATCCTCTGGCACTGGCAGAAGCACTGGAAGAACTTGTCATGATAGGGGCCGAGGGCAGGAAAGCTTTGGGCCTTGCCGCCCGGCACCGGATAGTGGATAATTATAGTCTTCCGGCCATTGTTTCAAAATACGAAGAATTGTACAGGGAGTTAGCTCAGCATGTGCGGTCTGACAGGCTTTCTTGACTTGTCCCGGGAAAAAGGGGGGGAATGTCTGCACGATATCGTTAGGGGCATGGCAGGTACCCTATTTCACCGTGGCCCGGATGACGGTGGCGCCTGGGTGGATGCCGAAGCGGGCATTGCGCTTGGACACAGGCGGTTGTCTATCGTTGACCTGTCTCCGGAGGGACACCAGCCCATGCATTCCGCCTCGGGCAGGTATGTCATCGTTTTCAATGGTGAAGTGTATAATTTCATGAGTTTAAGGCAGAGGTTGGAATCTTACGGGCATTGTTTCAGGGGGCACTCGGATACCGAGGTAATGCTGGCGGCATTTGAACAGTGGGGGCTTGAAGAGGCAGTCCGGCAGTTCATCGGTATGTTTGCCTTTGCACTGTGGGACCGTTCTGAGCGTATTTTGTACCTGGTGCGTGACCGCCTGGGAATCAAGCCTCTTTATTATGGCTGGGTTGGGAAGAATTTTTTGTTCGGGTCAGAGTTAAAGGCCTTGCGGGCCCACCCTGATTTCGAGGGGCGGGTAAACCGGGACGCGCTGGCACTGTACCTCCGCCATAATTATATTCCTGCCCCCTACAGTATTTATCAGGGTATATATAAGCTTCCGCCGGGCAGCGTCTTGAGTGTAAGGGATTCCGTTGCCTCCAGACCTGTACCTTACTGGTCGGCACGGGAGGTGGCCCGGAGGGGTGTTGCCGGCCAGTTTGGAGGAAGTGAAAGCGAAGCGGCTGAACTTCTGGAGGATTTTTTGAAGGACGCCGTGAGACTGCGAATGATAGCCGACGTGCCACTTGGGGCTTTTCTTTCCGGAGGTGTTGATTCGTCAACGGTTGTTGCCCTCATGCAGGCCCAGAGCCATCGACCTGTGGAGACATTTACCATAGGTTTTTACGAGGACAGCTACAATGAAGCTGAAGATGCCAAAGCGGTTGCCCGGCATTTGGGGACCTGCCATACCGAACTTTATGTTACCCCGGATGAGGCGATGTCGGTTATACCGCGTCTCCCATTCCTGTATGACGAGCCCTTCGCCGATTCTTCCCAGATCCCTACTTTTTTAGTGTCTGAGCTGGCAAGGAGACATGTGACGGTAAGCCTGTCGGGCGACGGGGGAGATGAGCTTTTTGCGGGATATAACAGGTATTTCTGGGGTCGCAGCATATGGCAGAAAACGGGCTGGATGCCGGAGGGCCTGAGGTATTTAACGGCCAGGGGACTCACGGCTTTATCCCCTCAGACCTGGGAGTCTATGTTTGAAAAGTTTGCCCAGGTGCTCCCGGATAGGATAAAACAGCGCAATCCTGGTGACAAGCTGCATAAACTGGCTGAAATTCTTGAGGTTGACAGCCCGGAAAAGCTGTATCTTAATCTTGTTTCCCACTGGAAAAATCCAGCTTCGCTTATACCGGGGGCCAGTGAGCCTCCTACGGCTTTGAATGACCGCAGCCAGTGGGAAGAGTTGCCTGATTTTGCCCAGCGCATGATGTATCTTGACCTGGTGACCTACTTACCCGACGATATACTCACAAAAGTTGACCGCGCCAGCATGGGAGTCAGCCTGGAGGCCAGAGTGCCTCTTTTGGACCACCGGGTGGTGGAATTTGCCTGGAGGGTGCCCCTTTCCTTGAAAATCAGGAACGGGCAGGGAAAATGGCTTTTACGGCAGGTGTTATACAAATATATACCAGCTGAACTTATAGAGAGGCCCAAGATGGGATTCGGGGTTCCAATCGACCGTTGGCTGAGGGGCCCTTTAAAAGAGTGGGCCGAGGATTTGTTAAACAGTGAACGGTTAAAAAGAGAGGGTTTTATAAGGCCAGAGCCGGTAGAAAAGCTATGGCGGGAGCACTTAAGCGGTGAAAGGAACTGGCAGTATTATCTGTGGGATATTCTAATGTTCCAGGCGTGGCTGGATGCTCAGAAGTCAGGGGTTGTGGCATAATGAATTATGAACAAATAAAAATGCAATTACTAGAGCGTCCCATGGTTTGGTTAGTAACCGGTGTGGCTGGATTTATCGGCTCAAATATTTTGGAACAGCTACTGAAGCTGGATCAGACCGTGGTGGGATTGGACAACTTTTCAACCGGCTATAAACGCAACCTGGAGGAGGTTTTATCCGGGGTAAGCGCCAAACAGGCAGGGCGTTTTAATTTTGTGCAGGGGGACGTAAGGGACCTGGATACCTGCCGAAGGTGTTGTGAAGGAGTTGATATTGTACTTCACCAGGCGGCTCTGGGGTCTGTACCGCGATCCATAGAGGATCCTATTACAACCAATCAAAGTAATATCGACGGTTTTTTAAACATGCTGGTGGCTGCACGTGATAAAAAGGTAAAGCGGTTCGTTTACGCTGCCTCCAGTTCAACCTATGGTGACCATCCCGGACTTCCCAAGGTTGAAGACCGGATAGGGCAACCTTTGTCGCCCTATGCTGTAACCAAGTATGTCAATGAGCTTTATGCCGGGGTTTTTGGACGTGTTTACGGCATGGAGTGCATCGGGTTGCGCTATTTTAACATCTTTGGCCCCCGGCAGGACCCGGACGGGGCCTATGCCGCTGTTATTCCCAAATGGTTTTCCGGGCTGTTAAGGGGTGAAACGGTTTACATCAATGGCGACGGTGAGACCAGTCGTGACTTCTGCTTTATAGAAAACGCCGTCCAGGCCAATATTTTAGCCGGGTGTGTCGATGATGAAGCTGCCCTGGGACAGGTTTATAACATTGCTTTTGGAGAAAGAACCACCCTTAATGATCTTTTTTACCTTATCAGGGAGTTGGTGGTGGGGGTTAGCCCTTTAGCCGCCGGTGTTACCCCCGTTTACCGGGATTTCCGTCCCGGTGATGTCCGCCACTCTCTTGCCGATATTGGAAAGGCGTCAAAGCTCCTGGGTTATGCGCCCACTCATTCGGTGAGGGATGGATTGAAGGGGGCAGCCGCTTGGTATATCAGACACTTAAAGTAAAACAGGTTTTTAATGAACTTGTCGTTTTCATCTACCTGCTACTGGAAGGCGGTATTAATGATAACCGGGGAAAAGATTGAGATTAGGGAAAAGTCTCCTGTGTTTAGGATATGGCTGGCCTTTTTCGTCTATACAGTGTCAGTCGCTTTATTTGTGCAGGTGGTCTTACTCCCTTACATATTCCCTGCGTGGCATGCCGGAAACGGCCTTCTCACAGGCGGCGACTGGATAGGATTTCATCAACTGGCAGTGGAGAAGGGACAAAAAATTCTGGAAGAGGGCTGGTCCGCTTGGGAATTGCGGCCCCAGGGTCAGGCGCCGGCAGGGATTGCCTCAGCAATTTACGCCCTGACCGTACCGAAGCCCTGGACCGTGATTCCCTTCAATGCCGCCTTGCATGCCACTGCTGGCCTTGTTCTGATCAGAATTTTACAGTTTTTTATACCTTGTTGGAAACGCTCAACCCTCCTTGTTTTACCCTTTTTGCTATATCCGTCGGCCATGACCTGGTATACAATGAACCACAAAGACGGGTTTCTTATTGCCGGCTCTTTTATATTTCTTTATACATTTCTCTTGCTGGGCAGGGCTGAAACCTGGAGCTGCGGGTGGCGTTCCCCATTGGCCATTGTGTTGTTGTTTTTTGCCGGGTGCATTCTTATTTGGGTGGTTCGCCCCTATGGAGTGCAGATGCTGCAGGTTTTTGGGGCGGTTCTGGCCCTTCTTTTGGCTGGTGTCTTTTTTTTAAGGGGGTTTTGGCAGTTATTACCATGGAAAACAGTAATAACTGTATTTTTATTATTAATCGTAATGATAGTGGGCATAACCCCATTAACGAAAAGTGGAATCTATGCAGAAGTCCCCGCCCGGGAAATCTACTGGGAAAAAACTGACTGGCTTCCATCTTATCTTGAAAATAATTTCTACTCCCTGGCACGGGTTCGTGAGGGTTTTCGCCTTGCATATCCCGAAGCCGGCAGCAACATAGATACCGATATCAGTTTTAAAAGTGCAGGAGAAGTAATGGCTTATCTGCCAAGGGCAGCAAAAATTGTTTTCCTGGCTCCCTTTCCCGAACAGTGGTTCGGCAAGGCTGCCTTGGAGTCAAATACAATGATGCGAAGGATTTCAGCCGTAGAGATGACTGTTGTTTATTTTTCTCTGCTTTTTCTGCCTTATGCCCTTTGGTTGTGGCGAAGGCGGATTGAAACGTGGATGGTTATGGTTTTCTGCAGCGGGATGATGATTCTTTATGGGCTTTCCATAACTAATGTAGGAACGCTTTACAGGATGCGCTACGGATTTTTAATGATGCTGGTTGCCCTGGGTCTGGCGGGCTTCCTGGAGGCTGTGAAGGCATTTGCGGATCGAAGGCGGGACCATCTTTATGATAAGCACCGGGTGAAAATGTAGAAACCTTTTTGGAGGCTTTATGAAAAAAATCAAAGTATTGCAGGTATGTGCCGTTGATTTTACTTTGAAGAACCTGCTTCTTCCTCTGGTGGACAGGCTTTCGGCTGAAGGTTTCGAGGTTCATTCGGTGTGCTCCGTGGGACCGGAGATTAGTGATCTCAGGGCTAGGGGTTACCGCATTGAGACTGTGCAGATAATGCGCCGGATTTCCCCTTTGAAGAATGCGGCTGCCATTTTTAGATTGTTTCGGTATATTAAAGAGAAAAAATTCGACGTTGTCCATGTTCACACCCCTGTTGCGGCCATAGTAGGACGTATAGCCGCCAGGCTCGCCGGGGTTCCCCTTATTGTTTACACCGCCCATGGGTTTTATTTTCATGACGGAATGTCAAGATGGAAAAGAGAGTTATTTATTGTTATTGAAAAAATTATGGGCAGGTTTTTTACTGATATTATTTTTACCCAGAGCGAGGAAGACAGGGAAACTGCACTTAAGAAGGGGATTATTGCCGCCGACAGGATTTTTCGAATCGGCAACGGGGTTGATCTACAAAAATTTACTCTTGAAAACATCTTTGTTTCAAAGGAAGATAAGCGCAGAGAGTTTAATATAAGCCAGGATGCAAAGGTCATAGGTTTTATAGGACGTATTGTTAAGGAAAAAGGTATAGTTGACCTGGTGCAGGCCTTTAAAAAAATTTTGCTGGAGATAAGTAACGCAAGGCTTTTAATAATTGGGGATACTTTGTCCAGTGACAGGGATGTCACTGCAAAACAGGAAGTGCTGTCCCTGATAGAAAAGAATAGCCTTGAAGACAAGATAATATTTGCCGGGTACAGAAAGGACATTAACGAGTTGCTGTCCATTGTGGATGTTTTCGTTTTGCCTTCCTACCGGGAGGGTATGCCCAGGTCGATTATAGAGGCCATGGCCATGGGGAAGCCGGTGGTTGCCACAAATATACGGGGTTGCCGTGAAGAAGTGGTTGACGGCAGGACCGGGTTCCTGGTGCCGGCAGGTGACCCTGAAAGTCTGTCTACAGCCTTAATAAAAATACTGACGGATGACAAACTGGCCAGAGAAATGGGCCGGGAGGGCCGGTCCAGGGCAATGTCTGAATTTAACGAGAAAAATGTGCTTGATAAACAGGTCTCGCTGATTAAGCACTGGCTAAGAATTAAAGCAGGTTAAAAGTCTCCCGTTAACATGTTCTTTCGGAGGAATTGTAATGTTGCTGGTAACTGGTATTACGGGTTTGACCGGCAGATTTTTGTATAGTGAGATTGTGAGGAACGGAAAGGCTGGCAGCTTAAGATGTTTGGTTAGGAAAAACAGCGATTTATCCTGGATTGACGGCTCAATGCCGGAGCTTGTTTATGGCGATGCCAATAATATAAGTGACCTTGCTGAAGCCATGAAAGGTGTATCCGGGGTTATTCACCTGGTTAACATCAGGTGCTCGCCCCAGGTCATCGAGGCATGCAAGATAGCAGGTGTCAAAAGGGTCGTATTTGTAAACACCACCGGCATGTACAGCAAGTACCAGGCCTATTCCGGGCTGTACCGCCAGCTGGAGGAAAAAATTTTTGCTTCAGGACTTGACTATACAATTATCAGGCCTACAATGATTTATGGTAATCAGCTGGATAAAAATATTAACAAGCTGGTGAGGCTGATAAACAGGCTTCCGGTCTTCCCGGTGGTGGGTGATGGAAAATCGCTCATGCAGCCTGTATATGCAGGGGATCTTGCCCGTGTGATCTACCAGGCTTATAAGAGCAGCCGGGCCGTTGGGAAAGATTACAACGTGGCAGGGAAAGAACCTTTGAGTTATTATGAAATACTATACCAGATTGCCTCTGCTCTGGGGAAAAAGCGTTTCTTTGTACGGATACCATATAGGTTAGCTCTTATAGCCGGAAAGTTGGGCGACATCATCCCTAACGGATTGGTCAACCTGGAAAAAATCCGGAGGTTATCCGAGGACAAGGTTTTTGATTACTCCAAGGCCAAGCATCATCTGGATTACAACCCGATACCATTTCAAGAAGGTATCAAGCTTGAAATAAAGGCACTGCGTAGTGTCGGTATGATTTAAAGATATTGCTTCAGTTTTAGGGGGCGGCATTTTTGGTAAACAGGTTATGCGCTGTAGTTTTGCTTATAGCTTTATTGCCTTTGTTTTTGATTATATCAATAGCCATTCGTCTGGATTCGTCTGGGCCGGTTATATTTAAGCAAAGAAGGGTGGGACAGTATCAAAAATATTTTACTATATATAAGTTCAGGACCATGGTTGTGGGGATGCCGGACCTTCCAGCCGCCATGGTGAAAGAGGACGACCACCGGTTTACCCGGGTGGGTAAATTTTTAAGAAGGTTTTCGCTGGATGAACTGCCTCAGCTTTTTAATATTATAAAGGGGGAAATGGACTTTGTCGGCCCCAGGCCTGCTCTTTACAATCAGGATGATCTGATAGCTTTGCGGGAAAGCGCCGGCATACATGCTCTAAAACCAGGGGTGACAGGATGGGCTCAGGTAAATGGAAGGGAAACTGTTTCGGTTGAAGAGAAAGTAAGATTGGATGAATACTACCTTAATAACCGTTCATTATTATTAAACCTTAAAATAATTTTTCTTACACTATTCAATTCATCACAGGGGAAAGATTTATACAAAAACAATGTTCAAAACAATATTTCTGATTAGGGGGATAAAAAGGGGACAGGCTGCTTTTCCTTTCCGGCGTGCCGGTGGTGGGCAGTAACGTGGGCGGGGCGGGTGAGATGGTGATTCACGGCGGGGCGGGGTGCTTGGTGGATGGCTTTAACCGTGACGCCGTCGCAGGATACGTCGAGGAACTTGTAAGGAACCCGGAACCGCGGGCGGAGATGGGCGCGGCAGGCAGAAGGCGGGCCATGGAGATGTTCAGCCTGGACAAGATGATTGACCGGTATGAACAGCTTTATCTTAACGAACTTAGAAAAAGCAGTTGGCTTTTCTTGTTGGTGGTGACAAAGAAAAGGTTCTATTATACGATTGCTGTATAGCAGGGTTGCGGCAATGCTGCATGGAGGGATATTTAGTTTATGGGACAAATAATCGGCAATGTTTTGGTGCAAAAACGCGGGGTAGTTAGTTTGGGCTTGCTGAAGGGCCATCTGCCTGTAGAAGATGGCGACGTACTCCAGGTACAGGTGGAAGAATCGTGCTGGTCCCGATGAAGCTTGTTCCGGCTGATCAAGTTTGGTTTTGGAGTGCAGAGTGGCAAAAGGGCGAAAAAGAGGCGGATAAGGACATCGCGGAAGGCAGGACAAAATCCTTTGACAGCGTGGATGATCTCCTGGAGGACCTTGATAATGAGGTTTGAACGTACCGAGCGGTTTAAAAGGATGTATAAAAAGCTGGATGTTCAGCAACGGGAAATTGTTAAAAAAGCTCTAAACCTGATGGCAACTGACATGCAGCATCCATCTTTGAGAATAAAGCGAGTTCAGGGTACAAAGTCCATATGGGAAGCCAGCGCCTCGATGTATCTGCGAATAACCTTTATATGGCAGGGAGATTTGATTATTTTAATGAATTGTGGGGAACATGACAGCACTTTGTAATATATCACGTAGTGGCAGGTAAATACAGATGTTATAACGGTTCATGATAAAAAAAACTTGACATTATTGCTCTTATAAACGATTTGAAATCATCCAGCCCGGTTTGCAGGATTTTATACACTTCCTTATTATCCACTTCCTGATAGAGATGAACGATCCGGTTGCGAAACCTGGCCATCTGATAGAAGCCCTGCAAATCATTGTTTGGCAGAATGCCATGCTCACCTAAAACCCGGAGAGCATCGACATAATTGTCAGGGGCCCTGTATCGCTCCCGTGCTATAACGTGATTGGCTATATCAAGCATGGCCTCTATGCATGTCTGTAAATAATATTTGGCTGCTCCGGTGAGAAAAGGACTTTCTAAAAAGTCCTCTTCCTTTATTTTGCCCAGAGATTCCAGGTAGACAAGATTTTTCTCTATGTAGCCAAGTTTTGACAACAGTATATTTTGATCAACCATTTAGATAAGCCTCCCGTAAGGCCTTTTGGTATTCCCGGTAATATGTTTCCAGGTCTATCTGGTAGTCTCCATAGATGCGGTAAGTATTTTCCAGAAACGAGGACAGTTCATTTGCGTTGGCCTCAAAGAGAATCGAGCCTTTAGCTGCGGCCTTGAAGCGGAGCTGGACAGGCGCGCGGTTCAGGTTGATCAGGTCGATCCTGTCAATGCCTAAAATCAAAGAAAGCTCGGCCTCTATGGATAATTCACGTCCCAGGTCCGGCAGTTTACCCGGATAGAATACTACGCCAAGATCCAGGTCGCTGAACTTATTCTGAAACTCAGTGCCGAAAGAGCCGAACAGGTAGACTGCCACGATGTCGTCCTGCCGGGACAGGTAATCCTGTAACGCCTTTAATACAGGTGCAGTGAAACCTCTTATGTTTTTTGCCGTAGAATCGCTGCGGTTGCTTGGATCAATGGGCTTCATTATTACCTCCCCGGTACTCTTCTTACTCCCCTTCAATATTTATTTCCAAGGCTATGGACTTTTCCCTGATTTTAACATGGCATCGATAAACGGTCAACAATATTGTCTTTTTTACAAAAAATCCCTGTGGTCCTTAAAATCAAAATACGACCTGCTTTATACCAAGTCGTATTCTCCCGTCAGTTTTTCAGGGCGTTATGCAGAAGGCGGATTTCCCGGTCATGTTCTCTGGGGTGAGGTTTACTGGCGTTGTTCCAGCTTTTGCTGCAGTTCCTTCATCTGCTGTTCGAGCACTTGAAGGCGGTAGGCGAATTCAGCTTCGTTGCCGATGCGCTCGGCGATGCCGAAGGCAATTCCCTCAATTAGGGTTTGTACCTTGTTAAGACGCATGTCTACTTTTGAAAAGCCATCCGACATTTCTGATCGGAGGCTGTTAACCTCTGTATTTAGACGTCCATCCATTTTTGCAAAGCCGTCCGACATGTCTGAGCGGAGATTATTAACCTCTGTATTTAGACGTTCGTTTATTTTCGCAAAACCTTCAGACATTTCTTTTTGAAGGTTTCCTATTTCGTTCTTTTGGTTTTTTTCGATTTGGTCCAGTTTATCTGCTATTTCCCTTAAAATGTCAGAACTCATAAACCGATTCTCCTTGCAATAACCAAATCTGTTTCTAATATTATACACTTATTATGTTAGTTAGTCGATATGTACTATATATTTATAAAAGGTCCCTCACTTGAAGAACATAGCGGCAGGCGGGACTGTGTGAGCAGAGGGCGATTGGGCCGTGCCTGGCGGGGATGGCCTTTAAAATGTGCCCGGCCGGGCAGTTCAGCCCGGCTGCTGACAGGTAGCTTTCCAGTATTTCCGGTGTGATTTTTTGGATTGGGTGCTGGCAGCGGGGATAAGCAGTACAGCCGAGAAAGCAGTCGCCGCCTGGTCCGGACCGCACCGTCAGCGGGCTGCCGCAGCCACTGCAGGTGAAACTGTTCTCTGCGTATGCCTTCAGCCCGGCATAGCGTCCACCAAAAAACTCCCGGCGCAGGTCCATTTCCAGAAGATACATCAGGAGCCGGCAAACCTTTTCCCCACATACCCGTATACTCAGGTGGTCCACCCTGCCGTCGCCGGGCCAGGGACAGCCGTACCAAAAAACACGTCTTTCGACAGCCGTGAGTGGTACGCGGACGGCGGAGTGTCTAACGGTAAAAGGCTGCAGTTCCGCAGGGAAAACCGACGGCCGGCCGGCGCGCAGGGCAAGGCGGGACCCACCTGTCAGTGCCCGCTGCAAGGTTTCCGTTACCAGCCGTAGGCATGGGCGTGGTGATCACGGACGGCTTGGATCATCCGGTGGATGTCGAAGGTGGAAAGTGTGTCCAAAAAAAGGTTGTCTTTCAAGAAACAACCAAAGACCTCCCGCACCGTGGGTATATCATGGTGCCTCTCCTTAGCCGCCAGCCTTTGGGGCACAATATCGTAATCGCTGTTTTTCTGCTTCCAGATCAACTCCGACCACAAATTAGATGAGGCCGAAAAAACGGCGTATGTGGCCTTAAGGCCGAAGGAGTGGGACATGAAGCGGGCAGCGTTTAAATAAGCATTGGTCTTGGCAGTAATACCCAGGTACATCAACTGCTCAAACTCGTCAAACAGAATAACCCAGCCGGCATAGCCGCAAATACGGATCAGATGGGATAAAAAGCGGAAATAATCAAAGGTATTCTCCTTTACCTTGAAGGGCGGCATGGAAAGGGCCCTTCCGAAGTTCAAGCGGTGGATGGACTTTAGCTGCGTATTCGGGATAAAATCACCGGCCAGATCGCTTGCCAGAATGTGCTGGTTATACGCGTCACCGCTGCTCTCAAGGTAATTCTTAAGTACAGCCTCAATTTTGGGGTGGAGGTTGCGGCGGGCATAATTCAGGATACCTTCCGCTTCCTCGCCGCCTGGCTTTAATACTTCCAGCAGTGGCTTAAAGCCGGGCTGTGAGTAGCCGGGCAGGCGGAGTCCAACAGCCGCCCGGCGGAAAATACGGTCCAGCTTGTCAAAGGGTGTCTCCTTGGAAAGGGGCACGAAGCTGACGGCAAAATTCATGTCTGTCGCCTTCCGGGAGATAATGTTAAGAAAATGAGTTTTACCGTTGCCGAAGTTGCCCTTCACCACCAGTGAAAAAGCGCCGCCTTCGGTCCGTACCCGGTTTAGATCTCTTCCAACCCGTCTCCCTTTTCGTCGTGGATCAGATCAGGCCGGCCGGCAAAGATAAAAAACGCCCCCTCAAAGCCGGCGAAGTCGTCCATTATCTGGCGCAAGCTTTCGTAAACCTCGGCTACAGTATCGCAGTAACTGGCCACCAGTGCTTCCAATCTTGGTCTTGGCAATCTGCCTGGTCATCACCGTGCCGTACGCTGCAGCCAGAGTCTGGAGATAGCGATGGACATCGAATGAGGCCGCGTTTAAGCGGTCAATTTCTTTCTTTAGCGGGCCAGAGCCTGCTGCAGGGATTCCAGGTTACCCTCGTCACTGGCGGCTTTAACCCGCCTGACCACGTTTATCATGCTGCGGTGGGCATTGTTCAGATTTTTAAAGTCCTCCTGCAGCCACTTATCCAGAAATTCATCGAGTGATTTCAGCATTTATTGATTGAGCACCTCCAAATTCAATAGAATATACTATTTTTCATCAAGATTTGAAAATTATCCTGCTTCATGTTGAAGATACCAGAACATTTGACAAAAAATGTTTTACCGCCTTTTCCCACGCGGGCGGTAAATAGCCAAGCACATGGGTAATAGGAAAAGGATCAAGGGCGGAATATGCCGGGCGGGGGGCCTGGAGGGGAAACTGGCCGGCTTTGCAGGGTTCGACTGTTGCCTTCAGCACGGCTGTTTCTACTATTTTTTTCGCGAACTCGAAGCGGTTTGTGGCGCCGCTGTTGGTGATGTGGTATGTGCCGTATATTCCGGTCCGGGAAAGATCGGCGACGGTCCGGGCAAGGTCGGGGGTGTAGGTGGGGTTGCCCCACTGGTCGTCTGCCACCCTGATGACTGCTTGTTGCCTGGCAAGGTTTAGGATTGTATCCACGAAGTTCTTTTTTCCTCCGGGGCCGAAAAGCCAACTGGTCCTGACTATGTAGTATCTGCAGCCGGATTCCCGGATGCCCTGTTCGCCCATGAGTTTGCTTTCCCCGTATACATTGATGGGGTCCGGCGGGTCGCATACCATGTATGGTCGCTGTGACTTGCCGTTGAATACATAGTCGGTGCTTATGTGCACCAGCACTGCGTTGTTCCGGTGGCAGGCCGCGGCAAGCAGGCGGGGGCCCATGCCGTTGACGGCGCAGGCCTCCTCTTTTTCGGTTTCGGCCCGGTCCACGTCGGTGTACGCGGCGCAGTTCACAACCAGGTGGGGCTTGATGTCCAGGTGGGATCTTTTAATTGAGTTGTAGTTGGTAATATCTAAATCATTTCTGGTCAGGGGGTATACTTCATGGCCCCGGTTTTTGTATTCTTTTGCCGCCTGCCGCCCCAGCATGCCGGCGCCTCCGGATATCAGCACTCTCATTTGTGCACCGCCTCCCAGTCGTAAGGAACGGACGGGTCGTTCCAGGGGAGCCGGAACTCGTCGGGTTCTTTATAATGGTAGAGTTCAGTGGGAAAATTTATTAGAAGGGCGGTCCGCCCGCCCTCGGCGGCGAAGCCGTGGTAAACAAGGGGAGGGATTCTTACCAGCACGGGGTTCAGACAGCCCATGTGGAAAACGTTTATTTTTCCGCCGGTGGGGCTGCCCTCCCTGGCGTCGTACAGTGCCAGCCTCACCATTCCTTCTACGCAGGAGAAATGGTCCCACTGTTTTTCGTGGTAGTGCCAGGCCTTGTAAACCCCGGGGTAGCAGGCGGTGACGTATGACTGGGCGAAATTAATAAATTCCGGCCAGTCCGCACGCATTATTTCCATGAGAAAGCCCCGTTCGTCCGGTATAATCCTTAATTGCTTGACCAGCACATCTTTTATCAGTTCCACATTATACCCTCCCTTACTATTAAAATATTGAATGGACTGGTGGTTTGTTACCTGGAAAGGGCAGCGGCCAATGGTAATTGTTGCCTGAAACCCCGTTTTTGATGTCTATCTTCTCCTTGTTGGATATGGGAGGGGTGGATTATAATAGTATAGATAAAGTAGCGGGGAGTGATCCTAATGGATGAGAGACGTTTGGAGAGCATTGAAAATTTATTGACTGACTTGATAAGGATTGTTGGGAATACCAATGCTATAGTAGAGGAATTGCGCGATAAGGTGGACGGCATTGATAAAAGGATGGACAGATTGGAGAGCAGGATGGACAGCCTTGAGGCCAGGATGGACAGCCTTGAGGCCAGGATGGACAGCCTTGAGGCCAGGATGGACAGCCTTGAGGTTAGAATGGACAGCCTTGAAAGAAAGGTGGACGTTATACAAAAGGACATGGACATTATGAAGTCCGCCATGATAACCAGGGAAGACATTCGCTACATCGACGAGAGGCTGGATTTTCAAGGGGAGAAGCTGTCCCGCCAGGAGGAGGACATATACCGGCTGAAGCGCTATGTGGGAATTAGATAGCTTATTCTGCATTTTTTCCGCCGGAATACAGACTCCCATGCCGCAAAGCGCGGCACCACTGGGCAATGAAAATCTGGGGCCACATATAAGCCAGGATATGCTTCCATGTCGGGTGCGGTTTTCAGTCCGGGCTCACAGTCCTCCGGTTGAACCGGCTCTATGCCCGTCGCATACGGCCTGAAAGGTCCTCCCCCCTACGTACACTTCAGCAAGGAATCCGACATCCTTATTCTGGATTCTGAGTTCTGAGTCCTGAGTTCTATTTTTCAGAGTAGAAGAGAGAATAATTGCGGAGAGTATGAAATCATCAGTTAGCTTCTGATAGCATTGCCTGGGCGTAGAGGTCCGGAGTCAGGTATATAAAGCCTTTGCCTTTTATAACCTTGTAAAGCTTAAAACCATGGAGCTCGGGAGGGCGGTGATACCAGAGCTGTTTCCAGCTACGGTCGGCCTCGGGCATATGCCAGAGAATCCTGTCCGAGATGAAAATGGCGCCGATATCGGCCCTTTTTTTGATTTCAGGGATCATTTCCACGCTGTATGGTATCTTGCACGCGTAACGTTCTCCGTACCAGCTTATGACATGGCCCATGTCGGTGAGAATTACTTTGTCGGCAGGGACCTTTTTAAAAAGCTCCCTGGCTGTTTTAAGGTATGCGTCACGGTCAGGCACCTCTCTGGCCGGGGGGCCGGGGCTTACAAAGTTGTAAAAGGACAAAAATATTATAAGTATAGTCGCTAGAAGCCCGGGGATGTACCTAAGCCGCAGCTTTTTTGCGGTTGCGCCCACCAGCATTTGCAGCGCTCCCAGGGCGAAGATTGTGTAAAATGGGGTAAACACCAGGAACAGCCTGGGTATGAAGTGAATAACCAGCAGAGCCGACAGCTGCGTTATATAGCAGGCCAAAATCAGGGGCCTGATGCCGGCTGTATTTTTATTTAAAGGAAGTATGACCGAAACCAGGAAAAGGACGAAAAGGGCAGCGGACACTCCGTTTAGGGAAGGATTTAAAAAAATGGAGGTGTAGTGCTCCCAGCCGGCCGAAATCTTTTCCAGCAGGGCATCAGGGTGACTTTTAAAAAGCTCAATCACATCTATTTTTATTGCATAGAGGTAAAGGCTGTAGTCAGGGTAAATCCGGGTGAACATTACCGGTTCGTATTTTTGCAGGGAAAAAAGGGGATTGCCGAATAATACGGTATTTCGGGCCAGCCAGGGCAGGGCCACCAGGGTGAAGGCGGCCAGAAACCTGGCCGGGGGAAGCAAGCCCTGTCTCCTGTAATGCCACCTGAATAACAGAAAGAAAGGCAGGAATACCAGTGCGTTGTACCTGGCCAGGTAGAATAGCCCCAGTACAGCCCCGGAAAGCCAGTCGCCGGGGCTGTTTTTCAAGCTTTTGGTGGAAGTTGCCAGCATCGCCAGGGACATCAGGAAAACCGCCATGGTTTCGGTCATGCCGGAAATGGAATAGCGGAGCAGCTCGGGGGTAAGGGAATATACCAGCACCGATCCCGCTGCAACAAGGCTTCCGAACCATTGCCTGGCAAGAAGGAAAACAACGGGGCTGGCGGCGATAAAGAAAAAACCCGCCCCTACGGCCGATGCCTCGTCGCTGAATCCCATGGCTTTTTGAAATACGGCCAGGGCCAGGGGCCAGAGGGGCGCCCTCCACATGTCCGGCTGGGGCACACCGTAGTGAGCCAGGCTGAGGGGGGTGATGTACTGGGAAATAAAGCCCTGGCCCAGGGCCACGTTCCTGGCTATGCCGGCGTAGTCCATGGCATCGTTCAGTATCAGCCCGGTGAAATAGTTTTCATAGTACAGGTGCCACGCTGCGGCGGTGAAAAGGGTGGACAGTACAATGCCCGCCGATATGACAACGTGTTCTCTTCTCAAGTCGATACCCCTTATTATAATCATGGAGGAAATATCAATAAAAAAATCTGGTATAATATTAAAAAGAGTTCATTGAGGGAGTGGATATGTTGACAATTAAAGTTAATGTAATAGTTCAGCAAGAAGAGGCCTGGTTTATTGCAAAGTGTGTAGAAAACAGTGTTGTTTCTGCAAACATTTCTAACCACTTTGGAGGTCGCAATATAATGGGATCCAAGTATCCTGTGCTTCCTCCTGAAAAAGTCATTAAAGTACCGACTAAGAATGGGTTTGTATAGGTTTCACAAAGGGGAAGTCATGTTAAGGCCAAAGGTACACTCCGCGGTATTCTTGAACAGGCCGGTATTACCTTAGATGAATTTATGGGAGATCTTAATAAAATTTGATTTTCCAAGTAGCCTCTACCTGGCTAACATCCATACTCCTGCCAGTATCAGCGCGGAGCCGAATAAATGCATGGCTGTGATACTCTCTCTGAAGTAAAGCCCTGACACCAGAAACACTAAAAGAAAGCCGGCCCCGGTCATGATGGGGTAGGCCACGCTGAGGTTGATTTTGCTCAACACAATGCTGTAGGCTGCCAGGGCCAGGCCGAAAAGGGCCACTCCTGCTATAAGGCAGGGGTTTTTTACCGCCTGGGCGAAGGCGGTTAAAAGATTTCCCTGTTCCAGCAAAATGGGGCTTTCCCTCATAGCGGCCTTTATCATTATATTGGCTCCGGCGTTGAAGACGATGGCGGTTATAAGTATAAGGTAGATGCTCATAGGCAGTCCCCTTTGGTCGGAATACAGGAGACAGTAGACAGGAGTAACAGATTGTATGATAACAAACCCGGAACAATACGTTGGCTATATCAGGCATGTCACCTGACTCCTGATGCAGTTCAGTATGAGTCGAAAAGCCGGCCCCACCCGGTCTGGCTGAAGGATTTTATCCTGCTGTGCCCCACCGTCGGATACCAGAAAAAGTCGTGGTAGACATTGGAGGCAAAGGGCGCCCATACCATGAGCGGGCTGTGCAGCAGTACTTTTTCAAAGGGCTTTAAAAACCCCTTTCTTATCATCTGGTCCCCCCATATGACAAAACTGCGGCTGGCCCTGAACCCGAAGTTGACACCGCTGATATCCTCCCCTGCTATCTCTATGTTTTCCATGCTGGCATTGCCCAGCCCGGCCTCGTCGCACATGCGCAGGTAGGGTATCGACATGGGGTCCATTCCCATCATTTTTGCCGCCACCGCGTCAATTGCCACCGAATCCCCTGAGGCCAGTATGTAATCCTTTACATGAGGTATCATTGTGCGCGGGCCGGCGCCATCTCCGGCCACCGTCCCGTCCATAACGGCGAATATGCCGGAGTGTATTTCCTTTTGCAGTATCATCAGGTCCACCAGGGTTTCGTGCATGTACTTGTGGCAGTAGTGGCGCACCTCTTTTAACAGGCCGCCGAAGGAATTCTTTATGGCGCCGGTGGTGATGCTGTGTCCGTGTGTCTTTACCGTCGGCAGGTGCAAAACATTTCTGCCCGGGAACATTTTGGGGATCTTTATGCCCTCGGGGAATATTCTGTCCAGCACCATCAGTTTGGCCTTTGGCCTGAACTCCACCCACTCCACCTCCGGCAGCGGCGTGAACCCAAGGCCGTACTTTTTAAGCACCGGCGTCCACTTGTTGTTGAAGGCACCCCTGATGGGGTCGGTGACTACTGTTTTATTTTCCACCGGCAGAAGGGACTCTTTGCTGTACCCGTCCTCCAGCAGGGTCTTTACGGCGCCCTCGAACTGCCAGGGCTGGGATGAGCAGGCCGGAAAGTATTTTGTCCAGGAAAGATTGAGCTTGATGACCGTATCCCGGTCTTTTGGCAGGAAATTGGTGCAGCCCGCCAGGTGCATAAGTTTTTTATAGTCGTCCAGTACAGATTGGGGCGATGTTTTCAGCACCGCAACCGTTGATTTCATTATTGTCCTCCTTGAAATGGCTAGCTACTAGCGGTTATCTTGTAGCAGCTAGTATCAGTATAAGGTGATCATCGAAGCGGTTACCCACAGCAATACCGCGATTTGCAGCGGGCGGTCCTTGGTTACGATTTCTTCCGGGCTGCCGCCCGAGTTTTCGCTGTACACCAGATACATGTACCGGAAAAGTCCAAACAGTACGAATGGTACGGTAATCACCGAAACAAGGCTTTGCCCCGTCTTGAATGTATACAGGAAATAAGATACTATTGTTGAGGTGGTCACTACTGAAATCATCTGGTCTATCAGCGGCAGCGTGTACGTCTCCAGGGAAACCCTGTGGCGGGTGGCACTGTCCCCCAGCACAATTTTTTCGTTTCTTCTTTTGCCAAGGGCCATGAAAAGGGCCAGGAAGAAAGTGCATACCACAGCCCAGGGGGACAGGTAGACATTGATGACCTCGGTTCCGGCCACCACCCGCAGAACGAATCCTGCCGCGATGGTGAACACATCAAGTATTATAATGTGCTTGAGATATAATGAATAAATTATCATCATAACGAGATAAACTGACGAAATCACCCCCAGGGCCGTTGAAAGGGCAAAGGCCAGGGCCAGGGAAACCGCTGACAACATTGCCGCCGCCACTGCGGCGCCATTAACCGGTATCAGCCCCGCTGGCAGGGGGCGGTGCTTTTTGCGGGGGTGTTTTCTGTCTTTTTCAATGTCCATGATGTCATTGATCAGGTATACGCTGCCGCTTAAAAGGCAGAACACAATAAAGGCGCCGGTAACCTTTAACAGCATTCCGGTATTGAGCAGATTTCCTGAAAAAATTATGCCGACAAAAATAAACAGGTTCTTTATAAATTGCTTGGGCCTCATTGAGGCCAGGTAGTATCGCACTTAAATCCTGCCTTTCCATGCAAGCTAACCATGCTATCTTTCGACGGTATTGTATAAAATCCTCTTATTTTGAGGGCTATGCCATATTATTCCTGCATTCAGGATTCTGCCGCCCGGCAGGGGCTTATATTAATATGCCTTTACTGGCCGATAAATAAATATTAGGCGGCCGGCACAGTATTTGCCAAATAAAATATTTCCTCTTACCAAAGCAGGCTGGAGCAGTGTAGGAAATTGTGATAAAATGTTTGAAGGTTTAATGTCTTTTTTAAGGAAAGGGGACACACCTGCTGAAGGCTGAGTCATCCTCTTAAGACAGGAATGTCCCCGAAAATCTCCGGGGGCCTTGCGTTTACGGCTGAAGGGTTTGAAGAAGTGAAGACAGAATTACTCGGCGCTTTGATTGATCCGCTGACCATGGGCCAGTTCGTAGAAAATATAGCCCGGTATATTGAAAGAAAAGACCCCTGCTTTATAATCACCCTTAATCCTGAACTGCTTTTCCGCGCCCAGCGTAAAAAGGCCCTGCTTAAGATGATAAACCGGGCCGATATGGTGACCGCAGACGGAGTGGGTATAACCTGGGCCTGCCGGACTGCAGGGAGTCCCCTTCCGGAACGGGTTGCCGGGGTAGATCTGATGATGCGGCTTTTGGAGTCTGCCGCGGAAAAAGGATGGCGGGTGTTTTTCCTGGGTTCCGCCCTGGGTGTGGCAGAAGCCGCCGCCCAAAGGGCGGTAAAGCTGTTTCCGGGATTGCTGGTGGCCGGAACACACCACGGGTATTTTACCGATGATGAGGACCATGAGATTGTCGGCATGATTAAAAGCGTCTCCCCGGATTTGCTTTTTGTGGCCCTTGGCTCCCCGCGCCAGGAAAAATGGATTGAAGAGAATCTGCCCCTTCTTGGAAGTGTTGCCGCCGTCGGTGTGGGAGGGAGCCTGGATGTACTGTCCGGGAATGTTCAAAGGGTTCCGGAGTGGATCAGGCGTTTAAATCTTGAATGGCTGGGAAGGCTTTTGAAGGAACCCCGCCGCTGGAGGCGGATGCTGGTTTTACCCGGGTTCATGGTTGCGGTGATTGTGAAGTATAAATTTGGGAAAATTTTTCCCAGGTAAGTTTTCGGGTGCCGATGTCAGTCTTTGCCATGGAGTTTTTGGGCCGGGAACAGAAATATCAATATCCGGCGGCTGATGGCTTGCGGCTGGCGTCTGAATTGGGGGATAGGGCATGCCCAGGGTGGTTATTTCCGGGTACTATGGATTTAAAAACAACGGTGATGAGGCGATGTTATATGCCATGCTAAAGGCGCTGGAACAAAAAATTCAGGGCCTGGATCCCGTTGTGCTTTCCAAAGATCCGGAGGAAACCCAAAGATTTTTTGGCGTAAGGGCTGTACCCAGGCATGACCTGGGTGCAATCGTGGATGAGATCAGAAAGTCCGACCTGCTGATAAGCGGCGGCGGCGGGCTGTTGCAGGATGTTACCGGCCCCAACAGCATACTTTACTATCTCGGCATTGTTACCCTGGCAAGGATTTTGGGAAAACCTGTTTTCTTTTACGGGCAGGGCATAGGTCCGGTCAGGACAGTGCTGGGCAGGACTCTTATGAGGATTGTGGCCAACAAGGTTGAGCTGGTTACCATAAGAGACAGGGAGTCCAAGGGGGAGCTTGAGGAGTTGGGGGTTGTAAGACCCAGGGTGGAAGTAACAGCTGACCCTGCCCTGGGTTTGGATACAGGTGAAATTGACCCGTCGCTGGGAGACCGTATACTGGCTGATGCGGGGATACCGGCGGTGGAAGATATGGTGGGGGTTTCTGTCCGGGGCTGGAAGGGCCGGCAGGGATACAAGTCGGCAATAGCCAGGGCTTGTGACGAATTGATAGCAGCCGGCCGTAATGTCATTTTTCTTCCCATGCACTACCCTGAGGATGTTTCGGTTAGCAAGGAAATATCTTCCATGATGGGCAGGGTTCCGTATATAATAGAAAAACAGATAAATTTTAAAGAAATGCTCTCACTGATGATGAACACCCGGGTAATTGTTGGTATGCGCCTGCACTTCCTTATATTCGGGGCCATATTAAACATACCCATGGTGGGAATTTCCTACGACCCCAAGGTGGACAGATTTTTAAGCCTGGTGGATATGCCCGTGGGAGGTTCGGTGGACCGCCTCCACTACGAAGAGCTGCTCCGGCGCATAGATTGGGTCACGTCCTCGTCGGATCAATTGAAGGACAGGCTGGCGGAGAAGGTGGCTCTGCTTCGCCGGGAAGCGCTAAGGGGAGCAGATTTGGCGGCCGAGATGATGCCCGGGCGAAAACCGGGTGGACGGAAGAGTGTATAAGAGCGTGTCGAAGATTTCCGGAAAAACGTTGGTGGATTGAATAATTCGGGAACGTTCCGGGAACTTTTTTTTCCGTGCTTCGTCTTATTATACGGGGAGGGAATATTATATCTATGGAAATATTTAGGAGGTTTTTACCTGCAGTCATAACCGTGGCCGTCATTTTACTGTTTGGGGTAGCCCTGGCGGGGGCGGCAGGTACGGGTGAGCCGGGCAGTGTGAACGATCCCCTGGTAACGCGCAGCTATGTGGAGTCCCAGATAAATTCCCGCCTCCCGGGGCAGGTCAATGATACGATAAAGGCTTATGCCGACAAGTACATGGCATGGAAAGTGGCGGATCTTACACCCGGCCAGCAGCTGGAAGCAAAAGCCGGTGCGGAGATTATAGTGAGGGCCGGCAGAACATTGGTGGTGGACCCGGTGGGGAGCGGCATACCAGATGTGACAAAGGGCGGCAACATAACCGCCGGGCAGGCTGTGGATCTTGATCATCTTTTAATTGTCCCCAGGTCCGACGGGCGCGGCATCAGCGCCCAGACCAAGGCTATAGTGATGTATAAGGGAGAAGTTCAGATCAAATAAATTCTGGATTCTGACGGGAAAGCATTACAGTTTTTCAATAGAAAGAGGTGCTTGCACTTGCGTCATAACCCTCGGTACAGATTGAGGAACAGAGCCAGATTTGCGTTTGCTGTGGTACTGGTGCTCGCCTTTATGACTGTCGGGGGCCTTCTTGCCGCGTGGTTTTTTAGTGATTTGGATATTACGGCCATTATCAATGATTCCCCCGGAGAGTCTTCTTTTAAAGACAGGATAAATGTGCTGGTCCTTGGCGTTGACGCCCGGACGGGTGAAAAAATGGGCCGGGCCGATACCATGATGCTTATCAGTGTGGATACCGAAAAGAACATGGTGAACATACTTTCCATTCCCCGTGACACAAGGGTGCGCGTCCCGGGGCACGGCTGGGAAAAGATCAACAGCACAACGCTTTTTGGCGGGCCGGCCCTGGCTATGAAGACGGTTTCGGATTTGGTGGGGATCCGGGTTGATAAATATGTAATGACCGACTACGATGGCTTTATAGATATGGTGGACTCTTTGGGCGGCGTTATAGTAGAGGTTAAGGAAAGAATGTATCACTATGATCCCCAGGAGGGCGGAAAATACACCATCGACCTTAAGCCGGGGGTTCAGCGGCTGGACGGCGATAAGGCCCTCCAGTTTGTGCGATTCAGGGACTATGCCCTGGGAGATATAAGCCGGGCGGAGCACCAGCAGAAATTCCTCTCCGCACTGGTTAACGAGGCTCTCCAGCCGTCAACAGTGGTCAAACTTCCTTCTCTGGTGTCCAGCGTCAGCAAGGCTGTGCAAACCAACCTCAGCGTAGGGGAAATGAAGAAGCTTGCCCAGGCTGCGTCTAAGATGAGCAAGTCCAATCTGGTGACCCAGACCCTGCCGGGAAAATTTCTTAATACCGAGGACGGAAGCTATTGGGAGGTTGACCCCAGCCAGGCCCGTATAGTCATTGCCCGGCTGTTTGAAGGCCGCTCGGTTGATAATGTTGTCCTGGGAGAGACCACCACTATGACTTCAATGTATAAGCCCGTTACTGACGGGCAGCAGGCCGGGGGTGCGGTGGTGCCGCCCGGCGGCAGGACCGGTGAAGTTAAGGACGCAAAAAATACGGCCAAGGGGACCCAGGGAGGCGCTGTAAGGCCAGGCGGCAGTTCAGGCCAGACTTCGGGAACGACAGGGAAGACTTCCGGAAGCGGCGCTGCCTCACCTTCTAAGCCTCCGGCAGCCTCGGGGCAGCCCGGCGGGGGGGTTGTTCCGGGCATTCCTGAAACAGACCGGCAGTCCTCCGATAAGGAGTCGGGGGTAATAGTCACCATAGAAGGCGGAACCCCAAGGAATAATTAAACCAGCCTTTTAAAGATCGAAGAGCCCGCCGGATTTGCACCCGGCGGGCTTTCTTTGAAAATGGCTATTTGCTATAAGCTATAAGCTATAAGCTGTACGCTATAAGCGACAAGCAAATGCTTACTGCCAATTGCTTAGTGCAGATCGCTTAATGCCAATTATCATTCCGTATCTTCGATCCTGGGCAGTGACAGCAGTACCCCGAACAGGAACCAGAAATAAGTTGCCATCATGGGAACTTCAAAAATGTTTTCCACCGAGTTGTGCAGGGCAACCCCCAGCAGCCCTGCAATCAGTGCGGCCGCCATTGTTTTAAGGTAGCCGCCGGTTAGCTTGCGGTAGGCTATGTAGCCGCACCGGAAGGCGCTGGCCAGAAGCCACAGCAGGGCTAAAAGGCCTATAATGCCGCTCTCCACAGCTGTCTTAAGATAAAAGTTATCGGTATATACACTTCCCGGCACCCTCCTGGCGGCCACTGCCCCTCCGTATGTCCCGAAGCCGGAGCCAAACAGAGGGTTCTGCAGGAACTTGTCCAGACCCTTCTGCCATAAGGCAAGCCGCCCGCCTTTCTGGCTGCTGGCGACATAGGCCGGGGAAAACATATAGGACAGCCGGGCGCCTATGCCCGTTATCAGCTGGGTGGCAGCCAGGGAGCAGGCACCCATTAACACAATCAGCCTGGGGTTATACATCAGGCTCAGTATCGCCATTGATCCAGCCAGAGCCAGCCAGGCTCCCCGTGAGTACGTGAACACCATGCAGGCAAGCATTATTCCCAGGGCGGCCGCGTAGGCGGTGCGTCTCGGCCAGTCCCCGGAGGCCAAGAGATGGCCCAGAGTCACAGGTATGAAAATAAGCAGAAGGCTCCCCAGCACATTGGGGCTCACCACGATGGAAAACACCCGGGTCTTTATTCCTTCTTCGGCCTGGTCAACCCAGTGGGCGGGCATCTCCACTCCAATGATGTACTGAAATACACCTATTGCGGATACCAGGGCGGCCACAGCCACAACTCCTTTCATCAGTGCGGAAAACTGCCTCCGGTTTATGAGGAGATTTGATCCCACAAAAAACCACAGCAGGTATTGCAGATACACCCTCAGGCCTTCCAGCGCCAATGAGGTGTCGGGAGACCGCATGAAGAACAGGAAAAGGCTTATCCCAATATAGATAGCTATGGGAATATCCAGCCCGGTATTACGGAAGGCCGCCTTTCCCCGGAGGGCCATCTGAGCCGTCCAGGCGGCAATTATAAACAGAAGCAGAAGTTCGTCCCAGCTTCCGGACAGGAATTCCAGAGCAGGCACTTTACGCATCAGATAGTCGACCACGGGATAAAAAATAAGTATCCAGAGGGCGGTTTCCGCTCTGACGCCGGTTATGCCGCTAATAACCCTGCTCTCGGCCATAGCAGGCGGAAGCCCCGGGTTAAGCAGAAAGCTTCCCGGAACAGCCGGCCGCAGCCTGGCGCCCAGAGCGGCAAGGGGTTTGAGGGCCAGTTCAGCCAGGAAGGAGACTGCCTTCAGTATCAGTGATCCCTCTATGGCCGGGGCCGTGGAAAATGCCGGAAGGCTGTTGATTTTTTTGCATGTGTAACTGCTGTCCCAGTATTTCGCAGCGGACTGAAAGACGAGGGACAATGCCCTGTAGATAATGCTGCTCCTTATAACACAGGTCAGCTCCAACCTAACTCCTCCTTTGCTATGCAGGGTTAATTATACACCATAACCACAGGGATCATCCAGGGGTGTTTCACGGGAGGGAAAAACTCCTTGTCGAACGACATTGAAATTGATAAAATGATTTAAGCAAGGCAAGGGGGCGCACTAAGTTGAAGCGATTGCGGGTTCTCCACGTGATTGGCGGGGGCGAATTCGGTGGAGCTGAACGACATATTCTTAATCTTGCCACTGCCATGGATGATGACATGGTGGAGGTTTCCGTGTGCTGCCTTTTTGCTGATCCATTTGTGAAGCTGGCCAGGGAGGCCGGGATCAGGGCTCACTCCATTCCGATGCGCCACAAGCTGGATTTCGGCATAGTCACAAAGCTGAGGGACCTTATACTGGCTGAAGATATTGGCCTGGTGCACACCCATGGAGTGAGGGCCAATCTGGTGGGCCGGCTGGCTGCCCGGATGGCGGGGGTTGATACCATCGTCACCACCGTTCACAGCCTATTGGTCCAGGATTACCCGGATCTGTTCAGCAGGCTGGCCAACGCCTTAATTGAAAGGGCTTCCCGGGGGCTGACCACGCACTTTATAGCCGTCTCCGGGGGCTTGCAGAAAGCCCTGGTACAGCAGGGGATACCCGAGAAAAAGATTACCGTTATTTATAACGGCTTGAATCCCCAGTTTTTTCAGAATACCGGATCACCGGGGCAGTGGAGGAAGAAAGCCGGCTTCAGCCCCGGAGTTCCTTTGGTGGCCATCGTTGGCCGCCTTCACCCGGTTAAGGGGCACCGCTATTTTCTCAGGTCTGCAGCCGAGATTCTGAAGGAGAGAACCGACGTTCATTTCCTGGTGGTGGGCAGCGGGCCGGAAAGGGAAAGCCTTGAGGAATACACCAGGGAGCTCGGGATCTCGGACCACGTTACCTTCACGGGGTTTGTATCCGATGTCACCGAGCTGATGCCCGACTTAAACCTGCTTATTGTGCCGTCCCTTTGGGAGGGCTTCGGGCTTACCGCCCTTGAGGCAATGGCTGTGGGAGTGCCCGTTGTGGCCACTTCGGTGGGGGGACTCCCGGAAATCGTTGATCACGGAACCACCGGTATGCTTGTGCCGCCGGCAGATGAGGCCGGGCTTACCAGGGGCATCGCCTGGATGCTGGATCATCCCCAGGAGGCTGTGGAAATGGCGTCTGCAGCCAAATCAGTGGTGGAAAAGAAGTTTACGGCCAAGGCTATGGCCCGGAAGACAGAGGAGTTGTACCGACACCTTAAAATAGCCCCGGGAGACGGAATTGCGGGCCGGAATACAGAATCAAGAATTCAGGATTCAGAATAATTAGAAGGGGAATGATTTGTTCATGAGCGAACTGGCCGGCCGGGATATCATCTGTATTGGGCCGGTGGACTGGGAGCCCATATGGAACCGGTCCCAGCAGTTAATGTCGAGGCTGCCCCGCTCAAACAGGATATTGTATGTTGAGCCGCCGGCCACAATGCTGTCGGCACTGAAGGACAGCAGCCTGTGGTTTAAGTGGTGGCAGTGGCTGAAGGGGGCCAGGCAGAAAACAGAAAATATATACCTGTATACGCCGCCAGTGATATTGCCCTTCGGGAACATGTACCCGTGGGTAAACCGGATAAATCAGCGCTGGCTTTTACTTTTTGTGGGAGGAGTGGCCCGGAGGCTCGGGTTTAAAAACCCGCTGGTGTGGACATATCTGCCCAATTCCCTGATAATCTCCAGGGGGCTGAATCCTGCGGCGATTATTTACGACTGCGTGGACGAGCACTCCGAATTTCCGGGGCTTATCAACAGAGATGCCGTTTTGGAGATGGAAAGGGAGCTGCTGGCGGGAAGCGACCTGGTTTTTGCCACGGCTTCAGGGCTGTATGAAGCAAAGAAACAGTACTGCCGCAATATATACCTTCTCCCCAACGCCGCCGATGTGGAGCACTTCGCCAGGGCCGACAGGGAGGAAACCGTTGTGCCTCCGGATATCGCCGGACTCCCCCGCCCCCTGCTGGGATTTGTGGGGGTGATCCATGACTGGATAGATCTGGAACTGATTGAATATATGGCACGCTCAAGGCCTGACTGGACTTGTGTCATGATTGGGCCCGTGGGGGCCGGGATAAGCGTGGACAGGCTTAAGGAACTGCCCAATGTCCATTTTCCCGGCCGGAAGGACAAGGAGGAACTGCCCGGATATTTGAAGGCATTTGACGTATGCCTCAACCCTTTTAAAAAGAATGAGCTGACCGACAGGGTCAGCCCCCTGAAGCTTTACGAGTACATGGCCTCGGGCCGCCCGGTAGTCAGCGTGGAAATGCCGGGAGTGGAGGAGTTCAGGGAGTATATCGAGATTGCTGCGGATTACGGCGGCTTCCTTGAGGCGGTGGAGAGGGCGCTGGAGTCGGAAAACGAAGACAGGAAAAGGCGCCGGATGGAGATAGCAGCCGTTAATTCATGGGAAAACAGGGTGGCCTTCATGTCCGAAAAGATTAGTGAACTGACGGGTCTTACCCGATAGAACAACAGGCTCCCGGCAAGCGCCGGGAGCCTTAAATGTCATGTGAGGAATGCCGTAACCATTCTGGCTTCTGACTTCTGAATTCTGAATTCCGACGGGAAAGTAATACTTTTAAGCTACTCTTTCACATCCACTTTTACTATAACTCCCTTGAACTCATAGTCCCGTGATTTAACGTAGTACTCCTTGCCTTCCCTGATGTCCTGCCCCCCCATGTTTATGGTGGCCGAGGTCAGTGCAGTGGTGCCGGTGTTGGTGACATATATATCTTTTAGATAGGGGTCGTGCGACGCCACCCTCTGGCCCCTGGAGTCCACGTTAATGGAGAACCCGGGCTTAATCTCCACGCTCTTTACCGTGACGTTGGTGTAGCTGTCGCCCTTTACCATCTTGTCCCCCGCCTTGATGGCGTTCACCAGCTCCGGCCTTACGTGGGGCACCAGCACCTGGAATTCTACAGTGACCGGCTTGACCTGTACCGATTTGCTGGTGAATTTGTAATAAGCCCCCCCGGCCACCAGAAGCACAGTTAAAATTATTATCAGGTCGATTATATTGATTAACCCCAAAACCTTTCCCTTTTCATCTATGATCTTCATCGCCTCTGAAAATCCTCCTTTAATCGATTCTGCCACCAAGGACAACCTCATTCTTATAAAGTATAAAATCTTTTAACGGCAAGGTCAACGGAAGATGATGCTGGCCACCCCTCATACTTACAGTGTTGCCTGCCCGGGCCTGGAATGGCCCACTGGAAAAATGTGTCGTATCCTAAAAGGAAATAATGGCTATTCTATCGAATAAAGAAAATCAAACAGTCCCCCCGGCCTCAAATGTCGGCTGTCAATTATTCTGAGTTCTGAGTTCCGACTCGTAATTCCGGCCCCCTAGGGCATAAAAGAGGAGGCAGCTTTTTTGGATATAAATGAGATTATGAAGGTAATACCGCACCGCTACCCGTTTCTTTTAATTGACAGGATAATGGAGCTGGACCCGGGTAAAAAGGCGGTGGGCATAAAGAACGTCACCATAAACGAGCCTTATTTCCAGGGGCACTTCCCCGGGTACCCCGTTATGCCGGGAGTTTTCATAATTGAGGCCATGGCCCAGGTGGGCGCCGTGGCTGTATTGTCCATGCCCGAAATGGAAGGGAGGCTGGCGCTGTTTGCCGGTATAGACGGGGCCCGCTTCAGAAGGCAGGTGACGCCGGGGGACCAGCTGACGCTGGAGGTGGAGATACTGAAAATCAAAGGGCCCATCGGCAAGGGTAAAGGTGTGGCCAAGGTGGACGGGCAGCTGGCGGCTGAGGCCGATCTGATGTTTGCCCTGCAGGAAGGAAAAAAGGGATAACGGGCGAAATATTGCGTCCTGGGCTGATATGTAGAGCAGTTTAATGTCTTCGGCCTTTAATTTGCTGTGGCCGCCCCTATTTTGAACTTTGTGAAATCAGTTGACTAAATGGTAAAATACCTTTAGTTATGCTTACTTGTCCCTTTCAAAAGGGGGTTTTGACTTGAGCTATATCCTGCCCTTGCTGGTATCGTTTCTGGTTGCCCTGGGGCTGACGCCATGGGTAAGATCCAGGGCCATGTACTGGGGCGCGGTTGACCATCCCGACCAGAGGAAAGTCCACCGGAGGGTGATGCCCCGCCTGGGAGGGCTGGTTGTTTATCTGGCCTTCGTGCCCGTGGCTCTGGTAAGCTCTTCATTTAAAATGCCGGTGGTGGGCCTTGCTGTGGGCGCTACCATAATACTTATACTGGGCATTGCGGACGATATAAGGGGCATATCCCCCCGGGCAAAGCTGGCGGGGCAGACTCTGGCGGCCCTTTCGGTAATACCCTTCGGCATCAGGGTTGATTTTGTTACCAGCCCTTTTAACAACGAAATGCTGTACCTTGGGCTTCTTGCCATTCCCATAACCATTTTCTGGCTGGTGGCAGTCACCAATGCCGTCAATCTGATTGACGGACTTGACGGCCTGGCGGGAGGGGTTTCCTGCATCGCGTCCCTGACCATGGCCGTGGTGGCGCTGACACAGTTCTATATTTTGGGGGACTCGGGCCAGCTGGAGATAATGATGCTGGCACTGGTTCTCGCCGCCTCTGTTTTGGGGTTCCTGAAATACAACTTTCACCCGGCCAGCATTTTCCTGGGAGATACAGGCTCGATGCTTTTGGGATTCAGCCTGGGGGTCATATCGGTGCTGGGGCTTACCAAGAGTGCCACCGCCATATCGGTTATTATTCCCGTGGTGGTGATGGGGATACCTCTTCTTGATACGGTTTTCGCCATAGTAAGGCGTTTTCATGAGAACAGGCCCATATTCCAGCCCGACAGGGAGCACCTGCACCATCAGCTGCTGGACCGTGGTTTTTCCCACCGCCAGGCGGTTTTGATGATATATGGGGTCAGCATACTG
Organism: Bacillota bacterium; assembly: GCA_049323915.1. GTDB lineage: Bacteria > Bacillota > Desulfotomaculia > Desulfotomaculales > Desulfocucumaceae > BRHc4a. The sequence goes on from JBMOPC010000131.1 coordinate 79,287, forward strand.
ATGGGGGCCAGCGCGGTGGTAATGAACGTGCTGACCACCAACCAGGCTATGCTGCTGCTGGTTATACTGGCCACAGTGGTCATTTTGACCGCCAATAAAATAGGGGTAATGGGCGCCGGCTTGAAAAACAGGCTGGCAAAGGAATATTCGGAGCGGTCCTGAAAAGGATCGTTCTGTGCTATGAGTCTTATAGGAAGATCGGTGTTTTTCTCGGAAGGCAGAATGACTGCATTTTCCGAATTTTTTGTTTAATTGGCCTTTTATTTACACAAAAAGACGGCCATGGTATTATTTACCTGGGGGGTGATGGTATGAAGATAAGGAAGGCTGTAATACCTGCGGCCGGGCTGGGCGTGAGGTTTCTTCCAGCCACAAAGGCCCAGCCCAAGGAAATGCTGCCTATAGTAGACAAGCCCACTATACAGTACATAGTTGAGGAAGCCATTGATTCCGGGATTGAGGATATACTTTTTATTACAGGCAAACATAAAAGGGCCATTGAGGACCATTTTGACAAATCTCCAGACCTGGAGGCCCTTCTCAGGGAAAAGGGCAAAAAGGAATTGCTGGAACTGGTTAAGGACATTGGCGAAATGGTGGAAATTCACTATGTCCGCCAGAAGGAGCCCAGGGGCCTTGGCCACGCAATATACTGCGCCAGGAAGTTTATTGGAGATGAGCCCTTCGCTGTTTTGCTGGGAGATGATATTGTCCGCAGCAAGGTCCCTTGCCTCAGGCAGCTGATGGATCTATACGAGGATACAGGGGCATCGGTGATCGGCGTTCAGGAGGTTCCCGCCGAAGACGTGGGCAAGTACGGCATCCTTGACGCGGAAAAGGTGCAGGACAATATTTTCAGGATCAAAGACCTGGTGGAAAAGCCTTCCCCCGGAAGCGCCCCGTCAAGGCTGGGGATAATGGGGAGATATATAATTAATCCGAGGATATTTGACATGCTGGCCAAGACCGGGCCCGGGGCGGGCGGGGAGATTCAGCTCACCGACGCCCTCCGGGTGCTCTGCCGTGAGGAGCCGATGTACGGCCTTTTCTTCAAAGGGCAGAGGTTCGATGTGGGTGACAGGCTGGGATACCTCAAGGCCATGGTTGAGTTTGCCCTGGACAGGCCGGATTTGGCCGATCAGTTCGGGGATTATCTGAAAGGAAAGGTGGGCCAGATTTATCCCGGAAAACAATAGTTTCCAAATAACCAAATCAGAATAAGCATTTTCCAGGTGGGGTGGGGTATGAAGGTGCTGGTTACCGGGGGGGCCGGTTTTATCGGTTCCCATACGGTGGACGCGCTGGCGGCCGCCGGGGCCGCAGTGGCGGTGCTGGACAATCTGAGCGCCGGCAGGTTTGAAAATATAAAACAAAATGTTAATTTTTATCACGGTGACCTGCTGGAAAAGGATTTTGTTTTCCACTGTGCTGAAAAGGAGTCCCCGGAGGTGATTATTCACCTTGCCGCCCAGGCAAGCGTGCCTGAATCACTGAAAGCCCCGGATATTGACGCGGGGGTTAATATGCTGGGATCGCTGCACATTCTTGAGGCGGCCAGGGCCTGCGGCGCAAGGAAGGTTGTTTTTGCCTCTTCGGCGGCGGTTTACGGCATGCCCCGGTATTTGCCCGTGGATGAGCTTCACCCGGCGCAGCCCCTTTCGGGCTACGGGCTGTCAAAGCATACCGTGGAGCGTTACCTGGAGCTGTACAGGCAATTGTACGGCCTGGATTACACGGTCCTCCGGTACTCCAATGTTTATGGGCCCAGGCAGGACGCCCTGGGAGAGGGCGGCGTGGTATCCGTTTTCATCGATCGGATAATTGGTGGAAAGCAGCCGGTTATACACGGTGACGGTGAACAGACCAGGGACTTTGTATATGTCTGTGACGTGGCTGCGGCCAACCTGCAGGCCATTGACAGGGGGGGGCGGGATGACTCTGAATGTGAGCACCGGAAGATCAGTTTCTGTAAACAGTCTTTATGAGATTATTAAAAAGGCTGCGGGCTGCAAAGACGAGCCCCTATACGGGCCACCTCGCCCCGGGGATATAAGGGACAGCCTCCTGAGCTGCAAAAAGGCCGAATGGGCTTTGGGCTGGACCGCCGGGACGGAGCTTGAGCAGGGGATAAAAAACACCCTCGAACACAACGGTTGAACAATTATACGGCCTCCGGCATATGTTAAACATAATTATTGCGGGGGGTCGGTCTGTTTGTTTAAAGTATCGGATCTTGCCAGGCGCGATATTATCAACGTGATAGACGGGGCTAAGCTGGGTGCGGTTAAGGATGTCCACATAGACCCGGCCACGGGCAGCGTCCTGGCCTTTGTGCTGGAGGGCCCCCGGCGCTTCGGGCTGCTTTCGGCCGGCCGCGACATTTTGCTGCCCTGGTCAAAGATTAAAAAAATAGGTGTGGACACCGTGCTGGTGGAGCTGGACATTACCCACAGGATAGGATAGTATTGACACTATTTCACGTTTGACAACTAAAAGTCGAAATGTTAAAATTAACGTGATTTTTTACCGGATTTTACCTTGCTGACCTCATTGGGGTCTATTTTTCTGTATGTGAAGGGGGTTTTATTAAATTTGGGCAGAAGACTGTTTACTTCAGAATCCGTAACCGAGGGCCATCCGGATAAAATAGCGGACCAGATTTCCGATTCTGTTTTAGATGAGATCATAGCCCTGGATCCCAATGCCAGGGTGGCCTGTGAAACGCTTTGCACCACCGGGCTGGTGCTGGTGTCGGGGGAAATAACCACCAACTGTTACGTGGATATACCCAGGGTGGTGAGGGAAACCATCCGGTCTATAGGATACACCCGCGCCAAATACGGATTTGACTGTGACACCTGCTCGGTGATTACCTCTATTGATGAGCAGTCACCGGATATTGCCATGGGGGTGGACAAGGCCCTGGAGGCAAAAGAAGGCCTGATGAGCGATTCTGAGATTGAGGCCATAGGCGCCGGTGACCAGGGGATGATGTTCGGTTACGCCACCGATGAGACTCCGGAGCTTATGCCACTTCCCATAGCCCTTGCCCACAGGCTGGCCCGCAGGCTGGCCGAGGCAAGAAAGACCCGGGAGCTGGCTTATCTGAGGCCTGACGGCAAAGTGCAGGTGACGGTGGAATACGAAGGGGATAAGCCGGTAAGGATTGATACCGTGGTTGTATCCACCCAGCACCACCCCAGGGTGAGCCTTCAGGAAATACGGGAGGATGTAATTGTAAAGGTGGTCACACCGGTTTTGCCAAGGGAGCTTGTTGACGATAAGATCCGCTATTTCATCAATCCAACCGGCAGGTTCGTTATCGGCGGGCCCCAGGGCGACACCGGACTTACCGGAAGAAAGATAATTGTGGATACATACGGCGGCATGGCGCGGCACGGCGGCGGGGCCTTTTCCGGAAAGGACCCCACCAAGGTGGACCGCTCGGCCGCATACGCCGCCCGCTACGTGGCCAAGAACATAGTGGCCGCCGGGCTGGCCGGCAGGTGCGAGGTTCAGCTGGCCTACGCCATAGGCGTTGCCAGACCTGTGTCCGTAATGGTGGAGACCTTTAACACCGGCAGGGTGCCCGAGGAAACATTGATTGACCTTATCAACAAGCACTTTGATTTGAGGCCGGCGGGAATAATCAAGACACTGGACCTGCGCCGCCCCATTTACCGCAAGACCGCGGCCTATGGGCATTTTGGCAGGACCGACGTTGACTTTCCGTGGGAAAGGACCGACAAGGCTGAAATCTTAAGGTCCGGGGCCGGAGTATAGCTCCTGGATTCTGTATTCAGACCCGGAAGTTTTTCAGTATAAGCTTTATAACCCCCTGTTTACGCTGTTTGGCCCAGGGCAGTAACCCCCTGAACTGCCGTTACATATCTTATTGTAGCGCCGGGTGAATGGGAAATGTGATGGCAATGGGGGTGAGGGGTGTTATGGAGTTTTGGGCTCTATTCACGGCTATCGCCTGCTGGCTGGTATATACCCTTTATCACACTTATTTGTCGTTAAAAAACGGCAGGGCTTCCGCCCAGGCTACTGTCTGTGTGCTTATGTCCGGCCAGTCCGGGTTGGCGGAATGGTTTTTGAGGAGCGTGTACAGCACCGGGGCCGTCCTCACCGGCAGGCTGGCGGTGGTTGTGGCGCTGGAACCAGGTGACGGCGCTGCCGGGATTGTTAAAATATTATCGGAAAAAAATGATTTCTCCGTTTTAAGTCCGGGTGAAATACCACAGTCTGTGGAGGTGACGCCACAATCATGGGTGATGGATATAAGGTCCATGGATATGGCCCAATTAAGGGAAGGGCCGTTAAAAACCCTTGCAAGCTTTTGACCTGAATCTACAGACGCGAATGACGGAGTTTTGGTCTCCTTTTTTCTGAATTCTATTCTCAGGGCGGTTTTTTCTTAAACCCCGGGGCAAAAAGAGGTAAGATTTCTCCCCCCGTCGAAAATATTGTCGGGGGGATTTTTGTTATGGTGGTTTCTGACAGGAGAAATTATTTGCATATAGCCTATACCCTCGGTGTCACGGTGCTGGGGCTTGGCCTCCTGTTAAAGCTTTTCCGGGACCTGGACCTGGACAGGTCCGCTGAGTTTGCGGCCTTTATCATTTTGGGAATTCTTGTGGAGTGGCTGGCAGTAAATTTCCCCCTGGGCCGTCTTTCCGGCGGATTTTCTCTTGTACTGGCGTCTTTGCTGGTCTACAATCTGAGCGCCTCGGCGTGGATAAGCTCGGTGGCCTTCATAATAGGAAACGGCATAGCAAACAGGGGCAACCCGGTCCGCACATCGGTTTTCAACATGTCCCAGCATGTGCTTACCCTGTACGGGGCGGTGTGCCTTTCAAGGCTGCTGTGGGGCAGGGACGTAAGCGGCCTGCCGCTTACCGGCATAGACAGCGGCATGTTCCAGCTGCTGACACTGATAGTCCTTTATATGGCAATAAACAATATATTTGTATATCTATATACCTATCCAGGAAGAAAGGGAGCGAGGATGCACTCCTGGTGGGACACCCTCCGCTGGGATGCTCTGAGCTATTTTTTCAGCGCCCCTTTTGGTGTGGCCATGGCCCTTCTTTACCGGGAAATCGGCATGACGTCCGCCCTGCTCCTTTTTATTCCCATTCTTACCGTGCAGTTCATACTGGGGCTGTATATAAGGACCCAGGTGGTAAACAAGGAGCTCCGGGCGGTTTACGAGATAGCCAAAAGGCTGGGGTCCCAGGCCGATTTCAGTGAAATACCCGGGGTGCTCCTAATGGAGATGCGCAGGGCACTGCCCTTTCATACCGGGGTTGTTTACCTGTGGAGCGAGGACTCTCGTTCTTTCAGGGCCGCTGCGGCATACGGGCCCTACCGGCAGCACCTGGAAAAGGGGGTGATTCACGCCGGTGACGGGTTCTGGGGATGGGTGATAAACAACGGTGATCCTGAAATAGTTTTTGACTCAAAAACAGACCCCCGTGTTAAGTCGGAGCAGGGGCTTGCCCAGGTGCTCCGGTCACTGCTGGTCATTCCCCTGGTGGGGGAGGCCGGTCCCCTGGGGCTGGTTGTGGTTGGTGAAAAGAAAACAATGGCATTCAGTGAGCACGACCTGCAGGTGGCTGTTTCCCTCTGCGGAACTTTGACCGAAGCACTTACCAACCGTGTGCTGTCGGAAAAAATGAATAATTACAGAAGACGTGATCCCATGACCGGCCTTTTGAACAGGAATACCTTTTTGCGCGGGGGCTCCCGGGTGTTCGACGCCCTGCCCCGGGCCGGGGTGGAAAAGATTGCGCTGGTGCTGCTGGACATGGACATACTGGGGCGTATTAATGAGGCCTGGAGCCAGGAGGCCGGTGACCGGATGATTCTGGAGCTGGGAAATGTGCTGAAATCACTGGACATACCCCACATGCTGGCCGGCCGTTACGGTGACGACGAATTCGCGCTGCTCCTGCCGGGGTACGATGAAGTGAAGGCCCGGGAACTGGCGGCCGCAATAAGGTCTTCTCTCAATGATCTGCGGATAGCCGACGATTACCCGCTTGTGGGTGTAAAGGCCAGTGCCGGCATAGCTGTGTGGCCCGAAGACGGTGAAAGCTTTGACCATCTCTTGAAAATGGCTGGAATGGCACTTAAAATGGCGAAGAAAAAAGGCAGGGACAGGACCGAGGCCGCGTCCGGGCTCGACACCCGGTATGCCGGAAAGGGCGGTTGGATTACTTGAAAATATTGAGCGGGCTGCTGGACCTTATATTTCCCCCCCGGAGGTCATGCCCACTGTGCGGGGAATCTGACCCCCGGGGTGAGATCTGCCCATGCTGCCTGGATAAATTATCCCGATTCAGGGATGAGCCTGTGTGTTACCGGTGTGGACGGTATTTTCAGCAGCCGGAGTCAGAATGCGCGGAGCATGTGCCGGCTGCGGGAGGCCCGGTATACTGCATGGACTGCCTTGGCGGCGTTGCATATTTCCGAATGTCCAGGTCCGCCGGCCCCTATGAGGGGGACCTTAAAAGGGCGGTGCAGAGGCTGAAATTTTCCGGTAAAAGAGACCTGGCCGGCCATATTTCGGGTATAATGTTTCATTCTATCGCAAATAACAAGTACTATATTAAGGCCGCAGTTATTGCAGCTGTTCCCCTGTCCTCCAAAAGGCTCAGGCAAAGGGGGTTTAACCAGGCTGAACTTCTTGCCTGCGGGCTGTCCGAAAGGACGAAGGTCCCGTTTCTGCCGGTATTGCGCAAGGTGAGGGAAACCTCTTCCCAGACCGGCCTCCACAGGGCAGGAAGAAAGGAGAATCTTGTTGGGGCCTTTGAGCTGACTGATCCTAATGCGATAAGGGGAAAAACGGTGTTGGTGGTTGATGACGTCATAACCACGGGGTCCACGTTAAATATTGTATCCGAAGCGCTGGTAAAAGGGGGCGCTGCGACAGTTCTCTGCATTACCGCCGCAGCCGGAAGGACTTCCATGCAGCGTGTTTCCCTGTGAATATGACATTATCTCCAAGTGGAGGCAACCTATTGCGACACAAATTTTTTCCGGATGTTTTTTAATCACAGTACAAACCCTTTTATTTCGGTTATTAACAGACTTACTCACATTATCCACAGATTTTTAGTCCACAGGGGCTTTTTTAAGCGGTTGTTTTCGACATTGCGCAGTCTCTGCCGGTATGGTTGGAAACTCTTGACTTCATGTGAAGATTGTGTTAACATTCAATACACCCCAGTTGAATTGTTTTAGGAGGAATGTTTGTGCAAGGTAAGGTCAAGTGGTTTAGTAACGAAAAAGGATACGGGTTTATTGAGCGCGAGGATGGGGGAGATGTTTTTGTGCATTTCTCGGCGGTAGAGGGGGATGGCTTCAAGACTCTGAACGAGGGCCAGCTGGTAGAATTTGATATTGTGGAGGGCGCTCGGGGACCACAGGCAGCCAATGTCACAAAAAAATAACAACCCTACCCCAGTAATGACACTGGGGTTTTTTTAAAGGTCGGATCTGGAATCAACCGGACTCTCATACTTTACAACTGTTATAAAATAACGGCCTGAAAGGAGTTGTTGCAACGTGAAGGTACAGGTGCGCGGAAGAAACGTCGAGGTGACAGGGGCACTTAAGGAGTATGTGGAAAAGCGCCTGGGAAAACTGGACAAATACATTGACAATCTCGGAGACGCTCAGGTCACTCTAACAGTTGAAAAAGACTCCCACCGGATTGAGGTAACCATCCCCATCAACGGCATGATACTAAGAGGTGAGGAAGCCACCGTCGATATGTATGCCTCCACCGACATGGTGGTGGAAAAGCTTGAAAAACAAATTGAAAGGCATAAGGGTAAGCTGCTGAGGCGCATCGGAACCGGCGCCGCCAGGGTGGGCGTCCCTGACATCAGGCAGGCGGCGCCCGAAGATGACGGGCCGAGGGTGGTAAGGACAAAGAGGTTTGCCATCAAGCCCATGGCCATTGACGAGGCCGTTCTGCAGATGAATTTGCTGGGTCACAGCTTCTTTGTATTTTCAAATTCTGAAACCGATCAGGTTAATGTGGTATACAGGCGGAAAGACGGGAACTACGGGTTGATTGAACCCACCTTCTAAAAATGCACCTTTACCGGGGGCGCACGGGTCGTGCGCCCTCCGCATTTCCCCGGTTCTTGCATGTAGCGGTATGCTCTGATAAAATCTTTTTGTAGTTTTAAAAATGAAAGGTGATTGAGTCATGCTGGGATTTTTCCGCAACCTGCTGGATGATAACGCCCGTGAAATAAAAAAGCTTTCTAAAATGGTAAATGCAGTCAATGAGCTGGAGGGATCCGTCGCTTCCCTGTCCGACGCCGATCTGGCCGCCAAAACCGTCTATTTCAAGGAAAAGCTGGACCGCGGCGCCACCACCGCCGATATACTTCCCGAGGCCTTCGCGGTGGTCAGGGAGGCCAGTAAAAGAGTGCTGGACATGCGGCATTTCGATGTGCAGATAATCGGGGGGATTGTTCTTCACCAGGGCCGCATCGCCGAGATGAAGACGGGTGAGGGTAAAACCCTGGTGGCCACGCTGCCGGTTTATCTGAACGCCCTTACCGGCCGTGGGGTCCATGTGGTGACCGTCAACGATTATCTGGCCCGCCGCGACAGCCAGTGGATGGGCCAGATATACAAATACCTGGGCCTTAGTGTCGGGCTGATTGTACACGGGCTGGACTGGGCCGAGAGAAGGCAGTCCTACTGGTCCGACGTGACCTACGGCACCAACAATGAGTTTGGCTTCGACTATCTGAGGGACAACATGTCCCTGCACCCCGACCATCTGGTCCAGCGGGAGCTGCACTATGCCATTGTGGATGAGGTGGACAGTATACTGATTGATGAAGCAAGGACTCCCCTGATTATATCGGGGCAGGCGGACAAGGCCACCGACCTCTATTATACCTTTGCGCGGGTTGTGCCCAGGCTGTCCAGGGAAACCGACTACACTGTGGATGAAAAGGCTCACACCGTTTCGGTAACCGAGGAGGGGACCCATAAGGTCGAAAAAATACTGGGCATCGGCAACTTGTACGATGACGCCAATATAGAGCTTAACCATCACCTTATCCAGGCGCTGAAGGCCCATGCCCTTATGAAAAGGGACCGGGACTATGTGGTCAAGGACGGCCAGGTGATTATAGTTGATGAATTCACCGGGAGGCTTATGTTCGGCCGCAGGTACAGCGACGGGCTGCACCAGTCCATAGAGGCCAAGGAAGGGGTCAAGATCGAAAGAGAGTCCCAGACCCTGGCCACCATCACCTTCCAGAACTATTTCAGGATGTACGAAAAGCTGGCCGGAATGACCGGCACGGCGGCCACCGAGGAGGACGAGTTTAAAAAGATATACAACCTGGACGTGGTTGTGGCGCCCACTCACCGGCCCATGGTAAGGCAGGATATGCCCGATGTGGTGTTCAAGACCGAGCAGGCCAAATTCAGGGCGGTCGTCAATGAGATAGCTGAAAGGCATGCCAAGGGACAGCCGGTGCTGGTTGGAACCATTTCCATTGAGAAGTCGGAAGTTTTAAGCGAAATGCTGAAGAGGAAGGGAATTCTCCATCAGGTGCTTAACGCCAAGTACCACGAGAAGGAGGCCGAGATTGTGGCCCAGGCCGGGCGGCTGGGGGCCGTAACCATAGCCACCAACATGGCGGGCCGCGGCACCGACATATTACTGGGGGGGAATCCGGAGTTCCTTGCCAACGCGGAGCTGAAAAAGGAAGGCTTTGATTTTGAAATGGGGACCGATCTGCAGGGCCGGTCCCTGTATGAGAATGTGCTGGATAAATACAAAAAAATCACCTCAGAGGAGAGGAACAAGGTTGTGACCCTGGGCGGACTGCATATAATGGGCACAGAAAGGCACGAGAGCCGCAGGATTGACAACCAGCTGCGGGGCCGCTCCGGCCGCCAGGGGGATCCGGGATCGAGCCAGTTTTTCAGCTCACTGGAGGACGACCTTATGCGGCTGTTCGGGTCGGAAAACATTTCCGGCCTCATGGACAGGCTTGGTATAGAAGAGGATATGCCCATCGAGCACAACCTTATCACCAGGTCGATTGAAACCGCCCAGAAGAGGGTTGAAAACAGGAACTTCGATATCCGCAAGCATGTGCTGCAGTATGACGATGTTATGAACCAGCAGAGGGAGCTGATATACAGGCAGCGCCGCCAGGTGCTGACCGGGGAGGAACTCAAGGAGACCATTTCCTCAATGATGGAAGACGTGGTGGGCCGGGCTGTGGACACTTACTGCCCGGAAGGGGTGCACCCGGAAGAATGGGACCTGTCGGCCCTTTTAGGCTACGCGGACCAGGTCTTCATGCCGGGGCACACGAGAAGCCCCGGGGAGCTGGACGGTATGAACAGGGATGATATCAAGGAGTTCCTGCTGGAAAAGTCCCTGGAGGCCTATGATAAGAGGGAAGAGGAACTGGGCCCGGAGAACATGCGGGAGATAGAGCGGGTGATCACATTAAGGATAGTGGACGAGAAGTGGATGGATCACCTGGACGCCATGGACCAGCTCAGAGAGGGAATTGGGCTTAGGGCCTACGGGCAGAAAGACCCCCTGGTGGAGTACAAGTTTGAGGGTTACGAAATGTTCCAGAATATGATTGCCTCCATACAGGAGGACGTGGTGCGCTACATCTTCAGGGTCAGTGTGGTGCAGCAGGAGCAAAGCCCCAGGCAGAGGAACATGGTGGAAAACCGGTACTCCGAAGAGGGGCCGAAACAGCCTGTGCGGAGGCAGCAGAAGGTGGGCCGCAACGACCCCTGCCCCTGCGGCAGCGGTAAGAAGTATAAAAAGTGCTGCGGCAGGGAGGAATGAGTATAGCTTATACTGAGAGGATACCAGGTCAGAATACAGGAGACAGGAGACAGAAGACAGAATTTCAAACCGCAGTATACACCAAAGCCAGAATGTACGTAGGGGGAGGACCTTTCAGGCCGGAGGACTGTAAGCGCGGACTGAAAACCGCACGCGACATGGAAATATTCCCGGCTTATTTGCGGCCCCAGATTTTCATTGCCTGTGGCGCATTATTGTACTGCATGGAGTCTGGCTTCTGACTGCTGAATTTTTATAAAAAGACTGGGGTGATGTGGTATGTTTCCCGAACTTAAAAGGGACCTTGATTCCCTTGAGAAACGCATTGCAGATTTGAGGGTTTCTCTTTGACATAGCCGAAAAGGAGAAACAGGTAAGCCTTTTGGAGCAGAAGATGATGGAACCCGGCTTTTGGGACAACCAGGAGGAGGCCCAGAAGGTCACCCAGGGGCTGTCTGTTTTAAAAGAGAGCACTTCATCCTTTCAAAGCCTGCAGAAGTTTTCAGAGGACACCGGTGTGCTTCTGGAGCTTGGCCGGGAGGAAGATGACCAGGAGGTGGCCCTGGAAGTGCAGGGAGAGATAAAAAAGCTCACCCGGATGGTTGAGGACATGGAGCTGGAGGTGCTGCTTTCCGGTCCCTATGACCGCAATAATGCCATTATGGCGCTGCATGCCGGGGCCGGGGGCACCGAGGCCCAGGACTGGGTGGAAATGCTTATGCGAATGTACCTGCGCTGGGCTGAGGACCACAACTACAAGGCAAATATAGTCGACATCCTTCCCGGAGACGAGGCCGGGGTTAAGAGCGTCACTCTGGAGGTGGTGGGTCTGAACGCCTATGGATACCTCCGCTCGGAGAAGGGGGTTCACCGTCTGGTGAGGATTTCTCCTTTTGACGCGGCCGGCCGCCGCCACACTTCCTTTGCCTCGGCTGATGTGCTGCCCGAGGTCCTGGAGGACCTGGACGTGGATGTTAAGCCGGAGGATTTGAAGGTTGACACTTACCGCTCCGGTGGCGCCGGCGGGCAGCATGTAAACAAAACCGATTCTGCGGTGAGGATAACCCATCTGCCCACGGGCATTGTGGTGCAGTGCCAGAGCGAAAGGTCGCAGATATCGAACCGCAATACCGCCATGAAACTATTGAAGGCCAAGCTTCTGGATCTGGAAATAAAAAAGAAGGAAGCCGAGCTGTCGGCCATGCGGGGGGAGCAGATGGATATAGCCTGGGGAAGCCAGATAAGGTCATATGTTTTTCACCCTTACAGCCTGGTCAAGGACCACCGCACCGGTGTGGAAGTGGGCAATGTAAACGCCGTGATGAACGGTGAAATAGATGCATTCATCTCGGCGTATTTGAGGGAGAGCGCGAGAAAAAGTTAATATTGCCAGGGGGGACGGATTTATGGTCGGAATACAGGAGCCAGAAGTCAGAAGACAGAATAATTTGAGCAGCCCCCGAAAGTGAAGCTTATAGAATTTAAGAGCGCTCAAGGCGCTCTTCTTTTTTTCCCCGGGGTGGTTGTTGTTTACAGCCTGGATGACATAAGGATGCATTTTTTGCTAAAAAAAAGGAATATCCACACAATAAAAAGAAATACTATGTCGTTTGTAATTGCATTTTATGGCTTTGGAAATGATAGCTTTCAACACGATTGTTCTCTGAACGGGGTTCGCATAGATGATTTGGAATACACTGGTGGAGTTTGCGGGTGTAACCCTTGGGGTTCTGCTCACCGCGCTGGGGCTCGATATTTTTCTTATACCAAACAAGATAGCCGCAGGTGGGGTCAGCGGTATAGCCACAGTGCTCCACTATCTGGTTAATGTGCCGGTGGGAATGACCATGCTCTTTTTAAACGTGCCCCTCTTTGTCATGGGAATCTACAGGCTGGGGCTTAAATTCGGCTTCAGGTCCCTTTACGGGACAATCAGCCTGCCTTTTCTAATTGACGCACTGGCTCCCTTTATGCCGGTGCCCACCAGGGACCCGCTGCTGGCGGGCATATTCGGCGGTGTGCTGGTAGGGCTGGGGCTGGGGCTTGTTTTCAAATACCGGGGCACCACCGGGGGAACCGACCTGGCTGCGGCGGTGCTGCGGACATACACGGGAGCCAATGTCGGGCAGCTTCTGTTCATGGTGGACGCCGTAGTGGTACTGGCCGCGGGCTTTGCCTTCAACTCCTGGGAGCTTGCCATGTACGCCCTTATCACTATTTTTGTCACAGCCTGGCTGATAGACATGGTTCAGGAGGGTATAAGTTTTGCCAAGGCCTTTTTCATAATATCCTCCGAACCGGAGAAAATGGCCTTGGCGGTACTGCGTGAGATGGACAGGGGGGCCACTGTGCTGCGCGGCAGGGGGGCCTACTCGGGGATTGACAGGGATGTTTTGCTTGTGGTGGTCAACAGGTCTGAAGTTACCAGGCTGAAGGACCTGATAAAAAGTATAGACAAGGGGGCCTTTGTTATACTGACCGATGCGCACGAGGTTCTGGGCGAGGGCTTCAAGCCCCTGGATGTTCAGACATCAGGCGCAAGACGCCGGCCGCCGGGGTGATGACGGCCTGCTACAGGCGGCCGATAACCAATACAGGAGGTTTGTAATGGACAACAGGGAAAAAGAACTGGAAATGTTGAGGCAAAGGGCCAATGACATCAGAAAGGACATAGTGGGCATGCTGGGTGAAGCCGGTTCGGGCCACCCCGGCGGGTCCCTCTCGGCGGCCGATATGGTGGCGGCGCTCTACTTCAAATTTATGCGGATTGATCCCCGGGAGCCGCGCAGGCCGGACAGGGACAGGTTCATATTGTCCAAGGGGCATGCCGCTCCGGTTTTATACGCGGCCCTGGCCCACAGGGGGTATTTCCCCAGGGAGGAGCTGTCCACCCTTCGCAAGCTGGGCAGCCGGCTCCAGGGCCACCCTGACATGAAGAAGCTGCCGGGTGTGGAAATGTCAACGGGGTCCCTGGGACAGGGGCTTTCGGTGGCCAACGGAATAGCCCTGGCAGGAAAAATAGACGGGATGGATTACCGGGTCTACGTACTGCTTGGCGACGGGGAGACCCAGGAGGGGCAGGTGTGGGAGGCGGCCATGGCGGCGGCCCATTATAGGCTGGACAATGTAACCGCCTTCCTCGACCACAACGGCCTGCAGATAGACGGGCCGGTTACCGAGGTTTTGTCGCCTGAGCCACTGGCTGACAAGTGGAGGGCATTCGGGTGGGACGTGCAGGTCATTGACGGACACGACATGGCCCAGATACTGGATGCGGTGGAAAAGGCCGCTGCTGTAAAGGGAAAGCCCCAGATGATTGTGGCCGAAACGGTTAAGGGGAAAGGTGTTTCCTTTATGGAAAACCAGGCCGGCTGGCATGGAGTGGCCCCCAAACCGGAGGAAACCCAAAGGGCATTGGAAGAATTAGGCAGCTAGTAGCTATTTCCAGGTTAGGAGGACAAATTGATGACAAAAAAAACAGCCACCAGGGAGGCGTATGGCAAAGCCCTTGCCGAACTGGGTCATAAAAATCCCCGGGTGGTGGTGCTGGACGCCGACCTTTCCAAGTCCACCAAGACCGCCGATTTTGCCGGGATTTTTCCGGAGAGGTTTTTCAACATGGGCGTGGCCGAGCAAAACCTTATAGGCACCGCCGCCGGGCTGGCCGCCGCCGGCAAGATTCCCTTCGCCAGCACCTTCGCGGTATTCGCCACCGGAAGGGCCTTTGACCAGATAAGGAATTCCGTTGCCTATACGAAGCTTAACGTAAAAATCGCCGCCACTCACGCCGGCATAACAGTGGGTGAGGACGGCGGGTCCCACCAGTCGGTGGAGGACATAGCTCTTATGAGGAGCCTTCCCAATATGACAGTTTTTGTTCCCGCGGACGAGGCCGAGACCTTCGGGGCCATTGAGTCCGCCGCCAATATGGACGGTCCGGTGTATATAAGGCTGGGGCGGGCCGGTGTGCCTCCCGTTCACGGGGAGGGCTTCAGCTTTCAGCCGGGAAAGGCCGTGGTAATAAGGGAAGGCAGGGACGCCACCGTTATAGCGGCCGGAATTATGGTGTCGGCGGCGCTGGAGGCGGCATCGGCGCTGTCAGCAGAGGGTGCTGAAATACGGGTGATCAGCATGCACACCGTAAAGCCCGTGGATGTTGAGGCCATTGTAGCCGCGGCAAGGGAAACGGGGGCAATCGTCACAGCCGAGGAGCACAGCGTTATTGGCGGCCTGGGCAGCGCAGTGTCCGAGGTTGTGTGCGAAAACTTCCCGGCGCCGGTCAAAAGGGTGGGGCTCCGGGATGTTTTCGGGGAATCCGGTGCTCCGGCTGATCTGCTTGAAAAATATGGACTGACGCCAGGGGCTATAATTGATGCTGTCAAAGAGATTATTAACAGGAAGGTAAAATAAATGACTTTATGGGGATGATAAAAAACCCGCAGCTGCTGCGGGTTTTTTATTCGTGCTGTCATGTTACCGTGAAACTATTCTTATTTCTTCTATGCCGCCGTTGTTAAGGCGCAGTTTTACACCCCAGCCGCGCCTGATATCTTCCAGCCGGGTAGAGTTCGTATAGCTTACCGTCTGGTCGTAAATTTTATAATTACTGTTAACCGGCAGGGTAAACTCCAGGCGGTGTGACTGCTCGATTGTTATTCTTTTTCCGGTGAGGTTGGTTCCGGCAACTATTCCTTCCACCGTTATGTTTTTGTCGTCTACTATTTCAACCGACACCACATTGTTGTAGTCGTTAACCCGTATTTTCACCCTCGTCCCCAGCATTATGTCCCGCAGGCTTACGGAGGCTCCGTTTCTGGTTACCGGAACGCCGGGCTCAATAACATGTTTTATGGAGTCCACGTATATTCGGGGGTAGCTTCCCACCCAAACATCGGTAACCGTTCCATAAACAGTGGGCAGGCTGCTGTCTTCCATGTATATATCATAAACTTTTCCACCGCCTCCCACCTTTATGCTCACACTGTCGCCGGGTTTTAAGTCATTAAGTGATATCTGCCGTGTTCCTTTTCTTATACTGGCCCTCAACTCCACCTCAAACTCTTTTCTGATGGAATTGTCATCCGTCAACGCGATCAGGCGGTAGAAGGGATCTACAGCCCTTATCTCGGCTTTGTCCGGGTTGAAGGTTATCAGTGTTATTTCCCGGGCCTCCCCGGATACTGCAGTTACTTTGACCCTGTCTCCATTTTTTAAATCGGTAAACTCCAGCCTGCTGTCCCCCCTGACTATCTTCTGGTCGTCAGGCCTGACACTGAATATCCTGCTGTTTCCGAAATCGGTTTTTACTGTGAAGTATCCGGAGAGTATGCTGTTTACCTCACCTGTGACCTCCTCGGACTGAAGAATCTTTATGTAATGTATGGAATTATTGTTGACCCTGACTCTTACATATGTCCCGTCGGTAAGATTGGACAGCCCCCTGGCGCCCGTGCCGTCGGTTATGGTAACCACCTGGGCCAGGGGGTAGACGGTTTCTTTAAAATCGGTATTGCGTAATTTCAGGGCGGAGTCACCGGTTACGGACCTGTCCACGATCTTTCCGGTAATTTCGGTTTCGGCCGGTATGTCGGTGCTGCCGGCAGTATTAACCGAGCTTTCAAGGTGCCTGACCTTGCTGTTGGAACCCAGCATTGCCGTTACCTGGTCTCCGGTTTTAAAATCGGCCAGCGAGGAGGGTTTGGAATCCCTGAAAAAAACAGCTCCTGTATCTATCAGCCGGGGTATCTGGGATCCATCCGCCCTTGTTATGGATATTACCCCCGCAGTGCTGTCCAGGGCGGATACGCTGCCGGAGATTATTCTCTCCGATCCGTAGCTGAACCAGCCTTCCTGGACGGTTTTGACCATAAGGGCGGCCATCTGCCCCCTTTTCATTATCTGGTTGGGGCCGAATTGTTTGTTTTCAATGCCCTGCATTATGTTGTTCTGTGTAACGTCGGCAACATAGGGCAGGTAGGTGGGGCTTATTTCCGCAGTGTCGGTGTAGGCAAGCTTCTGGGGATCTCCCTTTGTTTTCAGCTTGTCCCTGAGGGCCACTGCCACCAGAGTGGCCACCTCCTGCCTGGGTATGGGGTGGCCGAAGAGTAGCTGACCCACGTAGTCCCTGTGAAGAAGGCCCTTCCGGGCCGCCACCACAAGGTGGCCCTGCCCCCAGAACATCCCCGCAGGGAGGGTTATTCCGCTGTTTTTGTAATCAACGGTGCGGGCCTCTTCTTCCAGGCCCATGGCCCTTATGATTATTGCTATGGCCTCCAGCCGGGTTACCGGGTCTTCGGGCTTAAAAACCTCGCCGGGATAGCCCTTCATTAAATCCAGGGCATAGGATTTTTCCACCACCTGCCTTGACCAGTGGCCCTCAGTGTCTTTGAAGGATGCTGCCCCGGCGGCCGGAACGGCCTGGGGGCTTAAAAGAAGACATGCCGCGATAACCAGGGAGACGGCTCCGTTGGTGACTCTTCTAAACACATTGATACCTCCCGTATTTTTCCGTATGTAATGTGGACGTCGGGGCTGTGTTTTAAGTTCCCGGCTTGTTATGTGCATGGGAATGGATTTCCAATTCGCCACCGGGGAGTGATTTTCCTTTTTTAGTCTGATCAGGTCCTTTTTTTTACCGCTGTCTGTCCGGGGCGGAATGTGCCTGTTTTCTCTGTTTTGCGACTCCGGCCGGCCCGATAAATGATTTAATTTGTTGCTGTCCCGAGAGGACTTCGATAAGGGATTGTCGAAATAGCTAATATCATTTAGAACCACATACTAACTTTGCCGGATTTCACCGGACGATGCCCGTTTTTTATATGAGGTGGGAAATGATCAACTTTTACAATGTGACAAAGGTTTATCCCAATGGTGTTAAAGGACTCAACGATGTTTCGCTGACTATTCATAAAGGGGATTTTGTTTTCCTGGTGGGACCCAGCGGGGCCGGCAAGTCCACGCTGATAAAGATAATATTCAGGGAGGAGCTGCCTACCAGGGGGCAGGTGCTTTTTTTCGGAAAAAATGTCGCCCGCCTGAGGGGTAGGGAGATACCTTACCTGAGAAGGAAAATAGGCATGGTTTTCCAGGACTTCAGGCTTTTGCCCAATAAAAGTGTTTTCGAAAATGTAGCCTTCGCCATGGAAGTTACAGGGGCCTCAACCAAAAAAGTAAGGTCAAGGGTTCCGGAAGTTCTGGAATGGGTTGGTCTGGCTGAAAAGGCCAGGGTTTTTCCATCGCAGCTCTCCGGAGGTGAGCAGCAGAGGGTTTGCATCGCCCGTGCCATAGTGAACAGCCCCATGGTGCTCATAGCCGATGAGCCCACGGGAAACCTGGACCCCGACACCGCCTGGGGCCTTATGAAACTGCTCAACGAGATCAACAAATCAGGCACTACGGTGATAATGGCTACCCATGCCCGCGAGATAGTGGACAGCATGAAGAAAAGGGTTCTGGCCATGGCCGGGGGGAAGGTATGCCGGGACGAGGAAGGCGGGGTATACTGCCATGAGCTTTAATACCCTTGCCTACTACTGGCGGGAGGCCTTTAACTCCATTTTCAGGAACAGCTGGCTTTCCATAGCTTCGGTGGGCACCGTGGCGGTGTCTCTTATGATTATTGGTTTTTTTGCACTGCTGGTGATCAATGCCAATATTTTGGCCCGGGACATCGAGTCGGGGCTTGAAATTAAGGTTTTTCTGAAGGAAGGACAGTCCAGGGACAGCATCAGCAAAATAAAAGCCGAAATTGACAGGATCCCCGGTTTTTCCATGGTGGAGTTTGTATCCAAGGATCAGGCGCTGGAGGAAATGAAAGAAAGCTTAGGCAACCGCAAGGACGTACTGGAGGGGCTGCAAAACGACAACCCGCTTCCGGACGGGTTCAGGGTCAGGGTTTCCCAGGCCGGCCAGATTCCGGCGCTGGCCGGAAAACTTGCGGATATAGAGGGAGTGGATCAGGTTGTGTACGGCCAGGGGCTGGTGGAGAAGCTTTTGTCCGCCACTCGCTGGGTGAGGCTTGCCGGGGCGCTGGTTCTGGGGTTTTTGTGCTTTGCCGCAATTTTCCTGATTTCCACTACAATAAGGATGTCCGTCTTTTCGAGGCGCAGGGAGATAGGGATAATGATACTGCTGGGGGCTACCAACTGGTTTGTGCGGTTTCCCTACCTTCTCGAAGGGATGATACTGGGGCTTGTGGGCGCGGTACTGGCGGGAGCCGCGGTGTACTTCGGCTACATTTCCATTGCCGCCCACCTGGACCAGTCGCTGCCCTTCATTCACCCGGTAACTGACCAGAAGGTTATCATGGCCGTGCTGGGAGGCATTCTGGGGATGGGGCTCCTCATAGGCGCCCTGGGCAGCAGTTTTTCCATAAGGAAGTTTCTGAAAATCTGATTAAATGTTATCTCTTTAATTTTGCCGCACGGGGAGGTTCCTTGAAGAAGTGAGCCGGAAGAAAAGGATAATGGTATTTATGCTGGGAGTTTTCTTTGCCGTGTCCGCGGTGGGATCGGCTTACGGCGAGACGCTGGAGGGCATGCTTCAGGACACCAGGGAAAAGCTCAACAAAAAAAGGCAGGAGGTTGACAGCAGCAGAAGGGTTGTCGACAGCTACTCCTCGCAGTTAAAGGAATTGGATCAGGGGATAGATTTAAGGGAGCGTAAAATAAAGGACCTTGAGGACAGCCTGAGCCTTTCCATGGCTGAGCTGAAGCGCACCGAGGCCGATTTGGTCAGGGCAAAAAAAGATTTCGAGGAAAGCAATAAAACTTTCCGGAACAGGGTAAAGGGTATGTACACCTCCGGAGGGGTCGGCTATGTCGAGGTGCTGCTTGAGTCGAAGAACTTCGGGGATTTTGTGAGCCGCGCCGAGATGTTGAAAAGGATTATCAGCCGGGACGTTGAGATCATTGAAAAGGTGGCCGAAAAAAGGAAGGCCCTGGAGGAGGAAAAGGTTAACCTGGAGGCCAGGCGCGAAAGCATTTCCTCCCTGATTGCCCTGCAGGAGTCGGCCAAAGTCGATCTCAAGGGGCGGCAGGCCGAAAGGCAGACCCTTCTGTCAAGGGCAAAGCAGGATCTCTACCGCTTTGAATCCGAGGCCTATGAGCTTGAAAAGCAAGAGCAGGAAATAATTAGGGAGATGCTTAAGAACAAGTCCAGGCAGAGCTCTCCCGCCAAGGCCACAGGACAATATATCTGGCCGGTGCCAGGCTACGGCGAAATCTCCTCCCCGTATGGAAACAGGGTTCACCCGGTATTGGGCGGGATCCGGTTTCACAATGGCATCGACATACCCGCCCCCATGGGTGTAAATGTGGTGGCGGCCCAGGACGGAACGGTCATCGAGGTGGGTTACATGAGCGGTTACGGAAAGGTGGTCATCTTGGACCACGGCAACGGGATGTCCACGCTGTACGCGCACCTGTCCTCCCAGTCGGTTTCGGTGGGGGAAGAGGTGGCCAAGGGGCAGGTTGTGGGGCTTATTGGCAGCACCGGAATGTCCACGGGGCCGCACCTTCACTTCACGGTATTTAAAAACGGTTCGCCGGTTAACCCCGGCAACTATTTATAAACCGGGATCCAACAACGCCGGACAGCGGCGTTTTTTTTTCCATGAAATTGTAATCGCCGGGATAAACTTATAGTATAATAATCTGTAGTCATAAACCCGGGGGAGGAATATATTTTTGCGCGTTGACAAATACGGCCTGCCCAAAAGCGGCAGCCGCTTTTTTACCGGTATTGCCATACTGGTCTTCGTCCTCATCGTGGGATTCGGCTGGGTTATAGCCAGCAATTACAAGCACTTCGGCAACCTGTTAAAGGTTATTGTTCTTGTCAAGACGCAGTATCTTAATGCGGCTGACTACAACAGCATGGTCGAAGGGGCAATAAAAGGGCTTGTACAGTCTTTGGACGATCCCTATTCGGCCTACCTGGACCCTGCTACATACAAGCAGCTCAGGGATCAGATCAAGGGTTCCTTCGGGGGCCTGGGCATTCTGGTGGGCAAAAAAGAGGACAGCATCACGGTGTCCAGGACCTATAGGGGTACCCCCGCCTATCGGGCCGGAATACTGCCCGGAGATGTAATTCAGAAAATAGACGACCGGGACGCCCGCGGCATAGATCTTGAGTCCGCTGTTCAGCTAATGAGGGGGCCGGTGGGGACAAAGGTCAGGCTTACCCTGACAAGGGCAGACAACCCGCAGCCCTTCGATGTGGAGCTGACCAGGGAGGAAATAAGGGTTCCCACAGCTGAGGGCAAAATGCTGAAAAATGGGGTGGTCCATCTGGGCATTGCCCATTTTACGGAAAAAACGCCCGAGGAAGTGGGCGAGTTCATAGAAAAGTTTAAAAAAGAGGGTATGAAGGGTATAATTCTTGACCTGAGAAACAACCCCGGCGGGGAGCTTATGTCGGCGGTAAAGGTGGCCGGCCACTTCGTGCCCCCGGGACCGGTGGTGTTTATCGAATACAGGGGGGGGCGCATGGAGGAGCACAAGGCGCAGGGAAATTATCTCGGAATTCCCATGGTTGTGCTGGTCAACGACGGGAGCGCCAGCGCCTCGGAAATACTGGCCGGGGCGGTGAAGGACACCGGTGCGGGTGTGCTGGTGGGGCAGAAGACCTTCGGCAAGGGAGTGGTACAAATGATTTTCGAGCTTGACAACGGCGCCGGGCTGAAGCTTACCACCGCCAGGTACCTGACTCCCAAAAAAACTGATATCAATAAAACCGGGATAGTGCCGGATGTGGTTGTGGACCAGCCTCCGGGGAACATCGACGTACAGCTGCAGCGGGCCCTTGAAATTATTGAGCGGAAACTCCCGGCCAGGGCCTCGTAGAGGAGAAGTGAGACGAGAAGTGTGAAGCGGGATTAAGAATTTGGAATTAAGAAGTGGGATTCAATCCTATGTCTAACGCGGTTTCCGTCGTGATTGAAAATTATTTTCTTCTCTTCCTCGACCCGGAATTTATGCTTCTGCTGGGGCTGGTGGTGGTTCTGGTGGCCCTGCAGTACAGGCGTTCGGAATCTGTCCGCGCCGATATGTTCGGTGTTAAAACATCCCGGGTGTGGAGGGATACGGCTGCTGCCACGCTGTTCGGCATTGCCGGCGGACTGGCGGGCAGTATACTGATGGTGCTGGCCGGCCTTCCCATCACCGGCTCGGGGTCGGTTTTCATACTTGTTTTGCTGATTGCTGTTCTTTTAATGCTCATTAACCCCAGGTTTTTGTGCTTTGCCTATGCCGGCGGGATAGTTTCGCTCCTCAATATATTCACCGGCTGGCCCCAGGTGAATATATATCAGATACTGGCACTGGTGGCTCTCCTGCACATGGTGGAGAGCATTCTCATTTTTTTCAGCGGCCATTTCGGGGCTGTTCCGGCTTATTTTGAAGATGGGTCCGGCCGGGTTGCGGGAGGGTTCACCCTGCAAAAATTCTGGCCCATACCCCTGGTGGCCCTTACGGTGGTGGGGCACTCCCTTTACCCGGGCGCCTTTGCCGGTATGCCGGAGTGGTGGCCCCTGATCAAGCCGGATATGGCAGGTGAAAGCAGCCACTACGAATATGTTCTTGTTTCTTTGGTGGCCGGCCTGGGATACGGAGATTTGGCCATTGCCCGATACCCGAGGGAAAAGAGCAGGATTTCCGCCTTTTACCTGGCACTTTACAGCATTACACTTTTTATGTTATCGGCGCTTGCCCAGTATTTCCGGCCCCTGGCCATAGTGGCGGCCCTTTTTTCCCCTTTGGGGCACGAGATGGTCATATATATCGGTAAAAGAATAGAAATGGCGGGAAGGCCTCTGTTTGCCCTGTCAACCCGCGGAGTGCGGGTGCTGGATGTACTTGCCGACTCCACCGCATGGCATATGGGCATCAGGTCCGGGGACGTTTTGATCGCTTTAAATGGTATTCCGCTCAGGGACCATTGGACCCTGGCCCAGGCTTTGGACCATGTACGGGGCCCCCTGGAGATTGAGTACCTGAGAGGGCCGTCACAGGCATACAGCCGGGGGGTGGCCTTCCGAAAAGATGCCGGCAAGCCCCTGGGGCTGCTTCCGCTTTATGATGGAGGGGGCCGGGGGAATATTGATTTGCGTACACCGGGAACGCTGTGGAGGAGACTGTTTTGGTGGTGGGAAAAAAATAGACGTTGACACTGATACGGCACCATTCTATAATTTTTTTGAGCCATGAGGGTTCTATTGTTTATATATGCCGGAGGTGATAACGGTGTGTGAAGCCAACGCTTACCTTCGCAAGGACGGTAAGGAAGAACTTTTCCTGGAAATGGTGGATAAAGTGGTTCCCCACGAGGAAGGGCTCATGCTGGAGGACATTTTTGGCCGCCGGAAAATAGTCAGGGCCAGAATAGCCGAGCTTGCCCTGGTAGACCATAAAATCGTGCTGGAAAAGGAATAATCTTTCAAGGGCTGCCTGGCAAACGGCAGTCCTTGTTGGTTATCCAGGAAATGAGTGATAGCTGTAAAGTCTACCAGCTGGAGGTATGATTTCCGTCATGGAGGACGCCTGGGATCTTTCCGGTATATCGGATTTCGGAGAGCTTGAAAACAAGGTCAAAACCTGCACCAGATGCGGGCTGAGGAACGGGTGCAGAGGGGTGGTCTTTGGGGAAGGCAGCCCGGCTGCCCGTATTGTTATTTGCGGAGAAGGGCCCGGGGCGGACGAGGACAGGCTTGGAAGGCCCTTTGTGGGAAAGGCCGGCCAACTGCTTGACAGGATACTGGATGCCTGCGGATTTAACCGGTTTGAACATGTATACATACTTAATACCGTCAAGTGCAGGCCCCCGGGCAACAGGATACCGGCCGGGGATGAGAGAAAGGCATGCCGGCCCAACCTGGATGCGCAGCTAAGGATAATAAACCCGCTGATACTTGTACTGCTGGGAGCCACAGCCCTGCAGGAGATTATTGACCCGGGGGGAAGGATTACCATGGACAGGGGTAAATGGGTGGAAAAGGACAATATTTTTATTATGCCCACCTATCACCCGGCCGCCCTCTTAAGAAACCCCGCACTGAAAGTGGATGCCTGGAAAGACTTTAAACAGGTGGTGTACAGGTACAGGGAACTGGTCAATCCCCGGCACTACTCTGCGCACTGTTAGTGCAAACCCTGATTGAGACGTGTAAGGAATGCCTTCCCTATTATTCTGTATTCTGCCTTCTGGATTCTGGATTCTGATTTCTGATTTCTTTTTTCAGGTCGTCAGGCCAGGCATTCAGCCCCTCCCTCCTGGCCTGGGCCAGGAGGGCCATGTAATGTCTTTCCGCCGCATTCAGCCGGTAAATCATGTAGTCAATCAGCTCAGGGCCGGTGAAGTTATACTGGTTTTTACATGTTTTCCATTCTGTCAAAGAGGTCTGGATATTGTTGAAAAGGTCAGGCCTTGCGGGATAATGGGGCGAGATGCGGCCCAGTATGTTCAGAATCATTTTTTCCATTATTTTCATGCAATCCCCTCCGGTTAATGTTTATGCCGTGCCAAAGTGGTTTAGAAGCCCTGTTTCCTTTGAAAATCCGCTATATTAAGCGGTTTTTTCTTTGAATCTGCTTTTAAATATTTATACGGGCAATTAAGCATAATAGAAATTAGCAGATTTACCGGGGGTGGTGGAATGAGACTCCCAGCTTCAAAAATTTACATATTGGCGGTTATGCTGTTTTTGCTTGTGCCCCTGTGGGGCTGTCCCGATAAGGAAGAGGCGAAAAAACCGGCCCCTCCCGTCAAGATTGCGGTAATCTTTGCGGATATGGAGCGTGACGGTAACAAGGTAATAAAAAAGGTCATGGACGGCAAGAAGAAAGAGGAAAAGATAGATATAATCTGGATGGACGCCAAAAACGACCAGGCCCGGCAGGTAGCTCAACTGGAAAGGCTGGGCGATCAGAAGGTAAAGGCTGCGGTTATCCAGTTCGTTAGCCCCGAGGCCGGGCCGGACCTGATGCGGAAGCTGGTGGAAAAGAATATTAAGGTTGTGGCACTGGAAACTTTGCCTGCGGATATGCCTGTTGATGCGTACGTTGCTTCCAATCACAGGCTGTCCGGGCAGCTTCTGGCCCGTTTTGCCGTGCGTTCTGCCCGAAAGGGCGCCGGACTTCCGGTACCCCCCGATGCATTGGACCAGGGCGGGCAGCAGGGACAGGCTGGGGGTGGCGGGCAGGGCGGGGGAAATGGCGGGAAGACCGGCGGGGGCGTCCCCCCGGAGACACAGGTGGGGGGAAAAGTGCCAATAGGGGCGGTGCTGTTAAGCGGCGACCCAAGAGACCCCCAGGCCCGGGAAATAGCGGCGGCAGCCCGGGAGTCCCTGCAGGGTTCCGCAGAGGTCCGGCTGTTGGCGGAGGAGGCGGTTCCCTATAACGACATTTCGCAGGTCCCGCGCATACTTCAGGATTTGCTGGTGAGGAACGGAAACAACATACAGGCTGTGCTGGCCACTGACAGCAAGATTGCCATGGCCGCCGTGGATGTGCTTAAAGGCGCCGGCATTAACAACCGGGTGCTGACCGCCGGTGTGGGAGCGACCGAAGAGGCATACAAGGCGCTGGCCTCCGGGGAACATGACGCCGAGGTGGACACCAGGCCCGACCTTTTGGGGCAGTATGCACTGGACGCCGCCGTCAGCCTGGCCAAAGGGGGAAGTTGGGAGTATGACGGGCAGACGCCTAACGGCAGTTATTCCGTCCCTACCAGGATAACCCCTGTCCGGCTGATTCAGTCTGACAACGTGTACCTGCTGGAGCAGCAGTGGGGCAGCTTAAAGGGAGAAAAAGACAAGGAAAAGAAAGGTAAGGAAGAGGGCGGCTCCGGGGAAGAGTCCGGGGGCGGGGAGGAACAAAAGGGATCCAGCCATGAAGGCGGTGGCGGTGAGGGAAAGGATAAAGAAGGCGGGGGCAAAAATCAGGGAGAAAAAACAATGCTCCGCATAACCACCCAGGACGGTAAAACAATGGAGGTACAGATAGACGGCGAGATTAAAAAAATAGAGTCCACCGGCGGCGGAAAAAAGGGGCGGGAAGAACAGGGACAAGGCCGGCAGCAGTAATAAATACCGAAAATTTTAACCAGGAGGCGTGTGTCAGGCGTCCGGAACCCCCGGAATCCAGGGTTTCCGGACGTATTATTTTGATAACTCCGCTAAAGAAAACTGTGTTTTGCAACGAAAATATAGATACGGGCATTTTTCACATATAACCGGTTGAATGATTAATTATTCGGGGGGTTAGTTAATGAAAAGGTTATTCCGAAAGGTTTCATCAATATTTTTAATGCTGTGCGTTTGTTTTACGGCCGTTCCTTTTACGGCCCCGGACAGGGCTCTGGGGGCCGAAATCACCGCCGCCCCGGGGCCGGGGACTTACGACCGGTACCAGTACATCAAGCTTTATTCCACCGAGGGTTCAATTACTTATTCCGTCTACGGGCGGGCGACAGTCCCGGAAACACCGTACACCGTTCCAGTGCCGATTGACGAGGATGTTATTCTGAGCGTGGATGCTACGGTGGGTGGGGTACCCACCCGCAAGGAGTTCTCTTACAAAATAAATCCCTATATATTATCCACCTATCCGGCCGAAGGGACCACGCAGGCGCCGTTAAACCCTAAAATCAACATTTATTTCGGCCGGAAAATGAAAAAAGACTTGCTGGAAACCGAGAGCAACATTACAATCACCAAGATCAGCCCGGCACCGGTTACTGATTTGTCCAGCACCGACTATACGGCCACTTACAGCGAAAGTACGGGCAGTTACAAGCTGGAAGTTGAATTGGGAGGGGGGGTAAACCTGGCCCAGGGGGCCACCTATATGGTTTCACTGAAAAACATCACGGACAGTGACGGCAAGGCCCTCATGGGCAATAAAAGCTTCACCTTCACCACGGTTACCGCCGCGGAAACAGGCACTTACGGCTGGGTGAGGACCGATAAACAAAGCTACGGCTGGGGGCAGAGCGTTATCGTCGACGGCGCCTATTACCAGGGGAACAATCAGGTGAGCGGGGCAGTTGACCTTCAGGTCCAGCTGTTTGACCACAAGGGCGTCCGCAGGGCTGCCCTGGCTGTGGCCGGCGTCACCAACAGCAGGTTTACCAGTACTTACAGTCCCCTTGACAATATTCCGGGCACCTGGACGGTGAAGCTGTACGACGGCAGCAATCCCCGCCAGCTGCTGGCCATCACCACCTTTACAGTGGTTGAAAGCACCGTTACCGCGCCGAAGGCCGATCCGGTGACCGGAACTTATTACGAGCCAATAGCCGTAAACCTCTCCACCACCACACCGGGGGCCGACATTTATTATACCGTTGACTATGTTGAAAGCACTTTGCCCGGAACCGTGCCGGCAACCATACCCGACGGCAGTGTGGACAGTTCGTGCACCAGGTACAGCGGGCCCATCTCCGTATCGGCCCAGGGCAAGACAAGGATCAGGGCCGTGGCCATAAAGGGAGGGGTTAAAAGCGGACTGCTGGATGAAACCTATACCATAAAGGCGGAGCTGGGGTGGCTTAAAAGAAGCCCCAACGACGGCGACGGCAACATTCCGCTGAATACAGCCGTTTCGGTGACCTTCGGCCGGAGGGTCAAGTCCAACACGGTAAACATCCAGACCTTCAGGCTCAGAGAATCCGCCACCGGCACCGAGGTGGCGGGCAATGTGAGTTATAATGCCGAGAAAAGGACAGCCACCTTTATGCCGGTGAGCCCCCTTAAGCCCAACACCCAGTATCAGGTTATCCTGGCCGGGTACACCGGCGGGCTTGACACGGTTTATATTGAGGATTTAAACGGGGTCAGGCTCACCAGTGATGTGGAGTGGTTTTTTACCACCGGCGCCGACTGGATTATGGTGGCCGGCAGGCCGGTGGTCAACAATTACGTGTCGGTCAACAAAAACCCGGCCACAGTTGTTGTAACGTCTCTGGACACCACTTTGGTTACCATTAACAAGGTCCAGGCGGCGCCGACCGGTACCAACCAGTTCAAAGGGGATGTACCCCTTAAGCCGGGGAATAACACTATAACCATTGAGATCACGTATTCCTCGTCGGAAAAAAGCACCATTAGCATAACTGTCAATTACCTGAACCTGCTGCAGGTTGACGCCGAGGTCACGGCGGCAATCCCAGCCAAGGGCAAGCTGGAGCTTTTTGATAAGCAGCTTACAATGGACTTTCCCAAAGGTATGTACATGAAAGACTCCGGGGGCCTTCCCGTAAGTGATCAGTCCCTGGTGTTCAAGATATCACACAGCCCGATGCTGGACGGGTTCCCCTCGGTCAGCAAAATATTCGACATACAGCCCAAAACTGCCGGAGCCCAGATGAACAACGCCGGTGAGGGCAGTATTACCTTAACCTTCGACAAATACGTGTCGGCCACCAGCACACCCTCCCTTACCGTACTTTGCGACCCTGACGGCGACGGGGTGTGGGAGGAAAACCTGGGCGGCAGGGTGGACTCCAAGAAAAGGACCATTACGGTTCCCCTGGGGTCCTTCGGGCGCTATGTGGTGGTCAATAAGGTATGGTCCTTCTCGGACTACACCCAGGCCGGCTGGGCGAGGCCCTATGTTGAATACCTGTGGGCCAAGGGGTACATGAGCCCCCTGCCCACGGCAGGCCCCGGGCAGTTTGGACTGGTTGACGCCCAGGGAATGGAAATACCAATCACGCGGGGCGAGTTCGCGGTGATGATAGGCAAGGTGCTGCGGCTGAATAAGTCCAATTACACCAATTACGGCATATTCTCGGACATGAGGCTGCTGGAGAACGCCAATCCCCCTTACGCCATGGTCAAGGATCTGGACGGGTACTGGAAGAACATCGATGACGACGATTACAAATATATAGACATGCTGGCCAGAAACGGAGTCATCAACGGCAGTGTGGACGAATTCGGCAACCTTGTGTTTAACTACTACAGGTATATTTCAAGGGAAGAGGTGGCCGTGATACTGGCCAGGGCCATGAATATGACGGTGGAAGCCAACGACTCCAAGGTGTCGGCGGCTATCAAAAAGATGTACACCGATGCCGACACCAGCATAGGGGTCTGGGCGCAGCCCTATGTGCTTGCTGTAAGCAAGGGGTATTTCGGAGGATTCCCGGACAAGACATTCAAGGGCAAGGATAATTTCACCAGGCCCCAGGCGTCCAGGGTCCTGTACCAGGCAATGCAGAAGGCCAAACTTATGTAGAAATTTAAACAAAGGGGCTGCCGTGATTTCCGGCAGCCCCTTTTTGTTCTTTATGGCTTGCGGTGTCTGGTATAATATAAACAGGCAGGTGAGTACATTTGGGAAAATTTAATCTGATTTCGGACTTCAGCCCGTGCGGCGATCAGCCCCGGGCCATAGAAAAGCTTGTGGACGGCATAAATGAAGGGTGCAGGTATCAGACACTGCTGGGCGTTACCGGAAGCGGCAAGACTTACACCATGGCCCAGGTGATACAAAAGGTGCAAAGGCCCGCGTTGGTGCTGGCCCCCAACAAAACTCTGGCGGCTCAGCTCTGCTCGGAATTCAAGGAGTTTTTCCCGGAAAACGCAGTGGAGTACTTCGTCAGCTATTATGACTACTACCAGCCCGAGGCGTATATACCGCAGACCGACACCTATATAGAAAAGGACTCTTCCATAAACGAAGAGATAGACAAGCTGCGCCACTCAGCCACCAGCGCGCTCTTTGAGCGCCGGGACGTCATAATAGTGGCCAGCGTGTCATGTATATACGGCCTGGGCGACCCATCGGAGTACAGGGATTTGGTGCTTTCCCTCAGGGAGGGGGGCTTATATGACCGGGAAGCTGTGTTGAGGAAGCTTGTGGATATACAGTTCGAGAGAAATGATATGAATTTTGTCCGTGGCAAATTTCGTGTTCTGGGGGACGTTCTGGAGATATTCCCGGTATCGGCGGCCGAAAAGGCGATCAGGGTGGACTTTTTCGGTGACGAATTGGAAAGGATACTGGAGTTCGACGTGGTTACAGGCGAAATAATTGGCCGGCGGCACCACGTATCCATTTTTCCGGCCAGCCATTACGCCACTTCCCGTGAAAAGATGGAAAGGGCCGTGGTGACGATAAGGGAGGAACTGCAGGAAAGGCTTCAGTGCCTCAGGTCCCGGGATAAACTGCTGGAGGCCCAGAGGCTGGAACAAAGGACAAACTACGATATAGAAATGATGATGGAAATTGGGTATTGCAGTGGCATTGAGAATTACTCCAGGCACCTGACCGGAAGACAGCCGGGTGAGCCCCCCTACACGCTACTGGATTTTTTCCCCGATGACTTTCTCATGTTCATCGACGAGTCCCACGTGGCGGTGCCGCAGCTGGGGGGGATGTACGAGGGTGACAAATCCCGCAAAGCGGCCCTCATAGATCACGGTTTCCGGCTCCCTTCGGCCCTGGACAACAGGCCCCTCAAATTCAGCGAGTTTGAAAACAGGGTAAGACAGATTGTATTCGTCTCGGCAACGCCGGGCAATTATGAAATGCAAAACAGCTTTCGTGTGGTGGAGCAGATTATCCGCCCTACAGGACTGGTGGACCCGGAGATATCGGTGCGTCCCACCAGGGGGCAGATTGACGACCTGCTTGGGGAAATACGCGGCAGGGTTGACAGGGGGGACAGGGTGCTGGTGACCACCCTGACCAAGAAAATGGCCGAGGACCTGACCGAGTATTTCAGAGAAATGGGAGTCAAGGTCCGCTACCTCCACTCCGACATCAACACCCTGGAAAGGATGGAAATTATAAGGGACCTGAGGCTGGGGGTTTTTGACGTGCTGGTGGGGATAAACCTCCTCAGGGAAGGCCTCGACCTGCCGGAGGTAAGCCTGGTGGCAATACTGGACGCCGACAAGGAAGGCTATCTCAGGTCCGAGCGTTCCCTCATACAGACCACTGGCAGGGCGGCCAGAAACGCGGACGGCAAGGTGATCATGTACGCCGACAGGCTGACGGAGTCTATGAAAAAGGCCATCGGTGAAACCGAAAGGAGAAGGAGGATACAGCTGGAGTTCAACAGACAGCACGGCATCACCCCCCGTACCGTGAGAAAGGCCGTAAGGGACGTAATAGAGGCCACCCGGGCGGCTGAGGAAAGGGAATCTTATTCCGCAGCCCCTCAAGGCAGGAAAAAGCTTTCCAAAAAAGAGCTGAAGGCCACCATAGCCAGACTGGAAAAAGAAATGCGCGAGGCGGCACGGATGCTGGAATTTGAAAGGGCCGCCCAACTTCGGGACATGCTTATAGAGATGAGGTTGACACTGCGGGGCAGGGACCCGGGGATAACAGTTCCAGGGGAAGAAAATGTCGTTTAAGGGACGGCGCTTTCGACGCTGCAAAATAATTGTCGCAAGAGATTTCCTGCCAGCGGCAGGCTGTCAGAATAACAAGTAAGACCAAGGTAAATAAGTAAATAATTGACATATTGGATACAGACAGCGTTTTTCCTGTTACAGACACTCACAGACACTTTTCAGTATGCCGACAGAGGGTGACAATCATACCCCCTTGCTCCTCCCGCTTTCCTTGAATATAGTATGAGAAGGGTGTTTTCTATTAAAAGGAGAGTGGCGTAATGAACAGCCAACTGGCTAAACTAACCAGTAAGGGTCAGCTGACGCTGCCAAAGTCGGTAAGGGAAAAACTGAACCTGGACAAAGGTTCTTATATTGCCATATATCTGGAAAAAGACCAGATAGTTATTAAAAAGGTGAACCCCAGGAAGCCACTGGGAAACGGGGATCCCATCCGGGACATGCCGGGGGTGTTTCATGACGGCTGCGGCAAGGATGACGGTTCAAACGAGAATAAAACAGAGAGCAGGCAGGAATCCATGAAAGAATGCAAAGTAACCTCCATCAGGGAGGCGGCCGGATGGAAGCCGTCCTTGTAGATACAGGGGTGCATGTAACTATAGGGGCGCTGAGAGGCTAGAGGGCAGGCCCGGGGGCTTCAAGGGGGTGCGCCCGCAGGGCGGCTATTTTATCATTAAGGAAAGTATATGCCACTTTAACGCACTAAAACACCTAAGTTCACAACTAGATTTGTCTGGGGTCGCCAAGAGGCCACAAGGCAGCTCTATTTATTGGCTTCCATTATTCTGGCTGCTGGCTTCTGGGTTCTGGGTTCTGAGTTCTGTCGCCCGCAGGGCGAATTTGTTCTTTTATATATACCAGCAACCATACGGATGTTGGTTTTTTTTTTCGGTTTAAAAGCGGGGAATACTTTTTAGGGGGAACAGTTGTTCCTCTTGCCTGTTTGTGATATGTTATTATTGAAAGGGTACAACCACTAATAAACCGGAGGCGGCAATGCAGGACAAGATAGTGATAAAGGGCGCCAGGGCCCACAATCTTAAAAATATCAATGTGGAAATACCCAGGGACAAACTTGTGGTTATAACAGGACTTTCCGGTTCAGGCAAGTCTTCCCTGGCCTTCGACACCATTTACGCCGAGGGGCAGCGCAGGTATGTTGAGTCTCTGTCGGCTTACGCCAGGCAGTTCCTGGGGCAGATGGACAAGCCGGACGTGGATTATATCGAGGGGCTGTCCCCGGCCATTTCCATCGACCAGAAGACCACCTCCCACAACCCCCGCTCCACTGTCGGGACGGTGACCGAGATATATGATTACCTCCGGCTGCTTTTTGCCAGGGCGGGCAGGCCTCACTGTCCCGGCTGCGGCAAGGAGATCAGCAGGCAGACCGTCCAGCAGATGGTAGACCAGCTGGTTGACCTCCCCGAGGGAGCCAGGATAACCGTGATGGCCCCTGTTGCAAGGGGAAAAAAGGGGGAATACGCCAGGCTTTTTGAAGAAATACGGCGCAACGGATTCGTCAGGGTCAGGGTGGACGGGGAACTTAGGGAAGTCACCGAAGAAATAAAGCTGGAAAAAAACAAAAAACACAACATTGAGATAGTTGTTGACAGGATAATAGTCCGGCCTGGATCTGCCAAGCGGATGGCCGATTCACTGGAAACCGCCCTGAAACACGCTGCCGGGCTGGCTTTGGTGGCTGTTTCCGACAGTGAGGAAATTATTTTCAGCGAGAATTTCGCCTGCCCCGACTGCGGCATCAGTATCCCGGAGCTGGCGCCGCGGCTTTTTTCATTCAACAACCCCTTTGGCGCCTGCCCCACCTGCACAGGGCTGGGGGTAAAGCAGGAGATTGACCCGGACCTCATCATTCCGGACAAGAATAAATCAATAAACGAAGGAGCCATACAGGGCTGGATGAGAAGCCAGAACTCCTTTGCCATACTGGAGGCTGTGGCCGGTAAATACTCTTTCAGCCTGGACGTCCCGGTTAAAAAAATGCGCAGGGAGGACCTGGACAAGATTCTTTACGGAACAGGAAGGGACTCTGTCAGCGTGGTGCTGCACGGTTCCGGCGGGCTCACCCACAACTACAACATGCCCTTCGAGGGGGTAATAAACAATCTTTCCAGGCGGTATATGGAAACCAGCTCCGAGTATATGCGCAGGGAGATCGAGCAATACATGGGGTCGAGGCTCTGCCCCCAGTGCCAGGGCACCCGCCTTCGCCCCGAGGCCCTTTCGGTCAAGATCGGGGGGCTGTCCATAGATGCGGTTACACGCATGACAGTGGCGGAGTCGCTTAGCTTCTTCAGGGGCTTGGACCTCACCGAGAGGGAAAGGTTTATTGCCAGGCAGATATTGAAAGAAATAAACGAGAGGCTCGGTTTTCTGTTGAATGTGGGACTGGATTACCTCACCCTCAACAGGGCTGCGGGCACCCTTTCCGGGGGAGAGGCCCAGCGCATCCGGCTGGCCACCCAGATAGGCAGCGGTCTCATGGGGGTGCTGTATATACTGGACGAGCCCAGCATAGGGCTCCACCAGAGGGACAACCGAAGGCTCCTGGACACGCTGGTAAGGCTGCGGGATGTGGGAAACACGCTGATAGTGGTGGAGCACGACGAGGACACAATACGCCAGGCCGATTACATCATAGACATGGGTCCCGGGGCCGGGGACCACGGCGGGGAGGTTGTGGCCCGGGGAGGCCTGGAGGATATACTGAATACGCCGTCCTCTGTCACTGGCCAGTACCTGAGCGGCAAAAAGGTTATACCGGTGCCCCGGCTGCGCCGGCCGCCCAACGGAAGGGGCATTGCCGTGCTGGGCGCTTCCGAGAATAATTTGAAAAATATAGACGTGTATTTTCCCCTTAACGTTTTTGTGTGCGTTACAGGGGTGTCGGGGTCCGGCAAGAGTACACTGGTCAATGAGATACTCTACAAGAAGCTGGCCTCGACGCTTAACGGGGCCAGGGTCAAGCCGGGGGCCTGCCGTGACATGGCGGGTATTGAAAACCTTGACAAGGTTATAGAGGTGGACCAGTCCCCCATCGGTCGGACCCCCAGGTCGAACCCGGCCACCTATACCGGGGTGTTCAACGACATCAGGGGCCTGTTCACCCAGACACCGGAGTCCAGGGTAAGGGGCTACAGGCCCGGGAGGTTCAGCTTTAACGTCAAGGGGGGGCGCTGCGAGGCCTGCCAGGGCGACGGAATAATCAAGATAGAGATGCACTTCCTGCCCGATGTGTACGTGCCCTGCGAGGTCTGCAAGGGACTGAGGTACAACCGCGAGACCCTTGAGGTAATGTACAAGGGGAAGAATATTTCCGATGTGCTGAACATGACTGTGGACCAGGCGGTGGATTTCTTCCAGCACCAGCCCAAAATACACCGTAGGCTCAAAACCCTCCAGGATGTGGGACTTGGCTATATAAGGCTGGGCCAGCCGGCCCCAGAGCTTTCCGGCGGGGAGGCCCAGAGGGTGAAGCTGGCCACCGAGCTCTCCCGCCGCTCCAGCGGCAAGACCGTGTATATACTGGACGAGCCCACCACCGGGCTGCACATGGACGATATAGACAGGCTCCTCAGGGTGCTGCACAGGCTGGTGGAGGCGGGAGACACCGTTATTGTCATAGAACACAACCTGGACGTGATTAAAACCGCCGACCATATCATCGACCTGGGGCCCGAGGGAGGCGACAGGGGCGGAACGCTGGTGGCATCCGGGACGCCGGAGGAGATTGCCGCCAACACTGCTTCATATACCGGCCAGTTCCTGCGGAGGGTGTTGCAATAGCTCCAGGGGCCGGAATATAGAAGACAGGAGACAGGAGAAAGGAGACAGGATATAGAATGACTTGCGGTAAACATTATGAATTCTAACTCCTACCCTGAAAATAGAACTCAAAACTCAGGACTCAGAACTCAGAATCCAGAATAAGGATGTCGGATTTCTTGCTGAAGTGTACTTCTGAATTCTTATATGGTTGGAGGAGCAATGTTCAATCCGGCGGATAAACTCAAGAACCTTCCGGAGCGGCCCGGGGTCTACATTTTCAGGGACGGTGAAGGCAGGGTCATATACGTTGGCAAGGCCGTGTCCCTGAAAAACAGGGTGCGGTCGTACTTTCAGGCCGGGTCCGGGCAGAGCCCCAAGGTCAAATCGATGATGGAAAAGGCCGCCGACCTGGAGTATATAGTCACCGACAGCGAGCTGGAGGCCCTTATATTGGAGTGCAACCTTATAAAGGAGCACCGCCCCCGCTACAATATACTGCTGAAAGATGACAAGAGCTACCCGTACATGAAAATAACCGTTAACGAGGAATATCCCAGGGTGCATATAACAAGGCGGGTGCTAAAAGACGGGGGGCTGTATTTCGGGCCCTACACCCGTGTGGGGGCGGTGCACGAGACCCTTGACCTTATAAGAAGGCTTTTCCCCTTCAGGACCTGCAAGGATAAGGTGTTAAAGCCGAAAGGCAGGCCCTGCCTCAACCATCACATAAAGCGCTGCCTTGGGCCGTGCGCCGGGAAGGTGACCGGGGAAGAGTACCGGAACATGATCAGGGAGGTCTCCCTTTTTCTGGAGGGCAGGCAGGAGGAGCTTGTCAAAAAGCTCACCGCCCGCATGGAGGAGGCGTCCCGAAAGCTGGAGTTCGAGCGGGCTGCCGAGCTGAGGGATCAGATCCGCTCGGTGGAGAAAGTGCTGGAAAAACAGAAAATAATATCCACCCGGAGAGAGGACCAGGACGCGGTGGCTGTGGCGCAGGGCCAAGACGAAGCGGTGGTTATGGTCTTTTTCGTGCGGGGGGGGAAGCTGCTGGGCCGGGATAGCCTGATGCTGAACGGCGCCAGTGGAGTTGAAAGGGGGGAGATTATAGCCTCCTTCTTAAAGCAGTACTACAGCAGCGCCGACTTTATACCGGGGGAAATACTGATCCAGGAGATAAGCCCGGCGGAGGCCGGGGTAATTTCCCGGTGGCTTTCCGGCAAAAAGGGATCAAAGGTTGCCGTGATGGCGCCCAGGCGCGGGGAGAAGAAAAAGCTCCTGGAGATGGTGGAAAGGAACGCAATGCTGTCCCTGGAAGAGTGGCTGCTGGTCAGGGCATCCGCCCGGGACGGGGCCATGGACACCGGGGAACTGTCCCGCCACCTGGGCCTTGGGGATGTTTGCCGCAGAATAGAGTGCTATGACATATCAAATACACAGGGGGCCGAGGCGGTGGCCTCCATGGCGGTGTTTGAGGACGGAAAGCCGGCCCCCGGTGAATACAGGAGGTTTAAGATAAAGACCGTACAGGGGCCCGACGATGTTGCCTCCATGCGGGAGGTGATAGGCCGCCGTTTTCAAAGGGGCAGGGAGGAAAGGGTTTTGATCGGAACCGGGCAGCTTTCCACCAGACAGGCCAAGTTTCACATTTTCCCCGATCTGGTTATAGTGGACGGGGGAAAGGGGCAGCTTTCCGCTGCGGTGGAAGCCATGTCCGGGGCGGGATGCGATATACCGGTATTTGCCCTGGCCAAGGAGGAGGAACTTCTGTTTGCTCCCGGGAGGGATGAACCCATACGGCTTCCCAGGGACTCCGGCGCTCTCCACCTCCTTCAGAGAATAAGGGATGAGGCGCACCGCTTTGCCGTAACCTACCACAGGCAGCTGAGGACCAAAAGAAACCTCAAGTCGCTGCTGGACGAGATAGAGGGAATAGGAGAGGTCAGGAGGAGATCGCTTCTGAAGGCGTTTCCCAATATAGAGGCCATTGCCGCAGCCACAACGGAGGAACTGGCCGCTGTTCCCGGCATGAACAGGCCCTCGGCCGAGGCGGTGCACATATTTTTCAAAATGAATAATGAATCCAGGAGTCAGGAGTCAGAATGAACTGATTACACGGTGTTTTCTACCCTGAAAATAGAACTCAGAACTCAGAATCCAGAAGGGCGATTTTATTCTGGGAGGTTTTGATTTGACTGTATATAAAATACTGGCCACCGACCTGGATGACTCACTTCTTAATGACCGGTTTGAAATTACCGCCGCTGACCGGGATGCCATTGCCCGGGCGGTAAGGGCGGGGATTAAGGTGGTTCTGGCCACCGGGCGGATGTACAGGTCGGCCCTTCCATACGCCATGGAGCTGGGGCTGGACACCCCCCTTATCACCTACCAGGGCGCCTTTGTGAAATTTCCGGGAAATGGAAAGGTTCTGTATAACCGTCCGGTTCCTTTAGAAACGGCACTGGAGCTGCTGGAGATAGTCACAGCCGGGGGCTTTCACACCAATATATATATTGACGACAACCTTCTGGTGGAAAAACTGACCCGGGAAAGCAGTATTTATCAGGAAATTTCCGGTATAGAACCGGTTGTGGTGGGTGACCTGATCAGATACCTGCGGCAGGAGCGAAGGGATCCCACCAAAATACTTATGGTTTCATCCCGGGACAAAATAGATAGTCTCTGGGGGAAACTGGTGAATTATTTCGGAGAAAAGATGTATATTACCAAATCAAAGCCCATTTTTCTGGAATGCATGCACCCCGGGTCCAACAAAGGCAGGGCCCTTGAGGCGGTGGCCGGCTATTACGGCATCAGTTCCGAAGACATAATTGCGGTGGGAGACAGCTACAACGACCTGGAAATGATCCGCTACGCCGGCCTGGGGGTGGCGGTGGCCAACGCCAGGGAAGAAGTGAAGCAAAGCGCCGGGTTCGTCACCCTTTCCAATAATGACGGCGGAGTTGCCGGAGTAATCGATAGATTCATATTCAACGGAGGGGATTGACTTTTTGAAAAAGTATGTGGCAGGGGTCGATCTTGGAGGCACCAAGATTTTAGCCGCCCTGGCCGATTTGCAGGGCAGGATAGTGGCGGAAAAAAGGGTGCACACCGTTGCGGAGGAAGGTCCAGGGGCGGTGATTGACCGTATTGTGTCAACTATCGGCGAGGTCAGGCGAATGATTCCCGATGACGGGGGCGGCCCCGCAGCAATTGGTGTGGGTTCCCCCGGCCCGCTGGACCCTGTGTCCGGGGTGGTGTACGGCTCTCCCAACCTGCCGGGATGGACCCATGTACCGCTAAAAAGAATACTGGAGGAAAAAACCGGGGCTCCGGTTTTGTTGGACAACGACGCCAATCTGGCCGCCCTGGGGGAGTATAGCTTCGGGGCCGGGTGCGGGTCAAGGCACATGGTGTATGTCACCGCAAGCACCGGAATAGGCGGGGGACTTATACTGGACGGCCGTATTTACCGTGGGGCCGGGGGCGGCGCCGGCGAGGTGGGGCACATGGTGATAGACCCACTGGGCCCGCTTTGCGGATGCGGCAGGAAAGGCTGCCTGGAAGCCCTTGCCTCCGGGACGGCCATGGCGGCCAGGGCCCGTGAGCTGGTGGCGGCGGGCAGGGGCAGGGCAATATTGAGGGAAACCGGGGGCAATCCCGGGGCAATTTCCGCAGCGTCGGTGGCCGGGGCCGCTGCGGCGGGCGACCACGAGGCAGCCGCCATAATTTCCGCCGCCGGTAAGTACCTGGGAATTGGAATGGCTAACCTTATAAATATATTTAACCCCGAAAGGCTGGTCATCGGCGGGGGAGCCCTGGGGGCGGGGGAACTGTACTGGGAATATACGGAAAAAGAAATTGCCCAAAGAACCCTCAAGCACTCCCTGGATATGGTGTCTGTGGTGAAGGCGCAGTTGGAGGGGAGGTCGGGACTTCTGGGGGCGGTGGCCCTGGCCCTGGAGTCCGCAGGCTGTTCCAGGTGAATAATTCTGGCGCTATTTGAATATTATAGCAGTTGTATATTAAGATGTGAGACTCTCGTAGGAATAGGCCTTAAAGCCGGTTCCTTTTTACTCTCACTTCTCAAATGAGGGGGAACGGCTACTTGGATGAAATCAATCTGGGCAAGGGCGACTGGCCGACATTCGAGCAGGCCATACAGAAGGAATGGCTGGTAACAAACGGAATCGGCGGCTACGCCTCGTCCACGGTTATAAACGCCAATACCCGCAAGTACCACGGTCTTCTGGTGGCCTCACTGACGCCTCCGGTAGGGAGGACGGTGCTTCTGTCAAAGGTGGATGAGAGATTTGAGACCGAAGGACGCACCTACAACCTGGCCACCAACAGGACTCTTCAGGGTGTTGCCGAATTTGGTTTCATACACATGCAGAGAGCGCTGGTGGGTATTTTTCCCACCTTTATATACAGCTTCATAGATGTTATAATCGAAAAAACCATATTTATGGTTTACGGCACAAACACCACCGTAATACTGTACAGGATCAGAAACGGATCATCCCCCTCAACCCTGCGGCTTATCCCAATGGTCAACTGCAGGGATTTTCACTGGACCACCAGTATCGGCAAGATAAACTTTTGCTCCGAAGCGCTGCCCGTCCGGGGAGGGACCGGTGTTTCCGTAAAATGCGTGCCCGAGGTTCCCCCCCTCAAGTTGTACTGCAGCGGCAGGGCGGCCTATTGCAAGGGCGGAGGCTGGTTCAAGGGAATGTTCTACCCCGGTGAGCAGGAGCGCGGGGAGCATGCCTCCGAGGACCTTTATGTGCCGGGCCATTTTATGGTATCCCTGGCCGCCAAGGAGGAAAGAGTTTTTTCTCTGACTGCCACCATAGAGGAGGGCTCCGGGGACCTTCACTTAAGGGGCGAGGAGTTGCTGGAGGCCCAAAGGGAACGCCACAGGCTTCTGCTGGAACGATCCGGGCTCCCGGACGGTTTCTCGCGGCGGCTGGCCCTGGCTGCCGACGCCTTTGTTGTGCGAAGGCAGTCCACGGGGACAAAAAGCGTTATAGCGGGGTATCACTGGTTCAATGACTGGGGCAGGGACACAATGATATCCCTTCCGGGCCTTACGCTGGTGACGGGGCGGCACGAAGACGCCCGTGAGATTTTGTATACCTTTGCCCGGTACTGCAAGGACGGACTGATCCCCAACATGTTCCCGGACGCCCCGGGAGAGCCCCTGTACAACACCGTTGACGCCTCCCTGTGGTTTTTCAACGCGGCTTACAAGTATCTGCAGTACACAGGGGACTTTGAATTCATATTTGAAGAGATATACCCTGTATTAAAGGAAATAGCCGGGTGGTATATAAAGGGGACGCATTTCAATATACATAAGGATGGGGATGGGCTGATCAACGCAGGCTCCGCTGAAATGCAGCTGACCTGGATGGACGCCAAGGTGGACCATTGGGTGGTGACGCCCAGACACGGAAAGCCGGTGGAAATATCAGCACTGTGGTACAACGCGCTGAAGATTCTGAATGAGATTGCCGGGAGGGCCGGTGCGGCTGTTCCCTATGGAGAGCTTTCGGAAAAGGTGTTGAAAAGTTTCCAGGAGAAATTCTGGTATGAGGAAGGCGGTTATTTTTACGACGTATTAGGCGAAGATTCGCAGGACGCCCATCTGAGGCCGAACCAGGTGATAGCCATGGCTTTGCCGTATTCGCCGGTAACATTGTCCAGGGCAAGGCAGGCCTTGCGCAGGGTCTGGCATGAGCTCTACGCCACCTACGGCCTGCGGAGCCTTTCATACTATGAGCCGGAATACCGCGGGGTTTATATTGGAGACAGGGTGGAGAGGGACGGCGCCTACCATCAGGGAACGGTCTGGAGCTGGCTCATGGGCCCCTTTATTACGGCTTACCGCAGGGCGTACGGCTATTCACCGGCCAGCAGGAAACAGGTGGAGATTTTTATCAACCCGTTCCGGGAGCATCTTCGCCACCACGGGGTCGGATTTATTTCCGAGATATTCGATGGAAACGAGCCGGTAATTCCCAGGGGCTGCATAGCCCAGGCCTGGGGAGTGGCTGAAGTCCTCCGGGCCTACGTGGAAGACGTTCTGGAGATAAGGCCCTCCGGAAGCTCTTCAGGATAAGCTATTTTCAGGATAGGGGGTATTTCGTTGATAGTTAAATACAGTGTGCTTGATGACATCGATTACATGCAGGGCGCCGACACAAAGGGCATGTTCCAGTCACTGGCCACTCTGGCCGGCCAGTGCACCACCGCCTGCTGGGACCTGTCCAGGGATATAGGCCTTCCTGCGGTGGAAGCCGTATCAAACGTGGTGGTGACCGGACTGGGAGGATCGGCCATCGGGGGGGACCTGCTCAGGGTATACTGCGCCAACAGATGTCCGGTGCCGGTGCTGGTCAACAGGGATTACGCAATGCCTGAATTTGTAGGGAAGGACTCACTGGTTTTCGCGGTCAGCTACTCCGGAAACACCGAGGAGACTCTAAGCGCATACCAGGACGCCAGGCAAAGGGGAGCAACCATAATAGTCATCACCACAGGGGGAAAGCTCAGCCAGACGGCCAGGGAGGACGGGGTGACCGTGGTTTCGATACCCGGGGGCGTAGCTCCCAGGTCGGCTTCGGGCTTTTTGTTCATACCCACCCTTCGAATAATGGAGAGACTGGGCTTCCTGTCCGGGATTGAAGATGAGGTGGAGGCCCTGGTCAGCCAT
This sequence comes from Bacillota bacterium, assembly GCA_049323915.1. Taxonomy (GTDB): domain Bacteria; phylum Bacillota; class Desulfotomaculia; order Desulfotomaculales; family Desulfocucumaceae; genus BRHc4a. The sequence goes on from JBMOPC010000131.1 coordinate 121,023, forward strand.
CTTAAAAAACTGTACGACCACCTTAAGCCGGAGGTGCCCACCGAGAAAAACCCGGCAAAACAGATGGCGCTGAAACTTCACAACAGGATACCGGTGATCTGGGGATCCAGCGGCACCACCGAGGTGGTTGCCCAGAGGTGGAAGGGGCAGATAAATGAAAACGCCAAGGCTCCCGCGTACTGGAACGTTTTTCCCGAGTTAAACCACAATGAGCTGGTGGGTTTTAGATTCCCGGAATCCCTTCTCAGGCAGATTCAGGTGGTGATTTTAAGGGATGACAGGGATCACCCGAGGGTGCAGAAGCGGATTGAAATAACCAAGAACATCATCAGCAGGGCCGTGGCCGGTATAACCGACGTAAGAGCAAGCGGCGGCGGACTCCTGGCCCGGACATACTCACTTATATACAGCGGCGACTACACCAGCCTGTACCTGGCCTTCCTTTACGGCGTCGACCCCGGCCCGGTGGAGGTAATTGAATATCTTAAGGGCGAATTGGCCAAGGCCGGGAGTTAGCGGCTAGAAGCTAGAAGCTACTAATCCCCAATCTCAAGTAATACCCGGTGGAAATTCCGGCAGGTAATTTTCACCGGGTATAGCTTTTTAGCCGGCGTACGTATAGAATTTTATATGCAACCGATAAATACTCGAATGGGGATTTGTTTATGAATAAAAAAAGACTGGTTATAGTGACCGGGCTGTCCGGGGCCGGCAAGACCCAGGCCGTGCGCAGCCTGGAGGACATCGGCTTTTTCTGCGTGGATAACCTTCCCCCCACGCTCATTCCCAAATTCGTGGAGCTGTGCGCCCAGTCCAAAAAGGATGTGGATAAAATTGCCCTGGTGGTGGACATCAGGGGGGGGGAATTCTTCGACGCTCTTGCCGGCATTCTGGGAGAGCTTGACAGGATGGAGATAGGGTATGAAATATTGTTCCTGGAGGCCTCAAGGGAAACCCTGCTGCGCCGCTTCAAGGAAACCCGCCGAAGCCACCCGCTGGGCGCCGACGGAGACGTTTTGCACTGGATCGACGAGGAGAGAAGCAGGCTTCAGGACCTGAGGGGAAGGGCCCACAAGGTTATTGACACCTCCTACCTCAGCAACGGCCAGCTCCGGGAGGAGATAAAAAATCTATTCGGGGACAGCGCCGCCGTATCCAGTATCAAGATAATTGTTGCGTCTTTCGGCTACAAATACGGTTTGCCCATCGACAGCGACCTTGTGTTTGACGTCAGGTTCCTGCCCAACCCTTACTATGATCTGGGTTTAAGGCCAAAGACGGGAAACGACCGGGAAGTGCAGGATTTTGTCATGAATTCTCCGGTATCCGGGGAATTTGTTCAGAAATTCTTTGAGTTTGTGGAATTCCTGGTGCCACAGTTTATCAAGGAGGGGAAAACATCCCTCACCATAGCCATAGGGTGCACAGGCGGGGTTCACCGTTCTGTTGCGCTGGCCAACAGACTGACCGAACATCTGACAGGCAAAAAATACAACGTCAGGACCAAACACCGGGATATTATGAAAAAAGCGGGGTCCGGCCAATGAATTTTTTGAAATGGTTTTATCCCGGGCTGCATGTCAAGAGGTGGCTATTGCTGACGGCAGCCGGGGCTTTTCTGACCGTTTCCGGCACCGCCCTCCTTGTCAGCTCCCTGCTGCCCCTGTCAAGATACCTTCTTTTGGAGTGGGGGGAACGTTTTTTCGGCCCTCTGTCGAGCCCTCCCGGAGCGGCAGTGCTTTTTTTACTGGGTATGGCGGCCATAGTCATTGGCCTGGTCAGGGCTTTCAGGTCCATCGTGATCACACTGGCCCCCGAGGACGGGGGGAGGCTTGTGGATATACTGTACACCCGCAGGTATCTTGACCGGGGGCCGAAGATAGTTGTGCTGGGAGGAGGCACCGGCCTTTCGGTGCTGCTGAGGGGGCTCAAAAAATATACCAGCAACATCACCGCCATAGTGTCAGTGGCAGACGACGGGGGAAGCTCGGGCCGTCTCAGGGATGATCTGGGAATACTCCCCCCGGGAGATATAAGGAACTGCCTGGTTGCCCTGGCAGACAAGGAATCGCTGATGGAGAACCTGCTCCAGTACCGGTTTTCAGCCGGTGAACTGGCGGGTCACAGCCTGGGCAATTTATTCATCGCCGCCATGAACGATCTGGCCGGGGGGTTTCACCAGGCCATAAGAGGCATGAGCAGGGTTCTGGCCGTCAGGGGGCAGGTGTTGCCTTCCACGCTGGAGAACATCTCGCTGGGAGCCGAGTATTCCGACGGCGCCGTGGTGTTTGGAGAGTCAAATATACCGAAGTACGGCAGGCGTATAAGGAGGGTCTTTCTCAAGCCCGAGGAGTGCTACCCGCTGCCGGAGGCGCTTCAGGCCATTGCCGAGGCAGATGCTGTGGTGCTTGGGCCGGGAAGCCTTTATACCAGCATACTGCCCAACCTGCTGGTAAACGGCCTTGCCGGCCAGATAGCCGGGTCCGAGGCGATTAAAATATATGTCTGCAATATAATGACCCAGACCGGGGAAACTGATGGATACTCCGCCAGCTCCCACGTAAAGGCCATACAGTCCCACGCCGGGCTGGTGGTGGACTACATGGTGGTCAACCGCGGGGATATTCCCCGGGCTGTGCGTGAGCGGTACAGCAGGGAAGGCTCAACGCCGGTGGTTTCCGATATTAAAGAGATTGAAAGGCTGGGGCTCAAGACGGTGCCTGAAAACCTGCTGGCCGTGGGGGATGTGGTAAGGCACGATCACGACAAGCTGGCCAGACTGATACTCAGGCTGATTTTAAAGGGCAGGAATGACCCCCGGGGGAGGGTCCGCCTCTTCCGGGACCTGAGTGATCAGGAATGCCGCTCCCGTTCAGGATTCCGGCTCCTGTAATCTGACGGGAAAGTATTACAGTGAAGTCAATAAATACAGTTGTTTTTTCCACCGGGCGGGTTTGTGGTATAATGCCAGATAAAGGGGGGATCTCCTTGTCTTTTTCCGCCCAGACTAAAAACGAGCTGGCCCGGGTAACGGGTTCCAAAGATTGCTGCAGGCTGTCCGAGCTTTCAGCCCTTTTCAGGATGGACGGGAGTATAAATATAAGCGGGAAGCGCATTTACATAAATATTTTGAACGAGAACGCGGCAGTGGCCCGCAAGATATTCTCGCTGATCAGGGAGGTTTTCTGGGTTCAGGCCGAGGTGCTGGTGCAGCGCAGAAACAAGCTTAGAAAAAACAACATCTACCTGGTAAGGGTGCCGCCGCAGGAAATGACCGCAGAAATACTGAGGGCTCTGGGGCTGGTGGATGAGAGCGGAAACCTTCTGGACAGTGTAAAGAAGGATTTTTTAAAAAAAGAGTGCTGCCGGAGGTCTTACCTGAGAGGAGCTTTTCTGGGGGGAGGGTCGGTAAACAACCCGGAGGGCACATATCACCTGGAAATAATAACCAACAACGAAAGCCACGCCGGGGATATTAAAAGGCTTATGAAGCGGTTCCGCCTGGACGCAAAGATAAACAGCCGCAAGAACTGGTTTGTGGTATACCTCAAGGAAAGCGAGCAGATAGTATCCTGCCTTAATATAATGGGCGCGCACGACGCGCTGCTGGACTTTGAAAACAAGAGAATATACAAGGATATGAGAAACCAGGTAAACAGGCTGGTCAACTGTGAAACGGCAAACCTGAACAAAACGGTGAATGCGGCGGTGCAGCAAATTGAAAGCATCAGGCGGATCAAGTCCGTAATGGGTCTGGACAAACTTCCCCCGGCCCTGCGTCAGGTGGCTGAAGCAAGGATAAGCAATCCCGACGCCAGCCTGAGGGAGCTTGGCGAGATGCTTGATCCCAGGCTGGGCAAATCCGGTGTCAATCACCGCCTGAGAAAAATCGAGGAGATTGCGCAAAAAATGTAATTTAAGAATACAGAAGTCAGGATACAGGAGTCAGAATTGACTGCCCAGGCCATTCTGAATTCTGGATTCTGAATTCTTCTTAAGAAGAGGTATTCTATGGAAGGCAAAAGGCGACTTAAAAGTTTTCCCGCCCCTCCGGGGAAAAACTCACTCCATCTCTGGTACAGGGCGGTGCATCCGGCCAGGGTGGCGTATAATTTTATCATAATCACACTGTGCAAATATCTCCCCTCCCTGGGGCTGAAAAGGTGGCTGTACAGTAGGACCGGCATGAAGTTGGGGAAAGACGTTTCCTTCGGGCTGGCCGCCATGGTGGATATATTTTTCCCCGAACTTATTACCATAGGGGACAACTGCGTGATAGGGTACAACAGCACCATTCTCTGCCACGAATTTCTGATACACGAATACCGCACCGGAGAGGTGACAGTGGGGAAAGATGTGATGATTGGAGCCAATGCCACCATACTTCCGGGGGTGTGTATCGGTGACGGGGCCGTGGTGGGAGCCGGAGCGCTGGTAAACAGCGATGTGCCGCCGGGGGCAATGGTGGCCGGAGTTCCGGCCCGGGTGATCAAAGGGTCCAAAGAGGCGGCTTCAGTCCGTCAGGGGCGGACCCCCAGGGTTCAGGGTCAGAAAGAATGAAGCATATTTATACATTGCTCAAGTATCACTGGAATTCATTTTTGGACAATCCCTGGCAGTACAGATACGTTATTCTGCTGCTGGCGGTAAATATTCCGGGAACGGCATACGGCTACTACTGGTATTCCGGACAGCTGGCCTCCACCCCCCGGGAACTGTGGCTGTTCGTGCCTGACAGCCCGCTTTCCACAACACTTTTTTCCGCTGTGCTGGCGCTGTCCCTTTTTGGATGCAGAAGCCCCTTCCTCAGCGTGTTGGCCTTTGCGGGCTGTATTAAATACGGACTGTGGGCGGTGATAATAATAAGCCATTTCTGGGGTACGGGGGGCGACATTGAATTCAAGGTGTCCATGCTATGGGTGTCCCACCTGGGAATGGCCGCCCAGGGCATGATATACCTCCGAGCGGACGGCCCCGTGACGCCCCCGGTTATTGCCGGGACGGCGTTATGGATGTTTATAAACGACTTTCTTGACTACCGCCTGGAAATTCACCCTTACCTGTATGACCCGGGACAGTTTTTCCTGGCCGGGTATTCAGCGTCGGTCCTTTCCGGCCTTATGCTTTTTTTATTGCTGTTTATGCTTTGGAAAAAGCCGTCGGGCGGTAAAGGGTGATGAAAAAGCGAAAATGTGAATATGCTGGTAACAGCTAAGGGTGGCAGGAAAACAGGCAGTTTGCAGAGAATAGAAAACGATATTAGAATGTTTTAAATTGTTTTTCGGTTGATTAACCATCCGCTGTAGGGAGTGAAGGGCATGCGCATGGGTTATGGCCTCCATATGGAACAAACTCAAAAACTAATCATGACTCCCGAACTGCGTCAGGCCATCACTGTTCTGCAGCTCTCTTCCCTGGAATTGGGCATGTACATAGAGCAGCAGCTTCAGGAAAACCCCCTTCTGGAGCTGAAAGATGAAAGCCATGAAAACGGCGAATCGGAGACTGTCAGGGAAGAAGGGGGAGAGGAGGGCCAGGTCTGGGATGTGGAATGGCAGGAGTATTTTTCGGACAGCAGTGACTTGGGGATGCCTAAAATAGAGAAGGGTGATCAGACCGGATATACCTACGAGAATTTTGTAAGACAGGTTCCCACCATGACCGAGCATCTTATGTTCCAGCTAAGCCTGAGCCGGTGCGGACCAAAGGAGAAAAGAATCGGCGAGTACCTGATTGGAAACATAGACGGTAACGGCTATCTGCAGATTTCGGTGGAGGAGGCGGCGAGGCATCTTGGAGCGCCGGTGGAAGAGGTGGAAGGTGTTCTGGCCGTCATTCAGACTTTTGACCCGGTGGGAGTGGGCGCCAGGAGCCTGGAGGAGTGCCTGCTGATACAGGTGAACCAGAAAGGGATGGAAGACCCCCTGCTGCGGCAGGTCATTAAAAACCACCTGGTGGACCTGGCCAAGGGAAAACTGGGGCGAATGGCCCAGGTGCTGGGTGTCACCATACAGGAGGTGCAGAGGGCCGCCGACATAATCAAATCCCTCGATCCCAAACCCGGGCGCAATTTCAGCAACCCCAACGACACACGGTACATAGTGCCCGATATTGTACTTGAAAAGGTGGAGGGGGACTATGTAATACTGATAAACGACAACTCCATTCCCAGGATTACCATCAGCGCGGCCTACCGGTCGGTGCTGAACCAGGACAGGAACTCCGACCCCAAGACCCGGAGGTTTGTGGAAAGCAAGCTAAACTCCGCAGTCTGGCTGTTGCGCAGCATCGAGCAGCGGAGGATGACTCTTTATAAAGTCGCCAGCTGCCTGGTTGATTTGCAAAGGGATTTTCTGGAGAGGGGAGTTAAGTACTTAAAGCCCCTCAACCTTAAAAAAGTGGCCGATATAGTCGGCCTGCACGAGTCCACGGTCAGCCGGGCCACTTCAAACAAGTACATCCAGACACCCCAGGGAGTGCTGGAGATGAAATATTTCTTCAGCTCCGGGCTCAGCAGCACCACCGGGATCGCTGCCTCCGCCGAGTCCATCAAGAAAATGCTGAAGGAGATTGTGGCTTCGGAGGACGCCAAAGACCCGTACAATGACCAGAAAATAGTGGAGATTTTGAGACGGAAGGAAATAATAATATCCCGCCGGACGGTGGCTAAGTACCGTGACGAACTGGGCATAGCCCCCATCAGGAAAAGAAAAAGGTATTAATCAGCCCCGGGGGCCGGAATTACGGGTCGGAATCCAGAATCGAAAATGATCTGAGCACACCAAACGGGTGTGCTTTTTGTCTGCTTATGACGAAGGCTGTCGCAGCCGACCATTTTATTTTTGCCAAATTGTATACAGTGAGCAGGAATCTATTGCATTTAGATCGAATAGAATGTCATAATTAAGATAATTTGTCAACTATAACATACTAATCAAGGAGCGGGTGTTAACAATGACTGTACGTATCGGCATCAATGGTTTTGGCAGAATAGGGCGCAACGTCCTGCGGGTGGCCCTGGGGCGGCCCGGCATAGAGGTTGTCGCCGTGAACCACAAATCCAGGCGTTTACCGGCGGACGACAAGTTTGCGGGCACTCTGGCACACCTATTGAAATATGATACCATACATGGTAAGCTGGATAATGACATACAGGGGGCAGGAAATTCAATCCAGGTAGATGGCCGGGAAATTAAGGCGCTGGCCGTTCAGGATCCTGCCACTCTGCCCTGGGCTGAACTGGGGGTAGATATAGTCGTTGAGTCCACCGGGAAGTTTAACAAGCCGGAGGATGCGGCGCTTCATCTCAGGGCCGGGGCCAGGAGAGTTGTTATCACCGCGCCGGCCAAAGGGGACGCCTTTACTGTAGTGATGGGTGTAAACCACAACGATTATAGCCCGGTGGATCACGCTGTGGTGTCCAACGCTTCCTGCACCACAAACTGCCTGGCCCCGGTGGCCAAGGTTATCGACGATAAATTCGGCATAGTCAAGGGATTGATGACTACGGTGCACGCCGTGACCAACGACCAGCAGATACTGGATATGCCCCACCGCGATTTGAGGCGGGCCCGGTCCGGAGTTACCAGCATCATCCCCACCACCACCGGTGCGGCTAAAGCCGTTGCCCTTGTGCTCCCCCGGCTTAAGGGGAAGCTCAACGGATTTGCCATGAGGGTTCCGGTCGCAAATGTCAGCGTGGTGGACCTGGTGGCCCAGGTAGGCTGCAGGGTTACAAAGGATGAAGTAAATGCAGCGCTAAAGGAAGCATCGGAAAATGAATTAAAGGGCATCATGGCATATAGTGAACTGCCTCTGGTTTCGTCCGACTATAATGGCGATCCCCACTCCTCAATTGTTGACGCCCTCTCCACCATGGCAATGGAGGGTGACATGATTAAAGTGGTGGCCTGGTACGACAACGAGTGGGGTTATTCCAACAGGATTGTCGACCTTGTAGAATACATGGCATCAAGGGGTTTGTAGCAAAATAAAAAGGGTCCTGTTATTCGAGATTATGACCGGTCGAGGCAGGCCGGTCTGTCTTTTTTGCCGGTTACCCCGGGATAAAAGGAATACAGGGAGGAAAACCAGTGAATAAAAAGAGTGTCAGGGACATAGAAGTAAGCGGCAAAAGGGTGCTGGTGAGGGTGGATTTCAACGTCCCCCTGGACAAAAACGGAAACGTGACCGATGATACCCGGATCAGGGCGGCTCTGCCCACAATCCGCCACCTTATTGAAAAAAGGGGCAGGGTTGTTCTGGCTTCACACCTGGGGCGCCCCAAAGGAGCATTTAATGAAAAGTACAGCCTGAAGCCGGTGGCCCAAAGGCTGGAAGACCTGCTGGGCCAAAATGTGGCCGTGGTGGAAGAGGCCGTGGGCGACATTCCCCGCAATGCGGTAAACCAGCTCCGGGACGGAGAATTGTTGATGCTGGAGAATGTGAGGTTTTATCCCGAAGAGGAAAAAAACGATGAAAGGTTCGCCAGGGCCCTTGCCGAACTGGCCGATGTCTTCGTAAACGACGCCTTTGGGGCCGCCCACCGGGCCCACGCCTCCACCGAGGGTGTGGCCCGCGTAATTCCCGGCGTGGCCGGACTCCTTATGGAAAAGGAAATAGAAATGCTGGGGAAGGCCCTGTCTTCACCGGATAAGCCCTTTGTGGCAATTATCGGGGGGGCCAAGGTTTCAGACAAAATAGCAGTAATCGCAAACCTGCTGGATAAGGTGGATACCCTTATTATAGGCGGGGGCATGGCAAACACATTTCTCAAGGCGAAGGGCTATGACATGGGCAAATCCCTTCTGGAGGGGGACAAGGTGGACCTGGCCCGGGAGCTGATGGATAAAGCCCAAAACGCCGGGGTTGAATTCATGCTGCCGGTGGATTTGGTGATATCAAGGGCTGCCGATCCCGAGGCAGAAAGAAAAACGGTAAAGGTGGAGGAGGTCCCCGGGGAATGGATGGCGCTGGACATCGGACCGGAAAGCTCCCGCCTGTTCAGTGAGGCTGTGAAGACCGCAAGTACCGTAGTCTGGAACGGCCCCATGGGGGTTTTCGAGATGAAGCCCTTTGCCGGGGGCACCTTCAGTGTCGCCAGGGCCCTTGCCGCAAGCCGGGCCGTCACCATAGTGGGGGGCGGGGACTCGGCTGCCGCTGTGGAAAAAGCCGGAGTGGCCGGCAGCATAACGCACATTTCCACCGGCGGAGGGGCGTCACTGGAATTCCTGGAGGGCAAAAAACTGCCCGGGCTTGCTGTTTTGCAGGATAAATAGGAGTGATTTTAATGCGTATGCCTGTCATAGCAGGAAACTGGAAAATGTATAAAACCATCGGTGAGGCCGTGAGTTTTGCCGAAGATCTAAAGGCTTGTGAAATACCCGCCCGGTGCCGGGTGGTGGTCTGCCCGCCTTTTACGGCACTGTCCGCGGTTTCCGCAGTCCTGGCGGGATGCCCGGTGGAACTGGGCGCACAGAATATGTACCACATGGACGAGGGTGCCTTCACCGGGGAAGTTTCCCCACTGATGCTGAAGGAGGCCGGCTGTGGGTACGTGATACTGGGGCACTCCGAGAGAAGGCAGTTTTTCGGGGAAACCGACCGGGAAGTCAGCTCCAAGGTTGCTTCCGCCCTGGCCCACGGACTTACGCCCATAGTGTGTGTGGGTGAAGTGCTTTCAGAACGGGAGGCCGTGGATACCGAAAAGGTGGTGGAAGCCCAGTTGAGGGGATCTCTGTCGGGGCTGGCGGCGGATAAGGCCGGCAGTATTATAATCGCCTACGAGCCGGTCTGGGCCATAGGCACCGGCCGGACGGCATCGGACTCCGACGCACAGCAGGTAAACCGCTTTATACGGGAACTGCTGGCCGGAATGTTCGGGCATGATGCCTCGCAAAATATTCGCATACTTTACGGGGGAAGCGTCAAACCTGATAATGCGGCCGGTCTTATGGCGCAGCCCGATATAGACGGGGCCCTGGTGGGGGGTGCCAGCCTGGATGTCAGGAGCTTTGCAGCCATTGTCCGGGCGGCGGCAACTTGGTAGTAAGTGGCAGCTGGTAGTAGCTGGCATCTAACCTGCGGCTGTATATTAGGAGGTACGGTTTTGGCTAAATTCAAGGGGCCTCTGGTGCTGGTGATACTTGACGGCTGGGGTCTGAGGGATTCTGCAGAGGGCAACGCCATCGCCGGGGCCAGTATACCCAACATGACCGGCTACCTGAAAGATTATCCCCATACAACCCTTATCTGCTCGGGAGAGGAGGTGGGGCTGCCTGAGGGACAGATGGGAAATTCCGAGGTGGGCCACCTGAATATGGGAGCCGGCAGGACAGTCTACCAGGAACTGACCCGCATTTCAAAATCCATAAGGGATGGGGAATTCTTTCATAACGACATGTTTCTGGAGGCGGTAAACCATTCGCTGAGGAATGAAGGGGCTCTCCATCTCATGGGGCTTTTGTCCGATGGAGGGGTGCACAGCCATATAACCCACCTTTTTGCCCTTCTTGAACTTGCCGGCCGTTACCGGCTGGAAAAGGTTTATGTGCACTGCTTTCTTGACGGAAGGGATGTGCCCCCGGACAACGCCCTGGAATACATAGAAAAGCTGGAACAAAAAATAAAAGAGCTAAAAACGGGCAAAATAGCCACTGTAATGGGGCGTTATTACGCCATGGACCGTGACCGGCGCTGGGACAGGACTGAGAGGGCCTACCGGGCCATAGCGGCGGGACAGGGGCTGAAGGCACTGTCGGCCGGGGCCGCCTTGGCCGAATCTTACGGACGCGGTGAGACTGATGAGTTTGTGCAGCCCACTGTCATAGAGGACGGCGCGGGCAGCCCGGTGGCCACAGTCAAATCAGGCGATGCCGTTATTTTCTTTAATTTCCGCCCGGACCGGGCCCGCCAGTTGACAAGGGCCTTTGTGGACAGGGAATTCCAGGGGTTTAACAGGGGAGACCCTATAGAGAATCTGTATTATCTGTGTATGACCCAGTATGATAAAACAATTGAGGCCCCGGTGGCCTTCAGGCCCCAGCGTCTGAAAAACACACTGGGGGAAGTGCTGAGCAGCGCCGGCGTCAGGCAGCTGCGGCTGGCCGAAACTGAGAAATACGCCCATGTAACCTTCTTTTTCAACGGTGGGGTTGAGACTCCTTATCCCGGGGAAGAAAGGATACTGATACCTTCACCCAGGGTGGCCACTTACGACCAGAAGCCCGAAATGAGCGCCCTGGAAGTAACCGAGGAGTTTATCGGGCAGCTCCAGTTCGACCGGTATAACGTTATCATCATGAATTACGCCAACCCTGACATGGTGGGCCACACCGGGGACATGGAGGCCGCCGTCAGGGCGGTGGAAACGGTGGACAGGTGCCTGGCCGGGGTTGTGGACTACGTTCTGCAGAAAAACGGTGTTGTTTTGATCACCGCCGACCACGGCAACGCCGAATACATGAAAGATAATGAAGGAAATCCGGTTACCGCCCATACCACCGAACCGGTGCCCTTTATACTGGTAAGCCGGCAGTTCAAAAACGCCTGTCTTAAGCCCGGCAGCCTGCAGGATGTGGCCCCCACCGTGCTGGACCTGCTGGGGCTGGAAAAGCCGGTCGAAATGACGGGAAACAGTTTGATCTTACGGGATAAGAATTAGGGGCTAGCAGCTAGAAGCTACTAATCCCCAAATTATACAGGAGGAGAGTGTAATGTCTACCACCATAGTCGACATTTTTGCGCGGGAAATACTGGACTCCAGGGGAAATCCCACCGTTGAGGTGGACGTTGTGCTGGAGGACGGCACCCTGGGCCGGGCAGCAGTCCCGTCGGGGGCCTCCACCGGTGCATACGAGGCGGTGGAATTAAGAGACGGCGATACTGCGCGCTACCTTGGGAAAGGTGTGCAGAAGGCGGTTGACAACGTAAACAACATAATCGCTCCGGAGTTGCTGGGTTATGACGCGGCCGAGCAGGTGGTGCTGGACAAGGTGCTGATAGACCTGGACGGGAGCCCCAACAAGGAAAAGCTGGGGGCCAACGCCATTCTGGGCGTCTCCCTGGCCGGCGCCAAGGCCGCCGCGGCGTCATACGGGCTTCCGTTGCACCAGTACCTGGGAGGGGTAAACGCCAAGCTTCTGCCCACTCCCATGATGAACATACTGAACGGTGGAAAACATGCCGACAACAATGTGGATATACAGGAGTTCATGGTAATGCCCGTGGGCGCCGGAAGCTTCCGGGAAGCCCTGCGCATGGGCGCCGAGGTGTTTCACCAGCTTAAAAAGGTGCTGAAGTCAAAGGGGCTCAACACCGCTGTCGGGGACGAGGGAGGTTTCGCGCCGAGCCTGGGATCGAACGAGGAGGCCCTGGCCGTCATTGTGGAGGCTATACAGAAGGCCGGGTACAGGCCGGGACAGGATATCGCATTGGCCCTTGACTGCGCCGCCACCGAGTTTTTTAAGGACGGGAAATACATTTTTGAAGGAACCGGGCGCACCTCCGGAGAAATGATAAATTATTACACCGGCCTGCTGGACAAGTACCCCGTCATATCCATAGAGGACGGACTGTCCGAAGACGACTGGGAGGGCTGGAAAAACCTTACCGGCAGTATCGGGAGCCGGGTTCAGCTGGTGGGTGACGACCTTTTTGTCACCAACACCGAAAGGCTCTCCAGGGGTATCGGGTCCGGTGTCGCCAACTCAATACTGATAAAGGTCAACCAGATAGGAACCCTTACCGAGACCCTTGACGCCATTGAAATGGCAAGGCGGGCAGGCTATACAGCCGTGGTCAGCCACCGCTCCGGAGAGACCGAGGACGTAACCATAGCCGACCTGGTGGTGGCCACAAACGCCGGCCAGATCAAGACAGGGGCGCCTTCAAGGACCGACCGGGTGGCAAAGTACAACCAGCTTATCCGCATCGAGGAGGAACTGGGTGAGGCAGCTGTCTATAAAGGAAAGGCTTCACTATACGGCCTCCGTTAAGGAATTGAGGCGCATTTTTCGCCGATAAGCAATTTTAAGGGTTGACCGGTCGTTTTTAAGGGCTGAAATGGCAGCTGTCCAAAATTAAAGGGTTGTACAATTGTCATTTCATATACGCCGTGCTATAATTACATTTATATGGAATGTTGGAGGAGGTGAATTTTTGTGCTGAAAGGCCTGGTGACCGCCCTGCATGTAGTCGTGTCCCTCGCAGTTATCGCTGCCGTTTTGCTGCAATCGGGTAAAAGTGCCGGCCTGTCCGGTACCATTGCCGGAGGCGCCGAGACATTCTTTGGCAAGAAAAAAGGAATGGACGAGTTGCTGGGCAAGGTTACAGTGGTGGTGGGTATTTTGTTTGCGGTAACGTCGGTTGTTTTGGGACTACAGATTTTCTGGAAATGATTTTTTGTCCTCGTATGCCTGATTTTTGGTTTTGTTTGGCCTGATTAAAGTAATTGGGGAAGAGGAGGGTTTATAAGTGCAAGAGTCAATGCAACTGGCTTGGTTTGGAGCTGCCGCCGGCGCCGCCGCGCTGCTTTTTGCCCTGTTCACCATGGCCAGCATCATGAAGGAGCCCATGGGAACTCCCAAGATGAAACAGATCTCCGAGGCCGTTCAGGAAGGCGCCATGGCTTTTCTGAACAGGCAGTACAAGACTCTGATTCCGTTTGCGCTCATAATCTTTGTATTATTATTCTTTACCCCTATGGGTGCTCCGATGGCTATTTCATTCCTGGTGGGCGCCGTCTGCTCGGCCATCGCCGGATACATCGGCATGAACAGCACCACCAAATCCAACGCCAGAACGGCCGAGGCCGCCCGCAGTGTTGGTTTGGGCAAGGCTCTCAACGTTTCCTTCAGGGCCGGCGCCGTCATGGGCCTCTCCGTTGCAGGTCTGGGGCTTTTGGGCGTTTCGGCCTTATTTATAGTCTTCGGTAATGCCACAGTTATTAACAGCTTCGCCTTCGGCGCCAGCGCCATCGCGTTCTTCGCCCGGGTCGGCGGCGGTATTTACACCAAGGCCGCTGACGTGGGAGCTGACCTGGTGGGTAAGGTAGAGGCCGGCATTCCCGAGGACGATCCCCGCAACCCGGCCACCATAGCTGACAACGTGGGTGACAACGTCGGTGACACCGCCGGTATGGGCGCCGACCTGTTTGAGTCCTACGCTGCTACCACCATCGCCGCCATGATACTGGGCAACAGCCTCTTCGGCCTGAAGGGCGCCCTGTTCCCCATGGTAGTTGGCGCAGTCGGCATCATAGCCTCCATTATTGGCACTTTCTTCGTGCGCACCAGTGAGGACGGCAATCCACAGGCGGCTCTCAACGTGGGACTGTGGGCCACCAACTTTATGACCGCCATAGGCGTATATTTCCTTTCCACCTGGACCTTTGCCAAGGAAGGTGTTGGCCTTGGAATCTTTCTGGCCATCGTGGCCGGTCTTATTGTCAACGTGCTCGTCGGTATATTGACCGAGTTTTACACCTCCAACGCCAAGAAGCCATGTCTTAGAATCGCTGAAGCTTCAAAAACAGGCCCGGCCACCAACGTTATCCACGGCCTGGCCGTCGGTCTTGAGTCCGTCTTCATCCCCATGCTGGTATTTGCCCTAGCCATCTGGTTCTCGTTCTGGGCCGCCAGCTGGGTGGACGCCAAGTACGCAATCTTCGGCATCGCCATGGCCGCCATGGGCATGCTGTCCACCGCCGGGATGGTGGTTGCCATGGACTCCTTCGGTCCTGTGGCTGACAACGCCGGCGGTATCGCCGAGATGGCCGAGCTGCCCAAAGAAGTCCGTGAGAAGACTGACAAGCTGGACGCTGTTGGAAACACCACCGCCGCCATCGCCAAGGGCTTTGCCATCGGCTCCGCCGCTCTGACCGCCCTGGCGCTGTTCCAGGCTTATATTGACGAGGTTGTCAGGAGCGAGGCGCTGCAAAAGGCCGGTGTTCTTACCAAGGCCGGCGATCACTGGACCTTGATTGTAAACCTCAACGACCCGATGGTTATAGTGGGCATATTCATCGGCGCCGCCGTTCCCTTCCTGGTGGCCGCCATCACCATGAGGGCCGTGGGTGAGGCTGCATTTGGAATGGTTAACGAAGTCCGGCGCCAGTTCCGCGAAATTCCCGGAATTATGGACGGCACCGGAAAGCCCGACTATGCCCGCTGCGTAAGCATCGCCACCGGCGCCGCCATCAGCAAGATGATCGCCCCCGGCCTCCTGGCCGTAGGTGTTCCCCTTGTGGTTGGCTTTGGACTGGGCGCCAAGGCTCTGGCCGGATTCCTTTCCGGCATGACCGCCACCGGTGTTCTGCTGGCCCTCTTCCTGGCCAACGCCGGCGGTGCGTGGGACAACGCCAAGAAATGGATTGAAGCCGGAAACCTGGGTGGCAAGAAGATCGACGGCCAGCCCAACCCCATTCACCAAGCAGCTGTTATCGGTGACACCGTGGGTGACCCCTGCAAGGACACATCCGGTCCTGCCATGAACCCGCTGATCAAGGTTGCCGGTACCATCTCACTGATTATCGGGCCGCTTCTATTCAAGTAAATAACGTAAAACGCCAAGAGCCGGGCCAAAAGCCCGGCTCTTTCTTTATTAAATAATTTCCTTTATTTTCACCTGTATGTATTGGTGCGGAATCTAAAAGCTTTTAAAAATATGGATTCAAGCTTAATAAATGTTCTGGTCTTTGATAGTGAATAAATAGTCAGGGCCGCCCAGATAAAAACAAAGGAAACAATATGAACGGCAGTAAATGGTTCATCATAAAGAAAGACACCTAAAATAAGCGCCAAGGTAGGGGCAATATACTGTAAAAACCCCACTGTGGACAAAGGGAGGCGTATGGCGCCGGCCGAAAACAACAAAAGCGGCACCGCCGTAACTATGCCGGCCCCGATTAAATAACCTGACACAACAGGCGAATTAATGCCAAATGCCCCATTTCCGCTCTGGTGTATGTAAGTAAGATACATAATGGCAAAAGGAGAGATTATCAGGGTTTCCGATGTGATTCCGGCTATGGCTCCCAGGTTGATTACTTTTTTCAGCAGGCTGTATATTCCGAAACTGACAGCCAGTACCAGTGCAGCCCAGGGGAAGGAGCCATAATTTATCGTCATGTTCAGTACTCCTATGGCGGCCAGAACAAAAGCGGCGGTTTGCCACAGGTAGAGTTTTTCCTTCAGCACCACTACTCCAAACAATACACACACCAGCGGGTTGATGTAATAGCCAAGGCTGGTTTCAATAATGCGGTTATTGCTTACAGCCCATATAAAAGTAAGCCAGTTGACAGTTATAAAGAAAGAGGCAAAGATCAGGCTCAGCAACTGCTTTGGTTTTCTGGCAGTATCCGATATCTCACTGATAAATGCCTTTGTTTTTCCGGCTGCAAGCAATACAAAAGCCATTAGTGCCAAAGACCATACTACCCGGTGGGTCAAAACTTCCATGGACGGCACAAAATGGATGAGCTTCCAGTAGATTGGCATGAATCCCCATATGATATATGCGCTGGCGGCAGACACAATCCCGGCAGTCTGTCCGGCTGACTGTTCAAGTTTCATAAACTGTTGCCCCTAAAAAGAAAGATATCGGATAAAGTTAATTTTAGGGGCATTTATGAACAATTGCAAGCTTTAAAGCAGAGAAGGCACAATGAGTCCAGTGAGTCAGAGAACCGTCCCCTGACTCACTGCAGTGCCGGCAGGTGGCCACCGCCTTTTCCCTCAGTTCCGGCAGTAGAAGCCGGTGCCCCTCCCAGAGCTTGTTGCCCCTATTCATAGAGGACCCCTGACCGGGTGAGGGAGGAGGCCCTTTTGATGGTCTTTTCCCCGAAGCGGCTGCGTATTCTGTCGCAGGCGCCGGCCGCCCGCCGGAGCTTTTCCGCCCTGCCGAATATATCATGCTGCAGTGAGGCGTTTTTTACCAGCTCCGACAGTGAAAGCCCCACCATCCTGACCGGGCGCCCCGGCCAGTGCCTGTCCAGCAGCAGCAGCCCGGCCTCGTACAGGTCCTCCGGCAGGTCGGTGTGCCCGGTCAGTGTTCTGGACCGTCCCAGCCAGTTAAAATTATTGTCCTTGATCACCAGGGAAACCACCCTTCCCGTGTACCCTCCCTGACGGGCCCGCCTGGCCACCAGGTCGCTCAGCTCCAGTATCACCACGGCTATCTCATCCCGGCGGTGGAAGTCCCTGGGCAGCGTGATCTGGTGCCCCACGCTCTTGGAGATGTCCAGGGAATTGGGGTCCACCGGGCTGTGGTCTATGCCGTTGGCCGACCATGACATCACCTCGCCCATAACGCCGAAGCGCCTTTTCAGCACCTCCGCCGGGAAGGCGGCCAGGTCGCCGATGGTGTGGATGTTGAAATATCTCAGGTGCCGCTCGTAGCGCGGGCCGATTCCGAACAGTTTCCTCACCGGCAGCGGCCACAGCCTGGCTTTGACATCCTCCTGGCGGATCAGGGTGAGGCCGTCGGGCTTTTGCAGCCCGGCGGCCATCTTGGCCAGCAGCTTGTTGGGCCCTATGCCCACGCTGCAAAGAACACCCACCTCACGGCGGATGCGGTCCTTTAAAAGGCGGGCGGCCGACACCGGGTCGCCCAGTATGCTTTCACAGCCGGTAATGTCCATGAAGGCCTCGTCTATGGAAAAGGGCTCCACCAGCGGGGTGAATTCCTTCATGATCCTGATTATCATGGCCGAAAAATGAATGTAGAGGTGGTGCTGGGGGGGGACGAAAATGCCGTCCGGGCAGGCTTGGCGGGCCTCCCACACGGACATTCCGGTCTTGACGCCCCGGGCCTTGGCCTCATAGGAAGCAGCCAGCACTATGCCGTGCCTTTTTTCCACGGAGCCCCCCACGATAACGGGCCGGTTTCGCAAGGCCGGGTCAAGGGCCTGGTGAACGCTGGCAAAAAAGGAATTCATATCGGCTAGCATTATTGTTTTTTCCATCACCGCCACCTGCCGAACAAGTGTTTGTATAATATTATAAGCTGGAACACAGGTTCGCGCAAGCCGGTATGTGCCGGTAATATATGTAATTGTTAAAAATAAAAGTCAGGCTTTTAAATCCTGACTGGCCTCATTTATTTTGTGGCCACGTAATACAGCATTGTCCCCATGGTCACCGCAAATATAACACTGGCCGCGAAAAACGCCCTGGTAAGGAAAACTATCGACCTTTCGGTTTCAAAAAGACGGATTTGCATTTCTTCCAGCCGCTGTTCGGCCGGGTCCACCATATTCCTTTTTATGGAGGAAGCAAGGGAAGATATTTCATTTTCTATGTTGATTATCGTGTTCATGATTTCCCATCCATCCCGGCCTGGTTAATGGCTTCCTTGATGGCGGCCAGAAGCAGCACGGGAGTTGTCTTCACGGCTTCTTCAAGATGTGCCAGCCGGACCTTTATTTCTTCAAACTCCTTCCTGTCACTGCCGTACTGTTCTTCCAGAAGTTTTCCCAGCTTCCTGCTTTCATCAATCACAGGCTCCACCAGCTTTATTTTTACTCCCTTTACAATATCGTTCATGAGTCCCTGCATTGCCCCGTCCTGGTCGCCGCCCGGAGTTAATGTTTTCGCCATTTGAATCCCTCCCCAAATTTATAGAATGCAGCGGCTGGCGCGGTATCACCGGTGCCGCTTTATTCCAGCCCGTCCAGTGACCTTTTGAGCATGGACATAAGACTGATGGCCTGCCTGTGGCTGTTTTGAACGGAAATGCGGTCAACCGACCGGGTGAATTCCTCCACCAGCTGCAGTTTTATTTCTCCTCCGGTGCGGGCGCTGACCTCCCTGATTATTCTCCGGAGCCTTTCGTCCAGCACCCTGGCGTTTTCCATATCATTTCCCCCATTCTCATAATTTTTTAAGGATTGCCTCCAGCCTGTCCAGGTATCCCCTGGCTGTTCTGCGGGCTTTCTCCGGTATTATCCGCCTCCCGGCGGCAGTCTCCCCGGATGATATTTTTTGCAGCCATTTGGTTAATTCGTCCGTGGCCTCGGCCATTTTTGCGGCTTCAATCCCGGCCGCCTTTTTCCTGACCCGTCTTAAGAGCCTGTCAAAGCCTTCATCTCCCCGGCGTAGGGCGTTAAGCGCCGAGATGGCGTAAACCTGGGGATAAGGCAGTATTTCCCCGGCTGCTGCGTTGTTGCTGAGCTTTTGTCTTATGTAGAGGGATACTTTTTCCCGCTCCAGATCTGAAATGGTATCGGCGAAATTGATGACGTAGAAAACCGGAATCTTAAGCCCGGATTTGCGTATTCTGTCAATGTGATCGGGCACACCCTCGGCCAGTACATGCTTTGCATGAAGGAATACAAGGGCGATGTCGCCCGATGAAAGGACCGGCGCCGTCCGGTCATGGTGCCTCTGGTGCAGCGAGCCCAGCCCCGGGGTGTCGATGAAATCGGCAAAAGCAATATTCTCCGACGGATATCTGATGGAAACGCTTTCCACCAGGTATGACACCGGAGGGGAAACCGTGCTGTGAAATTTCATCCTCTGGCTGTTGTCGTCCAGGTTGAAAACCATCGGGCGCCTCCTGCCCGGAATGATCCGCACACTGGTTAAGGGCGGCCCGGAGTGCGATGTTTGCTGGATCCCTCGGGTAAAAAGGGGTATGCGCCGGTTTTTTTCGGTGTGCGGCTCCGCTGCCGCCCTGCTGTACATGTGGCACATTTCGTCCAGAGCCGAGGCCAGTTCCGACAGTGTTACGCTCCTGTACAGGCCGTCCCGCAAAATCTCCGCCCCGCTGATCAGCTCTCTGTGTGAGGGGTCCTCCAGCATCTGTATAAGGGCGGAAACTTCTTCCCGGTTGAGGGCGTATTTTCCCTCCCTTAAAACAGCCGGGGAGAACTCCGCCTTAAGGAGATGTTCCACCCGGGCGGACTTTTCGCTGCCGTAGCGGATATTGAAAATGCATGAAGTCGTTGCCCTGTCTTCGGCCGGAAGCAGTGTTTCTCCCAGAAGCGCGTTTAAGAAAGTGGTTTTGCCGGTGGAAAAGGGTCCGGCAACTATCACCCTGCATTTTTCACGCAGGCTTTCGGTATTTTTTAGAAGCGCCCGGCCGTTGTACCCCGCAAGGTCCGGGTTTGACATTATTTCCCCTGCCAGCGAAGCTATCTGTTCCCCGGTCCCCGGCAGTATTCTTCCCGGTTTTTTCAGGCCGCCGGCTATGCCGGACTCGGTGGTCAGGCGGCAGGTATTGGCCTGCAGCTCATTGACCAGATTGCCGTATATCAGCGGCAGGTCCCTGATGGAGTGCATGCCCCGGTTTACTGTTTCGGCCTCTTCCACAACATCCCAGAGCTTTAGAAGAAACGCCTCTTCATCCATTATCATGGACGCCTTCTCCAGTCTGCCCGGAATTGTTCTGTCCATTTTTAAAAGCCTGGCCTGTATTTCTCTGATAAAAAAATCCATGGCTTTGACCTGAAGGAAAAGTGAGATAAGGTCGATGCTTTGCCTGTCCCTTGTATTGGTGGCGTAGATCCCGGCCCTGCCCGGAAAAATTGTTTTCAGCGCCTTGCTGGTCTCGGTAAGGGAGGTGCCGTCAATAAGACCCAGATTGGCGTTCAGCCAGAATGATATCCATCCCCGGGTTCTCATGTTTGCAAGTCCGGTTAAAAAACTGTGGGTCAGGGTGTCTATCCCCCGCTGGTGAAAAAGAAAAATAATGCCATCAGCTGACGATGCATATTCCTTCAGCAGGCTGTCGGTTTCAGTGGACAGCCCCACCCCGGGGCTGTCCACCAGGGAGCACCAACGGAGAATGTCCGAAGGCAGCATTATTTCGGCCCAATCGGGGACGGAAAGCCTTTTCCCGTTTTTTAGAATTTCCCTTAAGTCCCTTTCTGCAAGCTGAACGGTGCACCCTTTTACTGTCTTGAAGGCCCGCGTTGTTTCGGAGTAGCTGAAGCGAACCGGGAAAAGAGTTGATGGCGAGGCGTCATCCGGGCATATTCGCTGTTTAAGCAGGCTGTTGACCAGCGTGGATTTTCCGGAGTTAACCGGCCCGGCCACGATAAAGGCGGGTTTTTTCAGATTCGGGCTCAATTCCCGTAAGTTTGACACCCGGTTGATGTAATCCATGACGGTATTCAAAGTAACCCCCCCCTGCCCCGCTTCCGCCAGAAATCGATGCGATAGCGTATGCGCTTACCATCCACCTAATGGAATATATTATTATTTATTCCTTTTAATGATAGCAAACTGCTGCCGGCCTAAAATTTTTCCCTCTTCGTTATTCTTAATTCTGACCTGTAATCCGGTCCCCTGAGGCTAATATTTCTTCAAGTTTCTCGATAACTTCATCCATGGGAAGCGCCCTGGCTTCTTTTTCCGTGATGGGGCGGCCGAAGGCCAGCCCCTGTTCCTGTCTGTGGCCCCGGTAGCGCCGCGGGAAGGAGGCATCCCGGCTGAACCACTTTCTTCCCACGGAATAGGGGGTGTGAAAGGAAAAGTTGTGATTGTCGTACTGTATATTAAATTCGTAAAGGTCATAGTAGCTCTTTTGCTTTGCGCAGCGGGGGCAGCCTCCGTAAGACTTGGCGAATTCGCCGTAGGCCACGTTCAGCCTGTTGGCGCGGGCCCTGCAGCCGGGGCACAAATCAACCCTTTGCTGCCCCTGCACCAGTACGACCTGGAAGTACGGGCTGCCAAAGTAGTTGTTGACAAGGTGCTTGAGGACCCTTTCCTTTATTGCGTACAGGTACTGGTGGCCGGACTTGGCGTAGTGGTTTAAATGAAAAAGATAATAGGATGCCTTTAACAGCTTTTCGGTTTTTTCCGGAAGATCGTGCAGTGATGAAAGAAACTCATCCCTGCGCTTTTTCACCCCGGCGGTGTTTATTGATTCCGAGGCCCTGTTTATTCCGGCCTGCCTTCCGTTCCGGAAGTTTTCTTCGGTGGCCCATTTGCTCAGTATTTTGGGCATCTGCTGCTTGAGGCTGCGGACCTGATCGGACCGGTAAAGATGATCGTCCCCGTATTTTTGAGCAACTTTTCCCGAGACTTCCAGGTATCCCTCGCGGGTAAGCCGCCGGACTTTGGCCGGGGTCACGCCCAATTCCCGGCAGACCTGGGCTGTGGTCAGCAATTCACCTGTTTGCAGCATAATACATGCCCTCCGTTTTTGAACCACAGGGAACTTTGATCTTAATGAAAAACTCCTGTTTAAAAATAAAGGGGCTGCGCCCCTTCGGACGGTATAGACGTCCTACCCCCACTAAAGCAAGGGGGACATCCCCTTGGAACCCCCGTGCATAGGAAATTATCCGCAGAATCCCTTTGGAGCATAATTTCCTATGTCTAATGAAAAAATCCGCCAAGGGCCAGCACCACTTCCAGCATGATTAGAAGCACTATGGCCACCTCCAGCAGGGTTGACTGCTGGGTGGTGATTTCATTGCTCAGCAGGGTATAGTTCTGCTGTATGATGGTTATTTTTCTCTCTATGCTTTCGGCCCATGCCCTGGTCCTGAATATGTTCAGAGCCGAACCGTAAACCCTGGCGTAGAAAACGTCCTCGGTAAGCTTCAGCGAGTTGTGGATGCGCTCTGTTATTTCGCTTATATCCATTACCAGTTCGGCCAGCCGGTTCATTATTCTCCGGTAATGCCCGCGTCGCCTGTAGCGGGCTATGGTCTCGGCCTCTTCAAGGGCGTCGTACATTTTGTTCATTTCAATGGAAAGCAGGTCGTCGTAATAGCGCAGCTCCAGGAGTTGTGAATTGGCAAACTCCAGCAGGTCCGGAATGTCGGCGCTGCCAGAGGGGTCGTAGACCAGCGCCGAGTCCCATGTGATGATGGCAAGGTCATTTTTGCCGTATGAAAAGGAGTTATTGAGAACGTCACGCCTGACCTGGTCGCTCAAAGGCTCGGTTTCGGCAAGGAGGAGGGGGGTGGGGTCCCAGGAGGTGTCCCATTTGTGAAAATAGTAAATGATGTATTCCTCCACAAACCCCGAGTTTTCGGGCTTGATCATTGCCTCCATGAGAGTCTTGCTTATTTCGTCCAGCTTCTGTTCAAAAATTGCCTCCAGGCTCTCGTCATAGTGCAGGTTGACCGCCAGGGTGTGAATCCGGCTGTAGTCGTACTCCGGCGGGATGCAAATCCGCATGGTTATGCCTATAACCCCCAGGTCATAGACCCTGGCACAGTAATTAACCGCATAGGGCTGTTGGTAAAGAATCCGGCTTTCTTCCCCCAGTTCCACCGTCACGGGGGGGTTCTGAATGTTTATGGATTTTGGTTTAACCCGGGAAAGTTTCATCCTGGAGGTGGGCTTTATCCGGGAAAAAAGTTTCTCCACCGTGTCCAGCCGTATTTCCCAGGCCACGTCGAAAATCCTGTACAAATAAAAAAAATTATGCATATAACCTCACCCGGCGAATTTTTTGTGTATTTTAACAAAAAATATGAAAAACGGCAAATGCTTTACCCGCATCCGGGGCCGTATAAGGTTAAGGGGGGTGGAAAATTGGCCAGGGAGGAAAAAGATCTGTACAATCCGGGCGGTACGGATGATGACGGCCATTCCGGGGAAAAGCCGGAAGAAGCCGAAGATATCGACGAATTTGACGATCACATAATGTACCACAACTTTTACGGGTACTGATCCGGGCTTCTTTTAGAGAAATACGGTCAGGCAGGGATTTTGTATAAAAAATGTGGAAGAATAAAGCTGGTGAACATAATAAAAATTGTACGGAGGGTTGGCCAATTATGAAGTTTGGTATGCGCGAAGCCGTGGAAATGTTTGAAATGGTCAGGGATTCCGCGTGCATGATTGATCATTTTTCGGATTACATCAATCACTGCCAGGATCCAAGCCTGAGGCAGATACTGGAAAAACAGCAGCGCCATCTGGTGGAGGAATACAACCACAAGCTAAGCGTTATGCAGGCCCATGGCCTTGATACCGCCAGTGTTCTCAGGACACAGTCCGATATGCCGGTGCACCAGGGAGGGACGATGGCCGCAGTGCCCGGGATGCAGGCAAATGCAAACATACAGTTTGGCATACAGCAGACCGGTCAGAACCAGTCCCCGGTTCAGGCCAGGACAAGGGCCATAAGCGACCGCACCATCGCCCAGGGTGCACTGCTGTTCCACAAGTGCCTTTCCAGCAGGGCCAACACCGCGGCATTGGAGAGCGCTGAGCCTCACCTGCGCAATCTCCTTTCAAATTCAGCCCGCACCTGTATGGACATGGCCTACGAGATGTTTAATTACATGGTCCAGAGGGGATTTTACCAGACTCCCGAGGCGCCGAGGAATTTTATAAACCATATGCAGCAGCAGGGGGCTCAAAATTACCAGGGCGCCCAGCAGTCTTACCCGGGAATGCAGCAGAACGTCTCCGGCATTCAGCAGCACCCGCCGGGTGTGCAGTGGAATTATCAGGCCGGAACGCAGCAGGGAAATCCCCCCAGGCAGTTTTCATAGCCTTGAAAAACCCTGAATATGTGTTTAAAATCGAGACCTCGATGTATTCGGGGTCTTTTTAATCCCAGCCGGCATGGCAATGCATTTTCACATCGATTTTTATGCCCGTGGAAATCCTTTGGGGCGTATACTATTTCGGGCGTGATGCATGATTACATTGCCAATGTATGATTGCATTATGGCCATGGCATCGCAGCAGTTTAATCTCCGGCAGTTTTGGGGTAAGAAATCCATATTTTATAAGGATTTTTTTTCTTTGCAGGATCAGCTCCGGGATACAATTGTCAGGCACGATTTTTGCGCTAACAGTTGTGTATATAAAATCAGTCCGTATAAAATTTAAAAGGAGTGAAGTTTGTGAATTTCGAGCTTACCGAAGAACTGCAGGACATAAAGAAGTTGGCCAGAGATTTTGCGGTAAAGGAAATTGCGCCCACGGTGGACCAGGACGACAAGGCGCACCGCTTCCGCCATGACCTGGTGAAAAAAATGGGCGAACTGGGCTTTTTCGGCTGCGTTATACCGGAGGAATACGGCGGCAATGAAATGGGATTCCTTGCCATAACCCTTATCGCCGAGGAAGTCGCCAGGGTGCACAGCTCCATGAGGCTTCCCTTCAACATGAACGCCCTTGGCCCGGCCAGGACCATACTTAAATTCGGCAGCGAAGAGCTGAAGCAGAAATATGTGCCGGGACTTGCCAGCGCCGATCTGCTGGGCGCCTTTGCCATAACCGAGCCCGATGCAGGCTCCGATGTGGCCTCCATGAAGACCAGGGCGGTGCTGGACGGGGACTATTATGTGGTAAACGGCAACAAGATGTGGATTTCCAACGCTCCGGTGGCCGATTTGGCGCTGTTATACGCCATAACCGAACCCGGCAAAGGGGCCAGGGGAATGTCGGCCTTTGTGCTGGACTGCAAGTCTTCCGGCGTCACGGTGGAGCCCATTACTGAAAAGCTGGGCACATGGTCGGCTCCGGTAGGGTCCATGACCTTTGAAAATGTCCGCGTTCCCAAAGAAAACCTCCTCGGCAAAGAGGGGGACGGCTTTAAGATTTGCATGAGCCAGCTGGACGACACCCGGCTGGGCTGCGCCGCCGGCGCTCTTGGTGTGGCCCAGGCCTGCATTGACGCGGTGCTGCAGTATTGCAACGAGCGTGAGCAGTTTGGGCAGCCCATAGGTAAATTCCAGATGATTCAGGATATGATCGCCCAGATGATAGTTGATACCGAAGCGGCCAGGCTGCTGGTCTACCGTGCTGCCACCCTCAAGGACAAGGGGGTTCCCAATACCCTGGAGACATCCATTGGCAAGTATGCAGCCGCCGAGGCCTGCAACAAGTGCGCCGACTATGCCATGAAGATCTACGGGTCCTATGGTTATTCCGAGGAGTACCCGGTGGCCAGGTTCTACCGGGACGCCAAGTCGTATCAGATAGTGGAGGGAACCAGCAACATACAGAAGATTATAATCTCCAACGACGCCCTCGGGTACCGCAAGGCCAACAGGTAGTTTTAAAGCCGCAGGGTTCACAGGGATTAAAGAGATTAGGGCTGGCCTCTGTGGCTGAAAAAAACAAATATTGGAGGATGTCAAATGAGGAAGATCTACGAAGACCTGGCCCAAAGAAGAGAGAAGATAATGCAGATGGGCGGGGAAAAGGCGGTGGCCAGCCAGAAAAAGGCCGGCAAGTGGACAGCCCGGGAAAGGATAGAGTATTTCTTTGACCCAGGCACCTTTACCGAGATAGGGCCTTTTGTGAAGCACCGCATCACCGCTTTCGGAATGTCTGAAAAAGAAGTGCCTGCCGAGGGAGTTGTGGTGGGCTACGGCAAGGTCAACGGCAGGATGGTTATGGCCGCCGCCGAGGACTATACCGCCATGGCCGGCACCTTTGGCGAGTACCATGGCAAAAAATTCGCCCAGGCCATCGATATGGCCAAGGAAATGGGAATTCCCTTTGTGGGGATGAACGACTCCGGCGGGGCCCGCCTGCAGGAGGGCATAGACACCCTTCAGGCTTATGCCTGGCTGTTCAGGTCCCAGAACCTGGCCTCGGGTATTATTCCCCAGCTGGCGCTCCTTATGGGCCCCTGCCTTGGCGGCCAGGCCTACCATCCGGTTATGCAGGACTTTGTATTCCAGTGCAGGAAAACCGGTTTTATGGGGATTGCCGGCCCCGCCTTCGTAAAAACCCAGCTGGGCATTGACATAGACCTGGAAACGCTGTGCGGCATAGAGGCCCACGCGGTAAAGTCTGGCTGCACCCAGGTGGTGGTGGAGGATGACCGGGACTGCCTGGATAAGACCAAGGAGCTCCTAGGCCTCCTGCCCCAGAACAACAGGGAAAAGCCGGCCCGGGTGGACACCGGGGACGACGCCATGCGTCTGGTCCCCGAGCTTGACGGGCTGGTTCCCGAGCACACCCTGATGCCCTACGATATGCATGAAGTAATATACAAGATTGTTGACAGCGGCTACTTCTTCGAGATATCGCCCATGTTCGCCAAAAATGTGATAATAGGCTTTGCCCGCTTCAACGGCAGGGTGACCGGGGTGGTGGCCAGCCAGCCCAACTGGATGGGTGGAGTAATCAACTGCGACGCCGCCGACAAGGTGGCCAGGTTTGTCAGGTTCTGCGACCTTTTCAACATACCTCTGGTCAATATACACGACACCCCGGCCTTCATGATTGGCCCCTACGAAGAGTGGAAGGGAATACTGAGGCACGGCGCCAAGATGCTGTATGCCTATATCGACGCCACCGTTCCCAAGGTCTCGCTTATAATCCGCAAGTCCTTCGCCGGCGCCTACCTGGGGATGTGCTGCAAGGACACCGGCGCCGACATGGTGTTTGCCTGGCCCGAGGCCACAGCCACCATAGTGGGTGCGGAGACCGCGGCCAGCGTCATATTCGCCAAAGAGATCAAAAACGCTGAAAATCCCGCCGAGGTTAGGGCCGCCAGGATCAAGGAATACCGCGACCTGTACGAGAACCCGTACAGCGCCGCCGAGCGGGGGTACATCGACAACGTGATCATGCCTTCTGAAACAAGGAGATATATCTGCAGCGCCCTGGACCTGCTGGAAAACAAGTCCGTGGCCAGACCCTTCAGGAAATACTCCAATATCAATCTTTAAAAATCAGGGAGGATGCCGCCGTGAATGTTACTGCTCCAATGGTTGGAAAGCTGGTGTCGGTGGATGTGAAATCCGGAGACGCGGTAAAGAAAAACGATGCCGTGGCCACCATCGAGGCCATGAAGATGTTTGTAAAAATATATTCACCCGCCGACGGGCGGGTGGCCGAGATAAAGTCCTCTCCCGGGGATGTGGTCAACCCGGAAACGGTGATAATGGTCCTAGCCTAAAAAACCCCTGGGGGGCTGGAATTGCGGGTCTGAATTCAGAATTATTCTGGATTCTGGCTCCTGGATTCTGTATTCCGACCCGGAAGCTCTTCACAATAAGCTATTATTGTATTTATTGAATTTGCGTACTATGGTGGACTGGTCCACCTTCAGAACCTTGGCAGCCTTGTATGTGCTGCCATATTCTTTTAGTGCGTTTAATATAAGCTGCTTTTCCACCTGGGTGACCGCCTCCTTTAAGGGCAGTATCCCCTTGACGGTTATCCCGGGGGAATAGCTCGGCTGGTCCCTGAAAAGGCAGGAGGAAATGTTTTCGGCGGTTATGATCTGTTCCGGCGTTGTGACCATCAGTCTTTCGATTATGTTTTCCAGCTCACGGACGTTTCCCGGCCAGTCATACCTTAAAAGGGCGTCATAAGCCCCCGGGGCGAAGTCCTTTTTGATTTTGTACGCCTTGCTGAATTTTCTCATGAAGCTGAAAGCCAGAGGTATGATGTCCTCTTTTCTTTCCCGCAGAGGGTAAATGTGAAGGGGCACCACATTGAGACGGAAATACAGGTCCTCCCGGAATTTGCCCTCCCGGACCAGCGTCTCCAGGTCCCGGTTGGTGGCGGCTATTATACGCACGTTGACAGCAATGGGCCTGCTTCCGCCAACCCTCATTATTTCTCTTTCCTGTATCGCCCGCAGGAGTTTTACCTGGAAGTCCTTGGGGGTATCGCCTATTTCGTCAAGGAAGAGGGTGCCGTTGTTGGCCAGCTCGAACATTCCGGCCTTGCCCTCGCGGCTGGCGCCCGTGAATGCGCCCTTTTCGTACCCGAAGAGCTCCGACTCCAGAAGTCCTTCGGGAACCGCCCCGCAGTTTACGGCTATAAAGGGCCCGCCCTTTCTGGTGCTGTTGGAGTGTATGATGGTGGCTATTACTTCCTTGCCCACGCCGGACTCCCCCAGCAGCAGCACAGTGGAGTCCACCTGGGCAAGCCTCAGTACGGTGCTTATCAGCTCCTGCATTTTGGGGGAATTAAATATCAGCCCCTTCTGGCTGAACTGTTTCTGCCTCAGGTGGGCAAGCTCCTGGTGATACCTTTCGCTCAGTTCCTTGCTCTGCTCCAGCTCCTGTTTCAGGCGGTTGAGCTCGGTCAGGTCCCTTACATTTATTACAATCCGGAAAATATGGCCTTCCGGGTTTTTTACCGGGCTGGCGGTGATAAGCAGGTGATTTCCCGGCTGGGTCTCTTCCACCCGGGTGACGGCCTCACCTTTTTTAAGCACCGTTTCAATTATTGAAGAGGGGAAAATGCCCTCTCCGGAAAGGTCGGTCATGTTCTTGCCCTGAAGGTACAGGGGCGGCCTTCCTGTAACTCGCTCGCAGGCCTGGTTTGACTTTATTATATTTCCTTCGCAGTCGGTTATCAGTATTCCGTCGTATGAGGACTGTATTATGCATTCCAGCTCGTTGTTCAGCTGCTTGACCGAGCTCAGTTCCTCGGATATAAACTCAATCTCTGAAACATCCTGGAACACCGCCACGGCCCCGTCAACCTGGCCCTTTTCAATTATCGGGCTGCGGTTGGTCAGGTAGGTGTGGGTTCCGGTGGAATAATTGACGCTGAACTTGTAATGCCTCTGGGCCTTTCCCTCCTTCAGCACGTCCAGCAGGCCCTGGGGTATTATAACCTCCGACAGGTGCCTGCCCAGTGCCTGTGACTTGCCGCGGCGGGTTATTTTTTCGGCGGCGCTGTTGAATATGGTTACGATGCCATCCCTGTCCACCGCTATTATCCCGTTATGGGCCGAATCCAGTATTGTCTCGCCCTGCTGCAGCATTTTGGTGGCAAGGTTGAACAGCTCCGGTGTCACTTTGTTTTTGTCCAGCACCCCGGTCAGCCTGTTTTCTCCGTCCACCACAGGAAAAACGGTTCCGGGAAGGGACCAGGCGTCCACCAGGGGCGAGTCTCCGGTAAGGACGGCCACGTCTTTTTCCATGACCTCGCCAACCGTTACGGGTTTGTTGATTCCGTCCGGGCCGGCCGCAAACAGTTGATCCCTTGTGATGACGCCGGCTATTTTCCCGGTGTCGTCCACCACCGGGATGCCGCTTGCCTCTATGTTGTTCATCAGCCACCAGGCTTCAATGATGGGGCGGTCCTGGGCCAGGGAGGCAGTGGTTCTGGTCATCAGCTTTTTTACCAGCATGTTTTATCCCGTCCTTCCTAGCTTTTGATTTCTCCGAAACATTTAAAATTCCTTTACCGGCATACATAAGAGATTTTTCCTTTGTGTTTCGGCGGACATTTTAAAATATGATTGCAAGGGGCGGCGGGGAGGTTTTTGCTTAGGCCGCATAGAAAAAGAGGTGAATATGACTTTGTGCATTCCGGTGAAATATTGCTTTCAGGAGGTATTGGCGTGCCCAGGTTAAATGAAGAGCTGGCGGACCTTTACCGCCGGCTTGAAACGGTCCAGCACCTGAACCGGGAGCTGGAGGCCATTATAGAGAGCTCCTCGGACGGTATTTTCGTCACTGACGGGGAAGGTGTGGTCCTGCGCGTAAACAAGGCCTATGAGCAAATAACCGGCTATTCCGCCGACAGGCTCATTGGAAAGTCGATGCACCAACTTATGGCCGAAGGTCTGTTTGAAAGATCGGTAACCCTGGAGGCCATTTATCATAAGAAGCCCTTCACAACCGAGCGCAAGGGCGTTTCCGGGAATGCCCTGCTGGTGACGGGCAGGCCGGTGCTGGATGAAAAGGGCGGCGTTTTCCGGGTGGTCGTAAGTGTGAGGGACTTCAACGAGCTCAACCGCCTTCGCCACGAGGTGCAGTACCAGCGCGCACTGGCCCAGCACTTTGCCGCCGAGCTTAACATGCAGCGTGTGCGTGTAAACAGCGAAAAGCTGGTGGCCAAGTCTCCCGCCATGATGCAGGTGGTGGAACTGGCCGCCCGGGTTGCCCAGTTTAGCACAACAGTTTTGCTTCTGGGAGAATCCGGCGTGGGCAAGGAAGTTCTGGCCCGGTTTATACACGAGAACAGCCCCAGGGCGGAAAAGCCTTTCATCAAGGTCAACTGCGCCGCCATACCGGAGACCCTGCTGGAGACCGAGCTTTTCGGGTATGCGCCGGGGGCCTTCACCGGGGCCACCAGGGAAGGAAAGCCCGGGCTGTTTGAGCTGGCCCACAGGGGAAGCATACTGCTGGACGAGATAGCCGAGATTCCCCTGAGCCTGCAGGCCAAGCTGCTGAGAGTGCTGCAGGAGCCGGAGATCGCCAGGGTGGGGGAGACTAGGCCCCGCAGGATTGATGTCCGGGTAATTGCCTCCACAAATAAAAATCTGGCCGAGGAGGTGCAAAAGGGAAAGTTCAGGGGAGACCTGTATTTCCGCCTCAATGTGGTGCCCATCAACATCCCCCCCCTGAGGGAGCGCACCGAGGATATCATCCCCCTGGTGGCGCTTTTTTCACAGCGGCTGCAGGAAAAATACGGCGCCAGCAAGATTTTCAGGGCCGAGGTTCTTAACCGCTTTCTTGCCTACCAGTGGCCGGGCAATGTCCGTGAGCTGGAGAACCTCGTGGAGCGTTTATTCGTTGTGGCGCCGGGAAAGGAGATAGACCTGAGCTTCCTGGACACATTTCAGAGCAGGGCCGGCAATTCATCTTCCCCTGTCACAGTGCACGACATTGTTCCGCTTAAGCAGGCGGTTTATGAGGTGGAGCGCCAGCTTATTGAAAGGGCGCTGTCCATATACGGCAGCTCCTATAAGGCCGCCGAAGTGCTTAAGGTGGACCCGTCCACTATTATAAGGAAAAAGAACCGGAAGGATGTTGCCCGGCGGGCCAATAAGAAATAGCGGGGCGGTTGGCGGGGAATGAAGGTGTAAACCGGGGCGGTGCTGCAAATATTCAGCAATCATTGCAATGTTGCAGCACCGCCCCGGTTATCTTGTCATGCCTTCCCTGAAAAATGCCGAAATTATCAGTATTTTTGGACTGGCATCTTAATTGCAAATTGTTTAACTAATTATTGTTGCCGGGAGGTGTGGCCAGGGGCAAAAAAGGCGGGCAGACAGGGGCTGTGTAAACTCCGGACTTGTAGTAAGTGTTGTTGCAAAACTGCAGCGCGTAAAATCAGAAGTCTGGAAAGCTTCAGAAATCAAAGATTGCTTTAAGGTGTTTGTTTGTGTGGAGTGGGGATTGGTTTTAAGTCGGTAAGCATCAAATTTTAAAATTTAAGAATCATGGAGGCGGTAGTATGAGGAGACAAAAATTTTTATGGTTGGTTTTAGCCCTTTTTGTCGCAGCAGTTTTAGTTGCCGGCTGCGGGGGAGGGGACAAGCCCCAGTCCGGCAAGCCTGCGGAACAGGCGAAGACAAAAGACCTCAATGTGGCCACAGGCACCACCTCGGGGGTCTATTACGTGCTGGGTAACGGGATGGCCC
>JBMOPC010000132.1:0-31408 GCA_049323915.1 Bacillota bacterium
TGTACCGGCTAGGATATTCAAAAAACAGTTATTTTATGATTCTTCCTGCGCCATCATCTCTTCCCAGGCATCGGCCACTTTTTCCCATTCCTCGTCATCTTCAATGTCCACCAATATTTCATTTCCTTCTTCATCTTCGGCAAACTTAAGTATAATGGCCTCGTCGGACTCGTCATCCACAGGAAGAAGGATCGCGTACTCGGAACCGTCCATTTCCAGTATATCAATAACGGTAAAATCCTTTTCCTCCCCGTTTTCGTCAATAAGGGTGATTATCTCGTCGTGTTCTCCGCAATCACACCCGTTGCCGTGATCATGGTGCGTCATATCCGGTCACCTCGTTTCAAAAAGTTGAGGATATTTTATCCTTTAATATCACCGTTGTCAAGAAAGGCCTATTTTTTCCTTGAGTCCAGGTATCCCTGCAGTATAACGGCAGCAGCCACCTTGTCTATAATTTTCTTTCTCTTGGCCCTGCTCATGTCCGCCTCCAGCAGCATTCTTCCGGCCGCTACCGTAGAGAGCCTCTCGTCCCACATTTCCACCGGAAGGCCCAGCTTTTCCCCGAGTATTCCGGCGTAGTCAACAGCCTTCCTTCCCTGTTCACCCACCGATCCGTCCATGTTTTTGGGAAAGCCCAGCAGTATTAATTCTACCCCGTATTCCGCAATTAATTCCTTCAGCCTCTTAATTTCCGCTTCCAGGTTACCGTTCCGCCGGATAACCTCCACGGCCTGGGCCGTCCAGCCCATCGGGTCGCTGACCGCCACCCCGATGGTCTTTTCCCCCAGGTCCAGTCCCATAATCCGCATAATATCACCTTCTACTTATTCTGAAGATCTTTCCCGTCAGAATACAGACTCCCATGCCGCAAAGCGCGGCACCACCGGGCAATGAAAACCTGGGGGGGTGCGGTTTTCAGTCCGGGCTCACAGTCACTCCGGCCTGAAAGGTCCTCCCCCCTATGTACACTTCAGCAAGGACTCCACATCCTTATTCTGAATTCTGAGTTCTGAGTCCTGTATTCTATATTATCTTAATGCACATGTCCTCGCAGGCGGCCGAGCAGTACCCGCACAGCCGGCACAGGGTTGAGTCCGCCACCGCCCTGCC
Source organism: Bacillota bacterium (assembly GCA_049323915.1). Classification (GTDB taxonomy): domain Bacteria; phylum Bacillota; class Desulfotomaculia; order Desulfotomaculales; family Desulfocucumaceae; genus BRHc4a. Next base: position 1,114 of record JBMOPC010000132.1, read on the forward strand.
CCCCTCCATGGAAAGGGCCCCGGCGCCGCACCTCTCCAGGCAGCGGCCGCAGGCTGTGCACCAGTCCTCTATGTGGAGCTTCCGGTTCTGGCGGGTAACAGCCTGCTCCAGAGCCGGGTCCACCTCCCTGCCCTCAAAAACCGCAATATTATAATCCACTTCGGCAAGGCTTTGCATACCAACGGCCACTGAGGTCAAGCCCGGCAGCGAAAGGGCGAAGCACAGGGCCTCCTTCCTTTCATTTATAAGGTTGCCACCCCCGAGAGCCTTCATGCCGTAAAGCCCCTTGCCGGCCTTGAAGGCCGAATCAATGGCCTCCCTCATTTCTTCAACCGTTCCGTCCTTTATACCAATCCCCTTAATGTTTATCAGCGGGTGTATTATGTCAAACTCCGGAATTGAGGCGGCCGCCCTGACGCCCCGCACCGAATGCGTTGAGACCCCCAGCGCCCTTACCGTACCTTCCCGCCTGGCCCTTATCAGCTCTTCCACGGCACCCCAGTGCCCCCTTATGGTCAGGTCGGACTCCTGCTCGTGAAGAAGGAATATGTCTATATAATCCCTGTCCAGCTCTTTCAGGACTTCTTCGAGGCTTTGGCGCATATCCTCCCGGGTATAGTCGTATGACTTGGTGGCTATCACCACGTTTCCGGAACGCCCCGCTACCGCCTCCCTGATGTATTCATAATTGTTGTACAGACGGGCGGTGTCGATAAAATTCACACCGGCGTCCAGCGCATGCCTGATTATCCCGGCCCCTTCCCTTACGGGCAGGCCGGCCTGCAGCGGCCCCACGGTCAGGGACCCGAAACAAAGCCGGGATACCCTGATCCCGGTCCCGCCAAGAAATCCGTATTCCAAAGTTACTCTCTCCGCGTAAAACAACTGTATCTAACCCATTACCCATTGCCCATAACCCATTGCCAACTACCTGTTCCTAACAGCTTAAAGCAACAGCCTGTAGCTAATAAAACCCTGCTTTATCCGCAGGGCTTCTCTTCCAGATAGTTTTTCAGCAGCTCTTCCAGCAACTCGTCCCTTTCCAGACGCCTTACCATGCTTCTGGCGTTGTTGTAACTGGTGATATAGGCGGGGTCGCCGGACAGGAGGTAGCCCACGAGCTGATTAATGGGATTGTAACCCTTTTGCTTGAGCGCGGAATAGACTGCCAAAAGGATGTCCCTGGCCTGGTTCATTTCTTCCGCCTGAACTTTGAACATCATTGTCTCTTCAAAATGGTCCTGTCCCCTTGTCACGATTCACGCCCCCCTTACCATAAAAATATAACCTCATTTTAGATCTATATTCGTTCCGTATTAAAGTTTTCCTTTAATTCTATTTAAAAGGTTAAAATTTAGAATTTAGCCGGGCCGGTATTTTTTTCACCGGCCCGGATTTTATAATTTTATTCCTTTATTTGTCCGAGGGCCACACCGTAGGCCTTATCCAGGGCCTCCTGCAGGCGGGACGGGTCTTTGCCCCCAGCCTGGGCCATTTCCGGCTTGCCGCCTCCCCCTCCTCCGGCCACCACAGCCACTTCCTTTATCAGTTTGCCGGCATGCAGTCCACGCCTGACAAGGTCCGGGGTAACTGCCGCCACAAGGTTTACCCTGTCTCCCACGACGCTCCCCAGAACCACCACGGCCGATTCCAGCCTGTCCCTGATCAGGTCTGTCATGGCGCGGAGGCTGTCCATATCGGGCGTTGAGACTTTGGCGGAAAGGAATTTGGCCCCCTTTAAGTCCCTGACCTTTTCCGTGAGGCTCTGCACCTCGTAGCGGGCAAGCTTCGCCCTCAGCCCCTCGGCCTCGCTCTCCAGTTCCTTCAGCTCCCTGGAAATGCCCTCAACCCGCTGCACCACTTCATGCGGCATGGCCTTGACGATACGGGCCACCTCGGAAAGCTGTTCCTCTTTGGCATATATATATCTGAGCGCACTTTCGCCGGTGACGGCCTCCACCCGGCGCAGCCCCGCTCCCACAGAGCTTTCTCCCAGCAGCTTGAACAGCCCTATCTCGGCAGTGGAGTCAAGATGGGTGCCCCCGCAAAGCTCAAGGCTGAAGTCCCCAATTCTGACCACCCTTACCACGCTGCCGTATTTTTCCCCGAACAGGGCCGCGGCGCCCATGGCCCTGGCCTCCTCCAGGGGCTTTTCCATGGCTTCCACAGGCAGGTTGGCCAGGGCCGCCCGGTTTACAATCTCCTCGATCCTGCGCAGTTCCTCCCGGGAAACGGCGGCATAGTGGGTGAAGTCAAAGCGAAGCCTGTCCGGCTCCACCAGTGAGCCGGCCTGGTTCACGTGGCCTCCCAGGACTTCCTTCAGCGCCCTGTGCAGCAGGTGTGTGGCCGAGTGGTTCCTGGCCACTGCCTTCCGCCTCCCGGCGTCCACCCTGACCTTCACGGTGTCGCCGGACATGATCACGCCGCTCACCACTTTACCCCTGTGTACGGTTAAGCCCTCCACGGGTTTAAAGACCTCGTATATCTCAACTTCCAGGTTTTCCGAGGTTATCCTGGCGTGGTCGGTCACCTGGCCGCCGGACTCGGCGTAGCAAGGGGTGACATCCAGAACTATTTCGGCCTCTTCCCCGGCAGTAGCAGTATCCGCCCTGCGGCCCCCCTTAACAATGCCTGTCACCCTGGAGGTCGATTCCAGTCCGGAGTATCCCGTGAAATTGGTCTCGCCCAGCTCATCCCGCATTGACCTGTAAAGAGTGTCCTGCTCGGAAATGTACTCGGTTTCCTGCCTGGCGCTGCGGGCCCTGCGCCTCTGCTCCTCCATGGCCTCGCTGAAGCCGCCCTCATCCACCCCGAGGCCCTGCTCGCCGGCCATTTCCACCGTCAGCTCCAGTGGGAATCCATAAGTGTCGTAAAGCTTGAAGGCGTCCTGCCCGCTTATGTTGACTTGCCCGGAGGACTTGGCTTCCCTGATCATCCTGTTGAGCATGTCGGTTCCCTGGGCCAGCGTTTCCCCGAACCTCTCCTCTTCGGTGCGGATCACGTTTTTTACGTGTCCCGCCCTTTCTTTGAGCTCCGGATACGCGTCACCCATCTGACTTATAACAGCCCCGGCCACTTCAAACAGGAAGGGCTTGTCGGTCCCCAGTGTGCGCCCGAAGCGAATGGCCCTTCTGATAAGCCTCCTTATAACGTATCCCCTGCCCTCGTTGGACGGCAGGGCACCGTCGGTCACCGCGAAGGTGACGGCGCGGCTGTGGTCCGCTATAACCTTAAGGGCAAGGTCCACATCCCTGTAACGGCCATAGACCACCCCGGTCTTTCCGGCAGTGAAGTCCATTATCTCCCTGAAAATATCGATGTCAAAGTTGGTGGCCGCGCCCTGTATCACCGAGGCTGTTCTTTCCAGCCCCATCCCGGTGTCTATCCCTTTTTTCTCAAGGGGAGTGTACTCCCCTTTTTCATCCCTGAAAAACTGTATGAACACAAGGTTCCATATCTCCAGGAAGCGGTCGCAGTCGCAGCCGACACCGCACTCCGCCTTCCCGCAGCCCCTTTCCTCGCCAAGGTCTATGTATATCTCGGAGCAGGGGCCGCAGGGGCCCACTCCAATCTCCCAGAAGTTGGTGTCCTTGCCCAGGCGGACAATGCGGTCCTCCCGCACCCCCACTTCCCTGTGCCAGATTTCGAAGGCCTCGTCGTCGTCAAGATAAATGGTGATCCAGAGCTTTTCCACCGGAAGGCCGAGCACTGCGGTGACGTATTCCCAGGCCCAGGGAATGGCTTCTTTTTTAAAGTAATCCCCAAAGGAGAAGTTGCCCAGCATTTCAAAAAAAGTATGATGTCTGGCAGTTCTCCCCACGGATTCAATATCCGGGGTGCGCAGGCACTTCTGGCAAGTGGTGACCCGCCGCGTATCCGGAATGGCCGCCCCGGTAAAATAAGGCTTGAAGGGGACCATCCCCGCCGCGGTCCAAAGAAGGCTGGGATCGTTGGCAGGTATCAGCGAGGCGCTCGGCAGTATTTTATGCCCCTTTCCCTCGAAAAACTTTAAAAAACTCTCCCTTATCTGACTACCGGTCGTAATCTTCAATATCATTTCACCCCAGACATATACTTCCTATATTTACCAGATGTTATTTTATAGCGGTATAATTATACAAACACGGGGCTTAAGTGTCAAGAATTGATAAAGAATGGGCCGGTTTAACCAATTTTAAGCTTTCGCCAGGTAAAGGCCAGCATTATTCTCATAATGGCCGCCGCAGGCACCGCCAGAATCATCCCCGGCAGTCCGAACAGCTCCCCGGCCACCAGGAGAGCCAGTATCACTGCCAGGGGGTGAAGGCCCACCCTGTCACCCAGTATCTTGGGAGATATGACATTCCCCTCAAGCTGCTGGATAATAAAAAAAGCCAGAAGCACCTTGACGGCCAGCCAGTTTGACTTGAGAAGCGCCAGCAACACCGCCGGAAGCGCCCCGATTAGAGGGCCGAAATAGGGGATGAACTCGGTGAGGCCCGCAAACAGTCCCAGTATCAGCGCAAACTCCATGCCCAGAAAAAACATGGCCAGGCCGGTCAGGGTGCCCACGATAAGGCAGACCATCATGTAACCCCTTATGTAGCTGTCCAGCACATTGTTTATCTCACCGGCCAGTATTACCACATCGTTCTGCCACCGGTGGGGCACCAGGGAAAAAAAATCCTCCTTGAAGCGGTTAAAGTCCCTCAAAAGGTAAAAAGCCAGGACCGGGGCCAGCAGTATGCTTAAAAACTGCTCAAAGACCGATACGATACCGGATATCACCCTGTTTACCAGCGAAAGTACTCTCTGCTCGGCCCAGTTTATCCTGTGGTCGATTATCTTCTTAATTTCCCTGGGAAGGCCGGACTTCTGGTACCGGGTATCAATCTCCCGGCTCAGGGACTGGACCTGGGCGGTATAGGCCGGTATAGCAACCACCAGGTGATTGAGCTGATCCACCATCCGGGGAAAGCCGTAAAGGGCCGTGGCCGTGGTAATAATGGCCGCTGCGGCATACACCATGAGAATGGCCGCGGTTCGGCCGGACCCCCGCCTTTCCAGCCTGTCCACCAGTGGATTGAACAGATATACCAGCACGCCGGCCAGAAGGAAAGACACCAGAATGCCCCTGACAATGAATATGGCGTACAAAAACAGCAAAATCAGGAGAGTTATAAAAGCCTTCCTGTAATTTTCCCTTTTGTTCCACCAGGACAAAGGGCTGCCCCCCCGCCACGCAGTTTTGATATATTTCCTAGGCCATCTAAGAGGAGAAGTGAGGAAAACCCTCACTTCATCATCTTATCCACCGACTTGGTCATTCCCCTGACTACCTTTCCCGTCCTTTTGACCATTGTGGAATCTTCCGTCATGTTGACCAGATCGTTAACTCCCATCTTGCGGCTGGGCTTCATAAAGGCTCCGGCCAGGGCGCCCAGCAGTGTGCCGGCCAGTACGCCCTTGATAAAACTGCGCATACATTTAACACCCCCGAATTAATAATGCGTTGCACTGAAGCGGGAACCGTCAAAGAAGGGCCTCGTTATGCGGGTCGAAGGCCATAAGGCTGCCGTCCTCGGCCACCTCAAAAATCTGTACCCCTTCCTTGTTAAGCCTGTACTCAACGCAGCAGTCCCAGCAGTAGTACTGGTCCATACCCACCTTCCCGGTGGCCTTTCCTCCACACACGGGACAGATCAAAAATATCCCTCCACAAGAAATATCTACGGTGAGTATTATAACCGGATGAAAACAAAAAAATCCTCATATAAGCTGCCTGATTATTTTGGAAAGCTGACCGATCCCTTTCTCCAAATCCGGTATGGAAGCGTAAGAATAAGAAAGCCGCAGGTGCCGGACGGACTGCTGATCATATAAAATCCCCGGATTTAAAAGTATGCCCCCTTCCAATGCCTTTTCAAAAAGCTTTCCTGCACAAATGGCAGGAGTCAGCCGCAGCCAGATATAAAAACCTCCCTTTGGGATCTCCCAGGCTGCAATGTCCGAAAAGTGCTTTTCCAGGGCATTGGCCATAACCTCCCTGCGCAGCCTCAGATCCGCCCGTATTTGTTCCAGGTGCTGAAAATAAAGCCCGCTGAAGAGCCATTCCGCCGCGGCCCACTGGGACAGAGAGCTGGAGCCGTAATCTGTTTGCATTTTGATATCCGCCAGCCGCTCTATAACAGGACCGGGCCCCACCAGCCAGCCGATTCTTAAGCCCGGGCTCAATGTTTTGGACATGCTGCCCAGATAAAGAACAAGCCCTTTGTTATCAAGCGCTTTCAAAGGTTTGGGCGTGGGAGCGTCAAGCCATAGCTCACCATATACGTCGTCTTCTATAATCGGCAGCTGTTCTTTTTCGCATATCTGAATCAATTCTTCACGTCTTTTCAGTGTCATTAATACTCCTGTGGGATTATGAAAAGAGGGGATGGTGTATAGTAAAGCCCCGTTTTTGCGCTTCTTGCACCCGGCCACAGATATTGCCTGAATCCCGTCCTGATCCATAGGCAGTCCGAATAATCTCATCCCGGCCGACTGGAACACATGAAGAGAATACAAATAAGACGGCTTCTCAAGCAATATGGCGGAATCACGCTGCAAAAGCCCGATTGAAATCAGCTGCAGGGCCTGCAGCGCCCCCGATACGATTAAAATAGAAGACGGGGAGGCGTTAATACCCAGTGTTTTCAGATAAATGCTCAGCTGCTCCCTTAATAAGATCAGGCCCTTTGGCTCCTCATAGCCAAGGGACCTGATGCGGCCGGATAAACGGGACATAACCTCTTTCATATTTTTATGCGGAAATAATTCAGGGGAGATCTCACCCGTACCCAATCTGATAATTTTCGGGTTAAACTCTGACCGGTTGATCTCTTGAATGGTGGGTGAATTGGGCCGGTGAATACCGGCGCGGACGTAGGAATTCCAATCAGGAGGGGGCGTGGATGCCAGCAAAGACCAGGTATTATTGATTACCCTTGTTCCGCTCCCGCTTTTTCCCTCGATCAGGCCTTCCGCAATTAACTCATCCAAGGCGAAGGCCACCGTGCTCCGATTCACCCCGAAAGCCTTTGCCAGGTCGCGCTGTGTGGGAATTTTAACGCCCACCGCCCACTCCCCGCTCTCGATCCTGTCCTTTATATAATCTTTTATCTGCCTGTACAGAGGCACAGAAGTCCGCTTAACCGGTTTCCAATCTATTTCAGGCATAAAGCCCCGCCCCCCGCCTTTTTTATACAATCCCACTTAAACTGATTTTACAACTTGGTCGGCTATAATTCCATCCAATTGGCTGGAGACAGCAATAGTTTTTTTCTATAGAATTATAACCGGCAGTTGGGTGGTTGGGGGGAAATCAAATGACAGACGCTTTCGTTCATGGATTTGTTCTGGCTTTCGGCCTGATTTTGCCGCTGGGGGTGCAAAACTTATTTGTATTTAATCAGGGCGCAACTCAAAAAACGTTTATACGCGCCCTCCCCGTTATTATCACAGCATCCTTATGCGACACATTTTTGATCCTGCTGGCCGTTCTGGGTGTTTCCCTTCTGGTGCTGAACCTGGCCTGGTTTAAAACGGTTCTGTCGGTTTTGGGATTTTTATTTATATCCTGCATAGGGTGGATAACCTGGCGAAGCACATCTTTTAATTGGAACGAAGACAAACAAAAGGACCTGTCATATAAAAAACAGATCCTTTTTGCAGCCTCGGTATCATTATTAAATCCCCATGCCATACTTGACACTGTCGGAGTAATAGGCACAAGCTCGGTTTATTACGGCGGGAACGAAAAATGGCTTTTTACCCTTGCCGCCATTCTAGTCTCCTGGGCCTGGTTTTTCGGTCTGGCGGCGGCGGGTAAGGCTTTGGGCAATATCGACCGGTCAGGCCGGTGGACCCAAAATCTGAACAGGGTGTCAGCCGTTATCATGTGGGGGGCGGCATTGTACCTCGGGCTCTCAATTTGGAATTAGTCTGGTTTTTCCCGCTACCCATAACTCGGGGACATTCCATCGGGGACATTCCTCCGAAGGAGGTGTGTCCCCTTTCCTCTGATGGTGTGTCCCCATTCCTTTTTTCCCATTCCTCTTATTTACGGATTACCTTCTCTATAGTCCCCCCGCCCACCAGCAGGTCCCCCTGGTAGTAGACCACCGCCTGACCGGGGGTGATGGCCCTCTGGGGCCTCTCAAACACGACCTGCACCCCGCCGCCCTCCATGGGGGATATCACCGCCGGCTCCGGGGTTCCGTTGTAGCGTATCTGGGCCTGCACCCGGATCGGCCCTGAAAGCGAGTCGAAGGGTATAAAATTGTTGTCCAGGGCCGTCAGTCCCGGGGCCAGCAAGTCTTCCTCCGGCCCCAGCACAACCGCGTTGCGGGACGGGTCAATGTCCACCACGTATATCCTGTGGCCAACCGCTATGCCAAGCCCCCTGCGCTGCCCTATGGTGTAAAAGGGTATGCCCCTGTGGGTTCCCAGCACATTGTCCTTTAAATCCAGAAAGGGCCCGGGTTTAATCCCGGCCCCGGCCCGTTCGGAAATGAACCGGGTGTAATCGTCGTCGGGCACAAAGCAGATCTCCTGGCTCTCCTTTTTTTCAGCCGTGGGCAGTCCCCTATCGGCGGCCATCTTCCGCACCTGGTCCTTGGTGTATTCCCCCAGCGGCATCAGTGTGCGGGAAATCTGCTCCTGGGTCATGTTGAACAGCACGTAAGTCTGGTCCTTTTTCCTGTCCTCGGCCCTTTTAACCAGGTGCCGCCCTGATTCTTCGTCCCGGTACAGCCTTGCGTAATGCCCGGTGGCCACGTAGTCGGCCCCCAGGGCCAGCGCCTTTTGTAAAAGTGTCTCAAACTTCACATACCTGTTGCAGGCTATGCAGGGGTTTGGCGTCCTGCCCGCCAGGTATTCCTCAATAAAGTAGTCTATCACCTTTCTTTCGAAATTCTGGCGGAAGTTCATGACGTAATAGGGGATGTCCAGCCTGTGGGCCACCCCCCTGGCGTCTTCGACGGCCGACAGTGAGCAGCAGCCCACGTGATCCCCGTCCACTTCGGTGACTTCGGGGTCCCATATCTGCATGGTCACTCCGATGACCTCGTAACCCCTTTCCAGTAAAAGGGCGGCGGTGACCGAACTGTCCACCCCGCCGCTCATGGCCACTATAACCTTTTTTCCCGATGTCACCGCACCCACCTGTTAATCTCCTGCCTTGAAAATGGTATTAGCTGCTAGCTGCTAGCTGTCAGCCATCAGCTTTTAGTTTTATTTATTCTGTCTCCTGTCTACTGTATTCTGACAGCAATTTCATTCAGAATCAGCTTTACTATTTTTCCTTCTGCTTCGACCTGTAATCCTCTATGGCCGAGTGAAGGGCGTCGGCGGCCAGGTTGGAGCAGTGCATTTTCTTGGGCGGCAGCCCCCCCAGTGCCTCGGCCACCGCCTTGTTGCTAATCTTCATGGCCTCTTCAATGGTCTTTCCCTTAACCATCTCGGTAACCATGCTGCTGGTGGCGATGGCGGCCCCACAGCCGAAGGTCTTGAATCTCACGTCCTCGATTACATTGTCATTTATCTTAAGGTATATTTTCATTATATCCCCGCAGGTGGGATTGCCGACCTGGCCCACTCCGTCCGCGTCGGTAATCTCACCCACATTCCTGGGGTTTTCAAAATGGTCCATTACCTTGTCGTTATACACTGTGACCGGCCTCCCTTTATTTATATACTTCTTTATTCATTACAAAGCTGCTAAACCCTGCTGCAGGTACCGCTCACCTTACAGGCGGCGCAGTCGGAATTGATGGCGAATTCGGTTTCCTGGTCCAGGGGCGACATTGCCCTCAGCCTTTCCACTATGGTAGGCATCACTTCCATGAAGTAGTCAATGTCCTCGGGCCTGTTGTCAATCCCCAGGGTTATCCTGATGGAACCGTGGGCTATCTCGTGGGGGATGCCCATGGCCAGCAGCACATGGGAAGGCTCCAGCGACCCCGATGTACAGGCCGATCCGCTGGAGGCCGCAACCCCTTTCATATCCAGACTCAGCAGCATGGACTCGCCCTCGATGAATTCAAAGGTGAAGCTGGCGTGGTTGGGAAGCCTCATGGCGGGGTGACCGGTGACCTTTACGTGGCTTATCCTGCCGGTTACCTCTTTAATTAACCTGTCCCTCAGCCCTTTGAGATATTCACTCTCCTTTTTCATGTTGACCATTGCCAGCTCGGCAGCCACCCCAAACCCTATGATGCCGGGAACGTTTTCTGTGCCCGCCCTGCGCAGCCTCTCCTGGGCGCCTCCGTGCAGCAAAGTCTGGCGCCAGCGGGTGCCCTTTCTTATGTAAAGGGCGCCTATCCCCTTGGGGCCGTATATCTTGTGGGCCGAGATGGTAAGCAGGTCCACCCCCAGCTCATTGACGTCCACCGGTATCTTTCCGAAGCTCTGAACGGCGTCGGTATGGAAGATGATGCCCCTGGACCGGGCCAGTTCCCCTATTTGCCCGATGGGCATTACGGTGCCCACTTCGTTGTTGGCATGCATAATGGTTATAAGTATGGTCTTGTCGGTGATGGCGGCGGCCACATCGTCAACACTGACCATCCCGTACTTGTCAACGGGAAGTATGGTTACGGTAAAGCCTTCCTTTCCCAGGGCCTTTACGGTATTGAGCACGGCGTGGTGCTCCACCGCCGAGGTGATTATATGGTTTCCTTTATTTTTGTTGGAATAGGCCACACCGTGTATGGCCATGTTGTCGGCCTCAGTGCCCCCGCTGGCAAATATTACCTCACCGGGGTTGGCGCCGATAGCCCTGGCAACTCTCTCCCTGGCCTCTTCCACTCCTTTCCTGACCTGCCGCCCGAAATAGTGCAGGCTGGTGGGGTTGCCAAAACTCTCCCTGAGATACTCACACATCGCCTCCACTACTTCCGGCCGCACCGGAGTTGTGGCGCTGTGGTCGAAATAAATCCTGCGCACCGCGTTTATCCTCCTTAATTTAAGAAATGCATTGCCTCTTTTTGTTATTCTTTTCCCTGCCGGTTCCTTTCCTCATCCCTGCACATGTCCGCAAGGCTTATGGAGTCCAGAACCCTCACAATGCTGTCCCGGACCTTTTCCCATACTGTCCTGGTAATACAGCTGTCAGCCTGGTCGCACTCGGCGGCCTTAAGCTCACTGACGCATTCCACGGGAGCTATGGGGCCCTCCAGTGCCCGGACGATTTCACCCACATGTATTTGATCCGGAGGGCGGGCCAGTATGTATCCACCTTGGGCGCCCCGGACGCTTTTCACCAGCCCTGCCTTGCGTAAAACCGCGATCAGCTGCTCCAGATAGTGTTCCGATACGCTCTGTCTTTCCGCCACGGATTTCAGAGGAATAGGATCGGCCCCGTAATGCTGCGCCAGATCAAACATGGCTTTTAGGCCGTAATGTCCTCTGGTTGAAAGACGCAATCCCTCACCTCCCGGCAATCCATACTAATTCACTCGGGATTGTTGTTTTAATAATAACACGGCATAAACTGTAAGTCAACGCAAATCCGACCGTTTTACTAAGGATTAAAACCCATTTTTTTTAATACTTCCAGCATTTTTTTGACCGCCGCTTCCTCACCGCTTTCAGAGGGAACATAGAACTCACTTCCCATCAAGTTGTCGGGCAGGTACTGCTGATTAACGTGGTGCCCGGGATAGTCGTGGGGATACTTGTATTCGTTTGGCATCTTATTTCCGGACAGCCTTTCCAGCTTGAAATAGCTCGAGTCCCTCAGGTGTTCGGGGACGGCCCCGGCCGCATGGTCCTCCACCGCCTTCATGGCGGAGTCTATTCCCACCACCACGGAATGGCTTTTTGGGGCAAGGGCAATGTAAAGAGCGGCCTCGGCCATAATAATCCTGGCCTCGGGAAGGCCCACCCTTTCCACCGCCTGGGCGGCCGATACCGCCAGCACCAGCGCTCTGGGATCGGCCAGCCCCACGTCCTCGGCGGCGTGGATCATTATCCTGCGGCAGATGAACTCCGGGTCGTCACCGGTGTAAATGAGCCTGGCCAGCCAGTACAGTGTCGCCTGGGGGTCGGATCCCCGCATGCTTTTGATAAACGCCGAAACCACGTCATAATGCTCGTCCCGGCGGTCAAACTGTATCACTCTGCCCCCGCAGGACTCCCTGGCATCGGCGAGGGATATCCGGCGCACCCCGTCTTCTCCCGGGGGAGTTGTCACTACAGCCAGCTCAAGGCAGTTTAGCGCCCCCCTGGCGTCGCCGTTGGCGGTGGAGGCAATATGATCCAGTGCCCCCTCTTCAAATTCTGTCCTGTATCGGCCCAGCCCGTTATCTATGTCATTGACGGCCCTTTTCAATATCTTTAGAACCGCCCCTCCGGAGAGGGGCTCCAGCCTGAAAAGGCGGGACCTGCTTAAAAGAGGCCTGTTTACAGTAAAAAGCGGATTCTCGGTGGTGGAGCCGATAAGGGTGATCAGTCCGTCCTCCACAAAGGGCAGCAGGGCGTCCTGCTGTGACTTGTTGAAACGGTGTATTTCGTCTATGAAAAGTATGGTTCCCTCACCGAAAAGCGACCGCCTTTCCCGGGCCTCCTGCACAACCCTGCGGATGTCGGCCACCCCGGCCATTACAGCATTTATGGTCTCGAAGTGAGATTTTGTCATTTTGGCTATTATCCTGGCCAGGGTTGTCTTCCCGGTCCCCGGGGGTCCGTGCAGTATCACTGACCCCAGGCTGTCGCTCTCTATGGCCCGCCTGAGGGGTTTTCCCGGCCCCAGTATTTCTGTCTGCTCTTCGAAATCGGCCAGATTGCCGGGCCTCATCCGTTCTGCCAGGGGGGCCCTTTTTCTACTGGCGCCTTCACGGTCAAAAAGGTTGCCCACATCCATCTCCCCGCAAAAAATTATTAGGCCTGACCTTTGTGTCAGGCCTAAATTCATTATAGAAAAGCCTGTAATCAACCGCAACCTTTGAGCCTTAAGTTTCTAAAAAGGGGGCGCTTTTAAAAAGCTGATTATTTGAAAAGGCCGGTGTTTTTCAACCGGCCTTTCTGATCAGGGAAAGAAACTCGTCTCCCAGCCTGGTCAAACTGCATATCTTGCTCTTACCCTCCGTGGATACCTCAACCAGCCCCAGGGCGTATAGCTGCATTACCACGTGATCCAGCACGGCCCTTTTAACCTTTGCCGTGAGAGAAAGCTCCTCCTTGTTCATGCTGCCCTGGTCAATCAGCGCCAGAAGCACCCTTTCCGCCTCGTCGGGCAGGCGGTCGTTAACCTTTAAAAAGTATTCCGCCAGCGGAGTGCCAACCATTTTCTCACCTCCCCCTGATCAATCATTTATTTAAATCAAAATCTTCAGGTCCCCGGCAAATCGGAAAAAAATTCCCGTCTTCCATAGACCTTGCTAATAGTATGGTCACTTTCTCAATTAAATAATACTTTTTATTAAAAATAATCTAAAAGTAAAATAAAAAAACGCCATTTTGTATGGCGCTTTTCAACCCGAACTGCCGGACATCCCGGGTGGTGTAAAAAAATTTATGTATGTGCCTGGCTAAATATGCTTATCCAGAATGGTTTTAAGCTCTTTCTTGGTTTTGAAACCGACGAATCTATCCACTTCAGACCCGCCATTGAACACAATCAGAGTGGGTATACTGTTTATTTTAAACTCGGCGGTGATATTGCGGTTTTGATCCACATTTAACTTGGCCACCTGGACCTTGCCCTGATACTCGCCGGCCACTTCTTCAACCACCGGCGCAATCATCTTGCACGGGCCACACCATTCGGCCCAAAAATCTACCAGTACAGGTGTCTGGGCCGAAGCGAGAAAATCCTTGAAATTAGCATCACTTAAACTCTTTATTAGATCATTGGGCAAACTTGCTTCCCCCTTTCAATTTTAGCAAAGCGGCAGAAAACAAAAACATTATTATAGAAAAACACGGATTGGTATTTATTATATTATTACCAAAATGACATTGTCAATGCATTTTAGACACTACCGTTCCAACGTATTAGATCCCTGACCACCACTCCGGCCATAATCAGTCCTGCCACAGGCGGAACAAAGGAAATGCTGGCCGGAACCACCTTTTCGGGCCGCGCGCCGGCATTTCTTTTTGGGCTGCAGGGTTGTTCGGTGGAAAAAACCACCTTCACCCCGGAGGCAATCCCCTCTTTTCTCAGCCGTCGCCTCACTTCCCTGGCCAGGGGGCAAACCGAGGTTTTGGATATGTCGCCTTCCCTGAAAAGAGAGGGATCCATCTTATTGCCGGCCCCCATGCTGGACACCACCGGTATACCTTCCGATAAACAGTGCTTAATGATGTCCACCTTTCCTTCAATATCGTCAATGGCATCCACCACATAATCCGGCCTTATGGCAAAAAAAACCTCCCTGTCCCCTGCAGTGTACCTGCGGCCATACCCTGTGACCTTGGCCCGGGGGTTGATTCTCTTTACCCTTTCAGTCATCAGCTCCACCTTAGACATCCCCACGGTATCCTCCATGGCGTGAAGCTGGCGGTTTATATTGCTGGGGGAAACAGTGTCAAAATCGGTCAGTATCAGGCTTCCCACACCGGCCCTGGCCAGTGCTTCCACAGTGTAGGAACCCACCCCTCCCAGCCCGAAAACGGCTACATTGCTGAAAGAAAGAATATCCACACCTTCCTTGCCTATCAACATCTCGGTCCTGCTTAACCTGCTCTCCAAAACAATCACCTGACTTAAAAATCTTTAATCATAATAGATGTTATCAAATCCGCACTCTGTTAAAATCATTTTAAACCAATTTAAAAACCATAATAAAATAAAATATTCGACCATTAACCGGTCGAAAAAGAAATACTCGCAGAACATAAAGGCCTTAGAGGCGTACCCCACACGTGCCGTGAACCTCCAAGTCTCTTGAACCTGGGCTCAAGTAAGTGGGTGCCCTCCTGATTACTTATCGTTACCTTGGCTTTCAAGGCCTACAAGCTATAATCAGAGCCGGACTCCCAATGTGCATGTGTTGGTTTAAAACTTCAAGTGCTCACGTACACCGCAGGGCAAATTGTTTTTGTAGATATTATGTTACCACATCTCTTCCGAACTTTCAAGCGGAGGTAATCTTTTACTTCCCTTACAGTTAAAGATTCCATTCATATTCTTTGCACAAGCCTCCTTATTATACATATCCCCCGCAAAAAGACGATTACACCCGGGCAAATTGCCGAAAAAAAGGCCCGTATCTTTTGTACGGGTCTTGAAAGCCTTACTGTTTTTTCAGTTTTACATCGGTTTTAATGTGAAGCTCCCTTAGCTGGGAAGGCTCAACCAGGCCCGGGGCGCCCGTCATCAGGCATGTGGCGCTGGCGGTCTTGGGGAAAGGTATGACGTCCCTGATGGACTTTTTGCCGGCCAGCAGCATTACCAGCCGGTCAAAGCCGAAGGCAATGCCGCCGTGGGGCGGTGTCCCGAATTCAAAGGCCTCCAGCATAAACCCGAATTTTTCGGAGGCCTCCTCCTGTGTGAGTCCGATGGTATTAAACATTTTTTCCTGAACTTCGCGCCGGTGGATACGTATGCTCCCCCCGCCTATTTCCACTCCGTTAAGCACCAGGTCGTAGGCCCTGGCGCGGACCGCCGCCGGGTCGGTCTCCAGGAGATCCAGGTCTTCTTCCCTGGGGGACGTGAAGGGGTGATGCATGGCGGCATATCTTTTTTCCTGATCGTCATACTCCAGGAGGGGGAAATCCAGCACCCACAGAAAGTTGTATTTGTTTTCCGGGATAAGGCCGGTACGTTCGGCCAGGTGCAGCCTCAGCGCCCCAAGGGAAGAGTATGCCACAGAAGGCTTGTCGGCCACAAAAAGCAGCAGGTCGCCCGGCGATGCATCCAGCCGTTCCAGTATTTTATCAGTCTCCCCGGGGCTGAAAAATTTGGCGATGGGGGATTTTACCCCGTCCGGAGTCACTATGAAGTAAGCCAGCCCCTTGGCCCCGTAATTGCCGGCAAAGGCCGTAAGATCGTCTATCTCTTTCCGGCTGAAACTCCCGCAGCCTTTGGCGTTTATCCCCTTGACGCGGCCGCCGGACTCCACCACAGAATTGAACACCTTGAATCCGCAGACTGCGGCGATATCGGAAATATCATTCAGTTCCATCCCGAATCTGGTGTCCGGCTTGTCCGATCCAAAACGGTCCATGGCTTCCTGATAGGTTATGCGGGCAAAGGGGGTATCAACCTCGAGACCGGCAGTCTCCCTGCAGAGGTTCCGGACCATCTCCTCCATAAGTGTTACCACGTCATCCACATCTACAAAGGACATTTCCAGGTCGATCTGGGTGAATTCCGGCTGCCTGTCCGCCCGCAGGTCCTCATCCCTGAAGCAGCGCACTATCTGGAAATACCTGTCCAGCCCGGCCACCATCAATATCTGCTTGAAAAGCTGGGGGGACTGCGGCAGGGCATAAAACTTGCCCGGGTTAAGCCTGCTGGGAACAAGGTAGTCCCTTGCCCCTTCCGGGGTGCTCTTGGTAAGCATGGGCGTTTCTATCTCCAAAAACCCGTTACGGTCCAGGAAATCCCTGACCGACTTGGCCGCCCTGTGCCTGAGCTCAATGTTTATCTGCATCTCCGGCCTTCTCAGGTCAAGGTACCGGTAGCGCAGGCGCAGGTTCTCATCCACGTCGATGCCGTCCTCGATATAAAAGGGCGGGGTTTTGGCGCGGTTTAAAATACGCACCTCTTCCACCGAGACATCCACCATACCCGTCGGCAGGGACTGGTTTTCGGTGCCCTCGGGCCTTGGCATCACCGCTCCGGCCACGGCCAGCACATACTCTCCCCTTATGGCTTCAGCCTTTTCAAAAGCCACGGTGTTGACATCCTGGCTGAACACCAGCTGGACCAGCCCGCTGCGGTCCCTGAGATCAATGAAAATAAGTCCGCCGTGGTCCCGCCGCCTCTGGACCCAGCCCATAAGAACCACCTTTTGGCCGATGTTTTGGGACCTAAGATCCCCGCACATGTGAGTCCTTTTCAGGGAGCCCATACTCTCTGCCATCTCTCATTTCCCTCCGTCAATTCTCTTTTCTATCTCTTTCGCCAGGTTATCAAGGGGTATTTCAACCTGGCTGCCGCTGGTCATATCCTTAACGCCGGCTGACCTCCGCTTAAGCTCTTCCTCTCCCAGTATAACAACATAACGGCATCCGGTCTTTCCGGCGAATTTCATCTGGGCCTTGAGGCTCCTCCCCATGTAGTCCATGTCGGCGCCAAGCCCGATATTTCTCAAAGCATAAAGAAGGTTGAACGCTTCCTTTTCACACCCGGGGCCGGCGCTCACCACGTACACATCCGGCCGTTCCACCGCCGGGAGGTACGCCTGCTGATTCTTCATGGCCAGCAGTATCCTTTCCATCCCCAGGGCATATCCCGCTCCCGGAACCGGGGGGCCGCCGCAGGCCTCTATAAGCCCGTTGTATCTTCCCCCTCCGCCTATTGAGCTCTGGGACCCTATGTCCGGCGTCATTATTTCAAAGGCCGTATGGGTATAGTAGTCCAGCCCCCGCACCAGCCGGCTGTCCACCTGATAGGCTGCCCCCAGGCCGTCAAGGTATTCCTTTACAGTTCCAAAATGACTTTCACACTCGGAACAAAGGCAGTCCAGGGTGGTGGGAGCGCTGGTGGAAACCTCCCGGCACGGGCCTTCCTTACAGTCCAGAATACGCAGGGGGTTTCTTTCGTACCTGCCCCTGCAGTTTTTACACAGCTTTTCAAGCCTGGGCCGGAAGAAATCCAGGAGCTCCTGCCTCAGCACCGACCTGCAGCGGGGACACCCGACGCTGTTGATATGCAGTTCCAGGTCCTTAAGCCCCAGCCGCCCGTAAAAGTCCATAATCATGGCGATTAACTCGGCATCCACCGCCGGGCTGGGGGTCCCAAGCACCTCAACACCCAGCTGGTGAAACTGCCTGTACCGTCCCGCCTGGGGTTTGTCGTACCTGAACATCGGCCCCATGTAGTAAAGCTTTACCGGCTGGGGGCCGGAATAAAGGCTGTTCTCCAGGTAAGCCCTCACAGCCGGGGCCGTCCCTTCGGGCCTGAGGGAAATGCTGCGGTCTCCCCTGTCGGTGAAGGTGTACATCTCTTTTTCCACTATGTCGGTGGTATCCCCCACACCTCTCACAAAAAGCTCGGTATGTTCAAATATGGGGGTGCGGATTTCGTAAAAGTTATATTCCCGGCAGATTTTCCTGAACATGTCCTCCACGTACCGCCACCTTCCGGCGTCTTCGGGGAGTATATCGGCCGTTCCGCGAGGCCTTGTGGTGATCATATATGTGAACCTCCTTATTAGCTGTCAGCAGTCAGCCGCCAGCCGTCAGCAATCACTTAAAGCATTCCTCACGGGTCTTTTCAATCCCAAGACTTACCGCTCATAGCTGATAGCTAACTTCATAGTATTACCCCTAAAAAAAGAACTCCCATACCCGACCTTAATACACGGCCAGGGACGGGAGTTACCCGCGGTGCCACCCTGAATTGGACAAAAAGCCCCTCTCTTGTTACCTGTAACGGGGTATCCGGGCCCTCCTACCGGGGTTGAGACTTTCGAAGGGCCGCTCCCGGGAGTTTTTCAGCGGCTTTCCGCAGAGGGGCTTGCAGTCCTGGTGACCCCTCCTCCCTGCCCGGAAAATGATCGCTTACTCGGCCCGGTCATCGCTTTAAAAATATTCTTCCCACAAAATTCTAAGCAATTGCTTAATATTTGTCAACAAGGGAGTACTTTCCGCCCCCTGTGTTATAATAGAAAAAGGGGTGAATGTCTATGATCACAAAGGAACTGGTGGACCGCATCAACTGGCTTGCCCGCAAACAGAGGTCCGGGGGGCTGACCGACGAGGAAAAGGAAGAGCAGCACCGCCTCCGCCAGCAGTATTTGCAGGGGATAAGGTCCCAGGTAACCGACGCGCTGGACTCAATGGGGCTGAAACCAAAAAAGCCGCACAAAAAAGAGTGCTCCTGCCATACGTGCAGTGGCAATAATGATGTGATACATTAAAGGGCGCAGGCAGTAACCTCCGCCCTTTCCCTTTTACCGGCTAGCGCCACAATACCCGGTGTATTGCAGACAGCAGTTTCATAACCGGGGAAACTGCCGGCCTACCACGTCCCATTAAGAAAGGGGTTGTAGCGGGCCTCCTCCCCGACGGTTGACGCCGGGCCGTGACCGGGATATACCTGTGTTTCCGGCGGGAAGACCAGTAGTTTTTCCTTGATTGATTTGATCATCTGGTCATGGTTGCCGCCGGGGAAGTCCGACCGGCCGACCGATCCGGCAAACAGTGTGTCACCTGTAATAAGCCTGCCCCCCGCCAGTATGCTTAATCCCCCCCGGGTATGGCCCGGAGTATGCAGCACCTTCAGCTGCTCCCTGCCCACGTTTATGATATCCCCGTCCTGCAGCAGGCTGTCCGCAGACTTAAATTTAAGGTTGCTCCCTATAAACATTGATAGATTTCTGCCGGGGCTGGTAAGCATATCGGCATCGTCGCCATGGATCATTACCTTGGCCCTGGTGGCCTCGGCCACCTGCCCCAGGGCGCCGATGTGGTCGGCATGGCCGTGGGTGAGTATTATATATTTGCAGCTGAGCTTTAATTCTTCAAGCCTGTTGAGAATCCTCCCCCCCTCGGCGCCGGGGTCCACAACCGCAGCCTCCCTGGTCTCCTCACAGCCTATTATGTAGCAGTTATTATCCATGGGCCCTACTGAAATTCCATCAAATATCAATATAAAACCTCCCCTTATATAGTTTGTTGCCTAGAACTGTTTTTTACTGTCCAGCATAAGCGTAACCGGCCCGTCGTTGAAAATTTCCACCACCATATGGGACTGGAAGACCCCGGTGGACACAGTAACCCCAAGATCCCTCATGGAGGAAACAAATGACTGATAAAGCTCTTTGCCCTGCCGGGCCGGGGCTGCGCCGGAAAACCCGGGCCTGCGGCCATGCCTGCAGTCCCCGTATAGCGTAAACTGCGACACCACCAGGGCGCCTCCCCCCACATCCAGCAGCGACCGGTTAAGCTTGCCTTCATCATCCTCAAAAATTCTCAGATTGGCAATCTTGCCGCACAGGTACGATACATCCTCCGGGCCGTCCTCCCGTCCGACACCCAGAAGAATAACCAGCCCGGGGCCGATTTCCCCCACCGTTTCCTCCCCAACCCTGACCGCTCCCCTGGCGGCCCGCTGAACCACAGCCCTCAAAAAAAATCACTCCCGGGATAAATATATTGTCAGAATATAGAATCAGAAGACAGTAGACAGAATAACAATTACAGCTTGCTTTTGTAACTCTCTTGCTTAATGCCATTGTATAAAGAGCAACAATCAACCCGCTATCTTCTAACCCTAAAAAGACTCCCAAAGTAATGGCATGAACTCTCCTGTATTCTGACGCCTGACTCCTGACTCCTGTCTGTCTCCTGTGTTCTGATCCCTTAACCTAGCTGGTGCGCTTCACCTCGTACACATCCCTGACCCTGTTTATCTTTGTTATGATATATTCAAGCTGCTCCTTGCTTCTCAGCTCCAGCACCATTTCTATAATGGCCTGATCCTTTCTCCCCCTGGCGTTGACCCAGTTGGCGCTTATCTTCATTTCCACCAGCACTGCCAGTATATCGCTGAGCATTCCCGCCCGGTCCCCGGCCGATATCTCCAGTTTAACCTGGAACGGGTTCTGAAAGTCGCTGTCCCAGGCCACCTCCACCAGCCTGTTCTCTTCATTGATTTTGAACAGGCCTATGTTCCGGCAGTCGCTGCGGTGAATGGACACCCCCCTGCCCCTGGTGATGTAGCCCACGATAGGGTCACCGGGTATTGGATTGCAGCAGTGGGCCAGCCGGATCAAAAGATTGTCGACCCCCCTCACCCTTATGCCCTGGGTGGGACGGCCCCAGTCCGGCTTGGGCCTTGAATCCCCCACAAGGGCCTGGTACTCTTCGGTAACAGTTCCTTTTTTCTCCGGCTTTTCAGGCTTGATCTCCCTTATCCGGTTTAAAACCGTGGTGGCGGTTATTGTGCCCTCACCAATGGCGGCGTATATGTCGTCAATGGTAAGCAGCGTGTACCTCCGTCCGGCCTCCAGAAGGTTGTCGGCCTTTAAAAGGTCCATTTCCATGCCGATTCTTTTGGCTTCCCGGTCCAGCTGCTCCCGCCCTCTGGCTATGTTCTCCTCCCGGTACTCCTTTTTAAACCACTGGCGTATACGGTTTTTAGCCTGGGAGGTCTTGACCAGATTAAGCCAGTCCCTGCTTGGCCCCGCCGGGTGCTTGGAAGTTATTACCTCTACAATGTCACCGTTTTTCAATCTGTAATCAAGGGGCACAATACGCCCGTTGACCTTGGCCCCGGTACAGCTGTGCCCCACCTGGGTGTGCACCCTGTAGGCGAAATCAATGGGGACAGACCCTGCCGGCAGTTCGAACACATCCCCCTTGGGGGTGAAAACAAACACGGCGTCGGCAAAAAGGTCTATCTTCAGGGTCTCCACAAACTCCCTGGCGTCCCGCATTTCGTGCTGCCATTCCAGCAGCTGGCGCAGCCACGCCAGTTTCTTGTCAAAATCCCTGCTCCCTTTGGTCCCTTCCTTGTACCTCCAGTGCGCGGCAATCCCGTATTCGGCCGTGCGGTGCATCTCCCGGGTCCGGATCTGTATTTCCAGGGGCTCTCCCTGGAGACCCACCACCGTGGTGTGAAGGGACTGGTACATGTTGGTCTTGGGCATGGCTATATAATCGTTGAACTGGCCGGGAATGGGCTTCCATATGGTATGGACCGTCCCCAGGGCGGCGTAGCAGTCCCTTATGCTTTCCACCAAAACCCTTACCGCCATCACGTCAAATATTTCACTGAGGTCCTTGTGCTGCCCCTTCATTTTATTGTATATGCTGTAAAGGTGCTTGGGCCGGCCCTGTATGTCGGCCTCAATGCCCACGGTCTGCAGTTTTTCCTTTAGAATGCCGATTGCGTTTTTAATATAGGTTTCCCTTTTATTCCTGGTCTGGGCGATTCTATGGGCCAGATGGTAATACTCGTCAGGATGGAGAAAGCGGAATGACAGGTCTTCCAGCTCCCACTTAAGGAGATATATGCCAAGCCGGTGGGCCAGCGGGGCGTATATTTCCAGTGTCTCCTGGGCTATCTCCTTTTGTTTTTTCTCGGTCTGGTACTTGAGAGTGCGTAAATTGTGCAGTCGGTCGGCCAGCTTTATAAGTATCACCCTTATGTCCTTGGCCATGGCCAGAAACATCTTTCTCAGGTTTTCGGCCTGCTGCTCCTCTTTGGACTTGAACTCCAGCCTTCCCAGCTTTGTTACCCCATCCACCAGCTGAGCAGTTTCATCGCCGAATTCATTTTTGATCTGATCCAGGGTGAAGGCGGTATCCTCCACCACATCATGCAGAATACCCGCCAGAAGGGTTTCCAGATCCATTTCCAGCTCCGCCAGTATCATGGCTACAGAAAGGGGATGCGTGATGTACTCTTCACCGGAAATACGCCTCTGCCCCCTGTGGGCCTCCTCGGCAAAACCATAGGCGCGGCGGATAAGGGCAAGATCTGCCTTGGGGTTGTAGTGAATCAGTTTTTGCACCAGATCATCTATAGTCATATTTTATCTTCCCAACGCATTACATGTTGAATTCAATCGCTAAGGCAGTGCCTGCCCCGCCTGTTAAATAAAATCTACCGGGGCTGTGCTCCCGGGCCGGAAGCGGTGAAACTCTCCCACCAGCTGCAGGTTGAAGACCTGATCTCCTGCCCGGACCTGAATACCGGAGAAAGGCAGAGGTCCTTTTTGCCGTTAACGGCAGATATCCTTACCCGGCTGCCGTTTTTTTCACTCCTGCAGTCCAAAAGCCCCAGGTCGGAAAACACCGCCATACCGAAAGCAATTGTGTGCAGACCGGCCCTGGCCAGCCCGCACCCCCGCAAGTGCCCGGCCGCCTGCTCCCAGTCAACATACCCTGATCCCCTGGCCCGGAGATAAGTATAGAATTCGGCCAGTATCACCCGGTCAGGAGCCATTGAATCAAGAAATTCGATCCCGGCGGCAATGTCTTTTCCGTTGAACAAAACATCGCTCTCAAGCCCGCCGGCCAGGGACTTACCGGCTTCCGCAGGGCTGAACGGCAGATCATAAAGTATGGCGCTGCCCAATGTAATATCCAGTAAGCACTGTGCCCCGTAAGTACAGACCAGCGCCCTGATCCTGCCAGACTCATACATTTCTTTTAAAACAAGGCCGCCGCCCGGAGGGGTTCCCGGGTGTATACAGGCTGCGGTAACACCGGAACGGGTCAGAAAAGCCGCCAGTTCCACGGCCCGGCCCGGCGAATTGACCAGCACAAGGCTGCTTTTGCGCCGGGTAACCAGTTCAATCAGCCGGCCAGGCCTGTATGAATGGTATTCATTTATGATACGCGGCCGGACCGGCGTTTGTTTTTCATCAACGGTAATGGCGCCTGAAAAAAAATCCAGGTAATTGCCGGGGAAAACAAAGTTTGGTGAAATCTCGCCATAACGGGCAAGCACACCTGAGAGAAATTCGGGCAGAAGGGCCAGCGGCCCCACCCTCCTGAGAGACTCAACGTCATCCCGGGACCCGGTATAGTACGCCTCCGGCGGCACAGCGCCGGGATGGCCGGCCCTACTTTCCTCCCGCCCCCTGTCCGAGGGCCGGATATCCTTAACCTCCAGCTGAAGGGATTTTCTCCCCCCCCAGTGATTTATTGAGGGCATAAAAGCCACGTCAACCTCCGACGCCGCCGCTATTTCGCCGGCGCAGGAGGCCAGTTTAAAGCCTATTCCGTCCAGAAAGGCGCCGTTTTCCTTTAAGGTAAGCTTCAGGTGACCGCCGTTTTTTCCTATTTCACGGCAGGAAACAAGCCTGACCCCCCGGCAGGCCAGCACCGGACCGGGATTGCAGTGCCCGAACGGAGCCAGTTTATTTATTTCTCCGACCAGCTCATCGGTGATGTCCCTGAAGGAAATGGTTGCGTCCAGATCCATGCCGGGTACGAAAACATCATCATCCACGCCACGGGCATAATCGTTCAGGGCTTTGCGAAAATGGCCGATATTGTCTGCGGAAATGGAAAACCCGGCCGCCTGTGCATGTCCCCCGAATCTGATGAGTAGCCCGGAGCAGCTTGAGATGGCGTTGAAAAGATGAAAGCCCGGTATGCTCCTGCCGGATCCCTTTCCCTGATCGCCTTCCAGTGCAATCATTAAAACAGGCTTGTAATATTTATCAACCAGCCTTGAGGCTACAATCCCCACGACCCCCTGGTGCCAGCCGGGCGACGCCAACACAATAACCCGCCCCTCAGCCAGGGAAGGCTCGGCGTCCAGCATGCCCATGGCCTGGGCCAGCACATTGCTCTCAATCCTCTGCCTGTCCTGATTCCCCCTGTTAAGAACAGCGGCCAGTTCCGAGGCCTCAGCAGCATCACCGGTAAGAAAAAGGTTAACGGCGCGTCCTGCGTCACCTACCCTCCCGGCTGCGTTCAATCTGGGGGCCAGCGCGAATCCCACCTCCCTTGTGCCCAGGCTGTCAGTCTTGATTCCCGACACTTCCATAAGGGCCATTATGCCCGGGCTGGTGGTTGCTGCAAGGGCGGGAAGCCCGTATTTTACGATAATTCTGTTTTCACCGGTGAGCGGCACGATATCGGCCACTGTTCCAAGGCAGGCCAGGTCCAGGTACCGGGTCCACCGGCCCGCTTCGCCACCGCTGCGCAAAAGCAGCGCCTGGGCCAGCTTTAACGCCACGCCAACCCCCGCCAGTTCCTTGAAGCGGTAGGGACAGTCAGCCCGCTTTGGGTTTACCACCGCCACCGCCCCGGGTATCTCTGCGGGGGGCTCATGGTGGTCGGTAATAACAATATCCGGGCCGTTCTCGGATTTGTTCCGGGCAACCTCCCCGGCGGCGCTTATGCCGCAGTCCACTGTCACAACCAGCCCGTAGCCTTTTTGCCCGGCCCTGCGTAGCGCCTCCAGGTGCAGCCCGTAGCCTTCTTCCATGCGGTGGGGCACAAAATAATCCGCCTGTCCGCCAAGACTTTGAAACAGTTTTACCAGGAGGGCCGTGGCTGTAATGCCGTCGGCGTCATAATCACCGTAAACCAGTATTTTCTCGCCTCTTTTAAGTGCCAGCAGTATCCTTCCGGCGGCCTTTTCCATGTCAGCCATGGAAAAGGGATCGTGCAGATCCTCCAGCCCGCCATCCAGAAACTGCCTGGCCTCTTCCACAGTGGCTATCCCCCTGTTGGCCAGGAGGCGGGCCAGTACCGGCGACACCCCCAGTTCATGCCGGAAAATGTACTCCAAAACAGGATCGGCATTGCGAATACGCCATATCTTGTGTTTTCTCATTTCTCCCCCGGTTCATATACTACGTTATTCAAGATTATATACCTTGGCCCGTTAACCTGTAAACCGGACACATACACTGTATTTGCCTTACCAATAAAGGATTGTCGGAAAAGACGAAGAATATCAGGATTAACTATTACGCAAAGGGCTGGTGCTTTTGACCGTCAAAAGGATCTCGACGGGAAAGGCCGGAGAGGAAGCGGCCGTTCAACACATTCGAAAAAAAGGTATGAGGGTACTGGAGAGGAACTTCCGGTGCAGGCTGGGGGAGCTTGATATCATTGCCAGGGACGGCCGCTACATTGTTTTTGTGGAGGTCAGGACGTCAAACAGCACCGCCTTCGGAACTCCCCAGGAAAGCGTGGGAGCGAAAAAAAAGCAAAAACTAAGGCTGCTGGCGCAGTACTACATAAAAATACGCAACCTTGGGGACGTACCCCTGAGATTCGATGTGGTAGCCGTCACCGGGGTGCCTGGGGGAGGAATAATAAAGATAGAACACATAGCCAACGCGTTTTGAGAGAGCCTGGTTGTTAGCTTTTGTTTATAAGTTAGATATTGATCTCTGTGGCTTAAAAATCCAAGTTGACTAGTTTAAGGAATAGACATTAAACATTGAGATCAATGCCGGCCAAGCATTTCAACGAACTTTACAAACCCGAACACACCTGTGCTCACCAGGCTGGCAACCCCCAGCAAAACCGCGATTGAAGCCCTGAGCACCCATTTGTTCAGATCATCCTGCCTTTTATCCACCCTGGCAATCAACTCATCTATCCTTTCATTGACATTGATGTACTCCCTGTGGCGCTGGTCGGTTTGAAGGTAGATTTTATGCATGGCCTCGCGGATATGGACGGACACCCTGTTCTCGGTCTGACGCAGCTCATCCTTAATCTCCCTGATCTGTATTTCGAGGTTGTCAAAATATTTTTGCTGCCAGTCCATAAAGCCTCCCGCCCTTTCCGGCCCGTCTTTCCCGGTGCCGCTACTGGATTATTTTTGTAATAATGTATTCCGGCCCCTCTCCGATAGTGATATTATCCTAATAAAAAGGGGCTGGGCGCCCCTTCGGACGGTATAGACGTCAACGAACCGGTAAATCTTAAAATTTTCTTAACATTACATTTTATAGAAGGAAAAAGTTTAGCCGACAAGGAATTATTCAATCTGACAAATAACTCCATGTCAAGGGGTGATTTTTTTTGCAGAGGGACGAGATAGGCCAACTGATGGTTGCATTTAAGCAAATGCAGGCCAATTTGCGCCAGCTTATAGGCGAATTGGCGGAAAAATCCAGCGAGGCCTCAGATATGGCCAACCAGCTTTCATCAATCACCGAACAGATCTCTCAGGGGGCCACGGCCAACGCCAGCGCCGCCATACAGATTTCATCCAGCATGGATGAAGTGTCGGACCGCGTCAACTCGGTGAAAATGACAGCCGGCCGTGCAGCGGAACTCGCATCCTCGGGAAACAAGAACATGGAAATGGTAACCAGCCAGATACAGGCAATAAATGACGCAACCCAGCAGGCTGTTCAAAGGGTGAACCAGTTTGCCGAGATATCCGAACAGATAAATCAGATACTAAGCCTTATTACAGGGATTGCCGAGCAGACCAACCTTCTGGCCCTAAACGCTGCCATAGAGGCGGCCAGGGCCGGTGAACAGGGAAGGGGATTTGCGGTGGTGGCTGAAGAGGTGAGGCGGCTGGCGGAGCAGTCGGCTTCATCAACCAAGGAGATCGGCGGGCTGGTAAGCACCATAAAGGAGAACATCGGGGATATTGTGAAAATAATGCAGAGTTCCGCCCACGAGGCCGCACATGGGCTGAACGTAACCAGACAGGCGGCGGCTGCGTTCCGGGAAATACTCAGCAGCGTCGAAGAGGTAGATGTTCAGGTTAACGACGTCGCCACCGCCACCAGCCAGGTTTCCGAAGCCGTTCAGAACATAGCGGCCTCAACCGAGGAGCAGAGCGCCACACTGCAGGAGACAGCCAGCAGCGTGGCCAACCTTTCCGCAATGTCAAGAAAGCTGGAGGAGATGGCGGGCAGGTTTAAATTATAAAAGCCGTTATAAAGGAGAGGGATATCGGCATGAGTGCTTTATCAGGGCTGAGCATCCGGTGGAAGTTACTGATACCGGTGATAATCATTTTTATGATCACGGTGGCTGAGATTTACCTGGTGGTGAATTTAAACCGGCTCCAGCAGGAAGACACCGTAAGGGTGAACGTGGCGGGCCGGCAGCGCATGCTGAGCCAAAAAATGACCAAAGATACCCTGAATTACATGGCAACCAAGGATGAAGCATACGCCAGGGCCCAGGCCGAGACAATAGCCTCCTTCGAGAAATCACTGGATGCGCTTTTGCAGGGGGGACAACTGGAAATAAGCGGACGGACGGTAAATGTAAAGCCCACTGACAACCGGCAGATACTGGCCGCCCTTGGTGACTCCAGGCAATACTGGCAGAAGGCAAGGCCCGATTACTCGGCTGCTGTTCAACATGTGGCCAGCTCACACAAAATAGGTGTTTCGGACCTGAACGTCACCTCCCAGGAACTCCTGAAGAGGTTCGACGCCATCACCGGCATGTACGAAACCGCCAGCGCGGCCACTATAAAGAGGAATATGACGCTTATTTACGCCGGATTGGGAATTTACCTGCTGGCCGCGCTGGCAGCCTGGTTTTACGTGCAGAAGAGCTTTATAAGCCCCGTGCTGGCACTGCGTGACGCCGCCAGGAGGATAGCCACCGGCGACCTTTCACAAACTTAAGGCTGACGTCATTTTCTCAGGAAGTGAGGCATGTCAAAGGGTATTTCCAGCACCAGCTCAGCCAGCCCCATGTATTGTCCGTCTTTATACCACGGGGTTTGGTATACCAGCTTTTTTACACCGTTTTTTTCTATGGTGTAACAGTTCATGGCCCTTGACTCAAGCATTTCCTTAATCTTTTCCCGTGCCTTTCCGGGGTGGCAGTCCAGCACGTTTTTTCCTATAAGCTCACTGCCCCCGTCTTTTTCAAACATCTTGCAGGCCCTGTCATTCATTTCGATAATGATTCCGTCAGAGCCGCAGACGGTAATGGCGCCCGGAAATTCTTTTATCCATTCTCCCAAGTTCATGTGAATGACCTCCCGCCAGTTAATTGACTATAATTGTACTCTTTCCCGGACAAGGCCCGCAACACCCAATCGGCTCCGGCCTTCCCGCCCACTGTACCGACGTAAAATGGGAACCCTTTACATACAAGGTTCCCACCCGTACCGGCAAAACATGATCACTACCTGTCCTACATAAGTTTATGTCTGGGCAACCCCAGGCTTTACGTATGATACGGACTTACTATTGCCTTTTATCGAAAAACAGAATCTTTTTTCACCCTGTATTGTTTAATCAGCCTGTTAGCCGGGTAATCAAAACCGTAGCCTAACAGATGCAGACTGTTCATTTTGCCTATATATCCAAACGGCCCGAAAAAAATGAGACAAAGATGTAATATAGCCGTGAATATTTCGTAACATTCAGGTTGTATGCTAAAGATAACAATTGAAGGGGGGATTACAGATGATGTACGGATACGGCTTCGGATTGATGAATATTATAATGATGCTGGTTCCCATGGCAATCTTCGGGCTCATTATCTACTGGGCAGTTTATTCCGGAGTGAGAAATGCACTTAAGGACAAATCACCAATACAGTGAGTCAGGGGGACGGTTCTTTGACTCATCATTCAAGATGAGTCAAAGAATGTCCAGCCCAAGCAAATTAATATAACAAAGCATGACCCCAACATCAAATCCGTGGAAATGACGAATATATCAACGGAAACAACCCTGCTGTTGCCATTGCAGGGTTGTTTTGTTTTTGGAAAACAACAAATGTTTTATTGCTTCATGAAGGTATTTTATGCCATTTGCAGAAATATAGGGTAAATCAAGTCGATATTTGCCATATATTCCACGCGCAGAGGTTATAAAAATGATCTCCATAATAAACAGCACCGCTTTAAACGGTCTGGAAGGCCACCTTGTGAGGGTGGAGGTGGATGTGTCCAATGGCCTCCCGGCCTTTGAAGTCGTTGGACCGTTATCCTGATACAATTTGCCAACATAAAACCCGGCCTTAGCCGGGTTAATCTTTTTTCTTCATTATATTCATCAGCTCTCTCATCTCCCCCACCGTCACCCCCCGCTCCGCCATCTCCCGCACCAGCCGAAGATAAGGCACACACCGCAGGTCAGCCAGAGTCATGATATCCTCCTCGGTCAAGTGCGCCGGCAGCGTATACCCACCCCGCAGGTACCCGGGACTGACCTCCAGGGCCTCGGCGATCCGGGCCAGGGTTTCGCCGGAGGGGATGTGGCCGCGCATGATGCGACTCATTGTTGGGCGGGAGATGCCCGCGGCCTTTCCCAGCTGGGCGGGGGTTATGGAGCGGAGTTTTAGGATTGTGCGAAGTTTAGATGAAAGCATAAATCACCTACCTCACTTCACAGGCTTTATGGTCACTGGCAGTTCTCCACCATCACCGCGCACCAATATCGGAGGCATCCAACGCAGGGTAAATTTCCGTTCCCCCTCCTTCGGTCCCGACCAATACCCGTGCCAGTGGGCGCGTCTTACGTGGGGCCTGGGACTGCTGCGCTGCTTTTCGCTGGTCCCCGATATGCTCTCCCGGGCCTGCGCTTTGTCCTTTCGGAGCACCGCCCCCATTCTGACCCCCACGTCCCAGGTAGTTACCCTGGGGGCCGGAAACATGCGCTGCCCCTTCTTTGTTTTTGATGGTTTGGGACGTACCGGTTGACGAGTCCCATCCCCTATTTCACCGTTCACGGAGCAGATA
>JBMOPC010000133.1:0-29928 GCA_049323915.1 Bacillota bacterium
CATTAATTAACATTTTTCGAGGAGGGAGTATATTGGCCGGCATTAAAGACATGAGCTTGTATCTGCCTCGTTACCGGGTAAACCGGGAAAGCATCGCCGGGGCCTGGGGGAAGATCGCTTCAGGCTGGCGGGCGGTGGCGAATTATGATGAGGATGCCATTACCATGGCGGCAGATGCGGTATCCCGTCTTGAAGTAAATAGCGATAATACGGTGGGACTTTATTTCGCGTCTTCGCGACCGCCTTACCAGGGGAGTTCCAACGCAAGTGTGCTGGCCCAGGTATTGGGAATTAGACCCGACGCCTTCGTGCAGGATGGGGAAACTTCCGGGCGGGGTGCCACAAGCGCACTAAGGAATGCCATTTGCCTTTTGGACAGCGGCGGAAGGGGAGAAGTACTGGTTGCCGCGGCGGAGACATGGCTGACCCGGCCCGGAAGCGAGGAAGAGCTGGATGGATCGGACTCGGCAGCAGCTTTAAAGCTGAGTCGCGACCCGGGGGTGGCTGAATTTATCACGGGGACTTCTTATCGAAGTGATGTGCTCGACAGGTGGCGGATAGATGGCCGCCAGTTTTCAATCGGCGGCGACGGGAGGTTCACATCCCGCTATGGATTTGAGGATCCCTGTGTAAAGGCGGTGGAGAGCATTCTATGTTCTTCAAATCTTTCACCTGGAGATGTGCGCTGGGCCGCTGTGGCCGCTCCCGGTCTCAAACAGTACCGGGCAGTTTTGAAAAAGATCGGCATCGGGTCACAGCAGATATTGGAAAAGGTTTATGCCGAAACAGGCAATTGTGGGCTGTCCATGCCGCTGGTTCTTTTGTACCGGGCGTTGCAGTCGGCTTCACCGGGAGACATAATCATTCTGGCGGGGTATTCCGGATGGATTGACGCGATGCTGCTCCGCGTTACTGAAGATATTACCGCATTTCAGGCAAAGAACCCAGTTGGGAGTTTTATGGGCGGGGCGCGGATTGATTACCCTGAAATGCTGAAAATGAAAAGAGTGATACCCCTGGAAGAGCTTGTCCCCAGTTCTTCGCAGGTGCAGTACTGGCGGGAGCGGGATGAATTGCTTAGGTTGTCCGGCCAAAAATGCACCGTTTGCTCATCGGTGCAGTTTCCCCGGCGCCGGGTATGCTGGCGGTGCGGAACCAGGGACAGGTTTGAGGAGTACCAGCTGGCGAGGACCGGACAGATTTATACCTTTACCATTGACCACCTCTTCCCCAGCCCCTTTGGACCGGCAATAATGGCAGTTATTGACCTGGATGGCGGTGGAAGGATTTACACCCAGATGACGGACTGCGCAGGGGATGAAGTTGCCATTGGCCTCAAGGTGAAGATTTGTCTGCGTAAATACCACCAGGGAGGGGACTTTAACAACTATTTCTGGAAGGCCCGCCCAATCCCTGGTGCCGGAGGTGTAAAGATATGATTTCAGGAGAAGTGGCCATTATCGGAATGGGGTGCACCCGCTTTACCGACCATTTTGACAAAAACTATTCAGACCTGGTGGTGGAAGCGGCATTTGAAGCACTGGCGGATGCCGGTATCGGTCCTGAAGCCGTGGAGGCGGCCTGGCTCGGGACCTGTTATGCTTACGAGTACAATACCGAGGGCAATGCCGGCAGCTCACTGGCGGATCCTCTCGGACTTTTCCCTATACCCGTGACACGCGTGGCGAATTACTGCGCCACCGGGCTTGATGCCATTAGGAATGCCGCCTTTGCCGTGGCAAGCGGTCAGTATGACGTGGTGCTGGTAGTGGGGGTGGAGAAGATGAGGGATGTGCCTCCCAGGGGAAGCCTTGTGGCTGTTCACGCCGAGCGTACTCACCCAGTTCTGGCCAAGGGCCGCACGGCCCCGGGCATTTTTGGCCCCATGGCCCGGAGGTATTCCCATGTTTACGGTGACGCTAAACAATACATGGCCATGGTGGCCGTTAAAAACCATTACAACGGGTCTTTGAATCCCAAGGCTCATTTCCAGCGCCCGCTGACCATGGAGGAGGTCCTTGCGGCCCCCATGGCCGCTGATCCCATCGGGTTACTGGACTGCACGCCCACCTCTGATGGCGCTGCCGCCGTGGTTCTTACCAGGAGTTCACTGGCCAGGAGGCACAAACAGGACTATGTGGTTATCAAGGGAATCGGGCTGTCGGTGACCAACGGCTATTTCAGCGCCCAATTTGACCAGGAGTGGGACTTTTTAGGGTTCTCATCCACCCGCGAAGCAGCCCGCCAGGCATACAAGCAGGCCGGAATCACTGACCCTGCAAAGCAGATTCATGTGGCGGAGGTTCACGACTGTTTTACCATTACCGAAATTTTGAATTATGAGGACCTCGGCTTCTGCGAAAAGGGAATGGGTACCGCCCTTGTGGCCGGTGGGCACACCAGCCTTGACGGAAAGCTTCCGGTAAACACAAGCGGTGGTCTGCAGTCTTGCGGGCATCCCATAGGGGCCTCGGGGGTACGGATGGTCATTGACGTGGGCAACCAGCTCCTGGGCAGGGCCGGCAAGCGGCAGGTAAAGGGCAGCCCATCCGTAGGACTGACCCATGCTCTGGGTGGGCCGGGGTCGGTGGCCGGCGTATCAGTTCTGGGGCTGCCCACTAGAAAAGGTTAAAAGTCTTTATAAAGATAATAGGAGGTGGGACGAGAAGCTGTATTGTCACATAGTCTTAAAAATTTTTAGGGGAGGTATTCAAGTGAAAAAAGGATTTTTTTCAGCTTCTGTATTGGTTCTGGTCATGATTTTGGCCCTGGCCGGCTGCGGTAAAAGCGGAGGTGAATCCGGCGGCAAAAAAGTCAGCTATCCGACCAAGCCGATTAACCTTGTGGTGGGCTATGCCGCGGGCGGTTCCGGGGATATGAGCGCCAGGGCGATAGCTGAGCCCATGCAGAAATTATTGGGGCAACCCGTTGCTGTGATTAACAAGGCCGGAGGCGGCGGGGGGGTGGCCGCGGCCGAGTTTGCCCGGGCAAAGGCAGACGGCTACACCTTGATGAACGGGGCCTATGGGACAATTACCCTTGTGCCTTACCAGTCCAATGTAGGCTACACTTATAAGGACTTTAAGGCCATAGCCAGGACTGTCGACGTCCCCCTGGCGCTGGCCGTGAAAAAGGACTCTCCAATCAATTCGTTAAAAGATTTTATAGAATATGCCAAGAAGAACCCCAAAAAGGTCAGGGTGGGTACACCTGGGGCGGGGACAATACAGCATGTAACACTGCACCGTATGAACAAGGAATTCGGCATCGATCTCCAGCACATGCCCTATGAGGGGGCCAACCCAGCCGTGGCCGCCCTGCTGGGTGGGCACATAGAGGCCACCCTTACCGGCTTTACCGAGGTGACCGGGCAGTATAAATCCGGCCAGGTCAAGATTCTGGGCGTTACCACCGACAAGCGCATACAGGAATTTATGCCGGACGTTCCCACCTTCAAAGAGCTGGGACATGACTTTGTAGCCGGGTTTTGGATGGGGGTATTTGCCCCGAAGGATACGCCCCAGGAAATTGTCGGCATACTGTCTGACGCCGTGAAAAAGGCAAGTGAAAGCGAGGAATTTAAAAATGCGTGCAAGAAGCTGTACCTGCTGAATGCCTACCTCGGTCCCGATGAGTTCTCGGCATCCATAGCAAGGGACTCCGAAAGCAACCAGAAGATGCTCCAGGAAATGGGGATAGCCAAAAATTAGTATCTATATGCGGCCGGTTTGATCTGAGGTGTTTTACGGTTCGTTTTACAGCTCAGGGGCGCCTTGAAAGCGGCGCCCCTACTATAAAAATGAGGTGGTTGGATGAAGGACCGGGACTTTGTGGCCGGGGTGGCCCTGATCATCTCCTCGCTGTCCGGCTTGGTTTACTCCCTGTCAATACCGCATATGGCCAACACTGGACTGTCGGCGGGGTTTTATCCCTCCCTGCTTTTTATTATTCTGGGCCTTTGCGGAATCGCCCTCCTTATTCAGGGAATCCGGCGTTCCGCGAAGGTCCCCCTGCCCCGATTCAACTGGAAAAAGTTTATACCGATGTGTGTGCTGATGCTGGTTTATGCTTATCTTTTTGAATATTTCGGATTTCAGATTTCCACGTTGTTTTTCCTTATTACGGCGATGATCTTTATGGGTTTACGGAAACCCCTCCCCCTGGCGGGTGTTTCCATAACCGGAACTTTCGGGATTTACTTTCTCTTTGTGTATGTCTTTAAAATCACATTGTGACATGATTGACAGTTGGGAGGTGGAACGATGGAACTAATGCTGTTTGACCAGTTGCAGCAGATACCCAACGCATTCTTATCGGTTTTCACATTTCAAAACCTGATCTGGATTCTATTGGGATCGCTCTTAGGGACGGTATTCGGGGCCGCCCCCGGCCTCACTGCCACTACGGCCGTGGCGCTTTTCACACCTGCCACCTTCTACATGCCGCTGGAGCAGTCCCTATCTTTTCTACTGGGCATGTACTGCTCCGGGTACTGGGCGGGGAGTATCCCGGCAATACTTATCAACACTCCCGGGGCGCCGGGAAACGCCGCCACCACTATGGACGGCTACCCCATGGCGAAAAAAGGGAAGGCCGGAGAAGCCCTGGGGCATTCGATCGTGGCTTCCTGGATCGGCGGCACCACGTCGGCATTTGCATTATTGATCTTCGCCCCCCTCATCGGGGCCCTGGCTTTAAAATTCGGAGCGGCTGAATATTTTTCGGTGGGCGTACTGGGGCTGCTCTGTGTTTCCGGTATTTCGGGAGGTTCCATATTAAAGGGAGTGGCCGGGGCCGTTATCGGGATGCTGCTGGGGGCCGTCGGGATGGATCCCATTGGAGGCGAGCCCCGTTTTACCTTTGACAATGTTAATCTGATGGGCGGCATAGCCCTGGTTCCGGCCCTGGTTGGCTTTTTCGCCATAACAGAGGTACTGTCCCGGTCAGAGGGCGGAGTGGAAAAAGGGGTTATCGAGGACAGGATAAAGAGGACATTGCCTGACCTTCGCAAATACCTGGTATACAAGTGGACACTTATAAGGAGCATAATTATCGGGATAATAGTGGGAGCTTTACCTGGTACGGGGCCCACCGTAGCCTCCTGGATGAGCTATAATGAAGCCATCAGGAATTCAAAGGACCCGAAGAAGTTTGGCAAAGGGTCAACCGAGGGGTTGATCGCCTGCGAGAGCGCCAACAACTCAGTTACCGGAGGGGCGCTGATACCTCTGTTAACCCTGGGCATCCCAGGGGACACCGTCACTGCCGTACTGCTGGGGGCACTGATGATACAGGGGCTTACGCCCGGCCCGATGCTAATCCAGGAGCAGTACTCACTGGTGTCTGAACTGCTATGGATATTGATTATCGCGAACCTTTTCATGCTTGTCATAGGCCTTCTTGGCAGCAGGATATGCCCTTATATACTGAAGCTGCCCGTGGAGATTCTTATGCCCCTGGTAACAGTGCTTTGTGTAGTTGGGGGCTATGCGGTAAACAACAGCTTCTTTGATGTCAAAATGCTAATCGTAGTTGGGATCGTGGGCTTTGTGCTGATGAAATTCGGTTTTCCGATACCACCCATTGTGTTGGGACTTATACTTGGCCCCATTATTGAGCCGAATTTGAGGCGGGCGCTAAGCGGATCGGAGATGAACCCCCTGGTTTTTGTAACCCGCCCGCTAAGCGCAATAATTCTAGCTTTAGCGCTGGCCCTGGTTGTTTTCGTCATCATTCGGGCAAAACGCGAGCGGAAAAGTGAAAAAGGACAGGTTATATAACAGCTGATACTATAAAAAAGGAGTAAACGGCATGGATTTGGAAAGCGCGATTTATGGACGGAGGAGCATTCGTAAGTACACCGGGGAGGGGGTGCCCGACGATATCGTTAAAAAAATTGTTCAAATGGCCGTCGAGGCTCCAAGCCCAGGTAATCAAAAGGGCTGGCATTTTTATGTAATCCGTGACGGGGATGCCCTTGGGGAAATGGCGGAAATAGTGACATCGGAGCTGGAAAGCGTTGGTGCCCTGGCGGGAGCAGTCCCCGAGAGACTGCACGGTTCGCAACGTTCTGCAACGTGGTTTAAGGAAGCGCCGGCTGTGATAGCGGTTACCACCAGGGTTTACCGATCCAGGATCGACAAGACGCTGCTGGATGCCGGTTATATCGATGAGGAAGTGGATATACTCCGCTGCAGACCAGACTTGCAGGCAGTGGGGGCCGCCATTCAGAATATGCTTCTTGCCGCCTACGCGAACGGATACGGCACTTGCTGGCTAACCGGCCCGATGCTGGCAAGGCCAAAGCTGGAGCAGTACCTCAACATACAGCCACCGGAAATGCTTGCGGCGCTGGTTGCTCTGGGCCGGCCTGAATACATCCCTCCCAAGCCTCAAAGCAAGCCGGTTGAGGACTTTTTGACTTTCAAGGATTGATAAGCTGATAATCTTTTGTTTGAGTATACACCCGTTAAGAATGCCTTAGTGTAAAACCGGTTGAAAACAAGGTGGTAAAGTGTTTCAAAAGGTTGGCGATAAAAAAAATCTATATGACAGGGTAGTGCAACAACTTAAAAGGTCTATTTTGCAGGGTGATTATAAATGTGGGGATAAATTCCCTACAGAAAAAGAACTGGGGCAAATTTTTAGGGTAAGCCGGACAATTATCCGTGAAGCAGTAAAGTCATTGGAAGCTGCCGGGTTGATTGAAGTAAAGCATGGCTACGGCATTTTTGTCTCTGATCTAACTCACATAAGCTATATCTCCCGAATCAGAAACAACAAGGAAAGTATTTTTCAGGTTTTCGAAATCCGAAAAGTACTTGAGACTAGAATTGCTTTTTGGGCAGCAACAAAGGCTTCTGAAGACAAACTTGAGGAAATGGCGCAAATCATTGGCTTAACTGATAAATGTATAAAAAGTAGTAAAAGCGATATTCCGGCAAAGTTTGAAGATTATAATAAAAAATTCCACATGGCCTTGGCTGAAGCTACTGGAAACACGGCTCTGGTATCTGTTATGGAAAACTTATTGAAACTTATGGCTGAAAACCAGGTTAAATCCTTGTCAATTCCGGGGTGCATCATTTGTTCTTTTGAGGAGCATAAAAAGATCCTCATGTCCGTACGTGCCAAAGAACCGGAAAAGGCTTCAAAAGAGATGTACAACCATTTGAACAACAGAGAAGAAGATATTTCTATTTTTTTAAAAAACTCAACTTTCCCACACAGAAAATTGTAGTCGAGCTTTGAAATGACTGGGCAGAGACGAAATAAATTGGTATAAGAACTCATTCAGCTGTTGCCCTGGTAGGGAAAGGAACCTACGCAAGCTCTGTTTCAGGTTTTTAGTTTTAAACTGTTTGATTTTTTCTCCAGCTCCAGGTCTGCATTAAACTCAAGGAGGTTTAATCACCTTCTTTTTTACATGGACTGAGACACCAAAAATCATGTAAAAAAGAGGAACACCGCTCTGATTTGGGGAAATTGGTAATTTAGCAAGATTAAGCAAGTTTGCTGAAAAAACCAGTTTGCCTGTTGCCTTTGATAACAACAGCGTTACCGGTTTCGGCAACTTCGGGCTCTTTGAAACCTTTAACCTGTCAGGGACCGGGCCGGACATACTGAAATACCTTCAAAAAAATCATTTACCATGGGAGGCCCCGGCAAAAATACATGCAGTCTCCGGCTTTTGGCCGGTTTTTTTGAAAAAATTGGCCGTAGCCAAATGATCATTGCAAATATTAGCGGTATAAATTATATTTATCACAAGTGATTATGCCTGTGGCACTGTATAACAGCCATGAAATGAGGTCTGAACATGGGGTTGATCACCACCAACGAAGCCAGGTGCCGTGACTGTTACCGCTGCGTCAGGGCCTGTTTGCTGAAGGCAATACGCATCAGTTCGGGTGATCGGCCAGATGCGCTGCACGCCCGGGTGATTGACGAACTTTGCGTACATGATGCCC
Source organism: Bacillota bacterium (assembly GCA_049323915.1). Lineage (GTDB taxonomy): Bacteria > Bacillota > Desulfotomaculia > Desulfotomaculales > Desulfocucumaceae > BRHc4a. Next base: position 7,971 of record JBMOPC010000133.1, read on the forward strand.
GCTGTGTCCTCGAGTGCCCTCAAAAGGCAAAAAAGGTTGCCTCTGATCTGGACAGTATAAAGAGTTTATTGAAACAGGGCGCCCCCATGGCCGCCGGGGTTGCCCCTTCCTTTGTGGCGGGCCTCCCCCTGAGGGATCCTGGACATATGCCGGCTCTGTTAAGGAAACTTGGTTTTGGAAAAGTACAGGAAACTTCTCTGGGAGCCGAACTGGTGGTCAGGCAGCACATGCGGATTGGTTTAGCCACTCCGTTGATCAGCAGCGCCTGCCCGGTAGTGGTTAATTTAATAGAAAAACACTACCCGGAACTGCTGCCCATGCTGGCGCCGGTGGTGTCTCCCATGATTGCCCACGGCCGCTTTATGAAAAGGGTTTATCCCGGTTACATGACGGTTTTTATAGGCCCCTGCGCGGCCAAAAAGGGGGAGGCCAGGACGGAGGGCATAGACGATGCCGTCGATTACGTGCTGGGATTCGACGAGCTGTGGGAATGGGCCCGGGAAGAGGGGCTTGACCCCGGGGCCCTGTCCGCGGAGGAATTTGACGGCCCCCGGCCGGCCCTGGCCAGGCTTTTCCCCATCGAAGGGGGGATGACCAGGGCGCTGCAGGTGGAGGGGGAAAGCCACTGCGTTACGGTTGCCGGCCTGCAAAACTGCATTACCTTTTTAAGGCACATGACCCAGGACAAAATCGACCGGCCGCCTGTGTTCATAGAGCTTTTGGCCTGCCGGGGAGGGTGCATTGACGGTCCCCTGTCCCTTTGCCGGGACGAGGACATATTTACCCGGCGCCGCAAGGTGATGGACTTTTACCGGGCCAGGGCCGGGCAGGAAGACCCCGGCGACGGTGCGGCCGAACTGCCGCCTGACCTGATGCGCAGGGACTACCGGGACCGCAGGGTTGCCCTGGCGGTACCCGATGAGAGCGCCTTAAGGCAGATCCTGGCCCGAACCGGCAAGTACCAGCCCGAGGACGAGCTGAACTGCGGCGCCTGCGGGTACGACACCTGCAGGGACAAGGCCGTGGCGGTATACCAGGGCAACGCCGAGGTGCAGATGTGCATCCCCTACATGAGAAAGAGGGCCGAGTCAACGTCCAACCTGGTCCTGGCGGCCATGCCCAATGCCGTGATCATAGTGGATCACGACCTGGTGATTAAGGAGGTCAACCCGGCGGCCGGGCGGCTGTTCAAATGCCAGGCCGGGGAAATGGTGGGACAGAGGCTGGACACGCTGATCAATCCCGAAAATTTCTTAAAGGTCATAGAAACCGGGGAAATGCTGAACCGCCTGCATACTTATCCCGAGCTGGACATCATCACCAGGGAAATAATCTTTCCCCTGGAAAGCGAAAGGGCCGTGGTGGGGATCCTGGTGGACATCACTTCTGAAAAGAGGCAGCGGGAGAAGTTCGAACTGGTCAAGGGACAGACCATTGCCCGGGCCCAGGAGGTAATTACCAAGCAGATGAAGGTGGCCCAGGAAATTGCAGGCTTGCTGGGTGAAACCACCGCAGAGACCAAGGTTCTTTTAAATAAGCTCATCGACCTGATGGGAAAAGAATCTTTTTAACCATGCGCTAGTGAAGCACTGACGATTGTTAAAAATTTCGGGAAAACCGGTCTGGCTGAATCCAGACCGGTTTTTTTATGATCTAGGAAATTATGCTTTGTGGATAACTTTTTTATTATGTCGCTTCGGGGTCGCTTACGGGCCGGGGTGGGTGGTTTAATCCAGGCTGCATGGATCTTCGGCTGTAACAGTCTCTAAAACTCGGTCACCAAAGGACTGCCGACCGCCTTCAACGCCGCGTCCATGCGTCGGTTCAGGCTTCCGTCCGCGTCCTGCGGCCGGCTCGTCACTCCTTAGGCTCGGTCGTTAAGAGACTGTAACATCCTACGATAAATTCCGCCCGGGCTTAAATCACCCCCCCATGTGCATGTCGCTTGAGGGCCGCTGCTTATGCGGGCTGTCACCATTCTGAGTCCTGAGTTCTGTGTTCCAGTCGCCCGCAGGGCGAATTTGTTCTCCCAGTTGACAGAAAATAATTTATATTTAATAATATAAGCAGTGCTACATACATGTACAGTAATAGCGTAATTTTTCGCATAAGATAGAATAAATTGTGGGGACGAAAAACTGAATCAAATAAAAAAATTTTTTTGCTTATAAGGTGGGTGATATATGCTTGGGGATCGGGTAAAACAGTTGCGCCGGAATAACAATCTCAGTGTCCGTCAACTGGCCAGGATAGTTGGAGTTACGGCCAGCTTTATATACCAGCTGGAGCAAAACAAAGTTTCTCCGTCTTTTTCCACCTTGAAAAGTATAGCCGGTGCCCTTAATACCAACATGGCAATGCTGGTGGATGACGAACTGCCGGAGGAATGGGTTGTTGTCAGAAAAAACAAGCGTAAGCGTGTAATTACGGATGACACGCGGCTGAAGCTTGAATTGTTAACATTTCTCGGTGCCAGGAACAAGAAAATGCAGCCTCTGGTGTTTGAGGTTGATGTCGCTTCAAAAGTTATGATGCCGTCGTTACCCGGTGAGCACGAGGATTTTTTATACATTTTAAGCGGCGAGGCAGAAATAACTGTCAATAAAGCCAAATATCGCCTGGAGGAGGGGGATGCCGCCTATTTTATGTTTGATAATCCGGCCGTGATAAGCAATGTTGGGAATGAAAAAGTTAAAGGGCTGTGGTTGATTTGTCCGCCCGGGATATAAGGATGGAAAAATTCAGGTATTCAGCAGATACAGAAAACAGTCAGGTGGAGGTCTGAAGCAATGCCGCAAAGAAAGTTTCAAAAACTGCAGGAAATAATTGATAAGCATGAGGGCAGGGTATCTCATCTGATAGGCATTTTGCAGGAGGTGCAGGAAGAATACCGCTACCTGCCCGAAGAGGTGCTTACATACGTGGCCACTGCTTTGGGTATATCACCCGCCGCCGTATTTGGCGTGGCCACTTTTTATGCCCAGTTTTCCCTTGTTCCGAAGGGAAAGTATGTGATCAGGGTTTGTGACGGAACCGCCTGCCACGTACGCGGTTCCGTACCCGTTAATTTTGCGCTGCGCCGGCAGCTGAACCTGGATGAATCAAAAAATACCACAGAAGACCTGCAGTTTACCGTGGAGACGGTATCATGCCTGGGCGCCTGCGGTTTGGCTCCGGTAATTACCGTTAACGACAGGGAGGTTCACGGTCAGATGACTCCTGAAGGCATTCTGGAGGTGTTGAAAAAATTGAACCAAAATGCTGAGTGCGGCGGCAAGGAGGAAGGTCAATGTTTAAGTTAATGGACCAGTTGGCAGAATGCCGGATTAAATCGAAAGAACTGCTGCAAAAAGAAAAAATGAGAATTCTGGTCTGCGCCGGAACCGGGTGCGTGGCCAACGGTTCCCTTGAAGTTTACGAGGCATTCAAGCAAAGAATCAAAGAAAAGGGGCTGCCGGTAAAGGTCAACCTGCTGGAGGAGGCCGGACATGATCCGTATGCGGTGAATATCAGCGGTTGCCATGGTTTTTGTCAGGGGGGCCCGCTGGTGCGGTTTGAGCCGGGCGGGATATTTTATCACCACGTAAGGCGTGAAGATGTGGATGAGATTGTGGAATCACATATTTTAAACAACCGGCTGGTTGAAAGACTGTTGTATCACCATCCGGTAAGCGGGGAAGCTGTGGGGACCCAGGATGAAATCCCGTTTTATCAGAAGCAAACGAGGGTTGCGCTGGAACACTGCGGGCGGATCAATCCGGATGACATATACGATTATATAGCCCACAGCGGTTACCAGGCCATAACAAGGGTATTGTTTGAAATGACGCCGGAAGAATTAATTGAAGAAGTTATGGAGTCGGGGCTGCGGGGCAGGGGCGGCGGAGGTTTTCCTACAGGAAAAAAATGGCAGCTAGCCAGGGCGGCCCAGGGCCGGAAAAAATACATCATATGCAACGGGGACGAGGGAGACCCCGGCGCATTCATGGACCGCAGCGTAATGGAAGGCGACCCGCACAGGGTGCTGGAAGGCATGATGATCGCGGGATATGCCATTGGCGCGGACGAGGGCTATATTTATGTCAGGGCTGAATACCCCCTGGCGGTCAAACGTCTCAGGCGGGCCGTGGCAGAGGCTGAAAGAACAGGATTGCTGGGCGGTAACATCCTCGGCAGCGGTTTCTCCTTCAGGGTAAGTATAAAAGAGGGTGCCGGAGCATTCGTGTGCGGTGAGGAAACCGCCCTGATCGCCTCCATAGAGGGCCAGCGCGGCATGCCCAGGCCCCGTCCGCCGTACCCCGCCAGCAGGGGGCTGTGGAACTGTCCCACCGTAATCAATAACGTTGAAACCCTGGCCAACCTGCCCCCAATACTGCTAAAAGGTGCAAAGTGGTTTCGTAATTTTGGCACCGCAGGGAGTCCGGGGACCAAGACCTTCGCCCTGGCGGGCCATGTGGCGCATACCGGTTTAGTGGAAATACCCATGGGCATGACCCTGCGTGAAGTGGTGTTTGATATCGGAGGAGGTCTGGGAAATGGCAAGGAATTCAAGGCTGTTCAGATCGGCGGGCCTTCGGGCGGCTGCCTGACGGAGGACCACCTGGACCTGCCCCTGGATTACGACTCGCTGAAAAAGGCAGGAGCCATGATCGGATCCGGCGGCCTGGTGGTCATGGGCAAAGATACCTGCATGGTGGAAGTGGCCAAATTTTTCATGGGCTTTGTGCAAAATGAATCATGCGGCAAATGCGTGCCGTGCCGGGAGGGTACAAAGCGCATGCTGGAACTTCTGGCAGCCATAACCGAGGGAAGGGCATGTGAAGAAGACCTGGCGCTGCTTGAAGAGCTGGCCTCGGTGGTTCAGGACGGATCTCTGTGCGGACTGGGCAAAACCGCGCCCAACCCTGTTTTAACAACACTCCGGTATTTCCGTCACGAGTATGAGGCCCATGTAAAGGAGAAAAAATGTCCGGCCGGAGTGTGTGCTGCTTTGCAGGAGTACCTTATCGACAGGGAAAAATGCAGGGGATGCGGGCTGTGCGCCAAAGTATGCCCGGCAGAAGCAATTTCGGGCAACAAAAAAGAACCTCATGCCATTGATGCCGAAAAGTGCCTGAAATGCGGAACTTGCATGGAAAAATGCAAATTCGGATCCATATACAGGGCATAGGCTGTATTAACAGGGAATAGGAGTGTGAAAGAAATGAATACGGGCTGGGTTATTATAGACGGACAGAGAGTGGAAATTGACGGCGCTCAGAACATACTTGATCTGGTCAGGCGGGTAGGTGTTGAATTGCCCACTTTTTGCTACTATTCAGAATTAAGTGTGTACGGGGCCTGCCGCTTGTGCATGGTGGAAGTAGAAAAATTGGGCCTGGTGGCTTCATGTTCCACCCCCCCTGCCGAGGGCATGGTAATCCGTACCAATACCGAACGCACCAGGCGGCTCCGCCGTATGATCATCGAGCTTTTACTGGCCAACCATGACAGGGAATGCCCTACCTGCGCCAAAAACACCTCCTGTAAACTGCAGAAACTGGCAAGGCAGTACGGGCTTGACAACGTTCGATTTGGTAAACGGGATAAAAGGGTGCCTGTTGATTCTTCCAGTTACAGCATTGTCAAGGACGCCAACAAATGTATTCTTTGCGGCGACTGCGTCCGCATGTGCAAAGAAATTCAGGGGCTGGGCATATGGGATTTTGCCTACCGCGGAAGTAAAACCGAGGTTACCACGGCCTTCGGCAAAAAACTGTCCGAGGTTGCATGTGTTAACTGCGGTCAGTGCGCGGCGGTCTGTCCCACCGGCGCCCTTACAGTAAAATCTGAGGTTAATAAGGCCTGGGCGGCCATTCATGACCCGTCCAAGACCGTGGTGGTGCAGGTGGCGCCGGCTGTCAGGGTGGCACTGGGTGAAGAATTCGGACTGCCGGCGGGGTCGGCGGTAACCGGCAAAATCGTGGCAGCCCTTAAAAAAATGGGCGTGGACAGGGTGTTCGATACGTTGCTGGCGGCGGACCTGACAACCACTGAAGAGTCCATGGAGCTTTTAAACCGCCTTAAAAACGGCGGCAAGCTGCCCCTGTTCACATCATGCTGTCCCGGCTGGGTCAAATACTGTGAGCAGATGCATTCCGACCTGCTTAAAAATCTCTCCACCTGCCGGTCACCTCAACAAATGTTCGGTTCACTGGTTAAAAGATATTACGCTGAAAAGACAGGTAAAGAATTTAACGAAATAGTTTGCATATCCGTAATGCCCTGCACTGCAAAAAAATTTGAGGCCAGGAGACCGGAATTTTCACAGGACGGCGTTTATGACGTGGATATCGTTCTGACAACCGTCGAAATGGCCCAGATGATCAAGGAATCCGGCATAATATTCAATGATCTCGAACCGGCCGGTTTTGACAACCCGCTGGGAATGGGTTCGGGAGGCGCTTTGATTTTTGGTGTCTCCGGCGGGGTCATGGAGTCAGTGGTGCGTTTTTTGGCCGGCTATACCGGCAATCACGATGTAGGCAGGGTGGACTTTCACCCCGTCAGGGGAACAAAAGGCCTGAAGGAAGCTGAAGTTGAAGTCAACGGCCAAACATTAAAACTGGCGGTGGTAAGCGGCCTCGCCAACGCCGAAAGGTTAATCCGGCGCATCAAAAACGGGGAGGCCTTTTACCACGCGGTGGAAGTGATGTGCTGCCCGGCCGGGTGTGTGGGCGGCGGCGGGCAGCCCGACATTAACGACTCAATGGCCAGGGCCGCGCGGCTGAAGACAATATATCAGCTGGATGCTATTGAACAGGTGCACAAGGCCCAGGACAATGTTTATGTAAATAAAATTCTCGACGGGTGGATTGGCGGGCCCGGCTCCCAAAAGGCGCATCACCACCTGCACACAGAATATGTCCCCCGGCGCAGGATTAGCGGAAAACCGGTGGAGATAACCGGCTCATCGGGAAGCAGCACGGTATCTGTTTCAGTATGCGTTGGAACCGGTTGTTTCCTTAGCGGTTCCTATGACGTATTGAACAAGTTTTCCGATTTAATCAGGCTTTATGGTCTGGAAGACCGTGTCCGGCTGAACGGTACGTTTTGTCTGGAGCACTGTGACCGGGGCGTTTCAGTAAAGGTGGATGATGAAATTATCACCGGAGTCACCCCGGAAAATGCCGAACATCTGTTTAGAACCAGGATTGTTTTGCCGGCCGAAGCCCTGGAAACTTCATGAATATCATTACAGGACTGACAGCACAAGCAAAATGTGTTTAAAGGGATGACGGCTGATTTAGCGAATTATATCATGCACGGCAAAATTTGAGGCGCTGTGTTGAATCCTGCTGTGCCGCCCGGCTGAATCCTTGTGCGCAGCCTATGATCTTTTCAGTAATGGAAGGAGATCGGCAATAATGAAAGTCTGCCTGGATATCGGCACCTCCCAGCTGACAAAAGACGGGGAGGAGCTGTGCGGCGACTGCATCGAAGTGGTGCATGCCGGCACCGACCGCATTGTGGTGGTGGCCGACGGCCTTGGGAGCGGAGTTAAAGCCAACATCCTTTCCCGCCTTACATCCAAAACCGCCGGCACCATGCTGAAAATGGGCGGGCAGGTAGATAACGTCATAGAAACCCTGGCTCATACGCTGCCTATCTGCAAGGTTAGAAAACTGGCCTACAGCACCTTTACCATTCTGCGGATAACGCAGAACGGAAATGTACACCTGATAGAATATGAAAATCCTCCTTCCTTCATCGGTAACAAAAACAGTCTGCTAAACATTGAAAGAACAGAGAGGGTCATCGATTGCAAAGTAATCAGGGAGAGCTTTTTCACGGTGGGCGAAAATGACTGGCTGGTTATCATTACCGACGGAGTGGTGCATGCCGGTACCGGCGGCAGATGGAACATGGGTTGGGGCCTGAACAGGGTGGGCATGTACCTGGCCGGAACGTACTCACCGTCGGTTACAGCGTTAAACTGGGCTGAAAAAATAACCAGGCTATGCAACCACTTTTACGGCGGGAAGCCGGGAGATGATGCCAGCGTTGCCGTTATTAACGTGCGCAAACCGCAGCAGGCAACAGTTCTTATAGGCCCGCCCCGGAACATGGAGGACGACGTGGAGGTGGTGGATAAGCTGATGCGATCGAACGGGATTAAGGTGGTCTGCGGGGGCGCCACCGGCAATATGGTGGCACGCGTGCTGGGCAGGGAATTATCTGTCGACCTCTCCTCCAGGCATGAGCGGGTACCTCCCACCGGCATCATTCCAGGCATTGACCTGGTTACGGAGGGCGCCATAACCCTGGTTGACGCCATGGAGCACTTAAAAGCCGGATCCGCGGAGCTGGGGGGAAGGGTGGGATCCAGCCGGCTGGCTTCAGTATTACTGGCTGCGGACAGCGTGCATTTTATTGTGGGCACCGCTGCAAATCCTGCCCAACAGGGACCGGACTTGCCGGCCATATATATTTACAAGCAGTACATCATCAGGGATTTGGGCCGGATATTGAGAGACATGGGGAAAACTGTCACCGAAGAATATTATTAGAGTGGCACCGGGGAGAGGAAAATCACATGGGGAGAGAAAAGCGTTGCCTGTGTAACGGATGTCGGGCGGACTCGGGCAGACTTAACGAAGACAACGAATTCCGGGTGACAAAAATAATACAAAAACACCGGGACAAGCCGGACGCATTGTTGCAGGTGCTCCTTGAATTGCACAACCTTATGGGTTATGTAACCGAAGAGATCGTGTACCAGATAGCTGACGGACTTGAAATACCACCGATGGATGTATACAGCATGATTACGTATTATCCGGCATTCAGGTCCGCGCCTGCCGGTAAGCACAAAATCAGTGTATGCCTGGGCACTTCGTGCTACCTTCGCGGTTCATCCCTTTTACTCGACCATTTTTGCAGGGAGCTTCGGATAGAGCCGGGCGAGACAACAGCGGACGGCAGATTCACCCTGGAAGTGGTCCGCTGCATCGGAGCCTGCGCTCTGGGCCCCGTGGTAATGGTCAACGAAGACGTGCACCCCGGGGTGGAACCGGCCAAAATATCTGATATCTTAAAAATATATGACTGATGTCTTAGGACGGACCTGCTTCAATTCAACAGCCGCCACTATTTTAAATTCCCCCACACCGTCAGCCTGATCAGGTAGGCGTTTTGCGGCAGGTAACTCAGGAAAACTTCCTCGAACCGGTGTTTGATATCCGCCAGCTGTACCCCTTCCAGGCTGATCTGCCGCAGGGCGGCCTGACGGAGTTCCTGTTTTTCGGACTGTATCTGCTGCGGCCGGGAAGAAAAGGATACCTTTTCCATCTCAAACCTGTATGGGGCGGCAAGCGCACCGCTGCACCGCGCGCATAGATCATCCGCAACAGTAACAAGGGGATACCTGAAAACCGGAGACACCTTCAGTGAAGGAACAAAGCTTACCAGGGGGACGGGCCCCGGGAATGGGTTGAGCATTTCCAGCGTGTCCTCCCAGTTTTTGCTGCCGGCTGTTTCTTTCTGGCGGACGGTTGCCGGATATCTGCCGGGGAGTTCCAGGCCGTAAAAGCTGTTGTAACTACCCCCCGCCTTTGGCAGGTAATTTTCTGTCATGCCCAGGCACAACTCCTCCCCTTCTTTAACGATGACAATGGTTTCACCCCGGCCGGCGTAGCGGCAGCCGCCGATCAGGCGGGAAGCAAGGCCGGACTGCCAGGTCAGCAATGGATTTGTTTTGACCCTGCCGCAGCTGGCCAGGGTGCCGTCTCCTTTTAGAAAATACAGTGGGGCGGAAACCGAGCATTCCTTAAGGGATTTGTCCAGCCAGGCCAGAAAGGACTGAACCGGCTCCAGTAAAAAGAGGTTGACCAGCAGGACGTTTTCTCTCAAAAGAAAGTTAGGGGTGCTGTAGCGGCAGGAAGGGATATAGGTAAACCTGCCGGGACAGATCTTTTCGCCCTCCTCAATCAGGTGCTTTTCCCCGGCCGGGTCGATCAGGGAAAAGGTGCTGTTTATGGCAATATATTTGACGGGAAGTCCCGACAGGGTTAAAAGGGCGCTTTTCATCTGTGCTGCATGTTCGGAATGGCCCGGCAGGGGCAGGTGAAAGTGGAGGATCTTTAAATTGCTTTTCTGCAGCAGATGGGCTACGGGGGTGAATTCAAAGGGTCCGGGAGTAACCCTGAAATACCCGAAAATAGAGCTCTCTTTTAATCTCCGGGGGAGCAGTTCGGTCAGGTCGGCCACCACTGTCACTTTTTTGACGTCCGGCGCCGAAAGGCCGTTTCCGGATAAAAACTTCATAATTCTTTTGCCCAGGCCATTTTTCGATTTCAGGAAAAACGGTTCAGCCGCCAGGACTGTTTTTTCCCGCCCGAAACACAGCGCCGCCCTGTCTTCCCGCCAGATGAAAACGAGGTCTCCCTCCACCTGTTACCACCACACATTACGGTAAGTTTTAACATTAACCCGCGGTCCCCTGTTTATTTGTAGTAATAAAAGTAATAAAGCTTTTCTAGCGGCTCGTATCCGGACTTGCAGCCAAAATACCGCGGGCCCACCACGTCCAGGTTCTTTCTGGTCTTCAGCTGCAGGGGCGCCGGGGTGCCGATAACGGCCACCTCCATGCCCGGAAAAAGGTCGCTGTTGTACACCGGCCTCAGGGTTTTCATGTCAATAATGGAAATAAGGTCAGGCACCATGGCCGCAACCCGGTTTTGCCGGTAGGCGATAAGGCTTTCGTTTTGCGTCAGTATTTTAAATTCCTCGTTGGCATAAGATCCGCTTCCCTTGATGGTGATGGCCCGCCAGCCCAGGTTTTCCATCCTTTCCTTTTCCACTACGGAGCCGGTGAATAGCTCTATGGCGCTGCCGTATATGGAGTTCCTGGTGACCCGGATGAGGTTGTCCAGCATGTTCAAGTACGTGACGGGGTTCATAAAAACCCGCCCCAGGTCGTAGGCAAAAGAAATGGTCCCGGGTATGAGGACGCGCTTTAACACGCCGCCCCTGTAGGGAAATCCGGCAAAGAAACCTATGCCGCCCCCTTCTCCCACTATCCGCCGCCTGTTCAGCTCCATCAGGAAGTTGTCTTCCTCGGTAAAGTCATAGCTGTGGCCGCGCCCGTCGATTACCGCCATGGGCGTGCTGGGGAGCCCGGCGAAATTAAAGGCGGTCATCTGTATTTCCGGAAAGGCCCGCCCCATGGCGTCCGCGTCTATCAGCGGCAGCTGCGCCCGGCAGGCCACCAGGAGGGGGTAAAGTATGTTTACGGTGGCGCACTCTACCGTCATAAGCCCGCGAAACTCCCGCCCAGTGAGAACCTTCAGCCGCTCCAGGGCGTCAATTCCCTTCAGGCTGGTGGGAAAGTGTTCTTCCATCAATTCCGGCGATCCGATCATGCCCACACCCGCGTAAAACCCCTCAGGGTCAAGCTCTTCCAGCCCCATCAGGTGGATTGCCTGGATATTGGCCTGAATCTCTTTCAGGAGAAAGGTGCTGTTTCCGGCCTCCCCCCCGCCTCCGGAGCCGAGAAACGTGCCGCCTGAAAGAAGGGGCTCCAGCCAGCTCCTGTCAATAACCTGCAATTTTCTCCCCCTCTCCGCTGCCTGATAATCCGGTTTGCTAAAGTTTGTAGTTCTTAAGCCACCTGTACAGGGTTGCCAGGCTGACGCCCAGGAGCTGGGCCAACTCCTTTTTACCCACTGCAGAATTCCCGAAGCGGCTTAAAAGTCCGGCCAGCTCGTCCCGGCCTGGCTTCGCCGACACGGCCTTTACCGCCGGGGGCGGAGGCTGATCCCACTGCAGGTGGCGGATCTGCAGTGGCAGGCTCTCCACCACTATTTCTTCCCTGTCGTCAATGGTGACGCTGTACTCCACCGCGTTTTCCAGCTCCCGCACGTTTCCGGGCCAGGGGTAAGACTTCAGGAGCTTCAGGGCTTCATAGGAAAAGGTTTTAAAGTCCTTGTTCAGTAGGATGCAGTACTTTCTGACGTAGTAGTTGAGTAAAAGCTCAATGTCTCCGGGCCTGTCCCTTAAAGGGGGAATGGTGACGGGAATGACGCTGATGCGGTAAAAAAGGTCCTCCCGGAAGCGCCCCGCGGCGATCAATTCCTCCAGCTTCTGGTGCGTGGCGGCAATAATGCGCACATCGATGGGGATGGACGATGTTCCCCCCACTCTTTCTATGTGCTTGGTCTGCAGCACCCTTAACAGCTTGACCTGGAGGGAGGGCGACATGTCCCCTATCTCGTCCAGGAAGATGGTGCCCTGGTGGGCAAGCTCCATCTTGCCGGGCTTGCCTCCCCGGCGGGCGCCGGTGAAGGAGCCTTCCTCGTAGCCGAAAAGCTCGCTTTCCAGGAGGTTTTCCGGGATGGCGGCGCAGTTGATGACTATAAAGGGCCCTGCCCTGCGCGAACTTTTTTCATGGATCGTCCTGGCGAATATCTCCTTGCCCGTGCCGCTTTCCCCCCTCAGGAGAACGGTGGAATCGGTGGGCGCCACCTGGTTGACAACCGAGACAACGCTGAGAAACCCGGGGTCTTTGCCTATGATGTTGATGAGGCCCGCACTCTTGCCGGGCTTTAGAAAGTGCCCGTTTTTGATATTCCTTATGTCGCTGGTGGTGAATAAAGCTCCTCCCAGGTATTCCCGGGAGAAATAAAAGGGGCGTAGCTTTGCCGCCAGTGGGTTGGGGCTGTCCAGGATAAGGTTCAGTTCCTTTTTGCCCTTCAGGTTCTGCACCAGGGGGGCGCTGCTGCTTTTCTTAAAGTGTTGGTAAAGGTTTAGCTCTGCGGCGGCGCTGTTTTCAAAAACCGGCTCACCCATGTTGTTGAAAAGGACGAACCCCTCTTCCAGCAACTGGCCGCAAAGCCCGGTGGACTGGCGGAAGAATTCGATGAGGAGCCTGTCTCTTTCCCGGGTCTCGTTAAGGGTCAGCAGGCGGGAAAAATCAACGGCCAGCCTGAGCCAGGCGGGGGAACCGGTGAGCGGTGATGGGGAGTGAAACTGCCATATCATACCCCTTGGATCATCCGGGGTGCCGAAGGGAACAAAAAATTCACTGGACCACGGGCAGCCTCTCAGGTCCGGGCAGTTCTGGCAGAGGTTATGCTTTCCTTTTAGTATGGCTACGGGATGTGAGAAGGACAGCAGCCTCTGCAGGTGGGCATGGGAAGGAACGGCATTTTCCGTGCCGGAGCCTTCGGGCCTGTGTACGCTGTGGACCCGGGACCTGTCCCACCAGGCGATCTGACAGCCAAAGAACGCGGCCAGGTTTTGCAGGAATAATTCCGGCACAATCTTTTCCAGCACAGTTTTTCACCGCTGTTTTAAGCATATATATCCAGTTTAAATGCAAAAAGCTGCAAATACAAGAGAAATTATAAGAAACAACGATAAAAATTAACACGAATTAAATTTTCCATGGAGGCCGTATTAATGTGCCTCCGGGCACAGGTGCAGCCGGGACGGAGAAATCATGCTTCTACGTACAGGGGGATAATTTAAACCCGGCTTTTTGGATATAAAAAGCGGCAGTTGCCACGTTATTTAATACATTTTCATCAAAGTATTAATGGTACGGATATTGCGTAAACACTTGCCAGCCGGTTTTTGCGGTGCACGGTGCTTTACCGGGGCCGGTCGGACGAGGGGCCGGGGAAACGCTTTAGATAGAAAATGCTGCAAGTTCAGTTTTTTTTGGTAAGCACGTGCGGTAAAGCTGGTTATCTAGCTGAAAAGAGGTGATGGTACAGGAGGGGTGGCGAAATAAACGGTCCCGGTCTAAAAAAGTTATAAGGAGAGCAAGAGAATGGAAAAGATTAGCCAAAAAGGAGATGTATTTGAAAAATACGCTCTCGGACAAATCTCCCGGGAGGACAGGCAGCCGTGGTACAGCATAGCCCTTATCTGGATCGGCGTTATGATCTGCGTACCCGCTCTGATGGTGGGGGGCGCCCTGATAACCGGACTGTCGCTGGCCAATGCGATACTGGCAGGAATTATCGGCTACACGATTATTGTAGCGTATATGAGCTTCCAGGGAATGCAGGGGGCGGACCTGGGAATGCCCACCGTGGTTAATGCCAGTTCGGCCTTTGGAGTGGCAGGCGCAAGGGTGATTATATCCTCCTTCCTGGGCTTCGGGTGCCTGGGCTGGTTCGGGGTGCAGGCCAATGTCTGCGGCAGCGCATTCAGCAGCATTATTAATTCATGGGTGGGGCTGAATATACCGATATGGCTGTCTTCCCTGTTTTGGGGGGTAATCATGCTGGCCACGGCCATCATCGGGTTTAACGCGCTTAAGTACCTGAATTATATCGCCGTGCCCGCCCTGGTTATACTGTGTATCTACGGGACATATGTTTCCATAAGCAAGTTCGGAACGCAGTTGTTAGCCTCTTATCAGCCGCCCGCACCCTTTGCCTTTGTTCAGGGAATCGCAATAGCGGTAGGCATGTTTGCGGTGGGGGGCGTACTGGCGTCTGACTATTCGAGATATGCCAGGAACAGAAAAGACGCAGTCCTGTCATCGGTGCTGGGCGTATGGCCTACCGGCGTCCTGTTGCTGATCATGGGCGCCGTTATGGCGGTGGTGGCAGGATCGCATGATATAACCACGGTCCTGTCGAAGATAGGTGTTCCTATGGCGGGATTGATTATCCTTATTCTGGCCACATGGACGACAAACGCCATTAATGCCTATTCAGGGGGCCTGGCCATTACCAGCTTGTTCAATCTGGGCGACGACAAGAGGGCCCTGGCCACCGGTATCGCCGGCGGCATAGGAACCATGCTGGCCGTAGCCGGGATTATCAACCACTTCATCAGTTACCTGATGTTGTTGACCTCCTGCATACCTCCCATAGCCGGGGTAATGATGGCAGACTACTGGATTATAAGAAAGGGCATGGCCTCAAGATGGAGCAGGTATCCCGGCGTCAACTGGGCAGGCGTGGTATCACTGGCTTTGGGCGTTATTGCCGCTAATGTCATCAGTGCCGGCATAGCTTCGATAAACGGAATAATCGTATCCATGGTCTGTTACCTGGTTATTGCGGCGGTGGTCAAGCCTGCATCACCGGCTGTGGAAGGAAAAGACGCGTAGAAAAGGACTGGGGGATTTATTAACTTACCGGCACGGAAGGAAGAAAAAGTGCAACGGAGTTACAGCTCATAACCCGAAGGAGGAAAATAATGAACAAAATTGATGCTCAGGCGGTTGAACACATTGCCCTGGGTGCCTCTCTCCTGGGCACCGGCGGGGGCGGCGATCCCCACATCGGCAAGCTGATGGCCCTGCAGGCCATAAAAAAATACGGGCCTGTCACCCTGGTCGATCCGGAGGAGGTGCCGGACGACGCGCTGGTGGTTCCCACGGCTATGATGGGCGCGCCAACGGTAATGGTGGAAAAGCTGCCCAGCGGGGAGGAAATATTCAGGGCCTTCAACGGCCTGAAGAATTACCTGGGCAAGGAGATTTTCGCCACCGTGCCCATTGAGGCGGGAGGGGTCAACTCCATGATCCCCATTGCCGTGGCCGCCAGGCTGGGCATCCCCCTGGTGGACTGCGACGGGATGGGCCGGGCCTTTCCGGAACTGCAGATGGTTACATTCCACCTGGAAGGGGTTTCGGCCACACCCATGGTCATAACTGATGAAAAGGGCAACAGCCTGATCCTGGAAACCATTGACAACCACTGGACTGAAAACCTGGCCAGAAGCGCCACCGTGGTCATGGGGGGAGCGGTGATGATAACCATCTACCCGATGACCGGAAAGAATTTAAAAAAATCCGGCATCAAAAACATACTGACCTATTCAGCGCAGATAGGCAGGGCCATCCAGGAGGCCCGGCGGCTGGGGGAAAGCCCCGTCGATTCCCTTCTCAAAGTAACGGGCGGCTTTGAACTTTTCAAAGGCAAGGTGGCCGATGTTTTGAGGCGGACCGAGGGGGGATTCGCACGGGGCGAGGCCCGCGTTGAAGGGATCGAGGAGTACAGGGGCGAGGTGCTGGAAGTCAGGTTCCAGAATGAGAACCTGGTGGCCGTCAGAAGCGGCAGGGTGGTGGCCGTGGTGCCCGACCTGATCTGCATTGTCAACCTGGAAACAGCCATTCCCATCACCACCGAGGGACTCAGGTACGGCCACCGGGTGCTGGTGCTGGGCATCCCCTGCGACCCCAAGTGGCGCACGCCCAAGGGCCTGGAAACGGTGGGGCCGCGCTACTTCAGGTATGACCTTGATTACGTGCCGGTGGAGGAACTGGCCGGGGGAGGTGTAAAATAATGGGTTACCGGTTGGGAATTGACGTGGGCGGCACCAACACCGACGCCGTGATTATCGATGAAAGGCTTAATCTCGTTGAAAAGGTGAAAACGCCCACCACCAGGGATGTGACCACGGGAATCTATGCGGCCATAAGCAAAGTGCTGGAGAAGTCCGGGATTAACAAGGAAGATATCTCCTACGCCATGCTGGGGACCACCCACTGCACCAACGCCATAGTGGAACGCAAGCGCCTTTGCAAAGTTGGCATAGTGCGCATCGGCAAGCCCGCCACCATGGCCATCGCGCCCATGGTGGACTGGCCGGAGGACCTTGTGAAGGCGGTGGGTGAAGAATATTTCCTGGTAAAAGGCGGACATGAGTATGACGGTCGTGAAATCTCGGCCTTAGACCCGGATGAAGTCAGGTCGGTGGCCCGGATGCTCAAGGGAAACGTGGAGGCAGTGGTCGTAACCTCCGTATTTTCCCCGGTCTCGGCGGACCACGAGAAGCGGGCAGCGGAAATTTTCAAAGAAGAACTGGGCGGCATACCCCTGTCCCTGTCTCACGAAGTAGCCTCCATCGGCCTTCTGGAGCGGGAAAACGCCACCATCCTCAACGCGGCCCTGACGGAGGTGGCCAGAATCACCGCCCTTGGCTTCAAGTCCGCCCTGGAGCGGGAGGGGGTTAAAAACGCCCGAATTTACCTGTGCCAGAACGACGGCACGCTGATGTCCATCGACTACGCAGTCCGGTACCCCATCCTGACGGTGGCCTGCGGGCCCACCAACAGCATCCGGGGGGCGTCTTTCCTGAGCGGATACAATAACGCCATAGTCCTGGACGTGGGGGGAACCACCAGCGACATAGGCGTGATCGTGAACAACTTCCCCCGCGAGTCCTCGGTGGCGGTGGAAATAGGGGGGGTGCGCACCAACTTCCGCATGCCGGACCTGATCTCCTTTGGCCTGGGCGGCGGAACCATTATCCGGGAGGAGGGCGGCGAGATCAGAATCGGGCCCGACAGCGTGGGCTACCGCCTCACCGAAGAGGCGCTGGTCTTTGGCGGAAACACCCTGACCGCCACTGATATAGCCGTGCGCCTGGGAATGGCGGAAATCGGCGACCCCGCCGGGGTGAGCCGTATCGACGAAGCCTTCGCCAGAAAAGCGCTGAATAAATGGATGGTGATGGTCAACGAGGCAATTGACAAGATGAAGCTGTCCGCAGATCCCGTGCCGCTGGTCCTGGTGGGGGGCGGCAGCATACTGATCACCGGCGGGGTGGAGGGGGTTTCGGAGGTAATCCGGCCGGCCGACCATGACGTGGCCAACGCCCTGGGCGCCGCCATTGCCCAGGTAAGCGGCCAGGTGGATAGAATATATTCCTTGAGTGAGATGAGCCGGGACGAGGCCATGAAGAACGCCAGGGAAACCGCTTTTGAGGAGGCGGTGAAGGCCGGCGCCGAGCCGTTCACAGTGCAGGTGGTGGAGTCCGAGGACGTGCCCCTGGCCTACCTGCCGGGCAACGCCACGCGCATAAGGATAAAGGCGGCGGGTGATTTGAGACACGGGTAAAATGAAACATCGCCCGAGCCGCGGGTGCGGCCCGATCTCCGGCAGGGGAACCGGGCCGGGTGGACCGAGTATGCTTTATTCCATAATAACTCAGAGGAGGGAAGGTAAATTGCGTATCAAGGTAATCATACCCATCACCAGCGATTTGCTGAACGAAGAGGCGCGCCAGGAAATAAAGGGATTTGTTTCCCCGGGGACGGAGTTCGAGGTGGAAAACATTGAATACGGGCCGGCATCCATCGAGTGCGCGTACGATGAGGCCCTGTCTGTGCCGGACATTTTAAACAAGGTAAAAAAGGCAGCTGAAGAAGGGTTTGAAGGAATAATTATCGACTGCTTCGGCGACCCGGGGGTGAAGCCTGCCCGGGAACTGGTGGACATACCGGTATACGGTGCTTTTGAGCCGGCGGTTCTGATGGCGGCGGGGCTGGGCCAGCACCTTGGGATAGTGACCGTATTGCCCAACGTTTTGCCGATGCTGGAGGATCTGGGCAAAAAGCTGGGCCTGTCCGAAAGGCTGGTTTCCATCCGCTACGTGAGCATACCGGTTTTGGAACTGGGGGACAGGGACAAGCTGGAAAGCGCCCTGCTGGAGCAGAGCCTGGAGGCAATACAAAAGGACGGGGTGCACGTGATTATTCTGGGGTGTACCGGAATGATCGGCCTGGCCGCGAATCTTCAGCAAAGGCTGAAAGAAGCAGGGTACGACGTGCCGGTTATAGACCCCGCCTTCGCGGCCGTAAAGCTTGTGGAAAGTTATATTTCCATGGGGGTCAAGCACAGCAGGCTGAACTATATGCCGCCGCCTGACAAGCCCCGCAGGTGGTGGGGCTAGAAATGGGGGGTGAGACGGCGGGGGCTGTCTCACCCCTTCGCTGTAGACTGGCCCTGGTGAAGGGGAACCAGGGGTGGGGCAGGGGGTTTTGAAGGCAAAGGTGCCGGAATAAACTGGAGGTGTTCGGTATGGAAATTGTAAATTTGATAAAGACCAGAAGGAGCGTACGGTCCTTTACCGGCGAGCCGGTGGCGGACGATACGCTGAAGCTGCTGGTGGAGGCGGCGTGCTGGGCTCCCACGGGGAGCAATATGCAGGCATGGGAGTTTGTGGTGATAAGGGACCGCGAAAAAATAAAGAAATTAAAGAGTTTTTCGCCGGGCCTGTTTGCATCTCCGCCGGCCCTGATAGTGGTCTGCATTGACAGGGAGAGGGCCTTGGCCAGGGGGGGAGAGATGGGAAGGGATATTGTCAGCCTGTTTGATGCGGCCATGGCTGTGCAGAACATTTTGCTGCTGGCTCATTCCATGGCGCTGGGCGCCTGTGTGCTGCGCAGCTTCGACCAGAAGGCTTTTCAGATATTGCTGGAGCTGCCCGCCAGTGTAATGCCGGAGATGCTGGTCACCGTCGGCGTGCCCAAGGTGGTGCCCCAGGCCCCGCCCCGCAGGCCCCTGGAGGAAGTCCTGCACTTTGAAAGGTGGGATGGGTAGGTGGTCTCTTTTCAAGACAGGCTGGAAATTTATGAGCTGATTGGCTACATGGTGTCCAGCGCCAGGGAACTGGTGATAGACCCCAAGCTGTACGGACCCTTCCGCCTGGTTGACGCCGTCAGCCGGCTGATTGACGTGCTGGAAAAGGAGGGTGCGGCGGACGAATTTATGCTGTCCCTGAGGAGCTTTATCGACGAGGGCAAATACTCGGTTATGACCGATGAGTCCGGGTTCTTTTCCTTCCTGGACGAACTGGTGGCAAGGGTGGCCGAATTTATCCGCGATATGGGGTAATGCCGGGTGCCTTTATTCTGGCGGCAGCGCAGGATATTATAACCATTTTAAACCGGCCCTGTCGTCCTGAACAGCATAAAATTTTGCAAGGAAATTCGCAGGGAAACTTTCGGAATTATGCAGGTTTTTAGCTAAAGAATCAAACGGCTATGTGTTATAAGGATCGGAACGCAGAGAGGGGGCAGGAATAAGCAGTACCCGTATAGAAAGATAAGGAAACTACATTCATTAAAATTACTTCACGGCGGGAGAAAGCCATGTGCCTAATTCTTTTTGCCTATGACTGTCATCCCGAATACCACCTGGTTGTGGCCGCCAACCGGGATGAGTATTATTCCCGCCCCACGGCCCGGGCCGGCTTCTGGGAGGACTGCCCCGGCGTGCTGGCCGGCAGGGACCTGGAAAGGTCGGGCACATGGCTGGGGATTACGCGAAAGGGGCGTTTCGCTGCCCTTACCAACTACCGCGACCCGGCCTCTTACAAATCAAACGCCCTCTCCCGGGGGATGCTGGTGAAGGAATATCTTTGTTCCGCACTTGAGCCGCCAGAATATATAGAATGGCTTCGCGGGGTGCGGGAAGCGTACAACGGCTTCAACCTTCTTCTGATGGGTGAGGGGGCACTGTGGTATTACTCCAACCGGGGAATGGACGCCGAAATGATTAGACCGGGAATTTACGGTCTCAGCAACCGCCTGCTGGACACTCCCTGGCCCAAGGTGGTAAAAGGAAAAGAAGGTTTAAGGCAGATACTGGGGGAGTCCGGGGATGTCCCTGTGGAAACACTTTTTGACCTGCTTTCGGACCGTGCCGGAGCTAATGATGAAGAACTGCCCGACACCGGTGTTTCCCTGAAGTGGGAGAGGCTTCTTTCAGCTGTGTTTATTGAAAGCGATACTTACGGTACAAGGGCTTCCACCGTAATTACGGTTCAAAGAAACGGAGGCGTAGTATTTGCTGAGCGTTCATTCGGGGCCGGCGGCGTGAGGAACGGTGGCGACATGGTATACCACTTTGATTTAAGATGAGGTGAGAACAGTGGAAGGAAAAGTGGAGCGGTTTGCCCAAAAGGACGCCCTAACCCGGCACCTGGGCATTAAGATTGAAGAGATCGGTCCGGGGTACGCCCGTGCCACAATGGAAGTCAGGCCCGAGCTGCTTAACGGCGTAGGGGTGACCCACGGGGGAGCCATATTCGGCCTGGCCGACGTGGTGTTCGCCGCCGCCAGCAATTCCCACGGGCCTGTGGCACTGGCCCTGAACGTAAACATACAGTTTCTTAAGACCACATCGCTGGGGGCGGTTCTCACCGCCAGCGCCCGGGAGGAAAACCTCACCAGGAAAACAGGGCTCTACAGAATGGAGGTCAGGGATGAGAAGGGAGAGCTGATAGCACTGGCGGAGGGACTTGTTTACCGCCGGGACAACTAAATACCTGGCTGATGCAAAAGGTTTTTGGGAGAATATACAGAATTCTTCATCAGAACAGTCAGAAATGCCGGAATCCCGGAATCCCGGAGTCTGAAAGGAGGCTTAGCCATGTATAGAAAAATACTTGTCCCCATTGATGGGTCGGAAGGGTCAAACCAGGCCGTGGAACACTTGCTGAAAATACTGGAAAATGAGAAGCCTGAAAAAATAATGCTTTTTCACGCGGTGAGTTATCCCACCCAACTGGAGTCAGGGGTCTGAGCGGAATAAAGAGCTTTCTCACGGGAAGCGTCAGCAATCACGTGGCGCAGAATGTCAAGTGTACCGTAATTCTGGTAAAGGAATAATTATTAATGAGACGCAGGAGGGAATAAAGTTCCCCTCCTGTTTGTTCCTAAAACACCTTTTTGCCGTCCATAAACTCCTGCACCTGGTCAAGCCGCCTCGCCGAACCGCTGAAAGTGGACCACCTCGCGCTCCCTTAAGAACCTGATGTTCAGTGAACAAATTTCCGTCGATACCCGCAGCGACGGCTATGCTTTCTAAAACGGCGAGTATGATTTTTTCTTTATTTTCGGTCTAAAAACCGACCCTGCCTGGCGCTCTCCTTTTTCGCCATTTTTACTCTTTCCACGATTGTCTCCCTTTCAAGCTGAGGAGAATGACTTAAAGCTAAATGACATTTGCAAAATAAGCAGGGCAATTTAAGTATAATTAGAAAACAATAGAAGCGGAAAAAAGGTTTAAGAGGGGGTGAAATATGAGGATCTTACATACCTCTGACTGGCACCTGGGGCGAATTTTTCACGGGGTTCATCTGACTGACGACCAGGCTCACATCCTGGACCAGTTCGTAAAACTGGTAAGTGAGGCGAAGCCTGAGGCCGTTCTGGTGGCAGGGG
>JBMOPC010000134.1:0-29777 GCA_049323915.1 Bacillota bacterium
AACGACTGGTATAAAGTCAGGCTGGACAATAACAGCACCGGCTGGGTGGTAGCCTGGCTGGTGGATGTGGACAGGCCCAAATCCCCGGTGAATGAAGGCGGGTCCGGAATAATTCCGCCCCCGCCGGCAAAAGAACCGGAGAAGGGTGGAGTGGCAAAACCCCCCGCACAGGAACAGAAAAAGGAAAACGGCCGGATCAGGTCCGTGACGGCCAGGGCCGAGGGGGACGCAACTGTGGTAACCGTCGTATCAGACGGCAAGCCCATGAAATATTCGGTTACCACGGCGCTGGACCCCGACCGCATAGTTATCGATATAAACGACTTCGAGCCGGGGTCGGCGCCAGAGAAGATCAGTTTCTCCTCCCGGCTGGTAAAAGGGGTGAGAGTGGGGCTTAACAGCGGTTCTCCGGCGGTAACCAGGGTGGTTGTAGACCTGGGTGCCGTGACAAGGTGCGAAAAGGCCATCTCATCCGACGGGACGCAGTTAACCGTTAAAATAATGCCCCGCCTGGAAAAATCCCTTTCCGGAGCCAAAATAGTCCTGGACCCCGGCCACGGGGGGAGCGAGCCGGGCGCCATCGGGCCGGCGGGGCTCAAGGAAAAGACGGTAAACCTGGATATCGCCCAGAAAACGGCGGAGATTTTGAAAAAACAGGGCGCCACGGTGGTGCTGACAAGAACAGGCGATGTTTATATGGACCTGAACAGCCGCCCCGAGGTGGCCAATAAAATGGGGGCCGACTTGTTTGTAAGCATACACTCCAACGCCAGCACAAGCAATAAAGCTGACGGCACCAGCACGTATTACCCCAGGTCGGACAGCGGGGGGATGGACCTGGTAAGGCTGGAAGGGGCATACCTGTCCAGGGCCATACAAAAAAACCTCCTGGGTGCCCTTAAAAGAGACGACCTGGGAGTGCTGCAGGCCGATTTCGTGGTTATTGTAAAATCCAGGGTTCCGGCGGCACTGGTCGAAGTGGCCTTCGTTTCAAACCCGCAGGAGGAAAAGCTTTTGGCGGACGATTCATTCAGGTCGAAGGCTGCTGTGGCCATTGCCCAGGGAATTGCCGATTATCTAAAACTCAGGTAAGTATTCTTAAAAAAGGTAGTCCGCTTTTTACGGGCTGCCTTTTTTCGTCTTTTTCTTGGAATCTTGAGATTAAATAGTTATAATCGTAAAAGGAAACCTATGGCTAAAGTATATGGGCCGGCATGATCAATGCGGCAGGCGGAGATGATCTGGTGAAAGGAAAAATAGGCATAACCACCACTGTGCCTTCCGAAGTAATATACGCCGCCGGATATATACCGGTGGACCTGAACAATGTTTTTATCACCGACCCTGACCCGTGCGGGCTTGTGGACCAGGCCGAGCTGGCCGGTTATCCCAGGAATGTCTGCGCCTGGATAAAGGGAATATACAGCACAACCCTCAAATACGGTATCGACACCATAGTGGCCGTCACCCAGGGGGACTGCAGCAACACCCACGCCCTCATGGAGACTCTGGAACTTTCAGGGATAGACATAATACCCTTCGCCTACCCCTTTGACCGGGACAGGGACCTTCTGGGGCTTCAAATTGAAAAGCTGATGGACCGCCTGGGGGCAAACCGGGAGGAAGTCAGCCGGACAAAAGAAAAGCTGGACGGGATTAGGTCCCGGGTGCACCTTATCGACCGCCTGACCTGGCAGGAAAACCTGGTCAGCGGCTGGGACAACCACCTTTTCCAGGTCTCCTGCAGCGATTTTGAGGGTGACCCGGACGCATTCATGGAAAAAGCCGGCCGGTTTATCACCGGGCTGCAGGACAGGCCCCAGCCGCCCGGTGAAATAAGGCTGGGCTATATAGGTGTGCCCCCAATCATGGATGATATCTACCACTACCTCGAGGAGAGGGGCGCCAGGGTGGTTTATAACGAGGTCCAGCGCCAGTTTTCAATGCCTTTTCCCGGAGTGGGCCTTACCGAGCAGTACAGGCTTTACTCATATCCTTACGGAATTTTTTACCGGCTGGGGGACATCAACCGGGAGTCGGAAAAGCGCGGGCTGCACGGTTTGATACACTACGCCCAGAGCTTTTGCTACCGCCAGATCGAGGACCTTATCATCAGGAAAAAAGTAAAATTTCCGGTGCTGACCCTGGAGGGGGACAGGCCAAACAAGCTGGACGCCAGGACGAAAATAAGGATTGATTCGTTTATAGAAATGCTTCTATAGCTCTGAGGATTGTATATGGGGTCAGAATCCAGAATCCAGAATTCAGGAGTCAGAATGCTTTCTTCCGGGCAGGCGTTTTCCGGTCCAAGGTCCGGAAGGGCTTTGTACCTGCCGGCTGTGCTTAGGCTCTGAATGTGTTGATTATAAGCAAAACCCAGGAGGTAGAAAATGAGAATCACTGTTTTAGGTTGCTGGGCGCCGTACCCCCGGGCCGGGGGAGCCTGCTCAGGCTATCTGGTTCAGGACGGGGCGGCAAACGTGGTGCTGGACATGGGAAACGGGGCTTTCAGCAGCATGTGCCGGATTTTCGATTTCAGGACAGTCAGGGCGGTTATACTGACACACCTCCACCCGGACCATTACGCCGATATAGAATGCATGCGTCACGCCGTGGAGGGGGCGCTGCGGGACGGCAGCCTCGGGCAGGGGCCTGTGGACCTGCTTTTGCCGCGGGAGCCATCGGATGTGGCCTCCCGCATTGCCGCCCTTAAAAAAGCCTTTAAGGTTACATTTATTGAAGACCTGCCCTTGGAGGAGGTTCCGCCCGGGGTTGAGGCGAGGGTTTTCAACGTGGGGCCGGTCCGTTACCTGATGCTCCCCACAAAACATTCCCTGCCCTCCTACGCCGTGGGAGTGGAGGGGTCCGGCTACTTTGTATATTCAGGCGATGCAGAACCCACTGAGAACCTGGAGCTGTTCGCGCAAAGGGCCGATATTTTACTGTGCGAAGCCAGCGGGCTTGACGCCGATGCCGATTATGTGCGGGGGTCCCACATGACGGCCCGGCAGGCGGGGGAACTGGCCAGGAGAGCCAGGGTCAAGGAGCTTATTATAACGCACTTCTGGCCGGAGTACCGGCTGGAGGAGCTTAAGTCCCAGGCTGAACAGGGATACGGCGCAAAAGTGGAGACAGCCACAGAGGGGGATACCTACTTCGTTTTATAGGTTTAGAAGTTAAACCCTCAGGTAAATATATAACACCGGCAGCAGTTTTGCAGCCGGGGGCAAATGAACTGGAGGGGAAAGAAATGGTCAGGGCTGACGGAAGAAAACCGGGACAGACAAGGCCTGTGAAGATTACCAGGCACTTTAACAAGTACGCCGAGGGATCGGTGCTGATAGAGATGGGAGACACCAAGGTGATATGCACCGCCACGGTGGAGGAAAGGATACCAGCCTTTAGGAAACTGGAGGGGCTGGGAGGGTGGGTGACCGCCGAGTATTCCATGCTTCCCAGGTCCACCGGCATGAGGAGCCCCCGGGAAAGGGGAAAAATCGGCGGCAGGACATATGAAATACAGAGGCTGATAGGCCGCAGCCTGAGGTCGGTGGTGGACCTGGAGGCCCTGGGAGAAAGGACCTTAACCCTGGACTGCGACGTTATCCAGGCCGACGGAGGGACCAGGACGGCCTCAATCACCGGAGCCTTCGTGGCCATGGCTGACGCCTTCAGCCGCCTGGTGGAGCAGGGTTTGATCCGCCGCATTCCGGCAAGAGACTTCCTGGCCGCCATAAGCGTGGGCAAATTAAACGGCCGGGCTGTACTGGACCTTTGTTATACCGAGGATTCGGCGGCAGACGTAGACATGAATGTTGTCATGACAGGCGCCGGAAGGTTCGTGGAGATTCAGGGCACAGGGGAGGAGGCCACTTTTTCCAGGGACGAAATGAACCGGATGCTTGATATCGCCCAGGAAGGAATATCCCTTCTGATAGACTGCCAGCGGGAGGTGCTGGGTGATGTGGCTAAAATGATAGGGGCTGGTGAATAAATTGAGGATCGTAATAGCCACCCAAAACAGGGGGAAGCAAAGGGAGCTTGAGACTATGCTGGGGCCGCTGGGGTTGGACGTCAGTTCCATGGCCGATTATCCGCATATACCCGACGTGGTGGAGGACGGAGAGACCTTTTCCGAAAACGCTGTGAAGAAGGCCAGAGCGGTGGCCGGAGCAACCGGCGAGATCGCCCTGGCCGATGACTCAGGCCTGGAGGTGGACTACCTTGGCGGGGCGCCAGGGGTGTATTCCGCCCGCTTCGCCGGGGAAGCTAAGGACGACCAGGCCAATAACCAAAAGCTGCTGGGGCTTTTGGAAGGGGTGCCTCCGGAAAAGAGGAGGGCAAGGTTTAAGTGCGTGGTGGCCGTGGCTCTTCCGGGAGGCCCGGTATATACCGCCGAGGGATCGTGCGAGGGTGTGATTGGGACAAGCCCCCAGGGGGAGGGGGGCTTCGGCTACGACCCTCTTTTCATAGTCCCTGATTTGGGAAAAACCTTTGCCCAGCTGGACATGGACATTAAAAACAGCATCAGCCACCGGGGAAAGGCCTTCAACATGGCCAGGGAGATTATATCCGGGCTCACCGCAAAAGAAAAAAAGTGATAAAAATTTACTCTTTCGAAGGATATTTACGTTCTCTTAAGAATATTAAGATAGGTGCCCTTGCTCCAAGCAGCGCCGCAAAGGAAGGAGATATTTATTACCACATCGAAGGAATGCCCAAGTCATTCTGACTCCTGGATTCTGTATTCCGACAGTAATTTCATTCAGAATCAGCATTTTCACGATATGAGTGAGTAATTATATGAGGATAGGGCTTTTAAGCGACACACACAGCGTACTGGCCCCGGCGTATAAGGCCATTGAAGCCATGGGAGAAATAGACCTTCTGATACACTGCGGGGACCACTACCGGGACGCGTCAAAAATAGCAGCCAGCATAAATGTTCCGGTCCACGCGGTGGTGGGCAACTGCGACTCCCGCATGGACGGCCCCGCCGAAAAGCTTTTGGATTTAGAGGGTGTTCTGATATATGTAACCCACGGGCACCGCTACAATGTAAAGAGTTCCCTCTTGAGCCTGTATTACAGGGCGCTGGAGCTTAAGGCAAGCGTGGCGGTGTTCGGCCACACCCATGTTGAGGGATTCGGGTACACCCGGGCGCCGGGATGTCCCAACAGCCAAAAGCTTCTGATAATAAACCCCGGCAGTATTTCCGACCCCAGGGGGGGCGACAGGCTGAGCTACGGCATACTGGAGATAGAAGGCAGCGTAGTCAGGCCCGAAATTCACTATCTATAGACCGGGTGCAGCCAAATTGAAAAAAATGATTAAAGAACCTGATAATACCGGCAATATACCCTTTGACTCAGGCCCGGTTGCTGTGCTATAATTTTTCTTGTCGCAAATAAATATTAAAGACGCGCGGGTGTAGCTCAATGGTAGAGCGTCGGCCTTCCAAGCCGATTACGTGAGTTCGATTCTCATCACCCGCTCCATTTTTTAAGTCAAATTAATGACAAACCCCTGGTTTTATCCAACCAGGGGTTTACTCTATTCACAGGTAAAACAAAATGATGATCTTCCGGATCTTAACTGTAGTCACATGGCATGCCGCCCTTTTTGGCATCACAAAGCTTTAGCAACTCCTCTCTTTTGGAAGGGCTCAGGTGCCAGAATTGCAGGCTTTTCAGTTCCTTTATCCTCCGCACTAACCGCCGCGCATCATCCGGGTCCGTTGATTTCTCAATTCTTTTTCTTATTTCACAAATCTCATCGGCAAAGGCATTATATATCCTGTCTTCCAATTCCATATAAGACCCGCCTCTCAAATTCTTTTGTTTTAATTGTATTATGTCTTTGTTAAAAAGGGGATCAACAAATATTAAAAATAAGTTAACGCGGGGTTGTTTTTAGGAACTTGTTAGTAGTGTAAAATTTACACTTCTTAATCAATATTGTGAAATTCTGCTTAAAATGAAGGTTTTCATAACCGGCCCCTCTTTGCATTTTAATTAAGATGCTGTTTAATAATTTTACTGCGGCCTGGTTAAGTGCAAATTATAAACATATTAAATTTTTCATATAAAAAAAGGGCTGTGCGCCCCTTCTTGTGACGGTTGATGAATCCATTTTTTCAGTTTAGCTCTTTCCGCTCGCCGGTTGCGATATAGATTATTTCCTCGCCTATGTTGGTTGCGTGGTCGGCAATCCTTTCGAGATAGCGGCCGACAAAAAGGGAATAGGTTGACTGCACCACCATGCCGGGATCCCCCTGAATAAATTGCAGGTGTTCTCTAAAAGCCGCCGAAAAGAGATGGTCCACTTCGTCGTCCATCTGGCACATAGCCCCGGCCCTTTCGATATCCCCGTGCACATATGAGTCCAGCCCTTCTTTTACCATTTTTTGGACCATGATCCCCATATTTTGTATATATTGAAGGGGCATGACCTTGAACGGGTATTTGCTCAGCTCCATGGTGGCCCGGGCTATGTCCACCGTATAGTCCGCCATCCGCTCAAGGTTTATCAGTATTTTTATTCCGGTCATTATAATCCGCAGGTC
Source organism: Bacillota bacterium (assembly GCA_049323915.1). Classification (GTDB taxonomy): domain Bacteria; phylum Bacillota; class Desulfotomaculia; order Desulfotomaculales; family Desulfocucumaceae; genus BRHc4a. The sequence continues at coordinate 6,566 of JBMOPC010000134.1, forward strand.
CCTGGCAATGGGCTGCTGGGTTGCCACAAGCTTTACGCACTTGTCTTCAATCTCCAGATACAGTTTGTCAATTGCATCGTCACCCGCTATTACCCGGGACGCCGCTGCCGTATCCAGTTTCAGCAGGGATTGCACCGAATCATATACTGCCTGCTCCACAAGGGCGCCCATCCTTAAAATGCCCTGCTGTATTTCTTTTAAGGCCTTGTCATATGTATTCCTTGATACCATTAAAAGTGTTCTCCTTCCTTAAATCTTTTTTACCGTTTAACCAAAGCGGCCGGTAATGTAATCCTCGGTGCGCTGGTCCCTGGGTTTTGTAAAAATATCCACTGTAACGCCGTGCTCTATAAGCTCGCCCATGAGGAAATAAGCTGTAAAATCAGAAGCCCGGGCGGCCTGCTGCATATTATGGGTGACAATAACTATGGTATACTCATGTTTTAAAACCTGAATAAGCTCCTCTATCTTCAATGTGGAAATAGGGTCCAGGGCCGAGCTGGGCTCATCCATCAAAACAACTTCCGGCTCAACAGCCAGCAGGCGCGCTATGCAGAGGCGCTGCTGCTGGCCGCCGGACAGACCCAGGGCCGACCTGTACAGCCTGTCCTTTACCTCGTCCCAGAGGGCGGCGCTGTGCAGGCTCATTTCCACTATTTCGTCAAGCTGCTGTTTGTTCTTGACTCCGTGAATCCTGGGCCCGTAGGCGACATTGTCATAAACGGACATGGGGAAGGGGTTGGGCTTTTGGAAAACCATTCCCACCCTCTTTCGCAGATTGACCACGTCTACTTTTGAATCATAGATATTCTGGCCGTCAAGGCCGACGGTGCCTTCCACCCGGACACCCTCGTACAGGTCGTTCATCCTGTTCAAGGTGCGCAAAAAAGTGGACTTTCCGCAGCCCGAAGGCCCGATCAGGGCGGTTATTTTGTTGGCCTGTATTTCAATGTTGATGTCTTTTAATGCTTGAAAGTCCTTATAATATAAATTCAGATCTTTTGTATATATCTTGCATTTGCTCAAAAATGATCCCCCTAGCAAGCTGTATTAAATTTGTTCGTTAAACATTTTTATTTTAGAGCAGGTATGTTAAAAAAGAAAAACAGTATTGTTATCTGAATGTTAATTTATCTTCATAATCCCTCGGTCCGCTTCTGGTATTTGTTCCTTAAAAAGATTGCCAGAGCGTTTAAGGACAGGAGCACGGTAAGCAAAACCATTATTCCACCTGCCGCAAGCCCCCTGAAATCTTCCTGGGGGCGAGATGTCCAGTTGAATATCTGAATGGGGAGAACGGTAAAGCCGTCCATGGGTCCTGACGGGACAAAGGAGACAAATGCCATTGCGCCTATGGTTATCAGGGGGGCGGTCTCTCCTATGGCCCGCGAAGTGGCAAGAATTGTACCTGTTAAAATACCGGGCATGGCGTAGGGCAGAATAACCTTCCTCACCGTCTGCCACCTTGTGGCCCCCAGGGCGTAAGAGGCGTGCTTTAAGGATTCCGGCACCGTCCTCAAGGCCTCCTGAGAGGCTATGATAATCACCGGAAGCACCAGAAGAGTCATGGTCAGCGAGCCGGCCAGAATGCTTCTTTCCAGCTGCAGCGCCCTGACAAAGACCGCCAGGCCCAATATGCCGTATACGATTGATGGAACACCGGCCATGTTCATTATATTGGTCTGGATTACAGAGGTCAAAAGGTTGCGGGGGGCGTACTCTTCCAGGTATATGGCCGTGGCAATCCCGATGGATACCGAGAAAACCATTGTCAGCACCATTATCCAGATTGTCCCCAGAATGGCAGGCAGTATCCCGGCCTTTTCGGGAAAGCGCGACGGAAAGCCTGTTATAAACTGCCAGTCCACCCACTTAAGCCCGTTTAGCGCAATTTGCGCCAATAAAATGGCCAGCACCAGTATTCCAATGGCATTTGCCATAAAGAACACTGTGTGAAACAGTTTTTCCTTTCTTTTTCTGTTTTTATCGTGACTGCGGCTTAAGAGGCCCATCACCTGTATACCTCCCTGTACCGTTTAACTAAAGTCTGGCTTAAAATATTCATTATCAGGGTGATCACAAAAAGCCCCATTCCCACCGCAAAGATGGTTTTATACTCAACAGTGCCATAGGGGGTATCGCCGAGGCTCACCTGGACGATATATCCCGTCATGGTCTGAATGCTTTCCAGCGGATTGAGAGTTATTTTGGGAGAGGCTCCGGCAGCCAGGGCCACAATCATGGTTTCCCCCACCGCCCTGGAAAGGGCCAGGATAAAAGAGGCCACTATTCCCGAAAAGGCCGCGGGCAAAACTATTCTGGCAGCCACCTCAAACCTTGTGGACCCCAGGGCGAATCCCGCCTCCCTGATAGACTGGGGTACCGCCACCATGGCGTCCTCGCTTAGGGAAGACACCATCGGCAGCAGCATAATCCCCAGCACTATACTGGCGCTCAGGGCGTTGAAGAAATCGGTCTCCGGCAAATATGTCCTTATCACCGGAGTCACAAAGGTCAAGGCAAAATATCCGTATACAACGGTGGGTACACCAGCCAGGACCTCCAGCACGGGCTTGACGGTTTTTCTCACCCTTTCCGGGGCAAATTCGCTTAAATAGACGGCGCTGGCCAGCCCCAGCGGGATGGCCACAATCCCTGAGATGACGGTAACCAGCAAAGTGCCGGACAGCAGCGGGAGGACGCCGAAGTGCTGAGGCTCCAGAAGAGGAGTCCATTTGTCGCCCAGCAGAAATTCCTTTACGCTTACTTCTTTGAAAAAGGACAGTGTTTCAACAATGAGGGTGACCACAATGGCCACCGTGGTGAAGACCGAGATGAGGGCGCAAACAAAAAGTACCAGTTGAATTGCCTTCTCGGTGCTGTAATTACGTCTGTTTTTTTTCAGTCCGCTTTTAACTGTCATATCAAACCATCTCCTGATTGGGGAGCGCCCCCCGGCTTATTGACCGGGGGGCATTCCATTCTTTTACTTGACCTTGGCCAGACCATCACTGTAGAAATTGTCGGGAAGCCTTGTGTAACCAACCTGTTGAACAAGCTTGGGGGCCGATGTGAGGTAAAACTTTACAAACTCCCTGACTTCCGGCCGCTGCAGGGAGGCCTTGCTCACATATATGAAGATGGGGCGGGACAGGGGCTTATAAGTACCGTCGTTGATGGTTTTGTCCTCAGGGGTGACCGGACCCTTGCCGGCATCGATGGGCACCACCTTGAGCTTGTCTTTGTTTTCGGCATAGTAGGCATACCCGAAATAGCCCAGGGCGCCCTTGTCACCGGAAACACCCTGTACCAGAACGTTGTCGTCCTCACTGGGAGTGAAATCCGAGCGGCAGGCCTTTTCCTTGCCGTTTATGGCCTCGGTGAAATAGTCAAAGGTGCCGGAGTCGGTTCCGGGGCCGTACAGCTTTATATCCACATCGGGCCAGCCGGGACGGACTTCGCTCCACTTCTTGACTTTGCTCCCCGGCTCCCAGATTTTCTTCAATTCCTGGACAGTCAGCTTATCCACCCAGGTGTTTTGTTTGTTGACCACAACCGATATTCCATCATAGGCCACAGGGAATTCGATGTATTCAATCTTCTTTTCTTCAGCCATTTTCTTCTCATTGTCCTTAATGGGGCGGGAAGCGTTGCTTATGTCTGTTTCGCCGGCGGTGAACTTTTTAAAGCCGCCGCCGGTTCCGGAAATGCCCACAGTGACATTGACGCCGGGCTGAACCTTTTTAAACTCTTCCGCCACGGCTTCCGTTATGGGGAATACCGTACTGGAGCCGTCAATCTTGACCGCTCCGGCAAGTTTTTTATCAGCCGCTTTATTGTCCTTGGACGCCTCTTCCTTTTTTCCACCGCCGCAGCCCGCGGCTATTAAAGACAGGGATAAAAGCAATACTAAAAGGGCAGTCAGTTTTTTCACTTTCGAACAATCTCCTTTCAAAATTGAGTGATTTGTGTATTCGGAATCGCCTTTCCGCTGTTTTTTCGGGAGGCATCACCTCTTGTTTAAAAAATAAAACAGACAGCGTTCATAAAAATGAGCTGCTGTCTGTCAAGTCCGGCTTGATCCGCAGCGTTATGGCGGCAACTACTCGCAAATTATGTGGCAAAGCTTGATTTCATTCAAGGCGCGGCATTCCCGGTTTCTGCACTTTATTTCCACCACCGCGCATTCATTGTTTTCCTTGCCCGGGGACCTTAAAAACATCAGTGTTTTACCGCAGCTTTTGCACCTGACCTTTTGCAGTTCATTTTTTTGCATGGTCTCTTTCCCCGGACATTCACCGCAGGCGCTTTTCAATACTTCAGGCAATTGACATCTCCTCCGAAATATATTTATTACACCTTAAAGCTCTCCACTGAACGCTTCATGGAAACCGACATGGCCGAGAGGGTATCGCTTGAGGCAGCTATTTCCTGGATGAAAGCTGTATGCTGCTGGTGTACGCCCGCCACCTCCTTTAGCTCACGGGCCATTTCCACAACAGACTCTGTCATCAGGCCAATTTTTCCCGATAACTGCTGAACGCTGCTTATAATCTTATTCAGTGCGCCCGCTACGTGTTTTACAACTTCATTTCCCGTTGTCAAGACATTCAACTGGGTATCTTTGGCCAGTGCAACCTCTCGCGCTTTCACCTCAATTAACCTGGTATATTCATGGTTGATACTGCGGATTTGATAGAAGCCTATAAAAAGCACCGAACTCATAACAATTACCGTAATAACATTAATTGCTATGAGTTTTTGTTTTAAGCCCAATATTTTTTACACCCCTTTCACAAGAGCATAATAAAATATAAAAGACAGCATTCTTTGCAGAATAACTGTCTGTCAAGTCCGGCTTGATCCGCAGTTACCATTTTTGATTTGATACTAGCATTGTACCAGTTGATTTGTCAACGTATATCAGGGGAAATTAATGTAACATTTACAATGGACACCCTTTTCTTAACATTTCTTAAAGTTGGGGGGGAAGCCTGGATTAATCTGTCAGGGGGCAGGCCCCGGACTGACTGATTCCGCGATGTTGTACAGATTTTTCTCAGAGTCGGTGAAGTGCCACCATTCGGTCCTGTTGGTGACGAAGCCGTGTTTGGTCATAACGCTTTCCAGGTAAAGGGAGTTTTTCTTTTTTTCGGGGCTTACATCTCTGTAGTCGCGGTCGGCCCTGGGGCTGTCGTATAGTTTTTGCCCGGTAAAGTTTTTATCGGTATAATACGCCAGTTCCACCACCAGGGACGGGATATACTGCTGGAGGTTTACGAAATCGGTTTTTTTCATGGGAGGGAGTTCTTTTTTAGCTGCGGGCGCTCCTAAATTTTTAGCGCAGCCCGTATATGCCAGAAAAACAAAAAGCGCCGCCAGTACCGCTGCCTTCACGCGCATCCCCGATCTCCACCGTCTCTTGGACTAAATGTGAAACCCTTATTATATGATGCGGTGTTTCAGGCAAATTATTGCACCCGGGGGCAACTTTCATCAAAATTAACTGGACAAACCATATGAACGGTGTTAACATTGGCTTAATTGAATAAACTATCCAGGCATCCCCGGTGCGGGGGATAAAAAGGGAACCGGGTGCAAGTCCCGGACGGTCCGGCCACTGTAAGTGGGGAGCGGTTTCCCATGAAAGCCACTGGGGCTGCGGTATGAGGCCCCGGGAAGGCGGGAGAGCCGCTTTGATCCACGAGTCAGGAGACCTGCCTGGATAAAGCTTGAACATCGCCTTCCGTGGAAAGGCCGGGTGTTTTATTCTACTTGTAATAAAGGTGTAATGCCTTTAGAAAAGCCCTGCTTTCATGAAAAGCAGGGCTTTTCCCCATTTAAACCCAACTCCATATTCCTTATTCCTTTTTTTATGCTCCCGGTGGGGCGGGCAAACCGCCGGGGGCATCTTTTTTTCAGCTGATACTCAACCTTGTCAAGAATGGCCTGGAGGCGATGGATAACGGCGGAAAGCCCGGGCTGATGGAAAAGATCGGGACCCCGTTCTTCAGCGCGAAGGACAACGGAACCGGCCTTGGTCTGGCTGTTTGCTACGGGATTGCCTCACGGCACAATGCCGCCATTTCCATAGAAACAAGTACTGAGGGGACATCATTTTTTGTGAGATTCAAGATTCGGAACCAGGAAGGGGAATTGGCCTATGCCGCCAACAGCTCCCAGGCCATAACCCCGGCAATACCTCCCAGCACCACCAGCATTATATTCACGCGCAAAAGCGCCAGGGCAACGGCCGCCAGGGAGCCGGCGGCGGCTGATTCCACGCTGCCGGTGGAGTGGAGAACACCGGGAAAGATCAGGGAACTCAGGGCGGCGTAGGGAATGAACCTTAAAAAGGAATTAACGCGGGGCGGCAGTTTAATGTTATTCAGCAGCACCAAGGGAAGCATGCGCGGGATATAAGTCACCGCCCCCATGCCCAGCACCACCATCCAGAGATTGTCGGTCATTGCTCAGCCTCCCCGGTAAAAATTACGGCCCCCGCCATGGCGGCGGCCAGAGTGGATATTATAATGCCCCAGCCCGCTGACAGCCCGGAGAAAAACGGTATCCAGCCAATAATGGAATGAACGCCCACCGCCACCAGGGATACCGCCAGCACCGGCTTTGAATCCCTCAGGGAGGGGACCAGAAGCCCTATAAACATGGCGTAAAGGGCGATTCCCATGCTGTCCCTGATAACTGCGGGCAGTTCGCCGGCCAGAAAAATTCCCGCCCATGTGCCGGCGTTCCAGGCGGCAAAGGCCAGGAAATTCAAGGCCATGACAAACTGGGGGCTTAAGAGCGGCTCTTTACGGAATGAGGCCACGGAAAAAGTTTCGTCGGTTATGCCGAAGGCCAGCGCCGGCATCCACCTGCGCAGGCGGCCTTGTTCGATCCGCCGCGAGATGGAGGCGGACATAAGCAGGTGACGAAGATTGACGATGAAGGTGGTTAGCACGATTTCCCATGGTGTTACTCCGGAGGCCATCATGGTAACGCCCACAAACTGGCTGGCGCCGGCAAAAACCACCAGGGACATGAGTATGGTTATATAGTTGGGGATTTCCGCGGATTTGGCCAGCAGGCCGAAGGCGATGGCGATGGGCACGTAACCCACGGCAATGGGTATGCCAGCTCTTAGCCCGTCGGCAAATTTCAGAGGAGCCTCCGGCTGGTGTTCGCCGGCACTGATTTCGGCAGCGCTGTTACAGGTCCTGGCTTCCAAATTTTTGTCCTCCAATCTTCACATAAAAATACTATACTACATCTGCTTTTTGCTGTACAAGGAAGTTTAATGAAATTGGGTATCAAAAAAGGCTTTCTTATATAATAGTATTATTATATAATTAACTGGTAATATGCAAGTCCCGGAGGATTATCGATGAATATCACCAGTGTGTTGATGAGCGGGGTTAAAGAGCTGCTGGAATACCTTTCGGCCCACGTGCTGACTTGCCTGGTGCCGGCTTTCTTTATAGCCGGCGGGATAGCGGCCATGGTTGCCACCGGCGCGGTGCTGAAGTATTTCGGGCCCCGGGCTCCAAAAGCAACGGCCTACGGGGTGGCATCGGTATCCGGCGCCATTTTGGCGGTGTGCTCGTGCACCGTACTGCCTCTATTTGCCGGTATCCACAAAAAAGGCGCGGGACTGGGACCGGCGGTGACTTTCCTTTTTTCAAGCCCGGCCATAAATATACTGGCCATAGTTCTTACCGCAAGGACCATGGGCTGGGAGATGGGGCTGGCCAGGGCGGTGGGCGCCATAGGCTTTTCAATGGTGATAGGGCTTATTATGGCCTTTATATACAGAAAAGAGGAAAGCCTCAAAGAGGAAGACGAGAGCATTTTCGCCGGCGGGGAGGGAAGGCCTCTGACACACCTGCTGGCATTTTTCGGGGTGCTGTCGGCCATACTGCTATTCGGCACGGCTGCCATTCCATTCTGGTCAAAGACAGCCATTTTGCTGGCGCTCTTAAACTCAATGGCGCTGGTGCTGGGCTTCTGGTACACCCGGGATGAGGTGTCGGACTGGCTGAGGGAGACCTGGAAGTTTGTTAAAATGATTTTCCCGGTGCTGCTGATCGGGGTATTTGCCGCCGGGGTACTCAAGGCCGTCATTCCCCAGCACTGGGTGCAGGGGGTGGTGGGCGGGAACACTCTGGCGGCAAACGGCATTGCCTCGGTTTTCGGTGTGCTGATGTATTTCTCCACCCTTACCGAGGTGCCTATAGTTAAAGCACTGCTTGACATGGGCATGGGCAGGGGACCGGCCCTGGCGCTTCTCCTGGCCGGGCCCTCCCTTAGTCTGCCCAGCATAATCGTCATAGGGCGGATGTTGGGGGCAAAAAAGACAGCGGTTTATGTGACGCTGGTGGTTATTCTGTCCACGCTTACAGGAATGTTGTTTGGATATCTAATCGAGTAATAGGTAATAAGTAGTAGGTAATAGGTAAATAACCAAAACTCTGTAGACAGGGGGTGTAAGATGGAAACATACGTCAGGGTGTTCAAGGCTTTGGGCGAGCCCACCCGCCTGAGGATACTGAGGCTTCTTTCAGTGAGGCCCATGTATGTGTGCGAGCTGGAGTCAGTGCTGGGGATAAGCCAGCCCAGGATATCGCAGCACCTGCGGGTATTGAGGGAGGCCGGCATTCTCCGGGAGGCCAGGGAGGCGCAGAAGACATTCTACAGGCTTAACTGGGAACTGGTTGAGAAAGTTTATGGCGATTTCCTTGAGTTCCTGAAGGTGGATATAAGGCTGCTGCCGGACTTTAAGGAGGAAAGCACGAGAATTGAGAAGCTTGACTGCGACAGCAGTATTATTTCCTGTAAATTGGGCAAAAATTGCTGAGTGCCGGGTATAATAAAAAACTGTAAAAAGGTAGGGGAGAGAAATGGAAATCAAGGTGCTGGGACCGGGATGCAAGAACTGCAAAACTCTTGAGGCCGCCGTTTTAAATATTGTGGAGGAAATGGGAATGGGCGCCAGGGTGGAGAAGGTGGAAAGCCCCGAAAAAATTGCCGGGCTGGGTGTATTGATAACCCCCGGGCTGATAATCAACGGAAAGATTAAATCCAGCGGCAGGGTTCCGGGCAGGGATGACATCGTTAAATGGATCAGGGAGGAAATGGGCAAATAGTATCAAGCAGAATAAGTAATACGGAGGTTTTAATTTCATGGCTGAGCCGGTAACGCCAAGGCTGTCTTTTCTTGACCGCTACCTTACTCTGTGGATATTCCTGGCAATGGCGGCAGGGGTTATGGCCGGTTATATCTACCCCCAGATTGCCGGTTTTTGGGGTATGTTCCAGGTGGGCACGACCAATATACCCATCGCGGCAGGGCTGATACTGATGATGTATCCTCCCCTGGCCAAGGTGCGCTACGAGGAACTGCCCACGGTTTTCAGCGACAGAAAACTTTTAGGCCTTTCCCTTGTTCAAAACTGGATAGTAGGCCCAATTGCAATGTTTGTGCTGGCGGTTCTCTTCCTTAGTGACAGGCCTGATTTAATGACCGGGGTGATACTGGTGGGCCTGGCCCGCTGCATAGCCATGGTGCTGGTGTGGAACGACCTGGCCGGAGGCAATCCGGAATATGTTACCGGACTGGTGGCCTTTAACGCCATTTTCCAGGTGCTCACGTATTCGGTATACGCTTATGTGTTCCTGGCTGTTATTCCGGCCTGGCTGGGAATGTCCGCGGTGCTGATAAATGTATCCATGGCCGAGATAGCCAAAACTGTTTTCATTTACCTCGGCATCCCCTTTATCGCCGGGTACATCACCCGCTCGGCGCTGGTGAAATCCAGGGGGAGGGACTGGTACGAGAAGAGGTTTATCCCCAGGATCAGCAAGCTGACTCTGATCGCCCTGCTTTTCACCATTCTGGTGATGTTCTCACTGAAGGGGGACCTGATAATAACGCTTCCAGTCGATGTTATCAGGGTTGTGATTCCCCTGACGCTGTATTTCATATTCATGTGGCTGGTTACCTTCTTCATCGGTAAGTGGATGGGGGCCGACTACGGCAGGACCACCACTGTAGCCTTTACAGCGGCCAGCAATGATTTTGAGCTGGCTATCGCCGTGGCCGTGGCCGTTTTCGGAATACACTCGTCCCAGGCCTTTGCCACCGTAATCGGTCCGCTGGTGGAGGTGCCGGTGCTGATCGGACTTGTCAATGTGGCGCTGTATTTTAAACGTAAATATTTTGGTACTCAGATAAGGTCGAGGTTATAACAAAGGTGGGTTGACTGCGAAAAATGAAAACAGCGTTTATTTCCGACATACACGGCAACCTGCACGCCCTGGAGACGGTTTTAAAAGACATCGGGGCCAGGGGCGTTTCCAGGGTGTACTGCGCCGGGGACCTTGTGGGCTATGGGCCCCGCCCCGGTGAGGTAATAGAAATGATCCGTAAAAAAGGTATACCCACTGTGATGGGCAACTATGACGATGCCGTGGGCAATATGAGGCTTATTTGCGGCTGTGATTACAAGGACGAGGAATCCCTGCGGCTGGGCGAAAGCTCAATGGCCTGGACCAGGGACAACACTGCGGAGGACTGCAAAAAGTGGCTCCGGGAGCTGCCCGCGGAGATAAAGATTGAGGACTCCGGCCTCAATATGCTGCTTGTGCACGGGAGCCCCAGATCTCTGAACGAGTACCTGTATGAAGATATTGAAGATAGTTATTTAAATGAACTGCTGGAGGAAAGCGGCGCAGATGTTATCGTGTGCGGGCATACACACCTGCCGTATGCCAGAAAGCTTTCAGGGGGCTATATAGTCAACGCCGGCAGCGTGGGAAAGCCAAAGGGCGGCAGTCCAAACGCAACGTATATAATCGTGAATGCGGACGGAAAGGGCCTTTCTGTGGAAATAGCCGAAGTCCCTTACGATTATGAAAAAACAGCCGGGGAGATCGAACGCTCCGGCCTTCCCCATGAGTTTGCGCAAGTAGTAAGAACGGGCATGGCATGATTTCGGTTAAAAACTGGTTATGTTAAAAGCGCGGGGTTTCTTGTCGATACCTCCCGCGCTTTGCCGCTTTAATCAGTGTATTCCTTAAGTTCAGCCCTGGCCGACTGCCTGTCCTTCTTCTTGTTTTTTCTGGTGTCATTTTCATGCACCCTGGTTTTGGGGTTAATTGACCAGGTCTTGCGGGATTTCGACATTACATCTGTTGTTTTAATCTTTCTTTTCATGTGAAATCTCTCCGGTACTTAGTTCTTCATTTTATAGGGCATCCTGGATGGTATAATCGTATTGCCGATTCAAGCGCCAATTGAATTGTATACCACAGGAGGAGTAAAATGAACAGTAATATCAAATATGTTCACACAAATATTGTGGCAAGGGACTGGAAAAAACTATCCCAATTCTATATTGATGTTTTTGACTGTAAACCTGTGTATCCCGAAAGGGATCTTTCTGGTGACTGGCAGGGATTTGGACATATCGCCTTCCATGTGGATTCGGTAGAAGCTTTTTTAAAAAAGGTGGTCGAACATGGCGGAGGGAAACTCGGGGAAATAATTGAAAAGGATTACGAGGACATCGGCATTTTAACAGTGGTATACGCAAAAGACCCCGAAGGCAATTTTATAGAAATACAAAACTGGAGAAAATGAGAGCGGGGGCTGGTTTAATGAACAGGCAGGATTTCAATAACAGAGTGGCCGAGGTAATGGATCTGTCCCATCAAAACCCTGTGTTGCTTAACATGCTTACCCTGATCACCCATTATACCCAGTGCGGTTACGTGGCAATATTCAAGGTGATGGCCGGGCCCCTTGCGGGCAGGATTATCGGTGAGGTGGTGGACGGCAGCATGGACAACGGTTTAAGGGTATGGGTCTATGAGGGACTGACCTATATGATTTACAGCGATAACGGGCCTGTGAAGGTTGAGTAATATGACCGTATAAAAAGGCGCCTGGATCAGAAGCTGTTTGGAATAGTGGAGGGGGACGACGTTTTTTGATATTCGGCAGTAACAGAAAAACCCGGCTTTTAGCCGGGTTTTTCTGTTACTTCTGCTCGCCGTAATAGCCGCCGCCGAATCCGCTGCCGAAGACCAGCAGTATGAGGATCAGGAAGATAATAAACGCAGAGTTGTTATAGCCGCCGCCAAATCCGTAACCCATTGATTCAACACTCCTTTTGTTTTATTTTTGGGGAATTATTTTTTCTCGCCGTAGTATCCGCCGCCGTATCCCCAACCACTGCCGAAGACAAGCAGGATCAGGATAAGAAAGATGATAAAGCTGCCGTCAAAGTACGGCCCGTAGCCGCCACCATAGCCTCCTGACATTTTTATCCCCCTTTCTCTGCACCTGATGCCATTATATGTGGCAAGGCAAATATTGGTCACAGGACGGATAAAATTAACGTATTATTCCATTGACTGATTAAAGGATATTTCTATTTTTTTAATGCCACGCTGATTTCCAAATAAAGCTCTCACCGATAAAACTTTCCCGGCATAAGATGGAAAAAAATTATAATCAAAGCTGGGGGGAATGAATATGTCGGGAGGTCCAAATCCATATGTTTTATTTTTGATTTTGATATTGCTGATAGCCGGAATGGACCCGCAGGCGGGCGAAAAGGTTGACACCATCAAAAGAATAATGGACAGGGTCACGGCGGGAGTCAACAATGTAAAGACCAGTATAAACACCCTGTCAGCCGATTTTGAGGATATTCACCTGATGTTAAGGGGGATGGGAGGCCCTGCCGCTTCAGGCCGCAAATAAACGAACTTTTTTTGACCTGTCCACTCCGGGGAAGTATTTTGATGCCAACAGGCATCAGCCTCCTTCATTCCAGAACCCGGACCAGCACTGACAGTAAGGCCCCCCGGACCCGGGGGGCTAAATTTTGGCATCGCTCTTTTCTTTAAGGTGTATTCGCCGGTTCGTACGCAGGGTTTAAAAAGGACATTTCCTGTTCCCTGGAAGCCCGCCAACTGGATACGGTACGTGGAGGACATTGTGAATACATATGAGAAGGGCGGGCACTGCATCTGTCACGGCACTATACTGTTCAGGGGTTTTATTTTCGACCGCATGGGGTGATACACCAGGAGGCTGTGTAAGAAGGCCGATTACGAGTTTTTGGCCCGGTGTGTGCTGGGAGGGATTAAGGTTGCCAACATACCGGAGGTGCTGTATTATTACCGGAGGCATTCTTCACAGATGTCTCTTTCTCCCGTAAATATTTTTGTTAAAGCTGACGGCGGCTGTTTTTCTCAGCAGGAAAAACCGGACTGACCTTAGAATGAAAGTCGTGGCACAATTTCGACATGAAAATAAGCTTAGATAGCGATGACAGGAAAGAAAGGTGCGAAAATGCGGGAAGATAAATTGACTAAAATCGCCGATACCCTCGACAGGCTTGTCAACCTTGATATTTCGGCCCGGGGCATAATCGGCTGTCTGTATGATGCCGCCCGGAGGAGGGAGGGACAGCCGCTGACTCTGGCGGCGGTCAACCTTTTGAGAAAATCTGTAAAGCCCGGAGACAAGGTTATTATTGCCACCGGCTGGGTGGACCAGCCAATGGTGGCCCCGGACTGTGGCGAGTCCGACGGCCCTCCGGGGGCACTGGCCCTGGCCAGGGCGCTGCGCCTGGCTCTGAAGGCCTCACCGGTTATAATTGTAGATGACTGCCTGGTTGACGGGATCAGGCGGATTGCCCGGGCGGCGGGCTTCCAGTGTGTGCCGCCGGAAAACCTGGCGTATTCCATTGAGAGGGATAGACTGCTGACGTTGTCGGTGCTGCCCTTTCCGGCAATCCCGGATCTGTGTGTGAAGGAGGCCTCGAATCTGATAGACCGTCTTCAGCCCGCAGCCTGCATATCTATCGAGCGGGGAGGCATGAACAGCGCAGGGGTCATTCATACCATGGACGGAATGGACAGCGGCCGGTTCCACGCCAGTATGGATTATCTTTTCCTGGCCGCCGGGGAAAGGGGTATCGCCACCATTGCGGTGGGCGACGGTGGAAACGAGATCGGAATGGGCAATATAAAAGACACGGTGCGCAGACACGTTCCCTACGGGGAAAAATGCCGCTGCGGGTGTGGGGCGGGAATTGCAGCCTCCACCAAGGTGGATGTGCTGGTGACTGCGGCCATTTCCAACTGGGGTGCATATGCGCTGGCGGCCCTGCTGGGGGCCGGCACGGGGGTGCTTGAAGCTGTCAATGACGCCGGCATGGAGGGAAGGGTGCTGCGGGCAACTGCCGAGGCCGGATTTCACGACTCCATACTTGGTTCGGTTACTCCCGGCGCCGACGGCTGCAACGCCGGCATTCACCAGGCCATGGTTACACTGCTGCGGGAAGCTGTTCTGCAGGGCGGGAGGAGGTATTGATATGGAAATGCTGTCCGGGCTGTCCCCGGGGGAGTTAAGAAATATGATGCGCCGGGGGGAGTTGGCACGGCCCACCGCCGGGATGGCCGGGGGTTACGTGCAGGCAAACCTGGTGGTGGTGCCCAGGGACCTGGCCTTTGATTTTCTACTTTTCACCCACCGAAACCCGAAGCCGTGCCCTTTGCTGGACGTGACCGATCCCGGCTCCCCGGAGCCCCGGCTTATCGCCCCCGGGGCAGATGTGCGGTACGACCTTCCCAAATACAGGATTTACAGGCACGGTGAGCTTGTGGACGAGGTGTCCGACATCGGGCGGCACTGGGCCGGAGACCTGGTGGCGTTCCTGCTGGGCTGCAGCTTTACCTTTGAGGAGGCTTTGCTGAACGCGGGTGTTCCGGTAAGGCACATAGAGGAGGGCCGCAATGTCCCTATGTACAACACAGGCATTCCCCTTGCGCCGGCGGGGCCCTTTCACGGCTTCATGGTGGTCAGCATGCGCCCCGTGCCCTCCGAAAAGGTGGTGAGGGCGGTGCAGGTGACCTCCCGCTTCCCCGCAGTTCACGGGGCGCCGGTGCACATAGGCGACCCCGGAAGGATAGGTATAAAGGATATAAACACTCCGGACTACGGGGACCCGGTGACCATCAGCCCCGGGGAGGTACCGGTTTTCTGGGCCTGCGGGGTGACTCCCCAGGCCGTGGCCGTGACGGCAAAAGCTGGACTGATGATAACCCACTCACCGGGATATATGTTCATAAGTGATATCCGCAACGAGGACCTGGCTGTGTTGTAAGAGAGATAATAAACCACAGAGAAATTCTGTGGTTGGAATATCTTATACATTATTATGAGTCAACAGGTAGTGCTTTAAGAACTGGAATTATATTCTTAATAAAATCTTGACATCGTTTTGATACAATTAGACCGGATCTTACAGAAAACAATCCCGGAGATGACATAAGTGGGGAATAAAATCTTATTGGTGGATGACGAGGAGAGAATACTGGAAGTGGTGGCCAACTTCCTGGAATCTGAGGGATACTCGGTTTTCAGGGCTTTGGACGGAAACGAGGCCCTGGCCAGGGTGGAGGAGGACATGCCGGACCTGGTGCTGCTGGACTGGATGCTGCCGGGCAAAAGCGGCATCGACGTCTGCCGGGAGATCCGCAGCCGGTGCGATATTCCCATCATTATGCTGACGGCCCGGGTGGATGAAAGCGACAAGGTGCTGGGGCTGGAGGTGGGGGCCGACGACTATGTCACCAAGCCCTTCAGCCTGAGAGAGCTGGCGGCCCGGGTAAGGTCGGTGATGCGGCGGTATTCCCTTGTATCCGGAAACGGAAAAAACGGTGCTGATAGCAGCACCATCCGGCGGGGGCCCCTGATCATAGACATTGAAAAATTTGAGGCGTGGAAAAACGATTCCCTGCTCAACCTGACGGCCACCGAATTCAAAATACTACAGACTCTGGCCCAGCGGCCCGGAGTGGTTTACAGCAGGCTGCAGCTCATGAGAATAGCCATGGGCGAGGCCTATGTGAACTACGAGCGGTCCATAGACACCCATGTAAGCAACCTGAGAAAAAAGATCGGCGATTCGCCCGGTGAACCCAGGTTTATACTGACAGTTTTCGGGTTAGGCTACAAGTTTGCCGACAGATAGCAGGCGGTGAATAGATGAGCCTCAGAAGCAAGCTTATGATTAGTTCCCTAGTGGTTATACTCGTCTTTTCAGCCCTTTACCTGACACTTTCCTTTACGGCCACCAATGTGGTATTCGGCCGGTACGAGTCCTATGTCCAAAAACAGATAACAGACCAGATGCACAGTGTGCTGGCGTCTTATTACGTTAAAAACGGTATGAGCTGGGAAGGCATCCAGGATTATATACAGCCTTTTCTGTCCTTCAAGGAAAAAAATCACAGGCGCAGCCCCATGGCGCTCCTTGATATAAATAACCGGCCCGTTGCCGTATGGCCAAGGGGTGCGGAGGAACGCTGGAAAGAGGTTTATGAAAAAAACAGGGGAACAGCGGTGCCAATAATGGTAAACGAAGTCCCGGCGGGGACGCTTTGGCTTCCGTCGGGGCACCCCTTCGGGGTGGAAAATATCAGGTCCAAGGTGTCTTCGTCACTGCTGGCAACCTTTATAATATCGGTGGCTGCAAGCTCGGCCATCGCCTTTATAATCAGCTATATTCTGGCCAACCGCATCTCCAGGCCCCTCATGAGCCTGTCAGGGGCAGTCCGGCAGGTGGGGCGCAGGCGTTTCGACCTGCGCCTCCCGGTGACCTCAAAGGATGAAATAGGAGTGGTTATACAGGCCTTCAACGAGATGAGCGGAGAACTGCAGCGAAGTGAGCAGGCCCGAAGCAATCTGGTGGCCGATGTGGCCCACGAGCTCAGGACGCCGCTGACGGTGATACAGGGGCAGCTGGAGTCCATACAGCAGGGCATAATGCCTGCCTCGGTGGAAACGGTGCTTCCCATACACGACGAGGTGATCAGGCTTAACCGGCTGGTGGACGACTTGAGGCAGCTGACACTGGCCGAGGCGGGCAAGCTGCCCCTGAACCGTATTCCCACGGACCTGGGCAGGGCCGTCCGTAAAATAGCCGATAATTTTCAGCTGGAGGCCGAAGCCAGGGGGATAGAACTGAGATTAGCTGGTTCCGGAGGCCCGCATACCGTGCCGGTGGACCCGGACCGGTTCACGCAGATAGTGGTTAACTTGCTGGGAAACGCCCTGAACTATACACCTCCGGGCGGTATGGTTTCAATTGGCTTGGCAGGGGCTGATTTCGCCCCGGACAGTGATTTGACAATCTGGTGCGAAAAATTCAGCGCCGCGGAGGCTGCCGTTCGGCATGAGTCCGGCTGTTCCAGCCAAACCGGGGAATGGACGGGAGCTGTGGTCTGGGTGGCCGACATGGGACCTGGTATAGCCCCGGAGCACTTGCCATTTGTTTTTGACCGGTTTTACCGGGCCGACCAGTCAAGAGGCCGGGGTACCGGCGGCGTGGGACTGGGGCTGGCCATAGCCAGGGAATTTGTGGCGGCCCACGGAGGCCAAATAACGGCCTGTAACATTGAATGTGGAGGCAGCCTTTTTGCCTTCTACCTGCCTGCTTAAGAGGTTGAGGGTTGGAAGTTGGAAAATGGCTATAAGCTGTAAACAACCTATTCTGTATTCCGGCTCCTGTATTCTGTATCAGGTCGCAAAGCTTTTCATTATAAGCTTTTTTTTCTTTCTTATAAATTTCTTGACATCTTTCCTTTATAATTAAAAATTAAAAGTTGTGTCGCTATTTATTCTTTAAGAAAAAAGCGCGAGGTGGGACGGTTCTGTGCTGAAAAAATTGTTAGCGGTTGCCTTTGTGCTATCATTGACTGTCACAGCTGCAGGCTGTGGGAAGAAGGAAGCCCCGGTCCAGGCCGAGGCCAGGGTTCAGACGGTTTCGGTATTCAAGGTGGCAAAGTCTGACATGACCAACAAGCTGACCATTGGGGGAAAGATTTCGCCCATGGAAGAGATCAAGGTTGTGCCCAAGTCGCCTGGAAAGGTGGCAAGGGTCAACTGTGATGTGGGACAGGCCGTAGCGGCGGGGGCCGTGCTGATCGAGCTTGAGAATTCGGATATACAGGCCAGGCTGGATTCAGCCAGGGCCGCCCTGGCGGTCAGCGAGGCCAACCTGGAAAAAGCCCGGGCGCAGCTGGAGAAAAACCGCATACAGGTTGATGACGCAAAGCGCAACTTTGAGCGCCGGAAGGCGCTCTTTGATGCAGGCGCCGCCTCGCAGAGCGATTTCGAGGCTGCCAGGAGCGGTTACGAAACGGCACAAAAAGACTATGATATTAACGCGGCGGGACTGGCTTCGTCCCAGGCCTCGGTCGATCAGAGCCGGGCTTCACTGAGGCAGGCCGAGGTAGACCTGGAAAACTCGCTGGTCAGGTCTCCAATCAGCGGATTAGTGGCCAGCCGGAGCGTAAATGCCGGGGAATTCATCACAAACAGCACCCCAGCGGTGGTGGTGGTGAACATTGACTCCGTGGAGGTAAGCGCCAGCCTGGCCGAGGATGAAATAAACCACGTCAAGCTGGGACAGGAGGTCAACGTGTCGATTACGGCGGCCTCCCCGGCGCCTTTCAAGGGAAAGGTTTCCAAAGTGAGCCCGGCTGCCGACGCCAAGAGCAAAACGTACCCCGTCTGGGTATCCATCCCCAACCCCCAAAAAGTGCTGAAGCCGGGCATGTTCGCCGAGATACAGCTGGCTACGGTGAAGCGTCAGGGAGTGCTGGCGGTGCCGGCCGACGCCGTACTGGAGCGCAACGGCCATAACGTGGTGTTTGTGGCCGAAGGAGAAAAGGCTGTGGAGAAAAAGGTTAAGGTTGGCCTCGCCGGGGACGGCAAAAAAGAGATTACCGAGGGGCTGGCAGAGGGAGAAAGCCTGATAGTCACCGGCCTCCAGGGGCTGAGAAACGGCGCCCCGGTCAAGGTGCAGGCCCCTACCAGGGAAAAGGGCAACTAAAACAACGATCTTAACGGATGGGCGGTAACGTATGAATATAACTGATTTTTCAATTAAGAGGCCGGCCGGCATCACAATGATCGTGCTGTTTTTCGTGGTGCTGGGCCTTTACAGCTACAACCGCATCGGAGTGGAACTGCTGCCGGCAATAAACACACCCTTTGTAACAGTCCAGGTGTCGTATCCCGGGGCAGGGGCCGAAGAGGTGGAAAAGCAGATACTAAAGCCGCTGGAGGAAGGGCTGTCTTCCATCTCCAAGCTGAGTAAGATGCAGGCCATGGCAAGCCAGGGTTCGGGATTCATCATACTTGAGTTTGACCTCGCCGCCAACGCCGACCAGGCGGCCCTGGACGTCAGCAAAAAAGTGGACAGCATCAAGGGCAGGCTGCCGGACGGCGCCGGGGACCCGGTGGTTATAAAAAGGGATATCAACGCCCAGGCCATAATGTCTCTCAGCATCAGCTCCCCGCAGTCCAAGGTGGAAACTTACAATGCGGCCAACCTGGTTATGAAGGATAGGCTGCAGCAGGTGACCGGAGTGTCCGAGGCCCAGGTCTTCGGCGGCAGGCAGAAAGAAATCGCCGTTGAGGTGGACAGGGAAAAGCTGGTATTCTACAATGTCTCCCTGAACTCGGTGGTCAGCAGGATTGGGGCGGAAAACGCCAACAACCCTGCGGGCAAGCTGTACAGGGACAAGGACTATGATTTGCGGATAATCGGCGAGTATGAGAGGCTGGCCGACATAGAAAACATCTCCATCCCCACCGGGGACGGGGGCGCCATCCCCCTGAAAAGCCTGGCCACGGTAACGGAAAAGATTAAGGAAGCCCGCAACATCACCCGCTTAAACGGCGAGGAGTCTGTGGGGATACAGATTTTCAAGCAGAGCGACGCCAGCGTGGTTGACGTGGGCGAAGCCCTGAAAAAAGAGATTGAAAAGCTAAGGAAGGACTTTCCGGACTACACCATTTACATAGCAAACGACGCTTCCAAGTATGTCCGCCAGTCGCTGAACGGCACGCAGCTCAGCATTTTCGAGGGGATCATAACCACAGCGCTGGCCCTGCTGTTCTTTTTAAAGGAATGGCGGTCCATGCTGGCCGTGCTGGTGGCCATACCTACGTCGCTGATAGCCACTCTTTTCGCCATCTACTTTGCCGGTTTTACCTTCAACATGATGTCCCTGATGGGGATGGCGCTGTGCATAGGCATACTGGTGGACGACTCCATAGTGGTGCTGGAAAACATCCACCGCCACATGAAGATGGGAAAGGATCCCAAAAAGGCCGCACTGGAGGGGAGGATGGAAATAGGCACCGCCGCCCTGGCCATTACCCTTTGCGACGTGGTGGTCTTCATGCCCATAGCCTTCATGGGGGGCATGGTGGGACAGTTTTTCCGGCAGTTCGGCCTCACCGTGGTTATTGCCACACTGTTTTCACTGTTCGTCTCTTTTACCCTTACCCCTATGCTGGCCTCAAGGCTTTATAAAAACGGGCATTTGGAAAAGAAACAGAGGCCCTTCTGGGACAGGGTAGACAACATTGGGATCAGGTTTAAAAACAGGTATGAGACAATACTGAACTGGTCTCTGGAGCACCCCAAGAAGGTGCTGGCGGCGGGGTTGGCCCTACTGGTTGCATCCTTGAGCCTGATTCCCCTCAAGGTGGTGGGGGCCGAGTTTCTTCCCAATTCCGACGAGGGCTACTTTACAGTCACCGTGGAGTTGCCGGTGGGGACTCCCTTTGACAGAACCGATAAGGCAGTGCTGAAGGTGGAGGAATACATAAAGACCATACCCGAGGTTGACAACACCCAGTCACGCATAGGAAATCCCGGAAACCAGGGGACGGTAAACGTACAACTGGTCAGCAAAAGGGACCGCAAAAGGACCATATGGCAGATTACCGACGATGTCCGCCAGTGGTCCCGGGGGCAGTTCCCGCCGGGAACAATCCGGGTGACCGAGGCATCCGCATCCATCGCCGGGCTCCCGGGAAGGGGCGGCCCGGGCGGGGGTGGCGGCAATGTGCAGATCGAGGTGCTGGGGCCGGACAATGACAAGCTGGTGGAACTCTCAGAGGAGGTCATGGCCATACTCAGGGAAACCCGCGGGGCCAAGGATGTAAACACCAACTGGCGCCTGGGGCAGCCCGAGATTCAGGCCGTGATCAACCGCGAGCGGGTAAAGCATTACAACGCCTCTCTAACCGATATAACCAGAACTCTGCAGACCGGTGTAAGCGGAACCACCGCAGGAATTTATGTACAAAACGGGCAGGACATAGACATAAACGTAAGGTTTAAAAACGGAGACAAGATAAGCCCCTCGGAACTGAAAACAGTTCCGGTGCACACCGGGGGACAGAACATAATGCTGGGCAGCCTGGTGGATTTCAAGGAGGGTGTGGGGCCCAGAACCATACGGAGAGTGGACAAACAAAGGGCTATAACAGTCACCTGCAACCTAACCGACCGCCCGCTGCAGGACTTTGTCAGCGAGGTTGAGAAAAAAATACGGGACAAGGGGTTTGACCCCCTGTACACGGTGCGGTTTGCAGGTCAGGCCCAGACCATGAAGACCACGTTCACCGAAATGTTTATGGCCCTCGGCCTTGCCATCATCCTGGTCTACATGATACTGGTGGTGCTTTACGAGTCATTCCTGACGCCTTTTATAAGGATGTTCTCACTGCCGCTGGGGTTCATAGGCGCCCTTGCGGCACTGGCCCTGACCGGCAACAGCCTGAACATGTTTTCAATGATAGGCATAATAATGATGGACGGCCTGGTGGCCAAGAACGGCACCTTGCTCCTGGATTACACGCTTACGCTGGTGGGCCGGGGGATGTCTTACCGGGAGGCCGTTATAGAGGCAGGCAAGACCCGTCTACGGCCTATTATGATGACCACCGTAACCATGGTGTTCGGTATGCTGCCCACGGCGCTGGCCTTGGCCGAGGGGGCGGAAAACCGGGTGGGGATGGCCTGGGTGCTGATAGGCGGGCTTATTACATCCACATTCTTTACCCTGGTAATAATACCCATAATATTTATCTGGCTGTACAGTTGGAAGGATAGGCTGGCCGGGGGCGCCGGTATCAAGATACCCCGCGCTTGATTTTTCTGCCTCTGAGTAAATTAATGTGAGGGCCTTACAGGGCTGTAGACTGTCGCCGTGCGGAGCAGCGCGGCGCAAGCGAGGGTGAAAAGACGGAAAGTGTCTGTAAATTTCATGGTTTTCTTTATACTTTTTCTGCTGGTATACCTGCTGTTAAACTGGTGGGTGGGACTCAGGGGATGGCAGTCCTTAATAAGGCACATACCCTCTGCAAACAGTTATGCATACTGGCTGTTTTTTTGGCTTTTGGCGCTGTCATTCCCTGCCGGAAGGTTTGGCAGGGATTTTCTCCCGTCCGGGGTCAGCGGGTTTCTTTCGCTGGCAGGGTCTTTCTGGTTCGGGGCGGTTCTTTATTTTTCGATGGCGCTCCTGGCGGTTGACTCACTCCGCTTTCTGGGCAGGGTGACGGGATTGCTGCCCAGGGAGTTTTCCAAAAATGCAATGGCGGCTGCGGTTGCCGGTATTGTGGTGATTGTACTGGTATCGGGCATTTTTGTTTACGGCTGGTGGAATGCACGCAATACGCGGATATCCCATTATCAGGTATCCATTCCCAAGCAGGCCGGCGAACTGAAGCAGATGCGGGTGGTGGTGGCCTCGGACCTCCACCTGGGGAACATAGTCAACAATAACAGGCTGGACCGGCTGGTTGAAATGATAAATAGCCTGGATCCAGATTTGGTGCTGCTTCCCGGCGATATTATAGAAGAGAACCCGGGGCCTTTTGAAGACCAGGGCATGGCGGAATCATTGCGCAGGCTGGGCCCCAGGTTCGGGGTGTACGCCGTGCCGGGCAATCACGAGTATATAGGCCGGAAATTTGATGAAATAGTAAACAGCCTGCAGCAGGCCGGAATCGAGGTGCTGGTGGACCGGAGCGTCAAAGTGGCGGACAGCTTTTACATTGTTGGCAGGGATGACCGTACCGGAGAGAGGTTCACCGGCAAAAAGCGAATGGACCCGGATGTGCTTATGGCAGGGCTGGACCCGTCCCTGCCGGTAATTTTAATGGACCATCAGCCTTCCCTCAAAGGGCAGGGGCCGGAAAAGGGGGTGGACCTTAAAATAGCCGGGCATACCCACCGGGGGCAGTTTTTTCCCTTTAACCTGATAACCTCACGTATGTACGAGATTGACTGGGGATATCTGCGCACGGGAGACTTTAACTCAGTGGTTA
>JBMOPC010000135.1:0-2177 GCA_049323915.1 Bacillota bacterium
TTTCCGATACCGGTGGGGCCGGTGATGATAATATTATGATGGGCATTTACCCACTGACAGGTAGCCAGGCTTTTCATAAGTCCCCGGTCCAACCCCCGGGGGTGGACATAATTGATATCTTCCATGCAGGCCCCCAGCCGCAAATTGGCCTGTTTTAAAAGCATTGCCAGCCTTTTGTTCTGGCGATAGGTCCACTCATATTCCACTAAAAAGCCTAATCTTTCTTCAAAGGAATAATCGTTAAAGTCTGCCTTCTCCATCTGGTCCGTCAGGGCCTGGGCCATACCGGTAAGCTTCATCTGGTGCAAGCGGTCAATAGTCTGGTTGGTTAGCACAGGTAAGTCCCTCCCTTGGGGCTGCCATAATATTCGGGACCCCTTAGGTTATTGTGTTTTATGGGGGTGACAGAGATGTTTTCATTTAATACCTGTTGATCCAGGCCTTTGGTCAATATGGATTTAACCCCTTTGTAGCTGGGTGTGCCTATGGCCAATAATTTCAGGCAGGCTACTTCCAAACGGTTCTTGCCAAATTTACCTGCCAAGCGGATTAGCCCCAGGCAGGAACGGAAGCCCTGCTGCGGGTGGGCGTAAGTACCTAATATTTTTTCCACAGCCTGGCTGGTATATGGCCCTACTTCCTTAGCCCAGTTAATCAGCCTCTCAGGTGTCCACTTCAGATATTCTTTATGGGATGTGGGCATGTGATTAGGGTCGGTGCTAAAGGCACCTATGGTTTTTTGTCGGGGGTGCAGAGCCACCCTGTTACCCTTCGACAGTATCTCCACGGTGTTATCGGTAATACGGATATCCACCTGCTGATTTATTAACTGATAAGGAGCACTGTAATAGCTTTTTTCCACCTCCACATGGTAGTCAATATTCACCTTGGCTTTTTTCCACCGGGCAAATTGGTATCTTATTGGCGGCAATGGCCTTAAGGCCGGTTTTTCCAGGGATTCAAACAGGCTTTTGCGGGTGCCCTCCATTTTTTGAAAGGGGCGGCTGTTAAGCTTTTCCAGGTATTCCTTAAATACTTGATTAAGTTCGTTTATATTAAAGAAAATGCGGTTTCTTAAAGGGGCCATAACCCAGCTTTCCACCACCTGGACTCCTTTTTCCACCTTTGTTTTATCCTTGGGCTTGGCCACCCGGGTTGGCATCACCACCACACCATAGTGGTTGGCCATTTCTTGATAGGTTGGGTTTATATCAGGTTCATAGTGACAGGGGTGGGTAACGCCGGTTTTAAGGTTGTCGGGCACTATTATATCAGGGACACCCCCAAAGTATTCCAAGGCCCGGCAATGGGCACTGATCCAGGCGTAAAGGTCCAGGGACAAGCTGGCCTCTATGTAGGTATAATTGCTGGCCCCCAAAACTGCCACAAATACATAGGCAGGCAACTTTTCACCGGTGGATTTATCCACCACGGTCATAGTGGGACCGGCATAATCAACAAACAGTTTCTCCCCGGCCTTGTACGGCTGGCGTAAAACAGGGTCAACGGTCTTTTTCCATTGTTGGTACAGCTCGCAAAAGCGGCTATACTGGTAGCCCTGAGGATTTTGTTCTTTATATTCCATCCACAGCAATTGCAAGGTTACACCTTTTTTTCTCAATTCCTGGTGGATGGCGGGAAAGTCAGGTTCCTGGACAGCACGTCTTGTAGACACATTTTTGGGGAACAAAAGGTTTTCCAGGGCCTCATCATCCATACCATCTGGTATTGGCCATGATATTCCGGCTATTTTAGCCCTGGCCAGATAATCGCTGACAGTACTGCTGTGCAGGTTACAGCAGATGCCGATTTTCCTTACACTTAAGCCGTTTTCGTGCTTTAACCTTAGTATTTCTTTAATCTTACGCACGGGCAACCTCCTTTTCGGCATTTGTTTTCCTCCCTTCTTGATGCTAACCAGTCATTCGCATAAGGGAGGTTAATACCTTGTTTTTATAGTCGCCCAGCGTCATGTTCCGGTAATGGCATATACCAGTTTTATGTATTTTACAGCCAATTCCTACCATTCACCAAAAGTGTCCGAATAAAATCGGAATTGGTGTCCGGATAAATTCGGAATGACTGTCCGAATTATTTCGGAATGGGTGTCCGGATTAGATTGAAATGAGTGTCCGGTTTGAATCGGAATGGGTGTCCGGATTCCGCCGGAATATGCA
>JBMOPC010000136.1:0-28952 GCA_049323915.1 Bacillota bacterium
GTTTATCCCGTTGCCAATATTATAGATGAAAACGACAGCATACCGGATGATATCATAAAAAAGTGCAGGGAGATGGGTCTTTTCGGGCTGAGCATACCGGAGGAGTACGGCGGGGCCGGGATTGGAATGGTGGGAAAATGCCTTGTCTACGAGCAGATCGGCCGCACCTGCAACGGCTTCACCACCCTGATAGGCGCCCATACGGGCATAGGGTCTGTGGGTATAGTTGAGATGGGGACTCCGGATCAAAAGCATAGATACCTTCCGGACATGGCTTCCGGGGAAAGGCTGGGAGCATTCGCGCTTACCGAGCCTGACGCCGGATCGGACGCATCCTCACTTAAAACCACGGCTTTGCGCAAGGGTGACAGGTATATTCTAAACGGTGCCAAAATTTTTATAACCAATGCCACCGAGGCGGATATTTTTACAGTCATGGCCATGACCGACAGGTCAAAAGGGGCGAAGGGGATAACATCTTTTATAGTGGAAAGGGGCTTTCCCGGCTTCAGGATTGGCACAGTGGAAAGAAAGATGGGGCTGCGCGGATCCCATACTGCCGAGCTAGTGATGGAAGACTGTGAGGTTCCGGCTGAAAATGTTCTGGGGGCTGAGGGCCAGGGGTATACCAATGCGCTGAAAATACTGGCCAACGGGCGGGCGGGGCTGGCGGCCAGAAACCTGGGGTCGATGCAGAAGTTGCTTGAGCTCTGCGTAAGGTATTCCAGGGAGAGGATTCAGTTCGGCAGGCCCATAGGATCGTTCCAGGCCGTCGGGCACATGCTGGCGGAAATGGAGGTGGATATTGAGGCCACCCGCGCCATGACTTACCACGTGGCCTGGATGGTCGACCAGAAAATGAGAGTTATAAAAGAAGCGGCCGCTCTCAAATACTTTGGGTCCGAGGCCTACTGCCGTGTGGCGGACAGGGCGGTGCAGATATTCGGCGGGGCCGGATACATAAAGGATTTTCCCATTGAAAGGTATTACCGTGATGCCCGCATTGCCAGAATATATGAAGGAACATCCGAAATTCAGAAAAATATTATAGCCGCCCAGCTTATGAATGAGTACAGTTGAATCGGTTGAAAGGAATCCGGCGTCGCTGGTAGAATTACTTTAATTATATAAACTAGTGACAGCTGGAGGCATAACGATGCACTATATCAGTACCAGGGGCGGGGGACAGCCGGTCACTTCCGCCGAAGCCATCAAGACAGGCATTGCGCCGGACGGGGGCCTTTATGTGCCCGGCTCCACGGTGACCATAGATACCCGGCAGATGCAGGCATTAAAGGACATGGACTACTGCGGCAGGGCCACAGCGATACTGCAGCGATATCTGACCGACTTTACACCCGGCGAGATCCGAGAGTGTGTGCGGGGGGCGTATGGCCCGGCCTCCTTTGACCACCCCGGGATTGCCCCTGTAAAGGAACTGGGGGACGGGACATATATACTGGAGCTGTGGCATGGCCCCACCAGCGCCTTCAAGGATATGGCCCTCCAGATACTCCCCCGGTTCTTGCCGCTGGCAGCGGCCAAAACAGGTGAAAGGTCCGAGATAGTGATACTGGTGGCCACTTCGGGCGATACGGGAAAGGCGGCGCTGGAGGGATTTAAGGACGTTCCGGGCACAAGGATAATGGTGTTTTTCCCGGACGAGGGAGTCAGCCAGGTGCAGCGGCTGCAGATGGTGACCCAGGAAGGATCCAATGTTGCCGTGGCAGCAGTAAGGGGCAATTTTGACGACGCCCAGAGCGGCGTAAAAGCTATCTTCACCGACCAGGCCATGAAAGAAGACATTCAGGCCAGGGGGTTCAAGTTTTCCTCGGCAAACTCCATAAACTGGGGCCGCCTGGCTCCCCAGATAGTATACTACTTCAGCGCCTACTTCGATTTGCTGCAAAAAGGGGTGCTGGCTGACGGGGAGCCTGTCAATTTCGTGGTTCCCACAGGAAATTTCGGCAATATACTGGCCGGGTATTACGCCCGGGAGGCCGGGCTTCCGGTGAACAGGCTGATTTGCGCCTCCAACAGCAACAATGTGCTCACGGATTTCATAAAGACGGGCGTATACGACCGGAACCGCATGTTCCACAAAACCATCTCGCCCTCTATGGACATACTGATATCCAGCAATCTGGAAAGGCTCCTGTTTGAGCTTTCAGGCAGGGATGCCGGGGCTGTAAGGGAGTGGATGGGCAGTCTTAAGGACTCGGGCAGATATGACGTGGGAAGCGGCATGCTGGAAAAGGTAAGGTCGCTGTTCTGGTCCGACTACGCCGATGACGCTGAAACCCTCATTACAATTAAGAATACCTTCGAAGGCAGGGGTTATCTGGCAGACACCCATACCGCGGTGGGAATCAGTGTCTGCAGCAGGTACCGGAATACCACCGGCGACAGCACCAGGGCGGTGATTCTTTCCACCGCCAGCCCCTATAAATTCAACGGCAGTGTGGTAAGTGCCCTCATGGGCCGGGAGGCGGCTGCCGGCAAAAGCGAGTTCGATCTGCTGGAAACACTTTCACGGGCCAGCGGTACTGAAATCCCCCGCAATCTGAAAGACCTGGACAAAAAGCCGGTGCTTCACGGAATCGTGGTGGACAGGGAGGCCATGGCCGGGGCGGTGATGGACTTTCTTAAACAATAGCTGTCAGCTGTAAGTCTTATTTAGCCACAGAGTACACTGAGACCACAGAGGGCAAGAAGAATAAGCTATTTACAGTATAAACCGGTCATAAAAAATAAAGCGCCCTTTATCACAGGGCGCTTTGCTTACCCTACTCAGTTATGCCGTGTAACGCTGGGCCATCAGCCTGTTGAATTCCTTCATTTCCTTGCCGTTGGCCACGAAGTAGTCGAAGAGAAAGTCGATTTGCTTTTTGGTCATAGGCTTTTCATTGTGGTAATGAACCCGGCCCAGGCTAATTTTTACCCACCCGTTGACCTCAAGTGTGTACTCGCTGTCCAGGTTGAACAAAAACCTGCTCAAAAGCCGGTATTTTTTCTTTTTGCGCATTTCATCCGCAAATTGCCCGCAATAACCTAAAAAGGCCGCCCGGGTGGTGTGAGCCTAAGTCCAATTTTTCACAGGGCCCTGACAGCCCCCTGTACGTAACAGTATTCACATCATAAGGCCCTGGAAGCTTGTTGTCAGTCCTGAGCTGCCGTATAAACAGCTAGTTATTCTATTCACGCGCGGGCCCAAAAGTAACTTTTTGTCATTACAGCCTTTCAATAATGGTGGCGTTTGCCATGCCGAACCCCTCGCACATGGTCTGCAGGCCGTATCTCTTGCCCGTTCTTTCCAGGTAATGCAGCATGGTGGCCATTATCCTGGCGCCGCTGCCCCCAAGGGGATGGCCCAGGGCTATGGCCCCTCCCTGCGGGTTCAGCCTGGCCGGGTCGGCCTCAAGGTCGTGCAGCCAGGCCAGGGGCACCGGGGCAAAGGCCTCGTTGACCTCGTATACGTCTATGTCGGATATGGACAGCCCCGCCTTTTTCAGTGCCATTCTGGTGGCTGGGATGGGAGCGGACAGCATCAGCACCGGGTCGTCTCCTATCACCGTTCTGGCTGCAATCCTGGCCCGGGGCCTAAGCCCCAGCTCCTGCGCCTTTTCCATGGACATTATCAGCACCGCCGCAGCCCCGTCGCTTATCTGGCTGGAATTGCCCGCGGTGATTTTTCCGTCGGCCTTAAAAGCGGGCTTGAGTCCGGCCAGCGCTTCCATAGTTGTGCCCGGGCGGATTCCCTCATCCTCGCCGAAAACCCCGGTGCTCCCGTCAGGCAGTGTGATCTCCACCGGCATGATCTCTTTTTTGAAAAAGCCAGCTTCCCTGGCGGCCGCCGCCTTACTGTGGCTGTCCAGTGAAAACTGGTCCAGCGCCTCCCTGGAGAGACCCCATTTCTCAGCTATTAATTCCGCCGAAATGCCCTGGGAGAAAAGGCCGTATTTTTCCACCATTCTGAGATTGAAGGAAGCCCCCGCCAGGGAGGACCCCATGGGGACCCTTGTCATGCACTCCACACCCGCAGCGATAACAATGTCCATGTCCCCAACCATAACGGCCTGGGCGGCAAAGTGGACCGACTGCTGGCTGGACCCGCACTGTCTGTCAATGGTTACCGAGGGGACGTGGGTGGGGAAGCCGGCCAGCAGAACGGCCTGCCTGCCGACGCAAAACGCCTGCTCTCCCACCTGGGAAACACAGCCCATAATAACGTCTTCCACCATTCCCGGCTCAATGCCGGCCCTTTTTACCACCTCTTTGAGAGCCATTGCGGCAAGGTCGTCGGGCCTTGTGTTGGCAAGGGAGCCCTTTTTCCTCCCTATGGGCGTTCTAACCGCCTCAACTATAACAGCTTCGCGCATCAAATCACTCCTTACGCGTGAGTGAACGCTCACTCACCATTTGGGGGGGGATCTCCCCAGATAAATTGATAATAACCCAATAATCCATACACGTCAACTGAACATTCTGACAAAATGGCCTATCCAGAAGAGCTGCCAGGCCGGAATACAGACTCCAAATAAATTTTTACCAGGTGAATTTATTTCCGTTACCTGGGAAAAATAAAGAATGTTTCGATTCAGGTTAATTGCCCGGCTGGTAATTAAAACTGTTTGAACAGGTGAGGATATGTTTTCTTTTTATACTGTTTCGGCCATACCCGGGATACCGGACAGAATATCAAGGCTGAAGGAGATTGCCTACAATTTCTGGTTTAGCTGGTACGAGCCGGCCCAGGAGCTGTTTTCCCGCCTTGACAGGGATCTCTGGGAGGAAGTGTATCACAACCCGGTTAAATTCCTGATTAAAGCAAGGGCCGATGTGCTTGAAAAGGCCACTGCCGACAGGGAATACCTGAAGCTTTACAGTCAGGTTATGGAAACCTACGACCGCTACATGAATTCGGAGAACTGGTTCAGTACCCGCCACCCGGAATATGCGGGGCATACCGTGGCCTATTTTTCGGCGGAATTCGGGCTTCATGAATCCCACCCCATATATTCTGGGGGCCTGGGTCTTTTGGCGGGGGATCACTGCAAGTCCTCCAGCGACCTGGGCGTCCCCCTGGTGGCCGTTGGACTTTTGTACAGGCAGGGCTATTTTACCCAGCGTATCAACAGGGAGGGCTGGCAGGAAGCCGAATACCCCTTCCAGAATTATTATGATATGCCTATGAAACCTGTTTTGAGGGATAACGGGGAGGAACTGACGGTATCGGTGGACCTTCCGGGAAGGAAGGTCCTGGTTAGAGTATGGAAGGTGCTGATCGGCAAGGTAAGCCTTTACCTTCTTGACACCGATGTGCCGGGAAACAGCAGGGAGGACAGGAACATCACCGGCCAGCTTTACGGTGGGTCCCGGGATAACAGGATATGCCAGGAAATAGTGCTTGGGATAGGTGGCGTCAGGGCCTTGAGGGCCATAGGCGTCAACCCTTATATATGGCATATAAATGAGGGTCATGCGGCTTTTCTGTGCCTAGAGAGGATTAGGGAGAAGGTGGACATGGGAATAAGGCCGGACGTGGCGGTGGAGGCCGTCAAGTCCAATACCCTTTTTACCACGCATACCCCGGTGCCGGCCGGTCACGACACGTTCAGCGCCGAGACGATAGACCACTACCTGGGCAATTACCAGCAGCAACTGGGGCTTTCCCGGGAGGAGTTCGTTCGCCTGGGATGGGATGACGAGCGGCACTTGTTCAACATGACGGTGCTTGCCTTAAGGCTGTCCGATTTTAAAAACGGTGTCAGCAGGCTTCACGGGCTGATATCCAGGAATATGTTCCGCAGGCTTTATGGAAACGTTCCGGCGGAAGAGGTGCCCATAGCCAGCGTCACCAACGGTGTGCACACAAAGACATGGATGGCCTCCCAGATTAAAGACCTTATGAAAAAGCATGCCGGATCCAACTGGATGAACAACATGAACGATCCTGGCGTGTGGGAAAAGGTGGAGTCCATCCCGGACGAGGCCCTCTGGTTTACTCACCTTCAGCTTAAAAACAAACTGATTATCTTTGCCCGGGAACATATCAAGGCGCAGAGGAGAAGGAATTATGAACCTTCGGACAGGGTGGCCGAGGTGGACGGCTATCTCAGCCCTGACGCGCTTACAATGGGGTTTGCCCGCAGGTTCGCCACTTATAAGAGGGCGCTTATAATATTCAGGGACCTGGGGAGGCTGGCTTCACTGTTGAATAATCCCGAAAGGCCGGTGCAGATAATTTTTGCCGGAAAGGCCCACCCGGCGGACAGGCCCGGCCAGGAGCTGATTAAAAGGGTCTACGATATTTCCAATATGGAACCATTCAGGGGGAAAGTTGTCTTCCTGGAGAACTATGATATAAATATTGCAAGGTATCTGGTCAGAGGCGTGGATGTCTGGCTCAACAACCCCAGAAGGCCCCAGGAGGCCAGCGGGACCAGCGGAATGAAGGCCGCCATAAACGGTGTGATTAATTTCAGTGTTTTGGACGGCTGGTGGCCCGAGGCGTACAATGGAGAAAACGGTTTTGCCATCGGTGAGGAGAGGGACTACCCTGAGGATGAGGTGCAGGACCGCAACGACAGCCTGTCTTTATACAGTGTTCTGGAAAATGAAATAATACCTGCTTTTTTCTCCGGCGGCGACGGTGTGCCAAAAAGATGGGTGAATTACATGAAAAACTCCATCAAGACTGTGGGGCTTCATTTCAGCACTGACCGCATGGTCAGGGAGTATACCGAATCCTTCTATGTCCCTGCCATTGCCAGAGGCCTTTATTTCAGGAGAGACGGGTTTGCGGCCGCCGAAAAAATAGAGTCGTATAAAGATTTTTTGCGGGACAACTGGCACCATGTGGCCGTCTGCGACGTTGTAAACGACAGCCGCTCCTTCAGGAGAGCCGGTGAGGTGTTCACCATAAACTCCACAGTACGGCTGGGTAAAATCAGCCACCACAATATCAGCGTGGAAATTGTATACGGAGGGGTCGACGGGGACAGCATCAACAACCTGAGAACAACTCCGATGACACTGGTGGAGCAGGTGGGCGAGGGTATTTTCCGTTACCGCGGCAATCTGACCCTGCCCCAGGGGGTCATCGGCTTTACTGTCAGGGTGAGGCCTTCCAATCCCGACCTTGCACATATGTTTGACCTTCCTCTTGTAGCTTGGGCCGGGATCAATTGAAAAAATTGATCCCGCGCTTTTTTTATCATTAAGGAAAGTATATGATGCTTTAACGTACTAAATCGCAAAAGCGCTTCTATGCAATCCAGACATCTTGAGGTCGCTATTAAAGCAGGCTGTCACTATTCTGAGTTCTGAGTTCTGAGTTCCAGCCCGCCCGACAGGGCGGCTATTTTATAATTTAGTCAGTTACAAATATGAATCCGGCATCGTCTAATTGATTAAACAGTTAAGCTGAAAAGAGAACCGGGCGGATGGGGGGTATAAAATTGCCTCAGTCAGTAATCGACGAAAGGGAGGGGGTTATTCCCTTCGAGGTATTATATGATACATATTTCGACAGGGTAAACAGGTATTTGCGCTACCGGGTACCGGGAATGTGGGATGCCGACGACCTTACCGCCACCGTTTTTACCCGGGCGCTGGAAAAATACCATCAGTTCCGGGGGGAGGCGCCGGTGGCTGTCTGGCTCTTCAGGATAACCCACAATACATATGTTGACTACATGCGCAGCCGCAACAGGCGCGCCCTTTCAGGCCATAATATCGAGATTGCGGTGGACAGCCGGCCCGAGGATGAACTGCTGAGAGTGGAAGAACTGGCCCGCCTTAAAAAATATCTTGAAATGCTGCCCCCGGAACAGCGGGATGTGGTGTCCCTGAGATATGTCGGTGAATTGAAGTTTGGGCAGATAGCCAGGGTGCTGGATAAAACCGAGGCGGCGGTGAGGATGATCCATCACCGGGCTCTGAAGGTCCTGAGGGCAATGCTGCGGGAGGAGGGGTGATTCATTTGTCTGGAGAAAATGGCCACAGGGATTCTGAAAAAAAGGACAATGTTTTCCCCTTAAGCGGCTCAAACTTGCCCGGACGTGAAGAAAGCTCTCTGGAAGACCTGGTAAGGCATATGAGGTCTATCAGGGACTCCATCCCGGTAAACAGGGACCTGCGCAGGGACCTGAGGGCGAGGCTTATTGACGGCGGCAGGGCTCAAAGTGAGAAGCCGGGAAACACTGTCACAGCCGGAAGGCAAAAAGGGTGGAAATACCGGGGTGCGGCCGCTTCCATTCTTACTTTAACAGTGGTGATTGTTCTTTTCCTGTTTTTCAGCGCACCGGCTGAAAAAAGCCTGGAAGCCGGCCAGATGGTGGAAATGGGAAGGTTTTGGACCGAGGAATCACCCCTTGTTGCGGCTGTTTCGCCCTCAAAGGGGTTTATAGCGGTGGAAAGGGGGGGCGCCCTGCTGGTCCAGGACCGCGGCAGCACACAGTTTGCCGCCGTGAACCCTCCGCCCGGGGTAAAATATTCAAGCCCGGCGTGGTCCCGGGACGGCCGCAAACTGTCCCTGGTCCGGGATAAAGGGACGGCTGTCGAAATAATCTCTCTTGATGTTTCCGCTGCCGGAAAGGCCGCCGACCTGGTGCGTATCATCGAGGGCGGGATGGACAGGGCTTTGGTGATGGAGGTGCGCCCGGCAGGATCAGTGGTCTCGGGGCTTGCCTGGTCTCCG
Organism: Bacillota bacterium; assembly: GCA_049323915.1. GTDB lineage: Bacteria > Bacillota > Desulfotomaculia > Desulfotomaculales > Desulfocucumaceae > BRHc4a. Next base: position 8,702 of record JBMOPC010000136.1, read on the forward strand.
GACGGGGAAACCCTGGCTTACAGTGTTCAGGAAGAGGGGCAAAGCCGGCTGTATTTAGCGAACAGCTCCGGGAGCAGCCTTCTTTTGTGCCCCGGAAAAAGCCCGGCCTGGTCCCCCGACGGCAACTGGCTTGTGGTGGAGGGAGACGGCCAGGATAAACCGCTCTGGCTGGTGGAAAGAAAAAGCGGCAGGGCTGAATTTCTAGGTCCGGGGAAATTTCCGGTGTGGAACAGGGAAGGGTATCTTATTTTCGTAAGGACAAACATACGGGAAAAAATACTTTCCTATCTCCCTGACGGGTCGCCCCAGTTCACCGTTCAGAGAAAAACGGGCGAAATAAGGTGGGTTTACCCGGGCAGGGGGCCGGAGGCAGGTAAGATTCTTTTATCCCCGGAAGGTGGGCTGCCGGGGGCAAGTCTGTTGATGGCCCCTGACACACCCGCCGGGACAGAGGAGCTTCAGTGGCTCAAATCCCTTGAGTTAAACGGTGTGAGGTCCCCCAGGACTTTATATTTGGACAAATCGGCGGAATACGAGGGAATGGTGGAGGGGGACGGCGGCAGCCTGCTGATTTACCGGAATAATGGCGATACCGTTTCCCTTGTGAGGGTGGGCCTGAGAAAGACTACGCTGAAGCGGGAGGGCAGATAAAGTTGAGAAAAATATATTTGGCTTTGGTTCTTACCCTGGCCTTGTTTTTGGGGACGGCTGCCCCCGGCTGGTGCGGCGGGGATGTGACCCTGAAGGCCAGGCCCGGCCTGGCCGGAATATTCAAGGTAAACCAGCCGGTTGCCATAAGGGTTGATATTGAGAACGGGGGTGAGGCTGTAAAGGGCTATCTTACCCTTGTTTCCCGGAACAGGGATATGCATTCCCGCCGTTTTGAGCCGGTGTACCGGAGCGAGGTAAACGTCCCGTCGGGCGGAAAGACATCCGTTGAAATGGTGGTGCCCGGGGAGGTGGCGGCGAATTACGGGTCGGTAAGGCTTGTGGCCGGTAGTGAGGTTGTGGCCGAGACAAGCCTGGAGGGCACAGGGGTTGGCGGTGGCGCCGTTATACTGCCGCTGGGTGATATTGTGTCGGGAAGCGGTCTTTTTAAATGGCTGGACAGGTCGTACGGCGGCCAGGTAACAGTTAAATATCTTCCCGTGGAAGAACTGCCGCAAAGATCTGTTTTTCTTGGAGTAGCCGATATAGTGGTGGTGGGCCGGGACTCTGCAGGCCTTTTAAGCGCCGGGCAGTTGAGGGCGCTGAAGGAATGGGTCCGCCTGGGAGGTGTTTTGCTGCTTTCCGGTGAGGCCGGCACTGCGGCCAAAGGGCCCTTTGCCGACATTGTTCCTGCTGTCCGGGGAGATGTGGCCCGACAGGCCCTTGGCAGGGGTGAGGTGATATTATCCCGCACTCCCATAGAGGATGTCAATGACCCGGAAGGAAAGTACTGGGAGTCCCTTGGGCTTTCCGGCATCGTTGGCGGGCAGGCCAGGGGCAGGCAAATGGAATTGAAAAACATCGAAAACAATATACTGGCGGAAACGGGGTCATACCTGCCTCTGGTTAAGATTCCCCATATTTTGGTGCTGGTGCTGCTGTGGATAGCGTATACCCTGGCCGTAGGCCCGGGCCTGTACCTCTTACTGAAACGGTTTAACCGCAGAGACCTGGCCTGGGTGCTTATTCCAGCGGTGGCCGTGGTCACCGGGCTGGGCCTGTACGCCATATCCCCGGTCAACCGCCTCCAGTCCTATATCGGCCATACCCTGTCGGCGGTTGAAATAGTGGATGTAAACCTGGCCGAGGTGAGGACCACCGGTACCTTCGTGGTTCCCCGGGGGGGAATCCTGGATGTGCGGGGGGAGGGTGAATCGATACTGACCCCGGTGAATATATACTCCCACCGCGGCCGGCCGGTTTCGGTATATGGCGGGGATGTGTCCGGAGTTGTTTTCAGCGATGTGGAGTACGGATCGATGAGACAGGTGGGTTCATACGGCATTATGTCCGGCGCGGGCAGTGTCGGCGGAACGGTATACTTCAGGAACGACAGTGTGGTGGCCGGGATTAAAAACAATACCATTTTTAATCTGAGGGACTGCAGGCTGCTGGTGGGCCCGGGACTCTTGGAACTGGGGGATATACCGGCCGGTTCCGAAGTGAAGATAAGCGAGCCTCTAAACCGGACCCGTATAATCACACATCCCGGGGATCTTTACGGATTTGCCCCCAAGTCTCAGGCCAGGGCCAGGGAGGTCAGGCTTGTATCTGAGTATACCGCCCGCAAGTCAGGAGCCGGGGAGGTATATTTCCTTGGCTGGAGTGATGAATCAGCCGGGAAGATAAAAGTTGTAAAGCCTGCGGGCCAGGGACAGACAAGCGGCCTCACACTTGTGCTGCAAAAAATGGAGCCGCAGTTTCCAAAGGGGGAATTTAAGCTTCCTGTCGGCTTCATTATAAACACTGTGGCCAATCTTGGCGGAGCACACAAAGAGGGGCCGGAGGGAGTGTATGTGCACAGCGGAATGGTGAAGATAATCTATGACCTGCAGAAAACACTTAAAACCTCCGGCTTCCGCGTTACTGCCATAGAGTTTCCCCAGATCCCGGACAGGGCTCTGCACACAATGGAAATTTTCCGCCATGACCTTTCAAAGTGGGATCAGGTGGGAGCAGGGAAGATTTCCGGGGAAGATGTGATGAAGTACGTTTCCGGGGAAGGGAAGGTCGAGGTAAGACTGAGCCCGGCTTCTATCGAAAAACCGGGTATGGAAGGTATGTTCCGCGGCATAGCCGTGGAGGGGGTGATTGGACAATGATCTATGTGAAAGGGCTGACAAAGAGGTTCGGGCAGACCGTTGCCCTGGACGGTATGTCACTTGAGGTTGAAAGAGGATCGGTGTTCGGGCTGATAGGGCCGAACGGCGCTGGCAAGACTACGGCAATGTCCATTCTGGCCACCCTGCAGCTTCCCGACGGCGGAGTGGCGGAGGTTGACGGCCAAAATGTGGTCACAGGGGTGGACCGGGTCCGCTGCCTTATAGGGTACATGCCCGATTTCTTCGGGGTGTACGACGGCCTCAAAGTCTGTGAATACCTTGATTTTTTCGCCAACGCCTATTATTTGCCGAAGGCCGGGAGAGACCGTTTGATTGACAGCCTCTTGGAGCTTGTCAACCTCCGGGACAAAAAAGAGTTTTATGTGGACCACCTTTCCCGGGGGATGAAGCAGCGGCTGGCCCTTGCCAGGTGCCTGGTGCACGACCCCTCGGTCCTGATACTGGATGAGCCCGCCTCCGGACTGGACCCCAGGGCAAGGGCCGAGATGAAGGAGATAGTAAGACATCTGGGAAGGATGGGAAAGACCGTGCTTATCAGCTCGCACATACTTCCGGAGCTGGGGGAAATTTGCGACCGGGTGGCAATAATGGAAAGCGGCCGGGTGGTGGTGGCCGGGACCGTGGAAGAGGTTACCGAGGCCGGCGGCGGCGCCCGGCTGATAGTGGTGGAGGTTTCCGGCAATGCCGGAGAGCTTGCCCGTTTTTTAAGCCGGATGGAAAAAGTGGCGCTGGCCGAGGCCGGGGAACATCAGGTCAGGGTGCTCTTCCGGGGTGGCAGGGCTGAACAGGGGATACTGCTTAAAGAAATAATGGACGGGGGATTTTCAGTCATAGAATTCCACGAGGTGCGAAGGAATCTTGAGGAGGCCTTTATGGCGGTTACCGGGGAGGTGAGCGGACAGTGAGGGTTAATCCGGTGCTGGAGAAGGAAATGCGCCAGCGCTTTCGCACAATAAGGACGCCGCTGATAATATCGCTTTACCTCCTTGTGATAGGGGGGCTCAGTCTGGGATATATTTACCTGCAGTGGCGCCATATGCCAGGCTTTTACCAGCCCGGCAGGAGCAGGGAGCTTTTACTGACACTGTCAATGATGCAGCTTATACTGCTTGCCTTTGTAACCCCGGGGCTTACCTCGGGGACCATAAGCGCCGAGAGGGAGAAGCAGACACTTAACGTGCTGCTTGTGACCAGGCTTAAGCCCCTGGGAATAGTGGCCGGAAAGATGATTTCCTCATGTATGTTCATGATTCTGATTCTACTGGCCACCCTGCCGCTTTACAACATAATAATACTGTACGGCGGCTTCTCACCGGGGCAGCTTCTGGGGGTATTCGCCTTTTACCTGGTTACCGTGGTGCTTTTCGGGTCTGTGGGAATGACCTGCTCGGCCTTTTTCAAAAAAACAGGGTCCAGCACGGTGATGGCTTACGGGCTGGTTTTCGCCATAATGGTTGGGACAATTCTTCTGGCGGGGTTTATTTACGAGGTTACCAGGGTGCCTGGTCCCGGAGAGCATACCGTTCCGCTTGTTTCCCAGATACTCCAGGACCTCAACCCACCCATGGTAATGCTGAGGATACTGGGAGAGGAAGGGATGGGGCCCCAGATGGACCTCGGGATACCGTACTGGGGAATATACACGGCTTTTTACCTGCTGGTGTCGGCGCTTCTAATCCGGTGGAGCGCGGAAAGGCTCAAGCCCGCCAGGGGAAAAGGCATATCCACCTGGAGGCAGTAACTTTTTTTAAGAATACAGGAGGCAGAATGAAAAGGGGCTGGCTTTTTAAGTCCGCCCCTTTTCGTTTGGCTATCCTGAATACTGTGGTATTTTCTTGGCCTCTCAACTTCCAGCTGACATATATATTTTCTTTGAAGTGTGCAGTATAAAAAATCTTTTTTCAGACACAATATCAAAGGAGGTGTTACATATGATTTCCTTATTTAAATTATTGAACCAGAATAAACCAAAATTACGAGAGTTTGACCCTACTGCCATCCAAAGAATTAAAGAAGGTGCTTATTTAGTTAAGGTTATAGGTGAAACAGAAGTCACAGCTCGCAAATGTGCTTATTACGCTGGAAATTGCACGGACCAGGAAATTGCTAATTTTTTTGACAATGAATACAAAAAACTTGTTAAATTTAAACGTCACTTGCAACAGTACTATGAGTCTATGACAAAGGAGTGATTGATATTATGAAATACACGGATATGGACATGTTACAAGATTATGAAAAAGATGCCAGAATGGCAGCTCTAGCATACACTCTTATACAAACTGAAATCTTCGACCCTCAACTAAGAGCAATTATGGCAAAAGCTGGTAGTGAAGCGGCTGAAACTCAGCATAAAGCTGCTGGCTTAATCCTTTCCAGAGGAGATCGCCCATGATTTGCTCTCGATTGTTTGAGGGCTTTTATTACACATTTTTAACATAAAATCGTGTAATCAATAATCAAACCGAAGATCTCTGTGTTCTCTGTTCCCTCTGTGGTTTTACAACTTCAATATTCTGGATTCTGGCTCCTGAATTCTGAATTCCTCCTGTATTACGCGCTTTTATCTTCTAATAAGCCTGTCCCTGAAGCTTTCATATTTTGAGAAAAGCTGTGCGGCTTTATTACCCACCCTGGGTATGCTTCTCAGGTCGTCCGGCCGGATGCTGCCTGTGACGGCGGCCAAAACCGGGAATAAAGCCACCCCCGCCGCCATCGCCGCCAGGGTGGAAAGGGAGTTGCTGTCGGTAAGCATAATGCACCACCGGTATACCTCCCTCGCCGCCAGCCCCACCAGCAGCGACGCAATGGCCGGCCTAAGCACCGAGGAGGGGATGTTGAAGCTCAGGCCCACCATCCTCTTTACAGCTATATAATTAAGAGCTGCGGAAACGGCAAACAGCGCCACGTTTCCCAGTCCCGCCGCCCTGATGCCCAGGGGCGTGGGTGTAAGAAAATAGGTAATGGCTATTTTAAAGGCTATCCCGGCCAGAAGGTTGTAAATGGGTATGTCCGCCCTTCCCACCCCCTGAAGAACCCCGGACAGGACCAGGTGAACCCCCCAGAATACCACCGCCGGGGCCAGGGCTGCCAGTGGTATTCCGGCTTCCTGGTCGGCGAAAATGAAAAGTGTGAGCTGGGGCGCCAGGAAGTACAGCCCTGCCGCCGATGGGAGAGTGGTAAGAAGAGAAAGCCTTATGGCGGTGGAGGCCTGCTGGTTTATCCTCGTTCTATTGCCCGCCCCGTAAGACTCGGCCACCGAGGGCACTATGCTGGTGCCCATGGAAAAGGCAAAGGCAATGCTTATATTGATAAACGACATGGCCATCCCGGCAAACTGTCCGTACATGGCGGTGGCTTCCTGCTGGGTGTAGCCAATCATCTGCAGGCGGTCAAGTATAAGTATGTTGTCGATAAAGGTTGTTGTGGCCATGGCCACGCTGGCGAATGAAACGGGAATTGACACCACCAGTATTTTTTTAAGCAGTGACAGTGATTTTTCCCTGTATTCCCCGGTGTCCCGGCTTACCATGTCCAGAATGGCGCCCCTGTGCCTGTAATAGTAATAAATCATTATAAGGGTCGCCGCCACGGCGCCGGGGACGGCGCCGAAATTGGCTCCTGCGGCGGCCAGCGCCAGTCCTTTGGGCATCAGCAAATAGCTGAACAGTATAGTGCCGATAACCAGTATGAACTGCTCCACCACCTGGGACACCGCCACCGGTGACATGTTCTGCAGCCCCTGGAACAGGCCTCTGTATGAGGAGGTGACCGCTGAAAAGAATATCACCGGCGCTATGGCCAGAAGTCCGTAATAGCTTGCCGGGTTTGCCACCAGCCCGGTATCAACCAGCCAGGAGGCCCCGAAAAAGAGCAGCAGGGTAAATATTATCCCAACGGAAACCATGGCTATTAGAGATATTTGAAAAGTCCTGTAGGCGTCCCTGTACATGCCGCCGGATATTTTTTCGGACACCAGGCGGGAAACCCCCACCGGGATCCCGGCTGAGGAAATTGTAAAGAAGATATTATAGACCTGGTTGGGAATGGTGTAAATGCCCAGGCCCTCGCCTCCCAGCATCCTCCCCAGCGGTATCCTGTAAACCGCGCCCAGAACCCGTATCAAAACACTGGCTACCGTCAGTATGAGCGCCCCCTGTACGATTGTCTGCTTGCTCAGGGCTTTTTCAGCCAAAACCACCACTCCAAAACCTAAACCCACGCCATAGTGACGTGGGCCGCACTTTTTATTTATTCCCCATTGTCGTCTCCAGGCGGTGTGTTGTCAATGCGCCTCAGGGGAGTCACCTTGTTCCTTCTGCCCGGCCTTTGGGCAGGTATCTCAGCCTCGGTAACTTCCAGGTAAAACAGTTTATCGGGATAACAGAGGACGGTTACAATTCCCCGCTCAGGCTCGGTCAGCCATATGCCGCGAAATTCCAGCATCTCCCCGATCAGATCCACGTTTACCTTGCGGGGGCCCTCGAAAACTTCCAGTTCCCATCCCTGAATACTTACCACCACAGTTTTTTGCAGTCTGGTGTTTTCCATAAAATCCTCCTTCTTACACGCCCTCCCACCCAAAATATAATACCATAAATATCAGCCTTGCCCAAATTTTTTAAGGCATTCATTAAGCCGGCGGATGGTTCATTATTAAAAATCACCCCGCTTGGCGGAGTGCTGACTTTTCCATTATATAATTCATGTAATGTCATTTTTTCTTCTTACTTCATTATACGTTATGACGCCCCGGCGTCAAGCACGGTGCCGTCAATTAGCTATATAAATATTATGGCCGTTTTGGCAGGCAAAAAAACCTTTGCCTAGGCAAAGGTTTTGATTAGATTTGTGTATTGCAGTCGCCTGTGGGGCGGATTCGTTCTTTTATCTAAGAAATTATGCTTTGTGGATAACCTTTTTAGTTATCTTAAGATTGTCTGGTTATTTTTTTGGTCGCTTATTCTGTATTCTGTCTCCTGGATTCTGAAGCGCCCATCAGGGCGCTTTTTAAATTTACAGTTTGAATTTGTGTACCTGAACGTTCATATCCCCGGCTATTTGCGCAAGCCCTGCTGCTGTTTCAGTTATTGACTCAACATCTGCGGACTGTTTTTCCATGGCCAAGGCCATTTGCTGGCTGGCCTTGTTGATATCGCCGCTGGCTGAGGCTATGGTCTCCACCTGTGTGACAACATTTTCAACTGCGGCGGCGACCCTGTCGAACTGTTCCCTGGTGCTTTGCCCCAGCTGCACGCTTTTTTCCATTTCATCAACACCGCTGGCTGTTTCTTTCAGTCCTTCGCCCGTTTTAAGCTGTATTTCCCGGGTTATGGAGCTTATCCTGGAGGCGGCTGCGCCGGACTGTTCAGCCAGCTTTCTGACTTCATCGGCCACCACGGCAAACCCCCTGCCGTGTTCCCCGGCCCTGGCGGCCTCTATTGAGGCGTTCAGCGCCAGCAGGTTTGTCTGGTCCGCTATATCGGTAATAATGCTTACAATCTGGTTGATCTGCCCCGATGACTGGCCAAGGCTGTCCATGGCGCCGGACAGGGACTGTATGCGGTCCCTGGCGGTCCGGACCTGGGAAAGCAGGTTTTCCAGCGACGACTTGCCCTGGCCGGCCGAGTCATAGGCGTGCTGGGTGCGGCTGAATATTTCGCCTGAGCTTGCAGCCAGCTGTTTTGTGGAAAGGGCCAGGCTGTCGGCAAAAGCGGTAACTTGCTGTATTGTGGCCGATGTCTGCTGGGAGGCGGCGGTGAGGTTCTGGCTGGCCCCCGCCAGGGTTTGCGAGCTGTCGGCAATCCGCCTGATTAAGTCCTTTACGTTGTTTTGCATCTGGCAAAACAACGTAACCAGCTGGCCAATTTCATCCTTTGAAATATTGTTGCAGACAATGTTTGCCGACAAATCCCCTTTTCCTATTTTCTCCATAACATCTCTCAGTTCGTAAACGGGGCTAAGAATTCTTTGAACGATTATGTACATGAGTATGGTTATAACAGCCAGGGTAACCACCAGTATGAAAATACTGTTCCTCAGCGCCCCGGACATCTGGGCGATGATTTCTTCCCTGCTCAGGACCATTTTAAGGTAATTGGTAACCTTCCCGGAATAATCCCTCAGGGGGATTATCAGCGCCGCCTGCCGGTTGCTATTAAGCAAGGCTATCTTCATGATGTTCTGGTCCACGGCGGCTTTTATAATTTCCTCGCTTACAGGATATATATCTTCTTTTTCGGTGGAAATAAGCAGGTTGCTGTTCTGTCCCTGTCCCTGCACCCAGGAAATGTCGGATTTTCCTGCCCTGTATACGAACAGCTGTCCCCCGGTTGCCTTCTGCCACGACTCCAGAAGTTTCTTGTCGAACCCTATGCCGTATTCTGCGCTGCCCACATGGTTTCCTTTGTAGAATACCGGGGCAACCACCCTGAAGCCGAAATCGCCGCGGCCTTCCTCCAGCCCTTCCACGATCTTCCTGCTGCTGTTGGATTCAACCACGGTTTTGCGAAAGGAGGACAGATCGTCCCCGAATTTCTGGGGCATATGCAAGCGTAAAAAGGAAGTTGCCGGGGCAAGGTGGAATTGAAACTGTGCAACGCCTTCTTTTTTGGCCTGATCAAAAATGGGGGCCGTCATTTTCAGGAGCCTGTCCCTGTCCCTGTTTGCGAAGGCTTCCTGTATCTCCGGGTTGTTTACCACACTCTCGATGCCGAATCTGGCCTGTTTGAGAATTCCGTCAATATTTCCCGTAATCAATACCTGTATATAATTGTATCTTTCCTGTTCCTGGTTGCTCATCATAGCTTTGATCTTTGTATATGAGTTATATGTAAGTATAATGGAGCTTAAAACCAGGACCAGCGCTACGGGAATAAGTATTCGGTACTTAAGGCTTGACCCCAATTACTGCTCTCCCCTTTATGGTGTAATATATATCCATATTACATATTACCAAATGGGATTTTTAAAAATTGTCAGCCAGGAGACAATTTTCGACCGGAAATGAACAAATATTCGTAAGTTTTTAACATGGTTTTAACTAAGACATAACACTCGGGGCCGCTGGAAATTATAAAAAAATATGGTGATAAAGTAGTGGAGGTGCTGTTATGAAGCGCATAGTTATTTCCGTGGTGGCCGTTGTGCTAGTTGGAGTATTGTTGGCGGGCTGCGCCAGGGCAGCTCCGGTTCATTCAGGGAGGACCTTTATTACCGGCTTAACGTGCTAAAACTGATTATTCCTTCACTGCGGGAAAGAATGGATGGCATTCATCTGCTGGTTACAGATATAATAAGGTCCAATGTTTCGGATTTTAAAATACAAAAAGATATTGAATGTTATGTCCCATTAATAGTGAGTAATTTGCTTATGAAATAAAAGTGGAGGTGTGCAATTGTTAACCTATCCCAGGTACGTGAAAATATGTGAGGTTGCAGGCAGGGACGGATTTCAGAGCGAAAAAGACTTCATCAGAACGGAAGATAAAACCAGGATCATTGATTCACTGGCGGAAACGGGTGTATGGAAAATTGAGGCAACCTCTTTTGTTCACCCGAAGGCCGTCCCCCAGCTGCGGGACGCGGAAGAGGTAATGGCCGGCATAAAAAGGAGGGCAGGTGTGATTTATACCTGCCTGGTGCCCAATATCAGGGGGGCGCAGCGGGCGCTGGGCTGCTCCGTGGATGAACTGAACGTGGTGATATCGGCGTCCGGGACTCACAATATGAAAAATGTAGGCATGCCTGTGGAAAAATCCCTGGAGAATCTGAAGGAGATAGTGTCACTGGCGTTGAATGAAAGGGTGCCTGTAAACGGGTCGGTGGGGACGGCATTCGGTTGCCCGTTTGAGGGGGTTATTTCGAAGGATCGTACTCTGGGAATGGTGGATCGGTACCTGGACATGGGTGTGAACTCCATTACCCTGGCGGATACCACCGGAATGGCCAATCCCAGCCAGGTGTATGAACTGCTGACGGAATTTAAAGCCAGGTGGCCCAAGGTTCCGGTGGCCCTGCATTTCCATAATACCCGCGGAATGGGGCTGGCCAACGTGCTGGCCGGAATGCAGGCCGGGGTCGACATTTACGACGCCTCTCTGGGCGGGCTGGGGGGATGCCCCTTTGCCCCCGGGGCCACGGGAAATATCTGCACCGAGGACCTGGTGCACATGCTGCATGAGATGGGGATAGTTACCGGGATTGACCTGGATATGCTGATAGAGGTGTCCAGGGGGCTGGAGGCTGTCGTCGGCAGGATCCTGCCGGGGCTGGTTATTAAAGCGGGGAGGACCTCCTGCCTCCATGCCCTTTATGGTGGATAACGCGGAAACTTTTCGCACGACGGAACCTTTTGACGCTGTATTTTCCAACGCGGCCCTGCACTGGATGAAAAACGCATCAAAGGTCGCGGAGTCAGTGTGGCTGGCGCTGAGACCGGGCGGGCGGTTTGCCGCTGAATTTGGTGGCAGGGGAACGTGGAAGCCATAACCGGGGGGATTTACGGCGTCCTGGCCGAATACTGCATCCCAGCCGGAGCAAGAAACCCGTGGTATTGCCCCAGCATTGGGGAGTACGGTACTCTGCTGGAAAAACAGGGGTTTTGGGTGGTGTACGCTGTCCACTTCGACAGGCCGACGCTCCTTGAAGGTGGGGAAAATGGGATGAAGCACTGGCTTGACATGTTTGCCGGCAGCTTTATTGCGGGTTTCTCCCAGTCTGAAAAGGATCTGTTGTATAAAAAGATTGAGGACCGGCTGAAGCCCGCTTTGTACAAAGACGGGAACTGGATAGCGGACTACAGGCGGATCCGGGTAATGGCGGTAAAATATAGAAAAAATAAAGATAATCGGCACTACCACCGGGCAGATACAGATAAAGACAAGCGGGTCAAGGGGATATTAATAATCCCTTTGACCCGCTTGTCTAGAACGATTTCTTTTATGCCATTGTTTAACGGTATATTTTTCCGGAACAACTGGCATATCAAGTGGTGCCGGAGACCGGACTTGAACCGGTACGGGTGAAACCACCCGAGGGATTTTAAGTCCCTTGCGTCTGCCTGTTCCGCCACTCCGGCCGGTATTCTTTTGCTGCTCCGCAATGGTGCACATAAAATTTTAACACAGGCAAAGTATAGCGTCAACTTCAAAGGTGCGCAAAAGCTGTGGAAAGGTGTGGAAACAGCCCAAAGAGCCTCCTGGCCCGACATTTTGGTAAAAATATATTGACATAACAGTCAAAGGGTATTAGTATCTATAATGAAACAATGTACAAAACATAGCATAACATTAAATAATTATACGAGGAGGGATAGCGTGAAAACATTTCGATTACCTGGCTGAAGAGGCAAGCCTAAAAAAGGGCGCACTAATCCCTTGGCGTGAAAATGAAATTTTTAGGCGGGTTGTAATGATATTGCTGAAATGTCCGAGTCTTGAATAATACCCTGTGCGATCAATAGTTTAGCAGCCCGTTTCAAAAATCTCGGAGATGATCGTGATGGCAGAAGTCCGGTCAACTCCGGGAATGGTGCAAAGAAGCAGAATGGCGCTCTCGTAAGGAGCGGCAAGCACATTCAGCATTTCGTCCAGTTCCTTGATAGAGTTTTCGACAAACTCCAAATGGTTGCGAATCATATGAGCAGGCTGATACAGTGCCGGGGGTCAACGGTAAAAACATTTTGGAATCGATTCTTTTCGCTGGATTTGCAGGAAACAAGCTTTCTTATCATCCTTGTTGCCTCAGTATTTCCCGGTAGATTCCATGCAGACATCAAAGCAATTGTTGTCAAGCAACCATTGCTTAAATTGCAGGATGGAATTGTTAAAGGTGGAAAATCGTTTCTTCTGGTAGCGGGGTGTAATCCCCTCAGAAGTAATAATTGTGGCGACGAGAAATTTCTTATGGACATCGACGCCGCAGCAGATGGGATAAACGACTTTCAAGCCACTGCCTCCTCGCAAGTAAAATGATGAGGAGAAGACAGTGACTGAACCGCCACACATTCAACGAAGAGCTAAAACAATGATTAGCGTACGGTTTCGGAGAGCCACTTATTTGTGCTTGAAAGGCAGTCCTTACACTGGTTAATATACTGTTTTAAGTCTAAGAAGAGCAGTCTGCTACTCACCCCACCGTGCTTTGTAGTGTGTCTTCTTCTCAGACTGATTGTACCGCAATCCAGGGTGGGTGCGTACCCCCGTTTTCATTACTATTTGTGTCGCCCGCACTGGCGGCGCGAGATGGAGGTTAATATGAAAATAGCTGTGCCCAACGACAATGGCCGGGTGAACATGCACTTCGGCCGAAGCCTTGAATTTGCACTGGTGGAAATTGAAGGTTCGAAGGCGGTCAGTCAGAAGATAATATCCGCCCGGGACCTGCGGCATAACCATGAGGGGCTGGCTGAATTGCTGAGCGGCCAGGGAGTGGAGGCGGTTTTGGTTGGGGGGATAGGCCCCTTTGCCCTTGAGGCTATAGAGAAAAAAGGCATCAAGGTGATCACCGGGGCCGCCGGAGACATATTGGAGGTTGCGGAACAGTATGCCCGGGGGGATCTGTTTTCAAAAGGCGCTGTCTGCTGCGGACACCATCATGGACACGGGGATCACGGCCACGGCTGCGGTAATCACGGGCACCATCACTGCCAAGGGCATAAATAATTGTAAGTAAATGCAAAAACACCCGTGAGGGTGTTTTTAAGTTGCAATGATGGCCAAAATCATTCCCAGCAGGGTGGCCCCCAGGCCGGTTCCACCGTATCTGGCCCATTTTTTGACGGCAGGAGGCCAGCTTTGAGGTTTTTGGAATTTTATTCTTTCTTCCGTGTTGATCAGCACATAAGTGACGGCCACGCCTGCGGCTGTCACCAGGCACATCCCGGCCAGTATAAATAAAAGGCTTAAAAAAAGCATAAGCTTTCCTCATTTGCTTTAAAAAATGTTTATTTCCCGAGGTAAGGGCTGTGTTATCTATATCTTAACCCAAGCTCTGTATAACGGCAACCATCGGGTATAAAAGAATTATTTGTACGATTGCGCACTGTAAGCGCCTCTGTTATAATGCACAGGAAAGTATATTCCCGGTTGTTTAAGAGGTGTTTATGGACAGCTGGAAAAGCATAATAGAGAAATACTCCGTCAATGCTGAAACCGTTTTGCCCGGTGACAGCGTTCAGGGGGAGCCCTTCTGGGTGCTCATGGAAATAAAAGATGGAAAAAACACAGGCAATTACCACAGCATAGGCAAAAAAGAAAACCGCACCTTGATAATGTTATTTCCGCAAAGGCACATGGCCGACTGGGCGGCCGGGGTATTGTCCCGGCACAGCAATGATTTCATGGTCAGGGGTGTCAGTGCCGAACATCTGAAAGTGCTTCTGCGGCTGTGTGAAGATGGATACCCCCTTGAATTGGTGGTGTCGGCGTCGGAGTTGAACGAGAAAGGGGAACTGTGCGGGGCTGTGATGTCACCGTACCAGATAAGGGATATCCTAAGCCTTTGATGATATATATGCCTGCCCCTATTGTTCTTGGAGCCGGGGTTATATTTACAATATAATTATTTGGTTAGTTAGGAGTGAAAATGTGTTACCTTTGGACAAACTCCATATACAGCTGAGCTATGCGGAAAAAAACGGACTGCTTGAAAAGCTTGACTCAATATATGAAAGCCTCCCCCGGACCGAGTGTGAGAGGTGCGGTATGTGCTGTACTGTTCCTCCTCCGGCATATATTGTGGAATACCTTAACATGTTCCGTTACATGAAAAAGAATCTTCCGGGCCGGGTGCCGGGGTTTGTTGAAAAGGCGGTAAGATTTTATTTTCTGGAATTGGTGGATATAAACCTCAAGTGCGCCTTTCTCGGTGATGACAGCCAGTGCCTTGTTTATCCCGTAAGGCCTCTGAGCTGCCGTGGCTATGGGCTGGCTAAAAAAGGAAACAATTACCAGGAAATGAGAAGCCAAATGGAGGAGGTGGCCAATAGATTCAAGGAGCAGCACGGCATTGACCTCCCCAGGGAAGTTGTTGAGTATAAATTGCCCGAGTGCGGTAATGTCAAAGTAGCCGGCAACAAGAAAGTCGGCACGGAGTATCTTGAGGTGGCGATATCCTATGTAGCGCAGCTTGAAAGCCAGATGTTTCCAATGGACCTGGTGGACAAGGAGTACACCTTTGTGCCCTATGTCACTCACCTGGCCCTTTCGGTTATTTCGGAAGGCGCCAGGATAAGAAGGCCGAAAGTCATGAAGGAATACCTGGAAAGCGGCAGGAGTGAACTTCTGGATAGCATCATTGATAAATCCAGGGCAATAAGCCTCTAAATATAAACTGGCAAGCCCTGCAGGATTCTTGAATGATCCCGTGCTTGCCAGTTTATTTCAATTTGCGATTCTCTGGTGGTTATTGGAAGGCTGCATAAAAATATCCGACTTTATGAGGAAAATATTTTTTATATTTTTAATACCCGCCGGAAGGGAAATTTTATTCTGACTAGAAGTATAATACTGAATACAACTCGGGTATTAAATACCGACTAAAGCCTGCTGACAGTAAATGGAATAAGCCTGCCAGTAAGGGTATATCGGTTTTTTTGTATATATGGCATGAAGTGATTGCCCTCACCATCACAATTTCAATTGTCTGATTCGGCCGCCACGTTAAAATTGGTTAATTTTAGATGGCGGCTCTTTCAGCATCGGAAATTCAGAGAAGTTCAGAGAACTGCAGGGAAATTCAGAAATGAAGATTTGAGGATCACAGTCTAAATCGGCAAGTAAATCAGGAGGGAAGGGCCGTGGCCGACAGGGTTTATATTGATGCTGACGTCCTGATACTGGGGGGAGGCACATCAGGCTGTCTTGCCGCCTGGGAAGCCAGGCAGGCTGGCGGTGATGACCTGAAAATAGTTATTGTGGAAAAAGCGTTTATTCGTCACAGCGGGTGTCTTTCCGCCGGCATGAACGCCTTGAATATGTATATCAACCAGGGCACCCCGGAGGACTACGTGTCTTATGTCAGGTATGATATCTGCGGCGCCCCGGTGCGCGAGGATATTATACTGTCCGTTGCCCGGGAGGTAAATGATACTGTAAAACTAATGGAAGCCGCCGGCCTGCCGATGAAAAAAAAGGAAGACGGCAGGTATTTAAACCGGGGTAAATGGAATATAGAGGTAAATGGTTCCCTGCTGAAACCTATAACCGCTTCCAAGGCTTTTGAGGCCAGGGCGGATATTTATAACAGGGTTTACATCACGGATCTGATTGTGAAAGATAACGCCTGCCTGGGTGCTGTCGGTTTTGGGGTGAGAGACGGTAAATTTTACATCTTCCGGGGTAAGGTGACGCTGCTTTGCACAGGCGGGGCCGCCGGTCTCTGGAGGCCCAACAACCGGAGGGACGCACACCACAGGATATGGTACTTCCCCTTTAACTGCGGGTCGGCTTATGCAATGTGCAAGCGGGCCGGGGCAGAGATGACGTCTTTTGAGATGCGGCTTGTCCCGGTCAGAACCAAGGACACGTTTTCACCCACCGGAACTCTGGCCATCGGCATGGGGGCTCCCATGGTCAATGCGCTGGGAGAGTCCTTTATGGAAAAGGACCCGTTTTATCTTTCCTGGGGAGGGCACACCGCCCCAACCCCCATACGCATGCTGGCATTTCAAAGGGAAACCCTGGCTCACCGGGGACCCATTTATATGGATACGACCAGGGGGGACCCCGCCAAGGTTATCGGACTGAAGGGCCAGTACCTGGATATGAGTCCTTGTATTGTATTGTACTGGGGCTGCAACGACCACGACCCCTCCAGGGAACCCATCGAAATCGACGGCGGAGACCCGCATCTTGTGGGGGCCCACGCCGGGATGTCAGGGGCCTGGACAAAGGGTACAACCCGTGAGACCACCGTTGACAGGCTGTACGTTTCCGGGGACGCGCTGGGAGCGGCGCCCAGCAGGTTTATTTCCGGTTCCTGGACCTGCGGGAGAATTGCCGCCCGCCATATGGTGATGGCGCTGAAAGAGAAGAATTACCAGCATGAAGATATACCCGCCGAAGTTTTGGATCACCTTGAAAACCTTACTTTTGCCCCCCTCAAAAGATTTGAGGAAAAGGCAAAAGAGGGAGTCTGGACGGACGGGACACTTATGGCAGGCATATCCCCCAAGGATATGGAGTCCCGGATGCAGAAAATAATGGAGGAGTACTGCGGCGGCAGGACACACTGGTATTTTATCAATGAAACTTACCTAAGCATAGCCCGCAAGCATATAAAAAGGATGAGGCAGGACCAGTTGCAATACCTTTGCGCCGGGGACCTTCATGATTTGCAGCTGGCCTGGGATGTAATCAACCGCCTTGACGTATGTCAGCTGGTTATTGAACACATCAGCTTCCGGAAAGAAACCCGTTTTCCGGGATATGTCAACAGGACCGACTATCCCGATACAAATCCCGAGTATGATTGCTTCATAAACTCCAGGTGGGACCCGCAAACGGACGAAGTGTCATGCACTAAAGTCCCGTACCGGCAGATAGTGCCTGGTGACCGCAGGAAGCAGAGTATATGACCCTAAGAATAATAACAAGCGCCTTTTATAGTAATTCTGGCTTCGGTATTCTGAATTTCTGAATTCCCTTGGCTTATTAGTACGGCAAGGAGGATTTTGGTATGCCCCCTAAAATAGACCCCACAAAATGCGACGGCTGCCAGGGAGAAAGCGAGCCGCTGTGCGAGCAGGTATGCCCGGGGAACCTGATGATCCTGGAAAAGGATACCTCCAAGGCAATTATCCGTGACCCGGGAGATTGCTGGGACTGCATGACCTGCACCAAGGCGTGCCCCCGGCAGGCCATACAAACCGTTCTTCAGTACCAGCTGGCGTATTTTCCGGGAAAGCTTATACCCCTTGTGGGGACGAACAGTGTAACCTGGACCTCCATTGACTGTCACGGCAGGGTGGAAAGGTTTGTGATGAAGACACTGGTAAGCGGTGACGACGAAGATGAGGATTGATGGCATATTTTGAGCGGCAATTAATATGACAATTTTTATCTGCGCCTTATAATCTTATAAGTTCAATTTATGAATTGTATAATAATTTAGAATTTTTATTCCTGATTTTAGTATGATATGCTTTTAATTATAGTATAATTTGCTTCCCGGCAAGTCCCGGAGGTAAATTTTTAATGTCGAAGGAAACTAGATTATCACCAAAGCACATCATTAAGGATGCTTTAAGTGGCAAAAAATATAGGGATTTTTGTGTGCGGCTGCCGGGGTCAGGTGTCTGACGCAATTGATTCCGCCCGGATGGAACAGGAACTGGCCAAACTGAAAAAATCGGTTGGCTTGAGGGTGGTTCATCCCTGGTTATGCGGCGATGGCGGCCGGGACTTAATAAAAAACAGTATTTCTCAAAACGGTCTTGACTGTGTAATACTGGCGGCCTGCCCCCACACGGTTAACGGCGGGGTGTTCGACAGCCTTGCTTCTCAGTGCGGTTTGCCCGGGGAAATGCTTTTGAGGATTGATATAAGGGAAGGCTGTGCGTACCCGCACCGGGAAAAGCCTGATGAGGCTTTCCGCAAAGCGGCGAACATGATCAGGATGTGGGTAGCCAGGGCCAGGCTGGCCAAACCTCTTGAGCCCTTGACAGCTTCCGGCAACAGGGAGGCGGTGGTTGTCGGCGGGGGTTTGGCTGGGCTTACCGCCGCCCTTGACCTGGCTGAAGCCGGCATCAGTGTGACACTGATTGAGAGGGACTCCTGCCTGGGAGGCAATGTTGCGCGGCTGTATAAAATCTTCCCCCGGATGTGTGATGCCGGGTGCGGTGTGACTTACCTCTACAACAGGATAAGGGAGACCGGTAGGGTCAGTATAAAAACTCTGACGGAAATCAAGGCCATAGAAGGAAGCGCCGGACGGTATGCAGCCTCCTTAATCACCACCCCGAGATACGTCCGGGAAGGGGCCTGCACTGGATGCGGCAAATGCATTGAGGCCTGCCCGGTGGAAGTTGTTGACAGGTATAATTTCAATCTGGGTAAAAAAAAGGCGATACGAAATCCATACCCCCTGGACCCGGCAGGGACACCCATTGTAGATCGCAATCATTGTCCGGACGGATGTCGGGACTGTAGTCTGATATGTCCGGCTGGAGCCATTGACCTTAATCAAAAAGCCGAAGAAACCAAAATTCAGTTCGGGTCGGCGGTGGTGGCCACGGGGTGGGAGCCGTACCCTCTGGAAAGGATACAAAGGTTTGGTTTCGGCAGCCTGCCGGATGTGATAAACAACATGCAGATGGAACGGCTGGCGGCCGAGGACGGCCCCACAGGGGGCAAAATAGTTTGTCCCGGCAGCGGGCGTGAAGTCCGGAGGGTTGTATTCATTCAGTGCGCCGGAAGCCGTGACGTGTGGCACCAGAGATGGTGCTCGGCGGTATGCTGCACCGCGTCAATAAAGCAGGCCATATACATTAAGGGAAAAATACCCGAATGCCATGTTTATGTTCTATATAACGATATAAGAACGCCGGGCGAGTACGAGGACCTTTACATCAGCGCGCAGAGGGCCGGGGTTGTTTTTATAAGGACCAACCCGGCGGAGATTGCGCTGGAGTCCTCCGGAGCCTTAAAGATTACAGCTGAAGACACATTAATGAGAAGGATCGTGGAAATACACGCGGACCTGGTTGTGCTTGCGGCCGGGATAACCCCGTCCGGCGGAGGTATGGCGGTAAATGCCGGCAGGATTGATTCTGAAGCGGTGTATGGGCTGACGGGGGCAGGCGGCTTTCATACCGGCCACAAGCAGTGTTTTCCGCTGGAAACGGCCAATCAGGGGATGTATTATGCGGGTTGCTGCCAGGAGCCCATGGATATGGCCAATACGGTGAAAAGCGCCCTGGCTGCGGCGGGAAGAGTGATCAAAACCGGGGGCGCAACTGTTTCCGTTTCACCCTTTGCTGCT
Source organism: Bacillota bacterium (assembly GCA_049323915.1). GTDB lineage: Bacteria > Bacillota > Desulfotomaculia > Desulfotomaculales > Desulfocucumaceae > BRHc4a. The sequence continues at coordinate 28,516 of JBMOPC010000136.1, forward strand.
GTTGTTGACCGTTCGGGATGCGACAAGTGCAAAAGATGCCTGGAAGAGTGTCCCTATGGAGTATATTACCTGGACGATCAGGGTTTTCCGGTTTCGGATGTTCTTTACTGCCGGGGGTGCCATGTCTGCATGGGGTCCTGCCCGAGGCAGTGCGTTGTGTCCCAGGGACTGGATATAAAGCAGCAGGTAGCCATGATTGGCGCAAAAATAAAGGAAACTGCGCCGGGAGAACCCCTGGTTATTGCATTTATGTGCGAAAATGACGCCTATCCTGCAGCCATTGAGGCCGGAGGCAGGGGGTTATGCTATCCTCCCAACATTCACATAATTCCGGTAAGGTGTATAGGTTCTGTCAATATGGTGCTGATCAAGGACGGCATATCGGTGGGAATTGACGGATTCCTGATGGCCGGCTGCGAATCCGGCCAGTGCCATTA